>CALWIZ010000049.1 GCA_944380885.1 uncultured Clostridia bacterium | reverse complement strand
CATTTTTATCACCAACTTTATTATACCACAAAACTCAGAAAAAGCCCAGTATAAACTGGACTTTTTCGACAGGCTGATAAGTTTTATAAAAACTTATATTGACATTGAAAAGCTGAAAAAATTTATCGAAACGGATTACCCTAACAGCTATCTGAGTGAATAATTTCAAAAATATTCCGAACAGCTGTATACCGAATAAGTGCCTGCGGCTCACACGCGTGTGAACCGCAGGCACTTCTGATGAATAAATAACAAATCAAGCGTCTTTTTATATTTAAAGACCAAATCCGTATACTGTAAAACAAACTGACTTTGTTTTACAGACCGAAATAACGCACCGTTTTAAATGTTGAAAATCACGCTCCGCTGCCTGAGCTTTTAATATCAGCCTTAAGCATTTTTTCAATTTCTCCCGCAGCGATTCCGGCCGATATCCCCTTGCGTTTCAGAAGACATATTTTTCTTGCCGGTACAGCCGGCTTGATATCAAGAATTTTCAGATTTCCTTTATCGGTTTTTCCGAGAAAATCCAGAGGAACAAAGCCTATCCCTAAATCAGACTTAATCATCGGAAGAATCTGGTCAGCGGTTGCCGCTTCGACATCCGGCTCAAACGAAAGTCCCATCTTCTTGAAAAAATCCGAATAAAATCCATAAGAAGCGGTATTCCTGCCGAGACCTATCAGCGGATAACTTTTAAGCTGTTCATAAGTTTTAATAACACTGCCCTGCGCGATAAGTGTACTGCTGCATACCGGAACTTCCCTGATGCTGCGCAAAACGCCGGTTTCAAATCCTGACGTAAGCTCGAACGGCTCGGTAACGATCGCAAAATCAGCGAGTCCTTTTTTTACCGTATCTACAGCCTGAGGAGTTGAATAATTAAGTATTCGTATTTTAACTCCCGGATACGATTTTCTGAATTTTTTAAGCACGGGAAGCAGCACGCAATGCAGCGCGATTTCACTCGCGGCAACCGTTACAACTCCCGATTTAAGACTTTTATCCGCCGCGATTTCCTCTTCCCCGCGCTGGATATGCTCGACGGCGGCTGAAATATGAGCGTACAGCTTTTCACCCTCCGATGTCAGGCTCACACCGTGTCTCTGCCTTACGAAAAGAGTACATCCAAGCTCATTTTCCAGCTTTTTCATCATTCTGGTAATATTGGGCTGATTATTAAGCAGAGCGTCGGCGGCTCCGGTAAAGCTCTTGTATTTTGCCACATAATAAAATACTTTATAGTAATCGTAGTTTATATTCATACCGTCGCCTCATATATCAATTTAATATATCATAATTGCAATCAAAGCATTTTACATATATCATAAAACAGATTATAATATATCAGGTTAATAAAAGCAAGACTTGCATTACAAACAGAGGTAGTTATATGAAAAAAATAATCTGCATCGGAAGGGAATACGGCAGCGGCGGAAGAGAAATCGGGGAAAAGCTCGCTGCGGTGCTTAATGTTCCTTATTACGACAAGTTACTTATAAAAAAGGCGGCGCTGGAATCGGGACTGAGCGAAGAATATATAGCGAGAACCGAGGAATCGCCCGTGAAAAATTTTCAGTTTTTAAGCGGTAACCTTTATGCCGATATGGCGGTAATGAACAATACGTTTTATTTAGAAAGTCAAATTACATACAACGCTGAAAAATCGGTAATTGAGAAAATCGGCGCTGAAGGGTCCGGTGTAATTGTCGGTCGCTGCACTTCAAATATACTGCCTAAAGAAAAAAGGCTTTCCGTATTTATTTACGCTGACAAAACCGATAAAATAAACCGGGTTTCAGAAAGAAACAACATAAGCGAAAAAGAAGCCGTAAGCCGTATCAGGCGTGTAGACAGAATGAGACGGCAGTTTTTTGATTTCTATTCCGAAACCCCGTGGGGACAGCCTGACAGCTATGACATAATGCTTTCAAGCAGTCATTTCGGAATTGACGGCTGCGTGGATATTCTCCTTAACAGCATCAGACAAACGGAGGCGGCGGGAAATGAATAAGGATCTTACTTCAGGCAATCCGCAAACTGTGCTGTGGAAGTTCTGTATGCCGCTGTTCGGCAGTATTATTTTTCAGCAGCTTTACAATATAGCGGACAGCTTTGTCGCAGGTAAATTCGTAAGTGAAAACGCCCTTGCCGCCGTAGGCAACAGCTATGAAATAACGCTGATATTCATAGCTTTTGCGTTCGGCTGTAATATGGGCTGTTCAGTCGTTGTTTCAAAACTTTTCGGTGCCAAGAATTACAAAGGAATGAAGACCGCGATATATACCGCCTGCATTTTCAGCGCTTTAGTCTGCGCAGCTCTTATGATTATAGGAATAACCTCTTCAAGCGCGCTGCTCAGGCTTATAAGAACACCGGATGAGGTATTTGCGGATTCAGAGCTTTATCTTGATATTTATGTATGGGGTCTGCCTTTTGTTTTCTTCTACAATATAGCAACCGGAATTTTTTCGGCGCTCGGCGACTCGAAAACGCCTTTCTTTTTCCTTGCCGCCTCATCGCTCTCAAATATAGCCGTTGACATATGGTTCGTCAAAGCCTTCAATATGGGAGTCGCCGGCGTTGCATGGGCAACCTTTATATGCCAGGGAATAAGCTGTATCCTTGCTATGACGGTTATATTCCGCAGGCTTGTTAAAATGGGGATAAAGGAAAAAGTTCCTCTTTTTGACAGCCGCCTGTTAAAACAGATTGTTATAATTGCCGTTCCGAGCATATTGCAGCAGAGCTTCATTTCTCTCGGCAATATCGCCATACAAAGCATAATAAACGGCTTCGGCGCCGCGGTTATGGCGGGATATTCAGCCGCGGTAAAGCTGAACAATCTGGTTGTGACCTCTTTTACTACGCTCGGAAACGGTATTTCAAACTATACTGCCCAGAATCTCGGAGCGGAAAAGCCCGAACGCATAAAACAGGGATTCAGAGCCGGCGTAAAGCTCGTATGGATGCTAAGCCTTCTGCTTTTCCTGCTTTATTTTTTCGGCGGAGAAATAGTTCTGAAGCTATTTATGGACGAACCGACAAAGCTCGCCGTACAAACCGGAATTACATATTTGAAGATACTTTCCCCGTTTTATTTCGTTGTCTCCGCAAAATTAACGGCAGACGGTATTTTAAGAGGCGCGGGTATGATGAGAAAATTTATGCTGGCGACCTTTACAGACCTGATTCTGCGTGTTGTGTTAGCCTTTTTATTCTCAAAAACAGCTCTCGGAGCCACCGGAATCTGGTGCGCATGGCCGGTCGGATGGTGCGTAGCTACCGTTCTTTCAATTGTCTTTTACAGCCGCGCCTTCGCAGGCAGCCGCGTTATGACCGATTTTAAACAATCCTGACAAAAATTAAGCCCGTTCGCGCAGAACGGCTATATTACACATTATTAAATCAGACAATACCGGTTTAGCGGTTAATGTTTTAAGCGCACAAAAGCACACCTGAAATTCTGAAAATTTCAGGTGTGCTTTTTAATCTTTTTATACCGTTTTTGCAAATTTGAAAGCCGTTAAAAAACGTAAAATGAAAATTACTGTTTTTACATCACAAAAACACTGCGAACCGAAAATCTCATAATCCTGCCTGTCTTACCTGCCCGAGAAGCGATATGAGCCTGTCGTATTCTGCCGTCAGGCTGTCATTTCTGAAAGCTATGTTTTCTCCTCTTATCTGCCAGTTATCCTTATTTTCAATAAGAAAATCTATGACATCTTCGGATCTGTCAAGAGTTTCTGTAATTTCTTCGATCATATCCTCAAGCTCATCGGCCGAACTGTCATCGGTTATGTCGCCGACGCATTTATTCATATACAGGTCAATATAGTATTTGCCAAGATTTTTGCCCTCTATATACGATTTTGTTTTTTCATCTCACAGCCACAATCGAGTAGGAGGCTACCCATTAATTGAGTAGCCGACCTCTCACACCACCGTGCGTACCGTTCGGTACACGGCGG
>CALWIZ010000048.1 GCA_944380885.1 uncultured Clostridia bacterium | reverse complement strand
TTTTGCCCGCTTTCAGGGGGCTTGGTTTTGTGCGCCCTTTTTCGGAATTTTGCTTAGATTACAATGTTTCAACCTTTCTCCTCGAATCGTTTAGCTTTGATTTTATTATAGTTACTTTCAGATGCTTTTATATCACAATTCTACACTGTTTTATATTTTTCTATTGCGTTTTAAAAAATTTATTATATAATATTACTTAAAGGAGGAAAATAATGTGAAGGATAAATCGACAATATGCTATGTCTCAAAAACATTATCCGCTGAGATATGTGTCTGCCTTAATGACACCGTATCATATATCAGCGGTTCCGAGGATACCGGCAGAGTTTTTTTGAGCTGCCCTGACTTAAAGGAAAAAGCCATATCACGCATAACCGAAACCGACGGCTCCTTTCCGCACATTTTCAAATGGAACGACGAATACTATTTCGCGTATGTGCCCGCCCCGAAAAGCTATATCATTATCGGCCCTGTCAAATTCAGCGCCAATCTGGTAAATCCTGTATTTTCCTTCGAGGGCGACAGCCTTCACCCAGCGGACGAAATAAAAACCGTGCGCGTATCGGATTTTGTGCGCTCGGTTCTGTTTCTATACGAATATTTCAACAACGATACCGTTTCCGCCTCGGATTTTATTGCCAGAAATATTCTTGACCCCGAATATATACGCGAAACATCTGAAAATGTAACGAGAATGATATATAAGTCGTCCGAAAACAGGGAAGGGCACCATACCGCCGCGCGGGTTGACCGGCTTGTTGAATGTGTGGAGACCGGAAATGTGGCAATGATTGTCGACGTTACTATGGACAATCTTGACGGAGGACACGGTGTAACGATTTCCGATAATCTCAGAAACAGCAAGAATATGGCAATAGTCGGCGTCACCATTGTGACCCGTGCTGCAATCAAGGCGGGAATACATTATGAACTTGCCTACAATCTTTCAGACAACTATATCAAGCAGATAGAACTGTCAAAAAACGAAATCGAGCTGTCTGACGTATATCTGAAATGCAATGTTACCTTTACGAAGCTCGTTGAGTCGCATCTACGGGACAGAAAGCACAGCGACTCCGAATCGGATTTTTATTCCTACAAGGCAAAAACATATATTTCAAAGCATTTAAGCGATACCATAACCGTAAAGGATATCGCCGCCAGTCTCGGTATAACGCCGAATTATCTGTCCGCCGTTTTCAAAAAAACGGAGAATATACCACTTACCGAATATATTACAGAGGAAAAAATAAATCAGGCAAAAAGAATGATAGCCTATTCAGGGATAAGCTCAGCGGAAATCGCGTTTCATCTGGGTTTTTCCTCGCAGAGCCATTTTTGCAAGGTTTTCAAGCAAAAGACCGGCGTTACACCACGTAAATATTACGAAAAATATTCCAAGAGCCGTGCGAACACGGACTTTCTTAAATAAATCAGCTGTCTGCGGTGCTGTCCTGAATTTATTCCGGTTATTTTACGCAAAGTCTGTTTGCCGTTTTATCTATTACCGGACCGTACCATTCCGGCAGTATGGCTTTTGCCGCTTCAGGTGAAAGCCACTTATAACCGATAATTTCACCGCTGTCTGTCTTTAACTTTTCGGTACATTCCGCCAGAAACAGTACGACATCTTTATGCTTTCCGTCCGCAACATTATATGAAACCGTCTCCCTGAATCCGGGCAGCAGCTCTGCTTTTATACCGATTTCTTCAAATATTTCCTGTTTTGCCGTCTCTTCCTCGGTTTCAAAGGCTTCCATATGCCCTTTCGGTACGCTGTAAGTCTTAGACTGACGCTGTAAAATACAGAGAATTTTTATTTTCTCATTTTCTTTTTTATAAACAACCGCGCCGCAGGATTTTTGATAAATTGCCTCAATTTCGATTTTATAATACCGCTCTTGAAAATGCACCTGTTCAGCTATTTCGTTCTGTGTAAAAATTATGCCGTCCGGAGCCATTACCAGCTTGTCTTCTATGTCGTTGTGGCGATGGATTATTCCGATTATTTTTCCGGTGTATTCGGACACAGCCATATCAACGCCGAGAAGATAAACGTCAAGTTCCTCGCCGTCGCCGCCTAATATGCCCGGGATATAGCCGTAATTTACCGGATATTTAAGCGTATAATCTTTCTTTTTATGAACATATCCTATCGGGCGGTCGATTTTTATGGTGACGGTTTTCCCAAGATAAGATTTTACAAGCGCTTTTCTGAGCGTATAAACAATAAAATCGTGTTTGCCTTGCAGATACTTTTCCCTGCCGCTGTCTTCGGGAGCCTGCTTTGCAAGCGACATTTTTAAATTTTCATAATCCTTTGCCGCCTGCGGAGTGCTGCGCAGATAATCCCTGAAATTGATGTAATTTATCCAGTCCATACTGTTTGTCTTTACAACATGGATAAAATGCGTCTGCATATCGCCGGTACCGTCATAATAGCTTCCGCAGGCAAACAACAACTGACCTCTTAGAGACGCCTGCGCATTCGGGCGGTAATAAAAGCCGCTTTTTTCAAGCTGTTCTTTGCGGGCTAATATATCGTCGAAACTATCGGCGGCAACCGCGATATCAATAATCGGCTTTGCCTTTATCGCAGGGACTGCCGTGCTTCCGATGTGCTGAATATCATTTGCGCTCTCTCCCAGTATTTTTTTAAGGCGCTCTATGGTATCCTGCGCCTCTGATTCCCATTCCTTTTCGTGGTCATATAATTTAACTGTTCCACGCTTTAATCCCAGCATATTTTATCCGCCTTTTCTTTGTATTAACTCACTGATTATTTGCCGTCCTATTTTTTAAGGCTTCTGTATCCCTGCGCACAAATAACGCAGAAAAGCATAGGAATTATTCCGTAACCCGCATTTGCCTCTCCGCCGGTATAAATAACATATACGGCACCTGAAAAACCCATAATTCCAAAAACTATCGCAAAAATCAGCAGCAGTTTTTTCATTTTTTCCTCCTCAAAACCTGTACCGTTATTAACCATAAAAGCGCTTTTTCGGTTAATATTATCTGTCTTCATAATCATTATATTTTTTTTGGCGTAAAAAGCAAGCAAACAAAAAAGCAACCGGATAACCGATTGCTTCGATTTAACTGTTTTTAAAAAGCCTTTATCAAGCGTGCTGAAAAACGCCTATTTTTTCACCGCTCCACAGTCGCAGTAGTAATAATCCGTGTAGCTCTCATATCGGGTGCGGGTCTCTTCATGTGTGACCGCCGGTATTGTCTCGTATAGCCCCGTAAAAATTGTATGGTCATTGGTAAATGTAGCGTGACCGTTTTCGTCGTAACCATTAAAAAGCGGACAGTCCTCCGGATTTTTTGCCATAGTTATAGAATTAGGCGAAATCTGTCCGCCCTCCCTGTCTCTCATCCATGTTTGAAAACGCTCCGGATCACGTGTTTCTTCCCATTCTCCGGTATTATACCAGTACATTCGGTATAATGAATAACCGACTGTCTTCTCCGGCTCATCAACAACCGTGACTGTTTCCGTGACCTTTTTCTGAGCGGTATGAGACTTCCAGATATGCTTGTGCGATGAATCGGTGTTTCCCGAAGAAACATACTGCGTTCCGCCGGCTGAACCGGATTGCGTACCGACTAACACCGATGAGCCTGAACCGCCAGAAGAAACACCGCTGCTTTCCGGTGAATCCGTTGTAGAAGAGCCATTCAACGAATTATCATCCCCGGCCGTGCCGCCGGAAGATGAGCTGTTCACACCTGACGAACCGCCTGCCGATGTATAATCAGGGGACTGCGCCGATAAGTCAAGTTGGTCTGATTCCGCGGTACTGTCATAACCGCCGTCGTTATTAGCTTTCCTGCATGAAGCAAAAAACACGCTAAAGACAATTATTAAAACAAGTACGGTCGCCCAAACGGCCGTTTTACCCTGCTTTTTTATTATATGCAATAATTTATTCACTGTAACACTCCTGAAAATATGGATAACCTGCCGTACCGATAAGGCCTAAATTATACTATCGGACACAGCTTTCAACTCCGCGAAAGATGCCGCCGCTCTTGCGGTAAAAAATTTCTGCTGCCATTGAGAATTAGATGATGTAAATATAAATAATCAAAAAAGCAACCGGATAACCGATTGCTTTAGAACCATAATTACTCGCACCGCGAAAACCGAACAAAGAAAGCGAAGAAGAGGAACGAAAAGTAATAGGTCAAGCCCTCGGT
>CALWIZ010000047.1 GCA_944380885.1 uncultured Clostridia bacterium | reverse complement strand
GCCCCTTTAGGGGTGTGGCCTGTAAAATGCCCTTCTAGGGCTCACTCAAGCCTCCGGCTTAGCCGGAGGTTGTGACTCATTAACAGATTTTTCAAAAACAACGGTAACTTTATTATCTTTCAGGAAACGGTTTTCTGAATTGAAATGTTCGGATATAAAAGGCTTATTTCAGATGAGGGAGTATGATTGCACTTTTTAGGATTATATGCTATAATATAGCCTGATAAAATGCTAATGCTTCGGAAAGTCTGAAATACGGAGCTTTTGCTTTGCCTGTAAGGAGATACTGCGATATTATGAGTAATTTTCCCGAAAATCCCGCCTATGTGCTTGAGCACGGATTAAGCGGCTTTCATCAGTATATATTTGACGGCGGCGCGCGGCTGTGCTATGTAAGCGCCAGCCTCTGCGAAATGACAGGATACACCGAGGATGAATTTCTGAGCGGAAACGGGGATTTTTACGCTTCGGTGGTACATAGTGACGATGCCGAAATTTACGCGGATTTTATAAACAAAGCTGAAAGCAGCGGTAAAACCCTTTCGGCAAACTATCGTATTGTAAAAAAAGACGGCGGCATTATTCGTGTGAGAGATACCTTTACCGTAAGCCGTTACGGCGGAAGGCTCACGGGGTGCTCGGTGCTGGCGGATATTACCGGTGAGAGGACAGATACGGCGGAAATACAGCGACTCAGCGGCGCGCTGCACTTCGGATATATAAAATACACATGTGAAAAGCAGCCGGCTATAACCTATATGAACCGCCGTATGGAGGAATTTTTGCGTATACCAAAGGCGCGCGAGGGCGAGCTTGACTACCTTGATATGTATAAGGGAAATATTTTCCTTATGATACCTATGGAGGAGCGCCGCCGCTTCGCGCTTTATCTCAACCGCGTATACACAAACGGTGAGCCTATCGCCGGTGAGGTGACGGTTATGAGGTGCGACGGTACGAAAGCCCGTGTATTCGGCTGGATAATGAAATGTATAAACGATGATGGAAATGAGGAATTTCAGACCGTCTGCATGGATATTACCGAGCACCACAATATGAAAAAGGAAAAAGAAACCAAGCGCTATATGAAGGCGTTAAGTGAAGTGTATGACAAGATATTCGAGTATGACCGCTCTGACGGTACGGTGAAATGTCTTTACGGTCAGAATTCGGATTTTTTCAAGTGGGTTGTCAATATCCCTATGCGTATGCGGGAGGCCACAGAAAAATGGATAGTAGATACGGTCTGTGATGAGGACAGACTGCCCGTAAGAGAGTTTTTTGAGAAATTCTATACGCAGAGGTTTGAGGACTCTGATTCAAAGCCGCCGGTAATAACATACAGGGCAATGTCGTCAAAGGGCGGAATAAAGACATATACGGGAATATTTTTAAAGGTAGACGCGTCGGTGAGCCTGTTCTGCTGCCGAAGCATAACCGACGAAAACGAAAAAAACGAGCTGAAAAGCGAGAACCGCACGCTTAAAAATGTCAACGACCTTGTTATGCAGTTTACAGAGGGCGTAGTGGCGTTCAAGGTGGAGAATGACTGCGTAAAGCCGCTTTATACAAGTGAAAATGTCTGCAAATTCTTCGGGTATACTAAAGAGCAGTGGGAGCAGTTGTCGTCGGGCAGCCATTCAATAAAGGATTTTATTTCCCAGAGCAGGCTTGATTATAATGATGTAAAAAAACTTTTTGCGACCGGCGAGGCGGAATTTTCTTATTTTGATATAACCAAAAATATTTACCGCAGGATAAAAGCGATATGCTCCAGAAAAAATACCGACGACGCTTCAAGTCTTTATATAATGCTTTATAATGTTGACAGCAAGGAAGCGGCGGGCAGACCTTCCGGCAATAACGAGATACGCATACGCACCTTCGGATATTTTGATATTTTTGTAAACGGCAAGCCGATAGCCTTCAGAAGCCAGAAATCAAAGGAGCTTTTCGCCCTGCTTATAGACCGCAGGGGCGGTTTTGTATCTTCCGAGGAAGCAATCAGCTTTCTGTGGGAGGACGAACCGGTCAATTCGGTAACTCTTGCGCGTTATCGCAAGGTGGCTTTAAGGCTTAAAAATATACTTGAGGAGTATGGGATAGCCGATATAGTTGAGTCGGTAGACGGCAAGCGCCGAATAGTTACCGAAAAGGTTGACTGCGACCTTTATGACTATCTTTCGGGCAAGGAGGAGTTTTCCGGACTTTTCAAGGGCAGTTATCTTACGAATTACAGTTGGGGAGAAACAACTCTTGCCGAGCTTACAGGAAAAATGCTTTACTGATATACGGTGATATGCTCACATCACTGTCCTGATTGAACAGGAGAAAGTTATGAAAAATTTTATAAAGAAACGAATATTTATTTTTATCACCACATTTCTTATTATGATTATGGCGGCGGGATGTGGAAAAAATGATACGCAAAGCGGCGGAGGAACGTCGGAATACAGCCAGAGCGGTCAGAACGATATGACCGACCCTGAAAACAACGATTATAAAACCGAGTCGGGCGCAGAAGTAAATGCGGACGAACTTGAGACAAAAGAGGGTAAAGCAAACGGAATCGATGTTTCAAAATGGCAGGGACTCATTGACTGGAAAGCGGTAAAAAGCGACGGCATTGATTTCGCTGTAATAAGAATAGGGTTCCGCGGTGAAAACGGCGAGATTTACAAGGACGACTGCGCCGACTATAATATACAGCAGGCACACAAGGCGGGTGTGCTTGTAGGAGTTTATTTCTTCTCCACTGCTATGACCACAGCCGAGGCAAAAGAAGAAGCGGAGTGGACTGTTTCGGCCATAGAGGGTTATCCGATTTCATATCCTGTTGTGTACGACTGTGAGGGATTTTTGAATTCGGAAAGCCGTGTTTACGGTATCTCAAATAAGCAGAGGACCGATAATGCCGTTGCTTTTCTTGAATATGTTGAGTCAAAGGGCTATGAGGGTATGTTTTATGCCGCCAAGTCCGAACTTGAAAATTCGCTTTACTGGGATACCGAAAGGATTGAACAAGACTATATGGTATGGGTTGCGCGCTATCCTGAAAGACCGTATCCCAATACTGTTACACCTGATTACAGCGGAAAGTACGGTATGTGGCAGTATACCGACAAGGGAGCGGTAAAAGGCATTAAGGGCAATGCCGATATGAATGTTTCCTATTTTACAAGGGAAGAGGCAGAACCTAAAAATTCCGCCGCGCGTCCGGACGACGCCGAAGCGCCCGACGCCGACGCCGCGCTTTATACCGCCGCGTCAGATGAGGTTACGGCAAAGATAGAAACAAACCTGCGTGACGCCGCGACTACCAAAAGCAATATAGTAGCCGTGCTTAAAAACGGCGAGTTTGTAAAACGTATCGGTATAGGCTCAAACGGCTGGTCGAAGCTTTCGTATAACGGCAAAACCGTTTACGCGATAACAAGCTATCTCACGACCGATAAGAACTATAAGCCGCCGGTAACAGTACCGTCGGATGGGTTTACTGCTTCATCGGGTCAGGTAACGGCCAAAATCGAGACCAATTTAAGGGCTCAGCCGAATACCGACAGCGAAATAGTGGCAACAATCAAAAACGGTGAGTTTGTAACCCGCACCGGAATAAATCCGAACGGCTGGACGAGGGTTTCATATAACGGGCGCACGGCTTACGCTAAAACAAGCCTGCTTACGACAGAGGTGAACAGCTCATCATCGTCTTCAGAAGAGCCTTCAAGGATAGAGGAAACCGACGATTTTACCGCCGCTTCGGGTGAAATGACCGCGAAGGACACCACAAATCTCCGCACCGCGCCGACCACGAACGGTTCGCAGATAGTCTATACACTTAAAAGGGGCGAGTTCGTGACCCGAACCGGAACAAGTGTGAAGGGATGGACCAGGCTTACCTATAATGGGCAGACTGTGTACGCGGTATCAAGTTTTCTGCTGACAAAAGAGGAGTATGAAGAGCAGACGGCCGACGAACAAACTGCGTCTTTGACAGAATAACGGAAAAATTGTTTATAAGAAAGAAAAAACAAATAAGAGGTTTATCGACAGACTCAACCGCCGGAGGGTTATCCCTACGGCGGTTTTATGTGTGATTTTTCGTGCGACATTTTTTATGATCTCGGAATTATATTAAAAATGCTATAACCTGTATAAATAAAGGGAAATGCACTGTTAAAGCACATTTCCCGATATGGCTGGGGTGGCAGGATTCGAACCTACGAATGCAGCAGTCAAAGTGCTGTGTCTTACCGCTTGACGACACCCCAGTATGAATTTTTAATTGCGCTGAAAAGCGTTTTATTTAAGGAAAAAGCGACTCGCGAAGGCAAGCCGCTTTTTCCATGGGGTGGAAGATGGGACTCGAACCCACGGTCTCCAGTGCCACAAACTGGCGCTTTAACCAACTAAGCTACATCCACCATAGCGCAAGAATTATTATACCATAACAAAAAAATTTGTCAACAAAAAAATTGCGGCAGACAAAAATTATTTTTACGCGCGTTGTAAAATGAAGTTGAAATAAAATAAAAAAATAGGTCCATAGTGACGAACCTGTGGTAGAATTAATTTGCTACAACAATTCCGAAAGGATCATCACTATGGACAATCCGAATTATACCACAGAACACAGAAAAGGGCAACATCTTTTAAACGAAGAACGGTACGAAATTGAAGTGCGT
>CALWIZ010000046.1 GCA_944380885.1 uncultured Clostridia bacterium | reverse complement strand
CGCGCCTGTCGCCGAAAAAACAAAATGCGGCTGACCGCCGCTAAAAAATTAAATTTGAGGTTTATCGACAGGCTGAAACCGCTCTGATTTCTCAGAGCGGTTTTTCCGTATCGGAAGTGTTTTTTTCTGCCGGTATAATTTTGCATCCGAGCATTTGAGCTTCCTCTTTGGCGTGGGTGACAAGAATAAGCGTCCTGCCTGAAAGGCACTCCGAAATACGCTCTGCCGCTTTTTTTATATTTTCGGTATCAAGTCCCGAAAACGGCTCATCGAGCACAAGACAGTCATAGTCCGCCGACAGCGCCCTTGCTATCGCCGCGCGCCGCCGCATACCGCCCGAAAGCTCGGACGGATATTTATCCGCGCAGTCACGAATACCCAGCGCCGAAAGGTGCGATAAAGCAGTCTGCTCGTCCGCTCCGATAAGCGTTATGTTCTGCAAAACGGTTTTAAAGGGGAGAAGGCGGTCTTCCTGAAACACCGCCGAGTATTTTATGTCACGTCCGGAGGTCACACTGCCTTGCTGCGCTTTTTCAAGCCCTAAAATAATTCTAAGGAGCGTGGTTTTTCCGCAGCCGCTTTTCCCGAAAAGGCATATCCTTTCACCGTCGCCGACCGACAGCGAAAAATTTTCAAGAACAGGATTTTCACCGTATGAGAATGAGATATTATCAATGCTTAACATCGGTGAACCTCCTTGCAGCACGCTTTACCGCCAGCTCAAGTATAAGCGAAAGCAAAGCCACCACTGCTGTAACGGCGAAAACGCGTGGCGTTTCAAGATATGTTTTTGCGTCCTGCAGCAGTCTTCCGAGTGAATTTTCCGGCCGGCAGATAACCTCCGCCGCAACGCCCGATTTCCACGCGAATCCGAGAGCCGAAGTTGCGGAAGCTATAAAAGACGGCAGTATAAACGGAATTTTCACCTGAAAAAGCGTTTTTACAGGGCTTATACGGAAAATCTTCGCCATTTCAAGGTATCTTGGGTCAAGATTTTCTATTCCGGTTTCAACCGTTGTCCATATCATTGGCAGCACCATAAGAAAGGATATGAAAACGGCAAGATACTGACTTTTAATCCAGACCAGAGCGAGTATTATGAAGGACGCTACCGGAACCGCTCTTATAAGGTGCAGCACGGGTGAAAAAACCGCCTTAAACGCGGAAAAGCGCGCCGAAAGCACCGCCCCTGCCACACCTGCAAGCACTCCGGATAAATAGCCCGCGATTATACGCAGCACCGAAAGCAGTACGGCAAGCCAGAAATCAGCTGTAATACAAAGCTCTTTAAGAGACAGAAAAGCCGCCTTCGGAGAGGGGATAAGCAGCTCTTTACCTACGGCGGCGGAGGCGAGCTGCCAGAACGCCAGCCATAAAAGCGCAACGGCAGCCCACTTTAAAAATTTTCTTGTATTACTTGGCTTCATAATAGAAGCTGTCGTCAGGCAGGGCACCGCCCACGCTTGACGGATTGCAGTCATAGAGGAACTGAAGATACGCCGAAAGGTCGGCTTTAAGCTCGGCGCCGTCCTCAAACACGATGTTGCAGTAGGGAATAGCCTGCTTCGCTATGCCGGCGGAAGCTACAATCCCGTATTCCTCGCAGAGGGCAGCGGCGGTGTCGATGTCGCTGTTTACCGACTCAACCGACTCCTTGTACTCCTCAAGGAATATCTTTACCGCTTCGGGGTTCTGCTCGATATATTCGTTTCTCGCCACAATGCAGCCCATTACGAGCTTAGTGTCGCTTACCTTGTCCCATTCGTCGTTCATATCGAGAACGATTTTCGCGCCCTCGTTTTTAGTGGTGATGGTGGTGGCTACCGGCTGCGGAGCTACGGCGATCGCCTTGTCGTTCTGCGCGAAGGCGGTTACAAGCTCGGTAGGCTGTGAGACAAATTCTATCTTAACGTCCTCGCCGGCTTTAAGCCCGTTTTTCTCAAGAATATAATTTATTATATATTCCGGGTTAGCGCCCTGACCGGTGGAGTATATGGTTTTGCCCTTGAGCGATTTAATGTCGGTCACGTCGTCTTCGCCCTTGGTCACAAGGCAGAGCACGCCGAGAGTATTTACCGCCAGCACCGAAATGCCGCCGTTTGTCTTCTTGTAAAGAGTGGAGGCAAGATTGGTGGCTACCGCGGCTATATCGGCTTCACCGTTAGAGAGCTTGGCTACGATTTCATCGTTGCTGCCTACAATACCGATATTGTAATTGAGTCTTCCGGTTTTTTCGTCAGCCTTTTTCATAAGGGGAGAAAGACCTACGCCGGTAGGACCGGACAGTGCGAACACGTTGCAGGCAACATCAAGCGTCTGAGCCTGATTTGACGGCTCAGAGCTGTCGTTTTTGCCGCTTGCGGTATCGGTTTTTCCGCACGCCGCGAAGCTGAATACCATTGCGGCTGCAAGAAGCATGCTAATCAGTTTTTTCATTTTTTATCACCTTTATTTTATTATTTTCCCTTTTAATATGCCCGTTTTTCTGAAGAGAATCAAGACTTCTGTAAAGACTTGCCCTTCCTACGCCGAGCATTCGGCTGAGTAAGGTCATATTAACGGGAATTTCGGCGTATCCGTTATTGTCGGACACGGATATAAGATAGGCAAGAACAGTATCCTCCGCGCTTGGGCAGGAGAGAACGCTTAGCCTGTCATTGAGAAACCTTATACGGTCTGACAGGAATGTTATGTAGTTTACGGCGGTTTTAGGATAGCTTACGAAAAATTCAGTCAGCTTTTCTTCGGTTATAAACTGTATTTCCGCATCGGAATCTGCCGTTACGGTGCTTACATAGGTGCTGTTGTCACCGAATACAGCCGCGGCACCGAAGCACATTCCAGGACCGAATTTTTTCATTACGACCCGGTTGGTGTTGTTGGTCACCGCTACCGCAGAACCTGACACAATAAGCGCCAGCGCCCTTGAAAAACTGTCCGACGAGTATATAAGCTCGCCCTTTGAAAATTTTACCGCCGGAGAAAGCGAGGAAATGACCTTTTCCTTTTCTTCCGCGCTTAATCCGTCTAACAGAAACAGACTATCGTACACTGACATAAAGCCCCTCTTAAAGTGTCTCAAATGAGACAGTTTACCATATTATAGCACGGTTTTTTCGTTTGTCAAGCGAAAAATGATATTTTTTTAACAAATGGACAAAATAAATTTGTCTATGATAGGTCTATTTGTAAAATTAGGTATTGACAAAGAAAGTAAACAGCGATATAATATACTGGTCTCGGAAATATTCGGCTGTATAGCTCAGTTGGCTAGAGCATGCGGTTCATACCCGCAGTGTCATTGGTTCGAATCCAATTACAGCCACCACCGGCCCGGTGGTCAAGAGGCCTAAGACACCGCCCTTTCACGGCGGTAACACGAGTTCGAATCTCGTCCGGGTCACCATGAAAAACCGGAAGCACTTAGTGCTTCCGGTTTTTTATAGTGTTTAAAAAATCAGACACAGGCAGTTTTACGATGTAATGAAATCATGAAGAATTTGAGTATTGGTTTTGAAATCCACAGAAAAAAGATTTCTGCCTCCGAGTCCTGTCATACTGCCGTATGTGTCTTTTGCGGGAATAGTCATACCTTCTATTTTCGCACCTTTAAATTTCGGAGCCAAAAAAAGAAGATTTGTGATTTCTCCCTCTGTCAGATTTGTCTGCACCAACGGCAAGACGGTGTTCAGAGTGTTGTTGAAATCGAATATATTAAGGTTTTTAATCTGATTCATTGAGGCGCTTATAACATTCCTCTGCCTTTGTATCCGAACCCAGTCACTATCAATCCTCCTGCATCTGGCATAAGTCAAAGCTGCCTCGGCGTTAAGATGAGTCACTCCTGCTGATACCTTCTGGGTATTTGAATCGTTGATATAATCCGCTTCCGCCTGAGAAAGCGTTACGGTTATACCGCCTATTACATTTATTCCGTCAATAAATGTTTTCATATTTACTCTTATGTATCTGTCGATTTTTATTCGGAAACATTCCTGTATTTCACGCATCATAAGGTCGGCGCCTCCGTATCTGAAGGTATGCGTCAGCCAATCGTACTGTCCTTTATATGCACCGGATAAAATGGGAACTCCCATTCCTCTTTCAAAGCTCACCAGTTTAACGGTGAGCTTTTTTTTGTTGAGAGAAAAAAGCATGCAGGAATCTCCGCGTGCATTGTCGCTGAAGTAGCTTGTCCTTTCATCAGTACCTATTAAAAGAATATTTATTATATCTTCGGAATAAAAAAGGTCGCCTTCCGCGGAAATACTTTCCTTAATATCAAGTCCTGCGGTCGCACTTTCCATTTCTTCGGCGCCGACATTCAGCTCACTGTTATCGGGGTCAACGTAATCGCCTGAGGTTTTTCCGTCGCTGAAATCAATAAGGCTTATTTTTGAATGATAAAAACCGTAAACTGAACCCAATAGAATTACAATTACGGAAAAAATAATTATAGAGATACGAAGGGGTTTTGATATTTTTTGCTTTTCGGCGGCGTGCTTTTCTGTCATAGTATCACTTACTCACACAAAATCAAGATATAACCATTATATATGATTTGAGATTTATTGTACAGTCCTAAATATGAGTAATGATATTTAATATTACTGATGACTGCAAATCGTACGGAAATTTATTTTTTAAGTGTGGGCATAACATGTGTTTTTTGAGAGAATTTTCTGTTTTTGTGCTCAAATTTGCTGTGCCATGAGTTTGAGTTGGCTTTTTTGTTTCAAAAAGCTTTTTTAAGTAAATAATTTAGCGTTTTTTAGGTAATATCGGCTAATTCAATTTGCAAAATATATGATTTATTGAATAAATATAAAATTGATTTTTTTATTTTTCGCGCGTTGTAAAATGAAGTTGAAATAAAATAAAAAAATAGGTCCATAGCGACGAACCTGTGGTAGAATTAATTTGCTACAAAAATTCCGAAAGGATCATCACTATGTACAATCCGAATTATACCACAGAACACAGAAAAGGGCAACATCTTTTAAACGAAGAACGGTACGAAATTGAAGTGCGTTTAAAA
>CALWIZ010000045.1 GCA_944380885.1 uncultured Clostridia bacterium | reverse complement strand
GGGCGTAAATTTTTTTCGGGTACCGCAAGAGTAGGGAGTGCAGTCCGAAAATCTTTGATTTTCGAGCGAACGGCATTTCATAAAGGTTTTCTGAATTTTTGCCGGAATTACCGTATACCGATAAGACCGACGCAAATAAGCGTTTCCAAGACCGCAGACAGCTTTTGAAAAGCGTATAACAGTTTATTCAACGCTTTTTGTGGCTATTATGTCAGTGCCGAAAACTCCGCTTATAATTACATCACCGGCGCTTACGGGCGGCGCAACCGTTTTTGCCCGTATAAGACGCATAACCTCAAAAATTTTATCTTTAGGTACTGGTTTAGCAGTTTTCACGCTCACCATGGCTTCGTTGCCGCCCACGACCCGAACTGCCGAAGTAACCGTTCGTACCGGAGCGGTACATTCCTCCTTTGCGTAAGCTGCACCTTTAGGACAGCCGTTTCCCGAAATTTCCACACCCAGCTCCGAAACGTCCGCCTCGATAATACAGCCGCGCGGACACACTATGCAGACAAGCTTTCTTTTCATTCTGTTTCCTCCAGACTCACCGTTATCTCATCATCATCCGAGCCGAGATTTTTTATTTCAAGCGGCAGCTTTTCCATTTCTCCCGGAACCGCTTTAGGTCTTACGGCAACCGAAAGCACCCTGCCGCCGCTGCTGACCGTATATCTCACTTTCCCGAACGGTTTTGAAACCCTTAAAAACAAGTACACCTTTTCACTGCTGTTCCTGTTAATCCGCTGCGGCAACACATACCGCACTCCGTTTCCGGCCCTGACCTTAACGGTGCCGCCGGATTCAAGCTTTCCCTTTACATATTCCGCGGCGGCTCTTCCGGCTATTTCCGCCTCGTCCGACACATAATCCACAAGGTCGTGAACGTGCAGCACATTTCCGCAGGCAAAGATTCCCTCCCGCTGCGTCTGCCGGTTCTCGTCCACCAAAGCTCCGCCTGTTATTCTGTCCATTAAAACACCGGCGTTTTCGGTAAGCTCGTTTTCGGGTATCAATCCGACCGATAACAGCAATGTATCACACGGAATAAATCTTCTTGTGCTGTCAATTATATTCCGGTTTTCATCGACCTTTGCGACCGTAACGCCTTCAAGCCTTTCGCTGCCGTGTATTTCGGCTACCGTGGTAGAGAGAAAAAGCGGTATTCCGAAATCTTCAAGGCACTGGACTATATTTCTTGTAAGCCCTCCGGAATACGGCATTATTTCGCAGACCGCCTCTACCTTTGCGCCCTCAAGCGACATTCTTCTCGCCATTATAAGACCTATATCGCCAGAGCCGAGTATCACAGCTCTTTTGCCTACCGAAAACCCGTCGCAGTTCATCAGCTTCTGCGCGGTTCCGGCGCTGTATATTCCGGCAGGCCTCGTACCGGCGGTATTGAGCGCTCCGCGGCTGCGCTCACGGCATCCCATCGCAAGTATTACCGCCTTTGCCTTGATTTTCAGTATTCCTCCGGTGCTGCGGGCGGTTACCGTTTTGTCGGGCGACACATCTGTAACCATCGTTTCACTGTAAACCTTTATACCGCGTTTGTTTATCTTTTCCGTATATACTTCGGCATATTCAGGACCGGTAAGCTCCTTTCCGAGCTTGTGCAGCCCGAAACCGCTGTGTATACACTGTTTAAGTATTCCTCCGGTTTTTTCCTCGCGGTCGATTATGCAAATATTCTTCACACCGCTGTCATATGCCGCCGCTGCCGCCGCCATTCCCGCAGGGCCTCCGCCTATTACCGCAATATCGTATTCAAGCATTTACTCACAGCCTTCCTGTCAACATATAAGATTTTCCGCCCTTTTTGGTCACTTTTGTCTCGTCCGTACCGTTTTCTTCCGCTATCAGCTTCATTACATAGGGCGTACAGAAGCCTCCCTGACATCTTCCCATTCCGGAGCGTGTCCGGCGTTTTACTCCGTCTATATCAAGAGCGGGCGGATTGCGTCGCAAAGCATCGACTATCTCGCCTTCGCTTATGCCTTCACATCGGCATATCACCCTGCCGTAAGCCGGATTGCGCTTTATAAATTTATCCTTTTGCTCATCGCTCATTTTTGCGAAAGCGTGAGTATCCTCTCGCGTGCCGTCAAAATCCGGATTTTCGGGTGTTTCAAGTCCGCTCTCCCTTAAAAGCTCCGTAACATAAACGGCAATAGCCGCGCATGAAGAAAGTCCCGGCGAATCGATCGCCGCCGCGTGCACAAGCCCGGGAACCTTTTCCGACCTCCTTATTATAAAATCCCCGCCTTTTTCGGACGCGCGTACGCCGGTAAATGATGTTATTACCGCTCTCGTATTTATTTCCGGAACACTTTTCCTCGCGAGAGATGCGACGGTTTTAAGTCCTGCGTCGGTCGTTTCGGTGCTTTCCGGAGTTTTGACCTGTGAAGCGGTCGGTCCGAGAAGCAGGTTGCCGTCAGCCGTAGGCGTTACGAGCACGCCCTTTCCATTTGCTGTCGGAACCTGAAAAATCGTATGTGATACCGTTTTTCCCTCTTTTTTGTCAAGCAGCATATATTCTCCGGCTCTCGGAATAATTTCAAAACCCATGTCACCGGCCATTTCTGCTAACCTGTCCGCATACCCTCCGGCACAGTTTACTATGTACCTTGCCTGTATTGTTCTGCCGTCCGAAGCGGTAACGGTAAAAACCTCCTCCTTTTTGATTCCGCATATTTCAAAATTCCGCAAGAGCTCAGCCCCGTTATCCATAGCGTTGCCTGCCGCCGCTATTGTCAAGGCGTACGGGCAGATAATACCGGCTCCCGGCACGAGCAGCGCTTTTGTAATCTCCGGCGATAAAGCGGGCTCGATATTCCTTGCCTCGTTTCCGTCGATTATTTTCATATTCTTAACGCCGTTTTTAATTCCGCGCTCATAAAGCTCTGTGAGCGTACATTCCTCCTGTGCTCCGAAGGCTGCTACAACAGAACCGTTATTTCTGTACGGTACATTAAGTTCTTCAACCGCCTTATACAAAAGCGGTACTCCCGATACATTCAGCTTTGCCTTAAGTGTTCCGGGCTCAGGGTCAAACCCCGCGTGAATAATTCCGCTGTTTGCTTTGCTCGCTCCGCACGCAACATCGTTTTCCTTTTCCAATATACATACCTTCAGCCTGTATCTCATAAGCTCTCTGGCAGTCATAGCGCCTATGACACCGCCGCCCGCCACCGCGACATCGTAAATCATTTTTACTCCTCCGTCTGAAATATTTTATAGCCATACCCGCCTGAAAAATTACTTTTCGTCAGGTCAGTATTAAAATAGGAAGCTTCGGTTTTCAAAAAACCTTATCATTTCCGTATTTAACGCAAAAAAGCAGAAAGACAAACGGATTTGAAAACCGTTTCTCTTCCTGCTCTCTTAAATCTCCGCAGATATATCAAATTCTATATATCAAACCAAAGCTCTCTTTTCCCTGTTGATACGGCAAGAGCTCCGCTGCCGAGCGCGGCGGTAATTTCCGACTTCGTCTCAATCAGTCCGCCTGCTATTACAGGTATATCCCTGTCAGCGAAAGGCTTCAGCGCTTTCGGTATCACTCCGGGCATTATTTCTATCATATCGGGTCTTGTATTTTCTATCGTTTCCGTTATCGAATGCATCCCTTTTGAATCGAGAATAAAAAAACGCTGAACCGCAAGCAAGCCGCACTCTCTCGCCGCCCGTACAAGCTGCACCCTTGTGCTTATTATTCCGTCAGCTCCTATTGTACCAAGCCACTGTATTCCGGTTTTGTCCCTGCCTATGCCCTCCGCTAAGTCTATGTGAACAAATACCGTTTTACCTTTCTGCTTCGCCGACTCAATGTCGTTTCCCACCGTCATAATATCAGCTCCGAGATGAAAAAGCACCTCCGCGTCAGACATACAGGCCCTATGCCAGCCCGAACGGTCAGTCGCCGCAATTACCGGCGTGCGCTCAAGTATATCCATTATTGAGCCGTTCATATTTTCCTCCTTAAAAAATAAAAAGACGCAAAGCAACAAGGTACTTTACATCTCTCTTCTCCGTAAATTATTATACTCCCATGCTGCTGCAATGTCAAGATTCACTTTCCGTAAAATATATTTTCATCACGGCTGTTTTTCCATTGAGCTGCCCGAGAAACAAATTAACATATACCCGCATGTCCGCATAAACAGATAAGGGGGGATTATATATGTTCAAAATTGCACTCAACGCCGGGCACGGACTTAAAACAGCCGGAAAACGCTGCCTTAAATCCATTGACCCGAATGAAACAAGGGAATGGGTGCTTAACAGCAGGATCGCGGAAAAAATAACCCAAAATCTGAAAGAGTATTCAGGCTATGAGCTTTTAAGGATAGATGACCCGACCGGAAAAACCGATATTGCGCTTAAAAACCGCACAGACAAAGCCAATAAATGGGGCGCCGATTTTTATCTTGCCGTTCATCACAACGCCGGAATAGGCGGAGGAGCAGGCGGCGGAATCGTCGCATTCACTTATAAAGGAGTTGACGGGGAAACAAAAGACTGGCAGAAGTCGCTTTATGACAGTCTTATTAAATACACGGGACTTAAAGGCAACAGAAGCACTCCGCTTGCTGAAGCAGACCTTCACGAATGCCGCGAGACAAAAATGCCTGCCGTTTTGCTTGAATGCGGCTTTATGGACAGCACTTCCGACACTCCGGTTATCCTGACCGAACAGTTTGCCGACAAGTGTGCCGCTGCCATTACAGAGGTAATTGTCAGAAAAGGTAAGCTCACAAAAAAGGATACCGTACAAAAGCCTGCCGTTCCGGACGAAAAGCCGGACGGCGAAATATCGGTTATATATCAGGTGTGGGACAATGTCCAAAAACGCTGGCTGCCTGACGTGACTGACCTGACGGATTACGCCGGACTTTACGGACACGCGCTTTGCGCAGTATACGCGAGGCTCACAAGCGGCAATATTTTTTACAGGGTCCATTACGCCGGAGGCGGCTGGCTGCCCGAGGTAAAAAACAGAGAAGACTACGCCGGACTTTACGGGAAAACCGTTGACGGTCTTATGATGCGCACCGATACCAGCAGAAAAATCAGATACGCCCTTCATATAAAGGGCGGCGACTGGCTGCCGTATGTCAGCGGATACGACGAAAAAGACCCGGTAAACGGATATGCCGGTATTCTCGGAAAAGAAGCCGACGCTGTAAGAATTTATATTGAATAAAGCGGTGATATTATGAAAAAAAAGTTTCTTGTATGGCTGAAAGCCGCCGGAATAAGGGCGGCAAAAACCGTCGCACAGACTGTGATTGCCACAATAGGCACTACCGCCATGCTTGACGGAGTAAACTGGATGATGGTGCTCAGCGCCTCTGCTATGGCAGGTATACTCTCACTTCTCACAAGCGTCGCCGGCCTGCCCGAAATAAAGGAATAAATTTAAAAAGGCATAAAACACCGGAGCCGCGGGTCAACCCGCGGCTCCGGTCAGCCTGTCGAAAAAGTCCAGTTTATACCGGGCTTTTTCTGAGTTTTGTGGTATAATAAAGTTGGTGATAAAAATG
>CALWIZ010000044.1 GCA_944380885.1 uncultured Clostridia bacterium | reverse complement strand
TGCTGCGTTAGAGGATCCGTGTTTCGTTCCCTTTGGTGCCTTGGAGCGCAGCGGAAAGGTATGGTCATAATTATGGCATATTTATTCTTTTATTACAGCTTTTCTATTGTTTCCATAAGATAATCACCAAACTGCGAGCAGGTAGCTCCGTCAGAACGTCCGGTGATTACGTATTTCTTTTCGGTCTCGGTGCAGATATGCAGCGCCTCGCTCAACTTGTTTGCCTTTTCGACAAAACCGATATGGCGCAGCAGCATCTCGCTTGCCTTGAACATACTTGTCGGATTGGCGTAAGCGCCTCTGCCGGTCTCAATCATACGGGGAGCGGAGCCGTGAATAGCCTCGAACATAGCGTAAACATCACCGATGTTGGCGCTGCCGGCGGTTCCCACGCCGCCCTGAATCTGCGCCGCCTCGTCGGTTATGATATCACCGTAAAGGTTAGGCAGTACAAATACCTGGAAGCTGCTTCTTGTACGCTCATTCACGAGGTTCGCAGTCATTATGTCAATATACCAGTCTTCGGCCTCAATTCCCGGATAATCTTTTGCAACCTCGTGGCATATATCGGAGAATTTACCGTCGGTCTTTTTCATTATATTTGCCTTTGTGACAATAGCGACCTTAGTTTTGCCGTTATTTTTCGCGTATTCAAACGCGGCTCTCGCGATACGCCTTGTTCCCTCATTGGTTGTAACCTTGAAATCAAAAGCGAGAGTATCCGGAATCTCAACGCCGCGGCTGCCCAGAACATACTCACCCTCGGTATTCTCACGGAAAAATGTCCAGTCAATACCAAGCTCCGGCACCGCTACCGGGCGCACATTTGCGTAAAGGTCAAGCTCACGTCTCATAGCAACATTGGCGCTCTCAAGCGTGCCGCCCTTTAGCGTTGTAGTAGGAGCCTTTAAAATAACATTACATGCCTTTATCTCTGCCAGAACATCGTCAGGTATCGCTTTATTGTGGGCAATACGGTTTTCAATGGTAAGTCCCTCAATGGTGCGGAGTTCAATTTTTCCGGCCGCTATCTCATCTTTAAGTATAAACTGCAAGAGTCTTTCGGACTCTGCCGAAATTATCGGGCCGATACCGTCGCCGCCGCAGACGCCGATTATTATTTTGTCGAGCTTTGAATAATCGGTATAGCGGTTATCCTGCTCCATTCTGCGCTCACGCTCAATCTGCTCGGTAAGAATACTGCGGAATTGCTCCACCGCCGCGTTGATGTACTGTTCCATTTCTATCATCCTTCCTTTGTATATGCAAGCAGTCCGCCTGCTTTTAATATAGCTTTCTGTCTGTCGGTAAAGGCACAGCAGAGAGTAAAGCTCTCGCCCGTTGTTTCGTCCTTAAGGGTTATCTCACCTTTATCCATACCGGCGAATATATCTGTTAAGGTCAACTTATCAGACTGGTTTAATTTATCATAATCATCGGGATTTTTGAAGGTAAGAGGCATAATTCCGGCGTTTATAAGGTTGGCAACGTGAATACGCGCAAAGCTCTTTGTTATAACCGCCCTCACTCCCAGATACATTGGAACAAGCGCCGCATGCTCACGTGACGAACCCTGACCGTAGTTGCTTCCGCCTACAATTATGCTCTTTCCGAGCGCCTTCGCGCGCTCGGGGAATGTTTCGTCACACACAGCAAAGCAGAATTGCGAGAGATGCGGAATATTGGAACGGTAAGGAAGTATTTTAGCTCCCGCCGGCATAATATGGTCGGTAGTAATGTTATCGCCTACTTTAAGTACAAGCTCTGCCGAAAGTGTATCCTCCTGCGGCTGTGATTTCGGGAAAGGTTTGATATTAGGCCCGCGCAACACCTCAATATCCTTTGCTTCTTCGGGCGACGCCGGAGGAATAACCGCGCTGTCATCAATCTTAAACGTTTCGGGCATCTTTACTTCCGGCATATCGCCTAAAAGTCTCGGGTCGGTAATTTCACCGGTCAGAGCGGCGGCAACGGCAGTTTCCGGAGACACAAGGTAAACCTTCGCGTCGGCGGTTCCGCTGCGTCCTAAAAAGTTGCGGTTGAAGGTTCTGAGCGAAACGCCGGCGGAATTAGGCGAAAAGCCCATTCCGATACAGGGACCGCAGGCACATTCAAGAACTCTCGCGCCGCTGGCGAGAATATCGCTTAAAGCGCCGCAGTCAGCAAGCATTGAAAGCACCTGCTTCGAGCCGGGCGATATTGAAAGGCTTACAGACGGTGAAATAGTTTTTCCCTTCAACATCGCGGCAACCTTAAGCATATCGTAAAGAGATGAGTTAGTGCAGGAGCCTATGCAGACCTGATCAACCTTTGTACCTTTAAGTGATTCAACGGTCACAACATTGTCAGGACTGTGAGGACAGGCTATCAACGGCTTGAGCTCATTGAGATTTATATCAATAATCCTGTCATATACAGCGTCAGGATCGCTTGAAAGCTCTGTATAATCCTCCGCTCTGCCTTCAGCCTCAAGGAATTTTCTCGTCACTTCATCAGACGGGAAAATAGATGTTGTGGCTCCGAGCTCCGTACCCATATTCGTAATTGTGGCACGCTCGGGTACAGAAAGATATTTAATTCCCTCTCCGCCCCATTCAATTATCGCGCCGACACCGCCTTTAACAGAAAGAATGCGGAGTATTTCAAGGCTTATGTCCTTAGCGGTTACAAACGGATTGAGTTTTCCGGTTAGGTTGACCTTGTACATTTTAGGCATTGTAATATAATATGCACCGCCGCCCATCGCAACAGCAACATCAAGACCGCCGGCACCCATTGCGAGCATACCTATACCGCCGCCTGTGGGAGTATGACTGTCGGAGCCGATAAGGGTTTTGCCCGGTTTTCCGAAGCGCTCAAGATGAACCTGATGACATATACCGTTTCCGGGACGTGAGAAATAAATGCCGTGCTTTTTGGCTACCGACTGAATATAACGGTGGTCATCGGCATTTTCAAAGCCGGACTGCAATGTATTGTGGTCAATATACGCAACACTGCGTTCGGTCTTTACCCTGTCAAGCCCCATAGTCTCAAACTCAAGATACGCCATTGTTCCCGTGGCGTCCTGTGTGAGGGTCTGGTCGATTTTAAGCGCTATCTCGCTTCCGACTGTCATTTCACCGGAAATCAGATGTGCTTTAATGATTTTCTGTGCGATTGTGTAGCCCATATGTATTTAGTCCTTTCCAATAATATGCTTATATGCATTTTCAACGTGCTCCGAAGCGTATTTCGCGGCAAGAGGCGCGTCCTTCGCTGCAACAGCGTCAAAAATTCTGCGGTGTTCTGCTACCGATGCGGCAGCCCTGCTTTTGCTTTCAAGCGAGGCGCGGCGGTATTTCTGTATTTTTTTGTGCAGCGGAACCAGCGTATCATAAAAGGTTATGCTGCCGCTTAACTTGTAAAGTATCTCATGAAATCTGCTGTCCATGAGTTTTATCTGGTCTGCATCCTGTTTTTCAAGATAAAATTCCTGAAATTCAAGCGCTTCTTTCAGATTTTTAAGCTGCTCATCGGTACGGTTCTGCGCCGCGAGCGACGCCGCCAGACATTCAAGACTTTTCCGTATCATAAAAATATCTGAAAGGTCTTTTTCGCTTATTCCTATCACCACCGAGCCCTTGCCCGATTCCTCAATAATATGCTCCTGTTCAAGTCTCCTGAGCGCCTCTCTGATAG
This sequence comes from uncultured Clostridia bacterium, assembly GCA_944380885.1. Taxonomy (GTDB): domain Bacteria; phylum Bacillota; class Clostridia; order Oscillospirales; family Acutalibacteraceae; genus UBA737. The sequence goes on along the minus strand of CALWIZ010000044.1, from coordinate 4,852 downwards.
GCGTGCGGCTTACTCCCAGCTGAGAACTCAGCTTACTTTCGGTAAGTATTTCTCCGCGCTGGTATTTTCCGCTTAAAATATCGCTTTCAAGATGCTCGAAAACCTGATCCGCAAGAGAAATTGTTTTATGTTCAAGCATAATTTTACTCTCCTTACTTTTTGGCAAATCTGCTGCCGGAAAGCTCATCTATCTTTTTCTCAAGCTCACCTGACGAAATAGCCGTCTGTCTTCCCTGCTCGTACTCCGCGTCTATCCATTCCTTAAGTGATACAACAAGCGGGTCCCTTTTATCAACTGTGCTGCCAGCGTCAAGCGAATAGTTATGATTTATCCAGTAGGCAATGCCCGCAAGGCCGCTTGATTTTCCTATTGAAACGGTGGCAGGCCTGTTAAGTATTTTTTCAGTATTGAAAATATTATATATTTCCTCGTCCTTTAAAAGTCCGTCCGCGTGTATCCCTGCTCTTGTGACATTAAAGTTCTTTCCGACAAACGGTGTCATCGGCGGAATATCATAACCAATCACATTTTTGAAGTATTCGGCAATTTCGGTTATTACGGTGGTATCCATACCGTCAAGTGAGCCGCGCAGGGACGCATACTCCATAACCATTGCCTCAAGCGGAACATTTCCTGTACGTTCGCCAATGCCAAGCAGTGAACAGTTTACCGCCGAAGCACCATACAGCCATGCTGTCGAAGCGTTGGCGACCGCTTTGTAAAAATCATTGTGGCCGTGCCATTCGAGCATTTCACTCGGAACATCGGAATAATGCTGCAAACCGTAAATTATGCCCGGAACGCTGCGCGGGAGAGCAACCTCCGGATAAGGCACACCGTAGCCCATAGTATCGCACGCCCTTATCCTGACCGGTATTTTAGCCTGTGCCGACAGCTTCATAAGCTCATTTACAAACGGAACAACAAAGCCGTAAAAATCTGCCCTTGTTATATCTTCAAGATGGCATCTCGGCATAACTCCTGCCTCAAACGCCTCGGATACCGCTTCAAGATAGGTTTTCATAGCCTGGCTGCGGGTCATTTTGAGCTTTTTAAATATATGATAATCGCTGCACGAAACGAGAATACCTGTTTCCCTTATACCCAAATCCTTTACCAGCTTAAAATCCTCCTTGCTGGCACGTATCCAGGTTGTAATTTCCGGAAATTTAAGACCTAACTCCTGACATTTTGCGATTGCCTCACGGTCTTTTTTGCTGTATACGAAAAATTCTGTCTGACGGATAATGCCATAAGGTCCGCCGAGCTTTGACATCAGCCTGTAAAGCTCTACTATCTGTTCTACGGTATACGGCTCTACCGACTGCTGACCGTCACGCAGGGAAGTATCGGTAATCCATATATCTTTAGGCATACCCATAGGTACACGGCGATGGTTAAACGCTACCTTCGGCACATCTTCATATGTATAAAAGTCCCGGTAAAGATTAGGCTCATCTACATCCTGAAGTGAATATTTGTAGTTATCCTGCTCAAGTAAATTAGTCTTGCCCGACAGCTCAAGCATTACAGTCACCCCTGTTTGCATTACTGTATACAATTATACACAGATACTATGAATTTGTCAATACCCGGATATCAATATACATAGTATATTTTTCCGCAAAATATCCATATTAAGTATAAAAACAGGAAAAAGGAATGCTCATGGATTACATTACAGTTATTATAACATCTCTTGTTTCTCTTTTTGTGTTATTTTTATTAACAAAGTTAGTCGGAAACCGTCAGCTTTCAGAACTCAATATGTTTGACTATATAGTAAGTATAACAATAGGTTCCATAGCTGCGGAAACGGCAACTGAGCTTGAGCATCCTGAAAAACCGCTAATAGCTATGGCTGTTTACGCGCTTGTTTCTTTTGCTATTTCTGTAATAACGGCAAAAAGCATTAAACTGAGACGTATTCTGTTCGGTCATTCGGTCATACTTATGAAAGGCGGACAACTGTATAAAAAAAATTTCAAAAAAACACGTCTTGATTTGAATGAGTTTCTTATGCAGGCAAGGCTCAATGGTTATTTTGATCTTTCACAGGTTAATACCGCCGTTATGGAGGCAAGCGGCAAAATAAGTTTTATGCCGAAAGCCGCAAGCCGTCCGGCTACTCCGGAAGATTTGAAAATAGTTACGGAAGCCGATAAAGTATTTTACAATGTAATTATGGACGGCCATATTTTAGAACAAAATCTAAAATCAGCCGGACGCGATATCAAATGGCTTGAAAACTGCCTTAAATCTAAAGGAAACAAAATAACGGATATCTTCCTCGCAACTCTTGACAGCAGCGGCACACTTAGTATTTTCACAAGCTCCGACAGAGAAATCAAAAACGATTTTTTTGAGTAAATACGCACTGTAAAAGGTAATTCCACCGTCAGTAGAATATTATTTTATTTACTCTACACACGCAGACAAACAATTATAGATTAAAAATGTGCTGTTCATTTATTCTTCAATTTTGAATGATATAATATAATACAAAAAACGGAGTGATTTTTTTGAAAGCCTTTTTTAAGTTTATCCGCGTAATTACTGTGGCGCCTTTAATAGCTGCCGCTACTGTAACGCTGCTTTACTTTTTCGGAAACGGAATATTCAAGGATACCTTTCATTACTTTGCCGCACTTTTAACCCTTACATTCTTTCCGCTTCTCGCCTATCCGTTAAGCCTTATCAAGCCTTCGGAAACACGGCGGGGATTCCAGCGTTCCGCCGCAATAGTTTTCTCGGTCGCCGGATATATTGCCGGTCTTGTATTCGCGTTGGTTTCCGGCGCGCCGTCAGGTGAAAAAACCGTATATTTCACATATCTGCTTTCCGGAATAATAATCGCGCTCACCAGCTTTGTATTCAAATACAAAAGCAGCGGACACACCTGCGGAATAGCAGGTCCTGTCGCGCTGCTGGTATATTATATAAATCCTGTTTACGCTTTTGGCTTTCTTCTTCTGCTGCCTGTTTCTCAGGCTTCTGTAAAAATGAAACGTCACACACCCTCACAGCTTGTGACCGGAAGCATAATACCCGTTATTTGTATGTTCATATCACTTTCGCTTTTTAAAGGCTGAAGCCGTACTGAATACCGCTGTATTCCTCTGAGCCGCTGTTTAGGTTTATAATACAGCGGCCTTTTTTTGCGGCGTATTTAAGGGTGTTTTCCGTTCCGCCCTTTTTACCGTCAAACCAGGTAATGACATAATCACTGTTGTCAACCATAAAAGTATTGCGCTTCGCATAGCAGCCTTTATAATAAGCATCAGAAAGAATAATCACCTCATCTGCTTCATCGGTAATTTTCTCATATTTCGTATACCAAGGCTCTTCAAAACCGTTTACCTGCGCCGCAAATGGAAGAACGCAGAAAAGCCGCACGGGCTTTCCGCTTTTTTTAAGCAAAAGCACAGACTCTGCCGCAATAATATCAAAGCCTCTCGCCATACCGGTATAAAAAGTACGGCAGCCTTCGTCGTACAGCGAAAAAAGAGTATCTAACAGACTGTTTTCAAGATCGTTATATTCTTTACCTGAAAAAAGGCCGAAAGAGAATTTTTCAGGACGGTAACCCGTAAAGCAACAGGATTTTAAATCATCTCCGCGCGCAGTATAAATATTCAGAATAACAACTCCTCCGCCATTAAAAGGTTAATACAATTATACCGAACATTTGTTTTTATGTCAAGAAAAACAAAACTTTATTGCAAAGAAAAAATATTTATGATATACTTCATAACATAAGGGGGTTAATTTAATATGGATAAAAAATATTTACAGTCCGTTATTCCTTTTGCGACATCCGCTAATCTTAAGCTGGACAATGCAAGCGGAACATTATTCGGCAACTATAAAGGCTTTAATGTAATGCTCTTTCCGCTTTTCAATCTCCGGACTTTTCAGATTTCGGTTGCGGTAAAGCGTCAGGGCGTTTCTCCGTCACTTCCGGAAATGCAGCAAATCGCCGCGATGAGCAAAAAGTTTTTAGGTGCCTGTGCCGTAAACGGTTACCGTGTTGACTTCAATGTTAAACCGTCAGGCTTAAGCATAAAATCCACCGTCAATAACAATCTGCTCCACGCGCTTGAGGCGGTTGCCGCCAACTTAAGCAGGCTCGGATATGAAAACTGCTGTCAGGTATGCGGTCAGACTGATAACGTTGGTACATATTTTGCTTATAACTGTACCGCACGTCTTTGCGACAGCTGTCATCAGACATATATTGAGCGCAATGATGCCGTAAAGCAGGAAAAAAGCAAAAAGACAGAGAATATTGTCGGCGGTATCATCGGCGCGCTTTTAGGCTCGCTTATCGGTGCGGCAGCCATAATACTTATCAGTCAGCTTGGATATATAGCTGCGATTTCGGGCGTAATTATGGGCGTATGCGCTCTTAAAGGATATGAATTGCTCGGAGGAAAGCTCTCAAAGGCAGGTATTATTATTTCATCACTCATAATGATTGTTATGGTATTTTTGAGCAATCAGCTTGACTGGGCGATAATTCTTCATAATGAATATCCGGCATACGGTATATTTGAAGCTTTCAAAATGATGAATTACCTTCTTTTAAATGACGGAATCGATCTTTCAGTTTATATTCCACAGCTTTTTCTGCTTTATATTTTTACATTTGTCGGCGCGGCTCCTACCGTTTCAACAGCTATGCGAAAGCAAAATATGCCCGACATTCTTTATCGTATGGATGAACCGGAACAAACTACCGACAATACTGCTGAATCAGTTATAAATTAAAATTTCAATCATAACCACCCGTCAAACGGGTGGTTTGCACAAGGGCTAAAAGCCCATAATGCCGACCCGCGTCTCAAGGCG
>CALWIZ010000043.1 GCA_944380885.1 uncultured Clostridia bacterium | reverse complement strand
ATGGAAAGCAGCAGAAAACGGATCGCCGATCTGGACAAGCTGTTCAATCGGATTTACGAAGACAATGTGATCGGGAAGCTGTCGGACGAACGCTATGCGAGAATGGCGGCGGAGTATGAGTCCGAGCAGAAAGAGCTGCTGGAAAAGGTCAAAGAGGAAGAACAACTGCTGTCCGAAATGAAACAGAAATCGGTGGATATGCGCCTGCTTTTGCAGGGGCTGCGGGAGTTTACCGACATGAAAGAGCTGACGCCGACAATCGTCAACAAGCTGATCCGGCGCATTGAGGTGTACAATCCTGAGAAGAAGCACGCCCGAAAATCGGTGAAGATCGACATCTATTTTACAGCGGTGGGACTAGTGAGCCTTCCTGACGAGCAGGAGATCCGAAAAATGATGGAACAGATGCGAAGCGCATCACAGATACCGAAACAGCTGACTGCATAAAAAGAAAACGGTGTAACCCGCAAAAAATCGGGTTACACCATCTTCTCTACATTTTACTGCCTTATTAGTACCGGGTATTACCGGCTGCGGGTGAAGCTCAAATCCGTGCTTGAAAAGGAAGGTGTGATTTTATGAAAGAAAAAAAGCTCTTTACTTCAATAGGAAACGTAAGTGATAACCTTGTGGAGGAAGCTAAAAATCTCACTCCGGCAAAAAAGAAATATATTCTGAAAGCGGTTTCGCTGATTGCCGCCTGCGCCGTAATAATAGCCGGAACGGCGTTGCTGCTGCCGCGCGGCGTAATGATGCTTTCAGGCGGCAGCGGCAATGTAATAGCCAAAGCAGTATATCCCGAAAGCATAGCCTTTGACGATTATGACGCAAAACGCGAGGTACTTGATAACAATCCGTCAGATGAGACGTTTTTGGAAAGCGTCAACAGCTTTTCCTACCGGACGGCGTCGCTTGTAATGAACGGTAACAAAGAAAACGTCAACTTCTCTCCCCTATCTCTTTACTACGCTCTGGCGGTTGCGGCGTCGGGGGCGGAGGGCGAAACCGCCGGCGAGCTGCTTTCGCTCCTCGGCGTCGAGGACAAAGAGCACTTATCCTCTGCATGCGGAAATCTTTACAGACGGCTTTACACCGATAATAAAATAGGCAAGCTGAAAATCGCAAATTCCCTCTGGATAGACGATTCGTTTGTCTGCAAGACAGATTTTGCCGAAAACGCCGCGCGGAATTTCTATGCTTCGTCTTTCATTGCGGATTTTGCGAACAGCGGCACCGCAAAGGAAATGTCCCACTGGATTTCAGAAAATACAGGCGGAGTGCTGGCACCGAAAATAGATTTGAATAAATCGCAGATTTTTTCCATTATCAACACGGTTTATTTTAAGGACGAATGGACTTCAAGATTTGATACCTCTGCAACAGAAACCGGTGATTTTTATACCTCCGGCGGCAAAACCGTTAAATGCAGCTTTATGAACAGCGATTTCGCTTCTGCCGGTTTTGTAAAAGGCGAAGGATTTACCCGCTCGTCTCTGGGACTTAAAAACGGCGGCGAAATGGTATTCATACTTCCCGATAACGGCGTTTCCGCCCGTGAGCTTATATCCTCTCCCGAAAAGCTTGAAACGGCTTTCAGGGACGGGGAAAGCAGCTGGGGCAGAGTGGTGTGGCAGATACCGAAGTTTGACTTCGGCACAAGCCTTGAGCTTACAGATACACTGAAAGCCTGCGGAATATCCTCCGCGTTTGACAAAAGCGCCGATTTCGGCGGCATAACCGACGGTTCGCTTTTTATAAGCCGGGTTTCGCAGGACACCCATATCTCCATTGACGAAAACGGCGTGGAGGCAGCCGCGTTTACAAAAATCGATTACGATACCGGAACGGTACCGTCTGACGAGGCGTATATGATTCTTGACCGTCCGTTTATCTACGGAATTATATCGCGCGACGGCGTGCTTCTGTTCGCCGGCATATGCGACAATCCGGCAGAAAACTGACTTTTATGCCGTATAGATAAAAAATAAAACCGCCGCACAGGCACAATGAGGTGTTTTGCCCTCTCTGACGCTCTTTGCGGCGGTTTTTTTATAATTTAATTATAATCGGCATTATGCCGTTTTGCTCAATATCTATTACAGCGTAGCTTTTTGCTGAATCACGCGGCTCAGAACAGGAACCGGGATTAACAACGTACAATCCGTTTTCATATAATATTTGTGAGGTGTGAGTATGCCCGAAAAGGGCGATCTCACAGCCTGCCGCCCTTGCGGAATTAATAAGATTTCCGGTTCCGTGCTTTACGCCTAAGGTATGACCGTGGGTGTAAAATATTTTCCTTCCGCCTAAATTCTCTATCCCCGACGTCGGATAGACGGAAAAAAAATCGCAGTTGCCGCTTACAATATAAAACCGCTTTTCGGGAAATTGGGGAGCCATATCCTCAATATCGGCGGTATTGTCACCTAAAAAGAAAACATGGGCGGAATCCTCCCTTTCCGAAAGTATCCTTCTTATTATCCGCACATTTCTGTGCGAATCGGAAATAACCGTTATTCTCATCATTACACCTATTCTATAATAATTTTTTCATTCATAATATTTACTGTACCTTATTTTATCACAAACGGGGGAAATTTCAATGAACAACAACGAAATAGATAAACAGAAGCTGATGGACGCAGTGTTATCGTCCTCTGGCGGAAAAATAGACAAACAAAGCCTTGCGGGTGCCATTCAGAGCAAAAACGCCGATGCGCTTATAAAAAATCTTTCTCCCGCGGACAGGGAAAAGCTGAATAAGGTTATGTCAGACCAAAAAAGTATGGAAGCGCTGCTTGGCAGTCCACAGGTCAAAGCGCTGCTTAAAACATTTTTAAAGGGCGGAGGAAAAAATGGATGATTTAAGCTCGAAGTTGACAGAGCTGCTAAGCGACCCCGAAAGTATGGAGCGCGTCCGTAAAATGGCCGAAAGCATTTTAGGCGAAAGCGCCGCCGAACCGGCGGCGCCCGCTATCGGCAGCGGAAATATTTCGGATATAGGCGATATGCTGTCCGGAAATGAGCTTCAAACAATAATATCTATTATCTCACAGCTTAAAAACTCGTCGGACGACTCGCGCGTACAGCTTATAAACGCATTAAAGCCGCATTTAAGCGAGGAACGGCAGAAGCGAGCCGACACCGCCATGAAAATTCTCAAGCTGCTCGACCTGCTTCCGCTTATAAAGGAAAGCGGTCTTCTCAAGCTGTGATACATTTACGGAAATCCGTAAAAACGCGCCGCGCGGCTTTTGCGGCAGAACGGAGATATTATGAATATGAATGACAATGAATTTATGCGTCAGCAGCAGGCGGCGGTTGAGCGGATGAAGGAAATGAGCTCCCGCGCCGCTCCTGTAAATACCGGACAGCGTATGCCGCCTGTTCCCTCCTTTGTAAAAGTGCCGCAAAACGGCAGGAACAGCTCAGCTCAGCATTCCGGACAAAATCCGGCCGACTCCCGCCGCAGCGGGAACGCACAGCGGCAGGAAACCCGTAGCAACGCCGGAAGCTCCGCCGTGAGCAATACCTACGCCGTGCAAAAAAACGGCGGTTCGGGAGGATTTCTTTCGGGACTTGATCTGCCTTTTCTCGATATTTTCTCAAAGGACACCGACGTAGCGCTTATAATAGGCCTGCTGCTTATTTTAATGAGCGAAAAAGCGGACAAAAAACTGCTTTTTGCACTTGTTTATATACTGATGAGGTAGAAATTTCACCACATTTTTTGTGTATTATTTTTTGCAAAAAAAATCATTATGTAAACCGGGACAACCTTTGAAGTTATCCAACTTATCCACCGACATATCAACATAAAATTGATTTTTCAAACGTAAAATAGGGCTTTATAGGCGTTTTTTGGTGGATAACTATGTGGATAAGTAGAATAAATGTTTATTCACAATAAAATGAATAAAAAATTTATGTAAAGCATTCGACATAAATCGACTATACTCTACCGCTTTAATTTTCTGAAAATCAGCTTGTCCTCTCCGGATATTCTGCGGGACTCGGTTATTTTGCGTATCGCCGTGTTGTGAGTGATATCGTCAAGGCTGTTTTGGCATAAAAACTTATAGGTTTTGTCACGGTATCTCGCGGCTGCCGTGGCTACGCACCATGCCGCTCCCATTTTATAATAATAATCGCTGTTTGTATAAGCGGCGAGCAGCGCGAAAACCCGGTCAATATATTTGTCCTCAAGATAATGTGACAAAAGCAGCACGGTACCCGCGCGCATAACATATGCTTCTCCCGATTCAAAATATGACAGTATTTCTCCGTAAAACCGCTCTCTCCACTTTCTGCACTGCTTGAAGGACTGGCAGAGCGTGTCGCAGCTTGCCCAGTTATCGGCTTGATAAACCGCCTTCCTTAAAAACGGAACGAGCTTTTCCGGCTCACCCTTTATTCCGCCTAATGTGTAGGCATAAAGAAGAGACATTTCAAGGCTTGAAAAATCGCAGGTCTCAAGAAATTCCTCTCCCATTCCCGACGCGCGTATATCCGCCGCCAGTTTTCGCAAGACGGGCAGTCTTACGCCCAAAACCGGCATGGACGAGCCTTTTATAAGCGACAGCGAAAACCTGCGGTAGCCTTCCTCTGCCCTGACGGCAAGCGCCGCCTTTATTTTTTCAGTATACATTGTATCACCCATACGGATTATATCATATTCCGATTTAAAAAACATCTTTATTTTTCCGATGAATTATAGTATTATAGTAACAGCATACTAAACAAGAGGTAACTTATGAAAAGAATAAAGCTCATTGACCGCAAACTGCCCGATTATACAAGAGGCGAGGAAATTTTCAACATGGTGTCGCACATAGTCGGCGGAGCGTTCGGAATAGCCGCGCTTGCGACCTGCGCGGTAAAGGCTTTCCTGAACGGCGACCCGTATCAGGTTGTCGGCGCTTTCATATACGGATTTTCAATGATAATCCTTTACACCATTTCAAGCATATATCACGGCCTTATTCCACCGATGGCGAAAAAGGTAATGCAGGTAATAGATCACTGCTCGGTGTTTATCCTTATAGCCGGAACCTATACGCCGATAGCGCTTGTCTCTTTAAGGGAATACAGCACCGCCCTTGGCTGGACCATTTTCGGCATAGTATGGGGAGTTTCGGCGCTCGGCATAACCCTTAACGCCATTGACCTTAAAAAGTTTAATGTTTTTTCAGCGATATGCTATATAGCGCTCGGCTGGTGCATTGTATTTACCGGAAAAACAGCGGTTGACGCGATAGGCTTAAAAGGCTTTCTCTGGCTGCTCGCAGGAGGTATTTCCTACACTGTCGGCGCCGTGCTGTACGGCATAGCAGGTCACAGCGTTCACCGTTATATGCACTCTGTTTTCCATATTTTTGTTGTGCTGGGAAGTATATTGCAGTATTTCTGCATTATTTTTTATATTTTAGTATAGGAGAGAGCAAAATGAAAGACTATGTAATAATAACCGATTCCTGCTGCGACCTTTCAGAAGAGCTTGCAAAAGACGCCGGACTTTATGTTATACCGATGGTTATGACAATTTCGGGTACGGAGTACAAAAATTATCTTGACGAGCGCGATATATCCACAAAGGTTTTTTACGACCGTCTGCGCGCCGGAGAGACCGCGTCTACCTCGGCGCTTAATATGGACACATTCCTAAGCGTTTTCGGTGAGTTTCTCGAACAGGGAAAAGATATTCTTTACCTCGCGTTTTCATCGGGACTGAGCGGCACATACCATGTGAGCACGCTTGCGGCGGAGGAGCTTTCGCAGAAATATCCCGAAAACAAAATATTCTGCTGCGATACCCTCTGCGCCTCAATGGGCGAGGGACTGCTCGTATACCTTGCCGGCAAAAAGAAGCAGTCGGGCGCTTCGATAGAGGAAGTGCGCGACTTTGTTGAGCAGAATAAATTACATCTCTGCCACTGGTTTACTGTTGATGACCTCAACCATTTAAAGAGAGGCGGCAGAGTATCGGCGACAACAGCCTTTGTCGGCTCATTACTCAATATAAAGCCGGTTCTTCACGTTGACGACGAAGGTCATCTAATAAACGTAGGCAAGGCGAGAGGGCGCCGCGCCGCTGTATCAAGTCTTTTCGAGCATATGAAGGAAACGGCGATAAATCCGTCGGAGCAGACTGTATTTATAAGCCATGGTGACTGCGAGGAGGACGCTGTTACCCTTAAGGAAATGGTGGAAAAAGAATTTTCGCCGAAAGAAATACAGATAAACCCCATAGGTCCGGTTATCGGAGCACATTCGGGACCGGGTACCCTCGCCCTTTTCTTCCTCGGGACAAAGAGATAACCCATTATACGCTGTTGTTTCAGAAAAGCATTCCGGTATATTTCGATAAAAAAATCGGAGCGGAGATTATGAAAAGGCTCATTATTTATTCTTTAAAATTTATAGCTCTTACCGCGTCTGGTTTAGCCGTACCTTCTGTTATTCTGGTATCCGTTTCTTATATGGACGATTTTATAAATACAAATTCTGACAGGATACTGATATTTATCGGGGCGGCGGATTTCCTTTTGCTTTTCGCGCTTAAAAAGCCGCTCACACGCCGGCTTAAAACAAGCGAAAGCCTCTATTTTACCGCTACATCGGTTACCCCGCTCCTTTTAAGCATTATTATGTTTTTAATTTTTGTTTATTTAGCCGCGGACAGCAGCTTCCTCTCCAAAGAAGCTGTTACGGCTATTTTCTTTTCAGTAATATCGGTTATTTTATTTTTTAATCTGCTGTTTGTGATTATTTATAAAATATTTCAACTTGTAATAAGGAGTGTAAGGAAATGAAATTTTTTTCAAGATGCAGGATTCTCTGCGGCATTCTCACAGGCTTGCTTGTAATACTCGGCATTGTGATCGCTTTCCGTCTTCCGGAAATTTTCGACAAACACTCTTATTCGCCGCTTAACAGTCTGCTTGTTTCTTTGTTTTTTATTATTCTCCTTGCTGTTATCATTCTTAAATGTGTTATAAAAGACGCCGAAGAGGATTTATCTGCGGTTATGAATTTCGCGGAGGACGCTAAGAACGGCAAAGATACATAGCACCGTATTTCAACCCACTACATAACGAAAGAGCATAAAAATGGAAAAAAATCTCACCACCGGCAGCGTGCTTAAAAACCTGACGCTGTTTTCCGCACCTTATCTGTTATCCTACTTTTTGCAGACCCTTTACGGCATGGCCGACCTTTTTATAATCGGTCAGTTTGAGGGGGTCTCAAGCACAACGGCGGTTTCGGTAGGCTCGCAGGTAATGCATATGCTCACCGTGATGATAGTGGGACTTACTATGGGAGCCACCGTGAGCATAGGACAGGCTGTCGGCGCGAGGGATAAAAAAAGTGCGTCTGGCTATACCGGAAATACTATAACGCTTTTCGCCGCTCTTTCGATTCTGCTTACGGTCATTCTGGTGCTGCTTGTAAAACCGATAGTTTCTGTAATGTCTACCCCTGCTGACGCTGTGAGTGGCACGCAGCAGTATCTTACGGTCTGTTTTCTCGGAATACCCTTTATCACGGCGTACAATGTGATAAGCTCGGTTTTCAGGGGTATGGGCGACTCAAAAAGCCCGATGTGTTTTATCGCAGTCGCCTGCGCCGCGAATATTCTGCTTGATTATCTGTTTATGGGCGTGTTCCGTATGGGACCTGCCGGAGCGGCGCTCGGAACCACTGTCTCACAGGCTTTAAGCGTAGCGGTTTCGCTTGCCGTGATATTAAAAAGAAAAACCGGTATTTTTGTATCCGCCGCCGACCTGCGCCCGAAAAGAAAATTCACCGGCAAAATACTCGGTATCGGTCTGCCCATTATGTTTCAGGACGGGCTTATACAGATAGCTTTTATAATAATCACCGTAATAGCCAACCGCAGAGGTCTTGACGACGCGGCGGCGGTCGGCATAGTCGAGAAAATAATCAGCTTCCTGTTCCTTGTGCCGTCGTCAATGCTGTCGGCGGTATCCGCGCTCGGGGCGCAGAACATCGGAGCCGGAAAACCGGAGCGCGCCGTCGCCACACTGCGCTATGCGGTTATAACGGCGGCAGGCTTCGGGCTTGCGGTGGCAGCGGTTATGCAGTTTGTCTCCGAACCGGTAGTTTCCCTGTTTACCGAAAGCTCCGACCCTGACGGAGCGGCTGTGATAATGCTCGGAGGTCAGTACCTGCGCGGCTATGTGTGGGACTGTGTTTTCGCCGGTATACATTTCAGTTTCAGCGGCTATTTCTGTGCCGTCGGAAAGTCCGGCATTTCTTTTTTTCACAATATCACAGCGATACTTTTAATGCGCGTACCGGGGGTATATCTTGCCTCAAAGCTATTTTCCTCTACCCTTTTCCCGATGGGAATAGCCACCGCCTTCGGCTCGCTGATTTCGGTATGTATCTGTATCGCAGCGTTTTTGATTATTTCGCGGAACAGGACAGCTTTTAAAAAGACTTTATAAAAAGCGCGGCACTGACCTGACAAAAACAATTTTGTCAGGTTTTTATTTTCGCGTTTTTATTGCAAAGCAGCTCTTTATATGTTATGCTTGCGCTACAATAGGGACAAAATTATTTTATTGCCTATGTTATGTGGTGTTATTAACTTAAAAATCCAACTTCAAGTTGGAAAATTCCAATAACTGCGTTATTGATTTGCAACCTTATAACCCTTAAAATGTAAATGTAGCTACAAGAAATATAAAGGAGTGTAAGGTTGAAACATTGTAATCTAAGCAAAATTCCGAAAAAGGGCGCACAAAACCAAGCCCCCTGAAAGCGGGCA
>CALWIZ010000042.1 GCA_944380885.1 uncultured Clostridia bacterium | reverse complement strand
GCCTTGAGACGCGGGTCGGCATTATGGGCTTTTAGCCCTTGTGCAAACCACCCGTTTGACGGGTGGTTATGATTTTGAGGAGGTAAATCATGAAGAAAAAGGGCGTAATAAGTAAAATAGTATTTGCCTGCATCGTCATAGCGTTTATAATTCTGTGCTTTATACAGTCTCCTATCACAAGTCCGGTAAATTCACTCTGGTCACTTCTGCCGCCGGTTGTGGCAATCGGTCTTGCACTTATCACCAAAGAGGTTTATTCTTCGCTTTTTCTCGGTATCGTTACAGGAGGCGTGCTGTGTATGCTGTCATCGACCCCGGTTTCGGTCGGAGAGGGAGAAAGCCTCGGCCACGGATTCACGGCGCTTTTTAACGCAGTAGTCAATGAGGGAATAATAAAAAATCTTTCGGATTCGTGGAATGTAGGCATACTTGTTTTTCTTGTAGTTCTCGGAATAATAGTAGTTCTTATGAATAAGGCGGGAGGCAGCCGGGCTTACGGCGAATGGGCGGTTCGCAGGATCAAGACAAGAAAGGGAGCTTCTCTCGCGACTTTTGCTCTCGGTGTGCTTATATTTGTTGACGATTATTTCAACTGCCTTACAGTCGGTTCGGTTATGCGTCCTGTTACCGATACTCACAAGGTTTCCCGCGCCAAGCTGGCTTATCTTATTGACGCTACCGCAGCGCCTGTATGCATTATCGCTCCGATTTCATCGTGGGCGGCGGCGGTCAGCGGTACGGTAGAGGGAGTAAACGGTATTTCGCTTTTTATTCAGACGATTCCGTTTAACCTTTACGCGTTGCTCACTATTCTTATGGTAATTCTTATATCAACTCTCGACGTTGATTTCGGACCCATGAGAAAGCATGAACTGAACGCCAAAAACGGTGACCTTTTCACAACCGGCGAAAGCCAGTATCCCGCGACCGCTGAAACTCCGGTCACTTCCAAAGGAAAGGTAATAGATCTTGTCCTTCCCGTAATAATTCTTATTATACTCTGTGTTACAGGAATGATATATACCGGAGGATTTTTCTCCGGCGAAAGCTTTGTTAATTCATTTGCCAACTGTGATGCCGCTTACGGACTTTCAATAGGCTCGATAGGCGCTCTTGTACTTATAGTAATTTACTTCCTTATCCGCAGGGTTCTTACTTTTAAAAACTGTATGGAGGCTGTGCCGGAAGGATTTAAACAAATGGTTCCTGCTATACTGATACTGACGTTCGCATGGGCGCTTAAATCTATGACCGGACTTCTTGAAGCGAGCACATATGTCTCGTCTATTGTTGAGTCAGCTACAGCGGTAAAAATACTTCTTCCGGCAATTTTATTTGTCGTCGCTGTCGGTCTTTCTTTTGCAACCGGTACTTCATGGGGAACATTCGGAATACTTATTCCTATTGTTACCGGAGTATTTGAAAGCGAGCTTGCGGGCGTGTCCGCCGGCGGAACGATTCCGACAATGGTTGTTATCTGCATTTCGGCATGCCTTGCCGGAGCTGTATGCGGAGACCACTGCTCACCGATATCGGATACAACTATCATGGCTTCAACAGGCGCGCAGTGCGACCATGTAAACCATGTTTCAACACAGCTTCCTTACGCGATGTCGGTTGCCGCTATTTCTTTTATAGGTTATCTTGTCGCCGGTTTTATACAGAATGTTTTTGTAATTCTCGGCACCGGAATTGTTCTTCTAGCGGCATTTATTTTTATAGTTTATTTAATTAACAGGCGTTCAAAGGCCTAATTTTCATTCAGATTTATAATTTCAATTCAATTTTTAACAGAACAGCCGCAGTTGAAAATGCGGCTGTTCTCATCTCAGTTAAGGATTATATTTTAATTTGATTGACAAAATACAGGTTTTAGAATATAATATGTTCATATAAAATATTGAGAGGAACGCTTATGTTATTTAAAAGACACATATCGTTTTTTATTATAGCTGCTCTTGTGCTTGCGCTTTTCGCAGGCTGCAAAGACAAAGATGCCGACTCAAAGCCTGCCGAAAGCACTGACACTACCACTAATATCTCAAGCAGTCAGGAGCCGGATACTTCTGATGATACGGAAACTTCCGAGCCGGATGTTTCTGACAGCAGTGTCGATTCTTCATCTGAAAAAGAGCCGTCATCTGTTCCTTCATCGTCATCACAGAGCAATGAACCGCATCTTCACGCTTATAAAATAACGCGAATAGCGCCTACCTGCACGTCTGAGGGCTATACTTTATATCAATGCAGCTGCGGCGCGGAAAAGCGCGAGGATTTTCTTCCGGCGAAGGGTCATACATGGGGAGAATGGAAGGTCGTTCAAGAGCCGACATTTACGGAGCTCGGCAAAAAAGAGCGGAGTTGCACGGTCTGCGGTCAAACCGAAACGGAAGATATACAAAAACTCAACAAGGAAGACTTTATAAACGAGATTATAAATCTCGTAAACGAACAGCGAAAAGCTAATAATATACCGGAATTAAGTTACCGCGATGATGTTCAGGAATGTGCGGATATACGTGCCGATGAAATTATAGAAAAATTTGATCATACGCGACCGAACGGAACAAATTGTTTTTCTGTTTTTGATGAAAAAGGAATTAAATATACGGCAGTGGGAGAAAATATTGCGCAAGGATATATTGATCCGGCATCTGTAATGGAGGGCTGGATGAATTCCGATAATCACAGAAAAAATATCCTTTCTCCTGATTTTACCGGAATTGCCGTAGGAATTGCGGAAAAGGACGGAATGTACTACTGGGTACAGCTTTTTATCGGTTAGTTTAAAAGATTACAGCTGAATACTCAAAACCGCGGATTGTGCCGCGGTTTTGTTTTTATCTGATTGACAAATTACAGTTGTAAGGATATACTATATTTATTAAATAAACGGGGGTATAGCTTTTTGGATAAGGTCAGTGAAATTTTCGGCAGTATGGTATTCAACGATTCCGTTATGCTTGAACGTCTGCCCGAAAACACATATAAAATACTTAAAACAGCTATTAAAGAAGGCAAGGGAATAGACAGCAGCATAGCCGATACGGTCGCGTCGGCTATGAAGGACTGGGCGATAGAGAAGGGCGCGACACATTTTACCCACTGGTTCCAGCCGCTGACCGGTATCACAGCCGAAAAGCATGACAGTTTTATTTCGCCGACAGATGACGGACATATAATAATGGAGTTTTCCGGAAAAGAGCTTATTAAGGGTGAACCGGACGCTTCGTCTTTCCCGTCTGGCGGACTGCGTGCAACATTTGAGGCGCGCGGTTATACCGCATGGGACCCAAGCTCCTATGCTTTCATAAAAGATGATACCTTGTGCATACCGACAGCGTTCTGTTCATACAGCGGCGAGGCGCTTGACCAGAAAACGCCGCTGCTTCGCAGCATGGACGCTATAAATAAGCAGGCGCTCAGAATTTTAAAACTTTTCGGAATGAATGATGTAAAGCGCGTCAATACCACCGTAGGCCCCGAGCAGGAATATTTTCTTGTTGATAAGGCAGCGTATGACAAGCGTCCTGACCTGATTTACTGCGGCAGAACACTTATAGGCGCTATGCCGCCTAAGGGTCAGGAAATGGACGATCATTATTTCGGTGTTTTAAAGCCCCGTATTGCCGCTTTTATGCGCGAGCTTGACACAGAGCTTTGGAAGCTCGGCGTGCTTGCAAAAACCGAGCATAATGAGGTCGCGCCCGCGCAGCATGAGCTTGCCCCGATATATACAACAACCAATATCGCCGCCGACCATAACCAGCTTACAATGGAGATTATGAAAAAAACCGCTCTTCGTCACGGTCTTGTCTGTCTGCTTCACGAAAAGCCGTTTGACGGTGTAAACGGAAGCGGAAAGCATAATAACTGGTCAATTTCAACCGATACAGGCGTAAACTTTTTAAGCCCGGGTAAAAATCCGGGTGATAATCAGCTTTTCCTGCTTACACTTGCCGCTGTGATAAAGGCGGTCGATGAACATCAGGACTTACTGCGTATTTCGGTGGCGACAGCCGGAAACGATCACAGACTCGGCGCGAACGAGGCGCCGCCTGCCATAATTTCAATGTTTTTAGGTGACGATCTTACCGAACTGCTTGATTATGTTGAAAATGATATACATCATGACAGTACCAAGAAAGTTAAAATGAAGCTGGGTGCCGATATTATTCCGCTTTTCGGAAAAGATAATACCGACCGTAACCGTACCTCTCCTTTCGCGTTTACCGGAAATAAATTCGAGTTCAGAATGCTCGGCTCGGCTTCTTCGATATCGGATACAAATGTTATGCTCAATACTATGGTTGCCGATGTTTTCTCAGAGTTTGCAGACAGGCTCGAAAAAGCCGACGATTTTGATAATGAGCTTCACAGTATTATTAAGGATACGATTTCCGAACATAAGCGTATTATATTCAACGGAGACGGTTATTCCGATGAGTGGAAAGCCGAGGCGGAAAGACGGGGACTTCTCAATCTTGCAAGCACTGTTGACGCGCTTCCTCTGCTTAAAACAGAAAAAAATATCGCAATGTTTGAAAAGCACGGAGTATTAATCCGTGCGGAGATAAACTCAAGAGTTGATATTGTGCTGGAGAATTACTCGAAGATTCTTCACATTGAAGCGCTGACATTAATTGAAATGATGAACAGGGAAGTTATTCCCGCTATAAGCGAGTATACCAATCGCCTGTGCACGGGACTTATAAATAAACGCAGTCTCGGAATTAAGTTTGATGACCTTGCAGATACTGAAATAATAGCGAGACTTTCCGCGGCAGGTACAGAGATCTACAAGCTCACCGGCGATCTTAAAATGGCTGTGATGTCTGCCGAAAAAATTCCGGATATGCTTGAGCGTGCCACCAAATATCATGATGATGTATTGAGGCTTATGAATGATATACGCAAGTATTCAGACAGCGCGGAGGCGGTTGTGTCAAAAGACTGCTGGCCGTATCCGAATTACGGTGAACTGCTTTTCAGTATATAAATTTAAACATCAAATCGGCGGGTGCCTTTTGGCACCCGCCGATTCTTATGCGGATAAACCTTATGGATTATCAGCAGCCGCATCCGCAGCTGTTGTCGCAGCCGCAGCCGGAATTTGCGCTGTTGCCGCCGAAGCCGCAGCCACCGCAGCAAACAAGGATGAGTATCAGGATTATGATCCAGGTACAGCCGTTTCCACCAAAGCAGTTGTTACACATATTAAAGACCTCCTTTTTTGTCTTCATCACATACTATGCGGACCTTATAAGTTGTGTTACATCAGCATTTAAAAAAATTTTTTGAAAATTTTTAAAAAAGTATTTGACTTTTCCTGACTTTTGTGTATAATAAAAGTCAGGAAAGGTCAAAAAGAGGTGTTACTGATGAGAATGAGCGATTTAATTACCGCCGAAATTCTTAAAATGCTGGATGAATCCGAAGCGAACACAGCTGAAATACAGCGTAATGAGTTCGCGAATACGATCGGCTGCGCTCCGAGTCAGATAAATTATGTGCTTTCTTCGAGGTTTACTCCCGAGCATGGGTTTATAATTGAAAGCCGGAGAGGCGGCGGGGGCTATATAAGAATCAGGAGAGTGGTTTTAAACCACGCTTCAGCCCTTATGCATATTATAAATTCCATAGGAGGTACCATTGATTCACTTTCTACGAGAGTTGTTGTTGAGAACTGTGTCAATTCAGGAATAATCAGCAAACAGACCGCAAAAATTATTGCTGCCGCCGTTTCAGGCTCAGTACTTCAGTCTGTTCCGGTTGAATACCGCGATGTGCTTCGTGCGGCACTGCTTAAACAAATGTTGCTGACACAGATTAACTGATTATAAAGGAGTAAATTTTATGCTGTGCGATAAATGCGGAAAGAATACCGCCACAACACATATAAAACAAATAATAAACGGAGTTGTCGCCGAAAGGAATCTTTGCAGCTCATGTGCGGCAAAAGAGGGTTACGGAAAGTTTTCACACGGCAGTCTTGCCGATATGCTTTCGTCAATGTTCGGTGATATATCGTATTTAGGCTCTTCGGCCGAAACGCTGCACTGCCCGGTCTGCGGTTCAACATTTTCCGACATAGCAGAAACCGGAAAGGTGGGCTGTGCCGAATGCTATAAAACATTTTACAGCTCGTTGCTTCCGTATCTTAAACGTGTTCACGGAACGGTCAAGCACACCGGTAAAATACCAAACAGCGCGCCTCTCGCGGTAACTCCGCAGGAAGAAACAGTCGAAACGCTCAGAATGGAGCTTAACCGACTTGTCAGTGAGGAAAGGTTTGAGGAAGCGGCTGTTGTCAGGGATAAAATCAAGAAGCTGGAGGAGAAGGAAAATGAGTAGCTGGTATGCTGTTTCAGCGCCTGAAGACGATATAGTAGTAAGCACGCGCATACGGCTTGCGCGTAATCTTTCGGGTATGCCTTTCCCGGCGAGAATGAGTGCAGATCAGCGCAGGGAGCTTAATGCCCGTGTTAAAAAAGCAATAACAGAAAGCAATACTCCTTTCGCCAAAACGCTTAAATATATAGATATGAAAAACGTGCCGCAGACCGAAATAATGGCAATGGTAGAACGCCATGTGATAAGTCCTGAATTTGCCGCCGGAAACGAGGAACGCGCAATCATACTTTCTGACGATGAGAGCATAAGTATAATGATAGGCGAGGAGGATCATATCAGGATTCAGGTTATAATGGGCGGACTGCAGCTTGAAAAGGCCTATGATATCGCCGAAAGGCTTGATACGCTGCTTTACGATACGCTGCATTTTGCGTTTGACAACAATCTCGGATTTTTGACCGAGTGCCCCACAAATCTCGGCACGGGACTCAGAGCGTCTGTTATGCTTCATCTTCCCGTGATTGAGTCGTCGGGCGAAATTTCGCAGCTTGCGGATTCGGTAGGCAAAATAGGCTTTACCGTAAGGGGAATGTACGGCGAAGGCTCAAAGCCGGCGGCGTCAATGTATCAGGTTTCCAACCAAATAACTTTGGGCATAAGCGAAAAAAACGCGCTTGATAATCTTAAAATCATCACTCAGCAGCTTATAGACAAGGAACGGAGTGAAAGAAAGAATCTTAACCGTGTAAAGTTGGAGGACACATGTTTCAGAGCGCTCGGAATCCTTGAGAATGCCCGTATTCTTTCCGGCGAGGAAATGATGAATTTGCTTTCAAGGATTAAACTCGGTATGAGTATGGGCATAATCAAATCGGAGGTAATGCCTGTTAAGCTGCTGATAGAGGGGCAGCCATATATGTTAATGAAAAAATACGGTCAGCTTGAAGCTGACGAGCGGGATATTTACCGCGCAAATTGCATAAGAGAAGCATTTAAACAGTAATTTTACAATCCGGCAAACGCTGTTAAGGGAGGCAAGGAAAATGAAATATAATTTTAACGGTTTTACATCAAAAGCGAATGAAGCACTTAATCAGGCTATAAGCTCGGCTGAACAGCTGGGTCATACCTACGTCGGAAGCGAGCATCTGCTTTTAGGACTTTTAAAAATCGGAAGCGGTGTCGCCGCGTCTGTTCTCAATAGAAACGGTGTGACCGCAGAAAAGATTGAGGAGCTTATAAGGGCGACAATAGGCTGCGGAACGCCTACAAGGCTTTCACCGGATTATTTCACTCCGCGTGCGAAACGGGTGATAGAAACCGCAATGGCGGGCTGCAGTAGTATGGGCAAAAAATATGTCGGTACCGAGCATCTGCTTATAGGCATACTCAGCGAGGGAGACAACTACGCGATACGCTTTATAAACGAAATCGGGGCTGATACTTCGGCTATAACGTCAGAGGCGCTGAGCGCTTCGGGCATAAACCCCGAAAACTCAATGGGCAAAAACGAAAAATCCGCTTCTAAATCTGATGGCAATGTCCCGACACTTTCAAAATTCGGCCGTGACCTTACCGCAGAGGCAAAAAAAGGAAAAATCGACCCTGTAATAGGCAGAGAAAAGGAAATTGAAAGGGTAATACAGATACTTTGCCGCAGAACAAAGAACAATCCGTGTCTTATAGGTGAACCCGGTGTCGGAAAAACCGCGATTGTTGAGGGTCTTGCACAGAAGATTGCCGAGGGCGCTGTTCCGGATATTCTTCAGAATAAGCGTGTGTTTACCCTTGACCTTACCGGAATGGTGGCGGGAACAAAATACCGCGGCGATTTTGAAGAAAGAATAAAGTCTGTTATTGATGAAGTAACCAAGGCAGGCGATATAATTCTTTTTATCGATGAGGTTCATACCATAATCGGAGCAGGATCCGCAGAGGGTTCAACAGATGCCGCGAATATTTTAAAACCGTCGCTTGCGCGCGGTGAATTTCAGCTTATCGGTGCTACTACGATTTCCGAGTACCGCAAGAATATAGAAAAGGACTCCGCGCTTGAACGCCGTTTCCAGCCTGTAAATGTAGCCGAGCCGAGTGAAGAGGACGCCATTCTTATTCTTAAAGGACTTAAGGATAAATATGAGGCGCATCATAAGGTAAAGATAACCGACGAGGCTATCACGGCGGCGGTAAAGCTGTCAACCAGATATATAAGTGACAGATTTTTGCCTGATAAGGCTATTGACCTTATAGATGAGGCGGCGTCCAAGGTGAGACTTTCCGTTTGCGCCGCACCGCCGGAGCTCAAAGAGCTTGAAGAAAAAATAGCCGCGGCTGAGGCGGAAAAGGACGAGGCGATAAACTCTCAGGAATTTGAACGCGCCGCGTCGCTCAGGGACAGTGAGAAAAAGCTCAAAGCCGAATATGAAAAGGCACGTGATGACTGGAAAAAACAGAACAGCCACAGTAACGGCGAAGTCGGTGAGCAGGATATAGCCGAGATAGTATCATCCTGGACAGGGGTTCCGGTTTCACAGCTTACCGAAGAGGAAAGCGCGAGACTTCTGCGTCTTGAAGACGAGCTTCATAACCGTATAGTCGGTCAGGACGAGGCAGTTACCGCTGTCGCTAAAGCTATACGCCGCGGCAGGGTAGGACTTAAAGACCCGAAAAGACCTATTGGTTCATTTATATTCTTAGGGCCTACCGGTGTCGGAAAAACCGAGCTGTGCAAAGCGCTTGCGCAGGCTATGTTCGGCAGTGAGAATATGATGATAAGACTTGATATGTCTGAATATATGGAAAAGCACACGGTATCAAAGCTTGTAGGTTCGCCTCCGGGATATGTAGGCTTTGAGGAGGGCGGACAGCTTACCGAAAAGGTGCGCCGCAATCCTTATTCGGTAATACTTTTTGATGAAATCGAAAAGGCTCACCCCGACGTATTCAATATGCTTCTTCAGATACTTGAGGACGGTATTCTCACGGATTCGCAGGGAAGGCGCGTCGATTTCAAAAATACCATAATCATTATGACTTCAAATGTCGGCGCAAGACTTATTACCGAAAAGAAGATTTCCTTCGGCTTCGGCGAGAGCGGGAAAGACGATAATAAAGATGTAAAAGAGCTTGTTCTCAATGAGCTTAAAAATACCTTCAGACCGGAGTTTTTAAACCGTGTTGATGATATTATCGTTTTCTCCAAACTCGACAAGGAGCAGATAGCCGAAATATGCGTGAAGATGCTGAACAATTTGTCAGAGAGACTTAAAAACCTGAATATTACTGCCGAATTTGACGACAGCGTCAAATACGCGCTTGCCGAAAAAGGCTTCGACCCTGTTTACGGCGCAAGACCTTTACGCCGTGAGATACAAAACAAGATTGAAGATCCGTTAAGTGAGAAAATACTTGATTCAAGTGTTAAAAACGGTGATACGGTTGTCTGCACATATAAAGACGGTAATTTTGAGTTTACCGTAAAGCAGTAAAACAACGCCCGCGGAACTCCGCGGGCGTTCAGTCTGTTGAATAACCCCAAATCTCAAGCGAGGTTTGGGGTTATGAATTTTAATTTATGGAAATTCAAGCAAAAACAGGCAAATG
>CALWIZ010000041.1 GCA_944380885.1 uncultured Clostridia bacterium | reverse complement strand
CGCTTTCTGCGGAAAGCGGCTAAAGGCTCTGCCTTTAGAAACCGCAAACCTTTAAAAAGGTTTGACCGAAACTTTTACATTTATACAATTTGCTTTCCGTTTAAGGTTTATCGACAGACTGAAAGAGCCGTTTTGCCCGGCCCTTTTTTATATCTGTATCGTTAGGTAAAATTAAAGACTTTCCACTTCAGCAATCCAGTCTGCCGACGAGGCGTCGGACGGCATACGCCAGTCGCCGCGGGGAGAAAGCGTGACCGAACCGACCTTCGGTCCGTCGGGCAGGCAGGAGCGCTTGAACTGCTGCGAGAAAAAGCGTCTTATAAATACGGTGAGCCAGTGCTTTACAGTTTCTCTGTCATAAATGCCGTCAAACGCGATAAGCGCGAGGCGGTATATTTTTTTCGGCCGCTCGCCGAGGCGCAGAATATGATAAAGAAAGAAGTCGTGCAGCTCGTAGGGCCCTACCAGATCCTCGGTTTTCTGCGCGATTTCTCCGTTTTCGTCGGCGGGCAGCAGCTCCGGGGAAACCGGCGTGTCAAGAATATCGTAAAGCACTTCCCTTAAATCCTCGCCCGAGCTTTCCGCCTCGTGGCGTACGATATAGCGCACCAATGTTTTCGGCACTGAAGAATTTACGGCGTACATTGACATATGGTCGCCGTTGTAGGTCGCCCAGCCGAGGGCAAGCTCCGAAAGGTCGCCGGTTCCTATTACCATTCCGCCGGTCTTGTTGGCAATGTCCATAAGCACCTGTGTGCGCTCCCTTGCCTGTGAGTTTTCGTAGGTGACGTCAAAACAGGCGCTGTCCTGAGCTATATCAGCAAAATGCTGATTGACCGCGGCGGTGATATTTACTTCTAAGAACGATACGCCCAAGAGCCGGCAAAGCTTTTCTGAATTTGAGCGGGTGCGTCCGGTCGTGCCGAAGCAGGGCATTGTTACCGCCTGAATATCTGAAAGCGGTCTGCCGAGCAGCCGCATAGCGCGGACGGTCACGAGTAACGCGAGCGTGCTGTCAAGTCCGCCCGAAATGCCTATTACGGCGGCTTTCGCGCGGGTGTGCTCAAGCCGTTTTTTAAGTCCGTATGACTGTATGCGTAATATCGCTTCGGCACGCTTTGAGACATCTCCTTTGTCTGACGGGACAAAAGGATTTCTTTCTATATACCGTGTAAGCGCCGTTTCGGTGATCTTTTGGTCAAATATCACACGCCTTATGCTTCCAAGCGGCTCGAAGCTCGTGTTCTTGTGGCGCTCGTGGGCGAGTTTTTTAACATCTATTTCGCTTACTGTCAGCGGCTTTTCCTCAAACGGCAGGCTTTCGGCAAGCTGTGAGCCGTTTTCGTATATCAGACAGTGACCGGAATATACAAGGTCCTGCGTTGATTCACCCGACCCTGACGAAGTATATACATATCCGCACAGAAGCCGCGCTGAGGCAGAGGCTACGAGCATACGGCGGTATTCGGCTTTTCCTATTACTTCGTTTGAGGCGGACGGATTAAGTATAACAGCCGCGCCCGCCCGGCAAAGTTTTTCTGAGGGCTGGCTCGCCGCCCATAAATCCTCGCATATCTCTATTCCGAAAGTATACTCGGGCATATCGCGGTGGCAGAAAATAATATCAGTGCCTAACGGAATCTCTTTTCCGTCAATGTTCAAAAAGGCGCCGTCACCGCAGAAATCGGCTGAGGTAAACTGCCGCTGCTCGTAAAATTCAGAATAGTTCGGCAGATAGGTTTTCGGCACTATGCCGAGTATCTCGCCGTCAGACAAAACGGCGGCGCAGTTATAGAGCTTGAAGCCGTAAACAAGCGGCAGTCCGACCGTGACAACCGGATATTTTCCCTTTGTGTATTGCGCAAGCGAAAGCAGTGCTTTTTTCGCGGAGTCTTTCAGCTTGTCCGAGAAAAAGAGGTCGCCGCAGGTGTAGCCGGTAATACAAAGCTCCGGCAGTACAAGCAGATTTATCCTTTTACTGTCCGCAAGGTCTATCAGCTTTTTTATTTCAAAAACATTTTTATCAGTGTCCGCCACGGTGCAGACCGGCAGACCGCAGGCAGTCTTTATAAAACCGTCATTCATATTTTTTCGCCCCTTATTCTTCCTTTATATACAGTTTAAGCTTTTTTCAGGTTCATGTCAATATTATTCGCTTCTTAAACCTTTATAAACAAAGGGTAGAAAAGCAGAAATTGCGAAATGTTTAAAATATTGTTAATTTTTTTACAATCTTCTTGAAATTAAGTGCTTCATCGGTTATACTGTATAAGGCAAAAGTTTTATTTTAAGAAAAGGGGATAATTATTATGACCAATAATCCGACGGTTGTAAAGTGGCTTGAAGAAGTCAAGGAACTTACCAACCCTGATAAAGTTGTCTGGATAGACGGCAGCGAGGAGCAGCTCGAAGAGCTGCGCAAAGAGGCGGTTCAGACAGGTGAGATGATAAAGCTCAACGAGGAAAAGCTCCCGGGCTGCTATCTGCACAGAACTAATCCGAACGATGTTGCCCGTGTTGAGGACAGAACTTTCATCTGCTCAAGAACACAGGAAAACGCAGGTCCGACCAATAACTGGTGCGAGCCGCAGGAAATGTATAAAAAGCTTTACAATATCGCACGCGGCAGCTATAAGGGCCGCACAATGTATATAATTCCTTACTCAATGGGACCGATAGGCTCTCCGATAGCCAAAATCGGTATTGAGGTTACAGATTCAATATACGTTGTTCTTAATATGGCTATCATGACCCGTGTTGATAAAAAGGTACTCGATGTACTGGGCGACAGCAACGACTGGGTGCGCGGTCTCCACTGCAAGTGCAACATCGACCCTGAAAACAGATATATATGCCACTTCCCGGAGGACAATACCATTATTTCCGTCAACTCCGGCTACGGCGGAAATGTTCTGCTCGGCAAAAAGTGCTTCGCGCTCCGCATAGCCTCTTATCAGGGCTGGAAAGAGGGCTGGATGGCTGAGCATATGCTCATTTTAGGCCTTCAGAATCCGAAGGGCGAGATCAAGTACATCGCCGCGGCTTTCCCGTCTGCCTGCGGAAAGACCAACCTTGCTATGCTTATTCCGCCTGAGTACCTCCGCAAGAAGGGCTACAAGATCTGGACCGTCGGTGATGATATCGCATGGATGAAGATAGGACCTGACGGACGTCTCTATGCTATCAACCCCGAGAATGGTTTCTTCGGCGTTGCACCCGGAACAAACGCACACTCAAACTTCAACGCTCTTGAAAGCACAAAGAAGAATACTATATTTACGAATGTCTGCCTTAATCTTGACGACAATACCGTTTGGTGGGAAGGTCTTAACAAGGATCTGCCAAAGAACGCGCTCGACTGGAAGGGCAACAAGTGGGACGCTTCCAAGTTCAACAAGGCTGACAAGTCAACCTATGCCGCTCATCCGAATTCACGCTTTACCGCTCCCGCAAAGAACTGCCCCTGCATTTCAGAGGAGTTTGACAAGGGCGAGGGCGTGCCGATTTCGGCTATCGTATTCGGCGGCCGCCGCGCTAAATGCGCTCCGCTGGTTTACCAGTCAAAGGATTGGGTCAACGGCGTGTTTGTAGGCTCGGCCATGGCTTCTGAGACCACCGCTGCCGCCGCGGGCGCTGTCGGCGTTGTACGCCGCGACCCGATGGCTATGCTGCCTTTCTGCGGCTACAATATGGGCGATTATTTCCGTCATTGGCTTGATATGGGCATTAAGCTCGGAGACAAGGCTCCTAAGATATTCAACGTAAACTGGTTCCGTACCGATGATGAGGGCAACTTCATCTGGCCGGGATTCGGCGACAATATGCGTGTCCTCAACTGGATAATCGACCGCTGCGAGGGCAAGGCTGACGCGGAGGAAACCGCTATCGGCTATGTTCCGAAGCCGGAGGATATCGACCTTACCGACCTTGATATGGATATGGATACACTTAAGTCAATCCTCAAGGTTGACAAGGACGTATGGACCAAGGAAGCCGCTGAGATTGAGGAGCATTACAAGAAGTTCGGCGACAAGCTGCCGGAAGAGCTCCGCGAGCAGCTTAACAACCTCAAGGCAAGCCTTGCTAAAATGTAATTTCCGAATATTTCGTTATAACTTATGCTCCGCGTGGGGAGAAATCCCCCGCGGAGTTTTTTGTAATAAAAAAGAACCGCAGGATGGCGGTTCTCAGTCTGTAGATAAACCTCGAATTTGATTTTTCCGCGGCGAAGAGCCGCATTTTTTTCAGCGACAAGCGCGTAGAAAAACTCCTTGTAAGCGAAAACCCGCTTTATGAGCGGGTTTTCAAGGTCACAGGGGCGGTATCTGCGTGTATTTTATTTGTAAAGCGGGCCGTATTCCGCGCAGGCGCGATAATCGGCGGATTCCTTATCCTCTGTGCCGAATCCGCTCCATGAGTGCGGACGGAATATCTTTTCGTCAGGCACATTGTGCATATTTACGGGTATACGCAGCATGGAGCAAAGAGTTATAAGCTCTGCGCCCACATGACCGTAAACCGTAACGCCGTGATTTGCGCCCCAGTTAGCCATAACGCTGTAAACGTCTTTAAAGGGACCCTTTCCGGTAAGGCGGGGAGCAAACCATGTGGTCGGCCATGTCGGGTCGGTGCGGCTGTCAATCTTTTTATGTATTTCGTCCGGCAGGTCGGCGGTGTAGCCTTCCGCAAGCTGAAACACAGGGCCTGCGCCCTCAACGATATTCACCCTGAGCATTGTTACGGGCATTTCGGCACGGCATCTGAAATGGCTTGAGAAGCCGCCGCCGCGGAAATACTCATAGTTAGCCCTGCACCAGTCGGTAGCATTAAGGCAGGCCGAAATATCCTGTTCTGTCATATCCCAGAACGGCTTCATACAATGCTCGCCCTTCTCGTTTACGGAAGCTCCGCTGCCGTCAAGCGCGGTAGCGCCGGAGTTAATAAGGTGAATAAAGCCGTTGGCCGCGACGCCGTCGGGCTTTACGCCGGTAACGCGTTCGCATGCCTCAGGACTCCAGTAGGTGCGTACATCGTGGAAGCAGGGCGCGGTGCCGCTTACCAGTGTGCCGAGCATCATTGCTACGCCGTTGAGCGTATCGTTTTCGGTGGCAAACGGAGTCGGCGCCTTTTTGCCGTTCCAGTCGAAGGTTGAAGCCATAATAGCCTCGGTAAAGTCGGCGTTAGGCAGCCAGTCTGTCCAGTTACGCTGACCCTGGAAGCCGGCGGCGAGAGCGTTCTTTCCGAGCGCCTCCTCGTGCCAGCCCATTTCATCGAGCTTTTTGTTGCCGTAGAGTATATCCTTTATAACTATGGTCATCTTGGTGATAAATTCCCAGTCCTTGTCGGGCGGGACAACCTTTGATTTCCTTATTATTTCAGGCAGGTTTTTGCCGGCGTTGCAGTCAAAGCCCTCCCTGCAGTTGGCTTTTACCCAGGCAAGAGCCTTTTCGTATTCGTCATGGTCATATATTTCAAGAGTTATGCGGCGTACTATCTCGGTCATATCCACCCATTCGGGGCGCATACCGAAATACTTCTGGAACAAATCGGCATTGCAGTAGCTGCCGGCAATACCCATCGCCACTCCGCCTAAATTTACATATGCCTTGTTTTTCATCCAGCCGACGCTGACAGCCGCGTGCGCGAAGCGCAGTATCTTTTCGGCGACGTCGTCCGGAATTTTTGTGTCGGTCATATCCTGCACGTCGTGACCGTAGATTGAAAACGCCGGCAAGCCTTTCTGCGCGTATGCCGCCATTACGGCCGCAAGATATACCGCTCCGGGGCGCTCTGTACCGTTAAAGCCCCATACAGCCTTTATGGTATTCGGGTCCATATCAAAGGTTTCAGAGCCGTAGCACCAGCAGGGGGTCACCGAGAGGGTGGCGACCACGTTTTCTGTCGAGAATTTGTCGGCACTTTTTGCCGCCTCCGCGCCGCCGCCTATCGTGCTGTCGGCAATAACGCACTGTACCGGAGTACCGTCCGGATAGCGAAGACTGCTTTCGATAAGCTCACGCGCTGCTGTCGCCATTCCCATAGTCTGGTTTTCAAGACTTTCTCTTACTCCGCCCCAGCGGCCGTCTATAACCGGGCGGATACCTATTTTCGGATAATTCATCTCTTTACCTCCGTTTTTATAAATTTATTTATGCTCGATCTTTTTTATGCAGCATATCCCCGTCTTCACTGAAGCGCTTGTAACCCGGATGTCTTCCGGTCACGCGGTAGAAGCCGCGCAGGTCAATCAGCTTCTGTATGTTTTCACGGCTTATGTCGTGGCTGCCGCCCAAAATAACGGCGTTAATAGTTATTTTCGCCCAGAGCTCAAGGCTTTCCATTCTGTAAAACGCGGTTATAACGTCGCTGCCGACCGCAAGCGCGCCGTGATTCTCAAGCAGCATAACGTCATGCTCCTCAAGATACGGCTCAATGGCATCAGGCACCTCGGTGGTAGACGGTGTACCGTAGGGCGTGAGCGGGACGGCACCGATAACTGCCACATCCTCTATCATATTGTACATATCCATCGCCTTGTGCGCTACGGCAAAGCCGGTGGCTCCCGGCGGATGGGCGTGAATGACGCTCATAACATCCTCGCGCTTGTCATAACAGCGCAGATGCATTTTTATCTCGCTTGAAGGGCGAAGACCCTCGGCGGCCTCAAGCACGTTTCCCTTGCTGTCAAGCAGTATCAGCTTGTCAGGCGTTATAAAGGATTTGCTCATACCGGTGGGGGTCGCTATAATGTTGCCGTTCTCAAGACGGGCGCTTACGTTTCCGTCATTGGCGGCAACCCAGCCGAGCTGCCAGGTTTTATGGCAGACGTCGCATATCTGGTCTTTTATCTCGTTTATATTCTGCATGGCGCAGTACCTCCTTTTTGCGTTGTTGACAAAATCATACATTTATATTATAGTATAAATAAAAATAGTCTGCTTGGTCATTTATAGGCGTAAAGTATGACAATATTCACTTTTTGGAGGCTTTTATGAATTACAGCGAGCTGCATGAGGATTGCCGGCGCGGCACCTTTGATTTTCCGATAGAGCTGTATTTTGTCGATAAAAATTCGCCGCGTTATCAGATGCCGCTGCACTGGCATCTTGAATATGAGCTGATACTTGTGCTTGAGGGCAGCTTCAGCCTTACGCTTGACGGAAAGACCGCCGTGCTTCAGGCGGGCGACAGCGCGTGGATAGGGGACGGAGTTATTCACGGCGGCGTTCCGGAAAACTGTGTTTACGAATGCGTGGTGTTTGATCTTGCCACTCTGCTAAACGACACACCGCTCTGCTCGGCGTCTGCGTCGGAGTTTCTGGCGTCGGAAAACGGCTTTTCCGGCATCTTTCTGAACGGCAGCGAAGAGGCGGAGCTGGCTGACAGAATATTCGAGTCTATGGAGAAAGAGCAGAAAGGCTACGAATGGGTGACGATAGGGCTTTTATGGCAGCTTATGGGTCTTCTGCTCAAAAACAGCGGCGGAAAAACGTCGGCGCCTGACCGGGGAAGGATAACGCGGCTTAAAAATGTGCTTACGTATATAAGGAACAGCTTCGGGGAGACAGTCACTTTAGCAGATCTTGCAGAGGTGGCGGGTATGTCCCCTAAATATTTCTGCCGTGCGTTTTCAGGATTTACGGGCAGAACACCTATTGAGTACCTGAATTTTTACCGTATTGAATACGCGGGCGAGCGGCTTACCCTTACAGATGAGCCGATTACCGAGATAGCCTTTTCCTGCGGATTTGACGATATGAGTTATTTCTCAAAAACATTCAAGAAGTACAAGGGAATCTCCCCGAGCGATTACAGAAAGGCAGCAAAAAAGACCTGATACCGTTTTACGGTATCAGGTCTCAGTCTGTCGGTAAACCTCAAATTTAATTTTTTAGCGGCGGTCAGCCGAATTTTGTTTTTTCGGCGAAGAATTGAATTACTGTTCCGAAAGGCTGTATTTATCGCTGTACATATTAAAATCATCGATAAACTCGCCGCTTTCGGAACTTTTTATATTGTGCAGATATTTATGGGTGTCAAGCGTGTAGGAATTGAGCTGTATTGTATAAACCGCTACATTCGAGCAATGGTCGGAAACCCTTTCACAGTTGGTGAGAATATCGGTAAAAATGAAACCGAGCTCTATTGTGCACTCACCGTTCTGAAGTCTTGCGATATGCCGTGCCTTCAGCTCCTTTATGAGCTTGTCCACAACCTGCTCAAGCGGCTCAACATGTCTTGCCGCCTGCGTGTCGTCGTTTACAAAGGAGTCCACCGTCATATTGAGTATTTCGGTTACGGCAGATGTAAGCACACCTACTTCACCCGCGGCGCTCGCGGAAAAATGTATATTCTTTGTATGGATTTCCTCCGCTGTCTTGCATATGTTAAGCGCATGGTCTCCTATGCGCTCAAAATCTCCTATACTGTGCAGCATACGGGCAATTCTGTGCGATATCTCTTCTGACTGCTCATTATTGCTCAGCCGTACAAGATATGTTCCGAGCTTGTCCTCGTATTTGTCTATCAGCTCTTCGTTTTCGCGTATAAAACTGACCTTTTCAGCATCGTATTCGTCAAGCAGCTTTATAGAGCAAAGCAGAGAATCCCTCGCATGCTCCGCCATTTCACAGGTAAGCCGCTGACATTCGGAAACGGCAAGCGGGGTATTCGCGAATATACGCTCGTCCAGAAAAACGGTATGAGTTTTACCGTCGTTTTTCCTGACGGTAAGCTCACATAAGTGTATAACGGCTTTTCTGAACGGCACGAGTATAATCGTATTGATAAGATTGAAAAAGGTGTGTATCATTGCCACGCCTATCATGGAAACGCTTTGAGTGATGAACCCGACGCCGGCAAAGCGCGCGATATAAAGAATAATAAGAAAAATAACAGAGCCTATAACGTTTACATATATATGCATCGCGACAACGCGCTTGGCGTTTTTGTTTGTGCCGAAGCTGGATATAAGCGCGGTTATGCAGGTGCCTATATTGGCTCCGAGCACCAGCGGTATAGCCATTTCGTAGGTGATAGAGCCGGTAAGAGCGAGTGCCTGAACTATTCCTATTGTAGCCGCCGATGATTGTATAACACCGGTAAAGAGCATTGAGACTGTAAGCGCCACTATCGGGCTGCCGAAGGCGACAAGCAGGCTCTTAAAGCCCTCCATCTCCTGAACCGAGCTCATTGAGCTGCTCATAAAATCCATACCGGTCATAAGAATGGCAAAGCCTATCAGTATCAGTCCGACATTTTTCTTGCGGTCGTTTTTGGAGACCATTCTCAGCAGCAGACCGACAAAGGCAAGTATAGGCGAGAAGGTCATGGGCTTTAGAATGGTGAGAAAGAAATTTTCACCGCTTATTCCCGCAAGGCTCAAAAGCCACGCCGTCAGCGTAGTGCCGACATTGGAGCCCATTATTATCCCGAAGGTGTCACAGAAATTGACTATTCCCGAATTGACGAGACCTACGAGCATAACGGTCATAGCGGAAGACGACTGTATGGCAATGGTTATGCCCGCGCCGAGAAAAAAGCTCAGAAACTGATTTTTCGTGACCTTTTTAAGGGTCTGCTCCAGCGCGCCGCCCGCTATACTTTCAAGACCGTCGGACAGTGTTGACATTCCGTACAGAAAGAAGGTGAGTCCGCCGAGCAGCTGAGCTACCATAAGCAAAATATGTGTAGAAGTCATTGCATTACCCCGTTTTCAGGCTTAAGCCCGAGACTTAAAAACGTATTTTACCTGCTATATATTCCTTGAGTGAGGCAACAGGTATTCTCTGCTGCTCCATGGTGTCACGGTCGCGCACGGTCACGCAGCCGTCCTCCACCGAATCAAAATCGTATGTGATGCAAATCGGCGTGCCTATTTCGTCCTGACGGCGGTAACGTTTGCCTATTGAGCCGGCGTCGTCATAATCCACCATAAAGTCAAAGGCGAGGTCCCTGAAGATTTCGGAAGCGCCGTCAGCCAGCTTCTTTGAAAGCGGAAGCACGGCGGCCTTATACGGCGCCAGCGCCGGGTGAAGCCTTAAAACAGTGCGCACATCTCCCTTTTCGTCGGTCTCCTCATCGTAAGCGTCGCAAAGGAAGGCGAGCAGCACGCGGTCCGCGCCGAGCGACGGCTCTATTACATAGGGTATATACTTTTCGTTTGTCTCAGGGTCAAAATACTCCATAGGCTGACCCGAATGCTCTGAATGCTGTGTAAGGTCATAGTCGGTACGGTCGGCTACGCCCCAAAGCTCGCCCCATCCGAACGGGAAAAGAAATTCAAAATCGGTGGTTGCCTTAGAATAGAAGCAGAGTTCGTCCTTGTCGTGGTCCCTAAGACGCAGGTTTTCTTCTTTAAGCCCGAGGTCAAGCAGCCACTTGCGGCAGAATCCGCGCCAGTACTCGAACCATTCAAGGTCGGTGCCCGGCTTGCAGAAGAACTCAAGCTCCATCTGCTCAAACTCACGGGTTCTGAAAATGAAGTTACCGGGAGTTATCTCATTTCTGAAAGATTTTCCTATCTGCGCCACTCCGAAAGGTATTTTCCTGCGGGTTGTGCGGGCAATATTCTTGAAATTCACAAAAATGCCCTGCGCTGTCTCGGGACGCAGATAAAGGGTAGCCGAGCTGTCCTCGGTTACGCCCTGAAAGGTCTTGAACATAAGATTGAATTTTCTTATATCGGTAAAATCGTGCGAGCCGCAGTGCGGACACGCAATGCCCTTTTCCTTTATATATGACATCATTTCTTCGTCGCTCATAGCGGCGGGATTGTCCGAAAGTCCGTGCTCCGCCACATAATCCTCAATCAGCTTATCCGCTCTGTGACGCGTCTTGCAGGCTTTGCAGTCCATAAGAGGGTCGGAAAAGCCGCCGAGGTGACCCGACGCTACCCATGTTTCCGGATTCATCAGTATCGCGCTGTCAAGTCCGACATTATAAGGTGACTCCTGAACAAATTTTTTAAGCCACGCTTTTTTGATATTGTTTTTAAGCTCCGTGCCGAGCGGACCGTAGTCCCACGAGTTTGCAAGACCGCCGTAAATCTCGCTTCCGGCGTATACAAAGCCGCGACCCTTCGCCAGAGCTACAATAGTATCCATACTTTTTTTTGAGTTTTCCAAAATAGTCTGCCTCCCGAAACCGATATTTCTACAAATACTATACTATAAGAAAAGCGCCGAAAAGTCAACACCGATTATTTTGTTATGATACAATAGATAGGTAACATTAAAAACAGAAAAAACAACTCAAATGTGTTAAGATGAAAGTAACGACA
>CALWIZ010000040.1 GCA_944380885.1 uncultured Clostridia bacterium | reverse complement strand
GCTGCGTTAGAGGATCCGTGTTTCGTTCCCTTTGGTGCCTTGGAGCGCAGCGGAAAGGTATGGTCATAATTATGGATAATTTGAAGTTGAATGATACTATTTGTTTTTATAGAAAAAAGCAAGGCTTAACGCAAGAGGAGCTCGCCGTGAAATTAGGTGTAACTAATCAGTCGGTATCTAAATGGGAGTCGGCACAGTGTTGTCCGGATATTAGTTTAATTCCCAAGCTTGCGGACATATTTGATGTTAGTATTGATGAGTTGTTTGGCAAAGAGCCAAAGCCTACCGTAAATAATTATGATTTATGTACTGAATTCCCTTGGCCTGATGATGATATGCTACGTGTTATTTTTGCGCGAGGTAAAAAAATTTTAGATAAGTCCGACAATATTAATGAATACATTAATATTAGGTTTCCTCACGATTGCAACGAAACTACACGTCAATATTTTAAGGTTGAGATCTTTGGCAATATTTCTTGTGATTCAAGTATTAATGGTGATGTTATAGGCCACGGAATGATTGAGTGCAACCAAATAAATGGCGATATTAAAGAGTGTAAAAGCAACATTTCTTGCAAAGGCGATATAAACGGAGATGTTAGTGCTGACGGTAATGTTGGTTGTGGTGATTCAATTAGCGGTAACGTAAGTTGCGGTGAAAATGTGGCTTGTGGAGATGGAATAGGCGGCAAAGTAAACTGTGGTGGAAGTGTTACCTGTGGAGACGATATAAATGGCGATGTCAAATGCGGTGGTAACATTGAATGTAAAAAAATTGATGGTAATGTTGAATGTCAAGGAAATATTATTTATAAATAACACTTATCCTGCTTCTTGATATTCTGTATATTTCATTGTTAATTAGGCAAGGCAGGAATAACCATCATACTTTTGGCAAAATCACAGCTTAAAAACAAAGTTTTTAACTGCATTTTCTTTGGTATGATTTTTAAGATGTCGGTATGACTTTTGTCATACCATCGAAAATAGAGTTATCTCGTGGTTTCGGGATAACTCTATTTGCATATATAACTTGAAAATAACAGTAAAAAATGTTATATTAAGTTTAAGAAAAAGCTTGTTGTTATGCGGAATTTTCAATTTGTGGAAATGACTTCCACAAGTTGAAAACAAGAGCCTCCCTCTGACGAGGGAGGTGGCAAAACTTTAGTTTTGACGGAGGGAGAGAATATGAAAGAATATAATAAAGCAAATATCCCTCTTGCAAAAACTTTAAGAAAAAACATGACACCTTGGGAACGAAAACTTTGGTATGAGTTTTTAAGATATTACCCTGTAAGGTTTCAAAGACAAAAAGCTATTGGAAATTATATAGCAGATTTCTATTGTGCAAAAGCAAGACTTGTTGTTGAACTTGACGGTGGCGGTCATTATACCCCAGAGCAAATAGAAAAAGACAAAGTTAGAAAGAAAGAGTTAGAGGGTATGAATTTAACAATTTTAAGGATTTGTAATTTGGATATTGACCGAAATTTTAGCGGTGTATGTGAATATATAGACTTGACTGTTAAAAATTCTCTCCCTCAGTCAGCTTCGCTGACAGCTCCCTCGTCAGAGGGAGCCACAGGCTAATTTGTTCCTAATTTAACACAAGCATAAAATCGCGTTAGAGAGCTAAAATGGGGTGCGGAAATGGAAAAATGGATCTTTTTTCGGTTTCGGAAAAGTATGCTCACCTGCGTTTGGACGACGGTGTGCATTTTTCGGACGAAGGCTACACAAGGCTTGCCGAGGAAATCGTAAAAGAAGTAAAAAGAATAACAGGCATTTAAAAAACTGCGGCGGAAATTTCTAAACGCCGCAGTTTTTTGCTTCTTGACAAATACCCATATGGGGTATATAATATGCTCAGATACCCGGTAGGGGTATAAAGGAGCATTTATATGAAAAAAGACAAATATATAATAAGCGGTATGTCCTGCGCCGCCTGTCAGGCGTCCGTGCAGAAGGTAGTGTCCCGCATTGACGGCGTGACCGAATGCGATGTCAACCTTATCACCGGCAAAATGAACGTAAGCTATGATGAGCGGAAGACCGGAGAGGCGGATTTTGTACGGGCTGTCGAAAAAGCCGGCTTCGGAATAGCGCCCGACGCGCCCGCGAAAAAGGAAACGAAAACCGTAAAAAAGGGAAAAAGCAGGCTGCCGTCTCTTGTAATATCGCTTGTGCTGTCAGCGCTGCTTTTGTATGTATCGATGGGTCAGATGCTGACCGACCGTCTCCCCGTACCGTTTTTTATGAATATTTCAGCCGACCCGTACGGCTTTGCGCTTACCCAGTTGCTGCTGTGTATACCGGTGCTTTTCGCTGGCAGAAAATTTTTTATTTCAGGCATTCCCCTTCTTTT
The DNA here is from genome assembly GCA_944380885.1 of uncultured Clostridia bacterium. GTDB lineage: Bacteria > Bacillota > Clostridia > Oscillospirales > Acutalibacteraceae > UBA737. The sequence goes on along the minus strand of CALWIZ010000040.1, from coordinate 12,944 downwards.
GAGAGGACACCCGAATATGGACTCGCTTGTGGCGGTGGGCGCGGGCGCGTCATTTATTTACAGCGTTGTTATGACTTATACCATACCATATAACCCCCACGCGGTGCACAGCCTCTATTTTGAGTCGGTGGCGGTGGTGATTTCCCTGGTCTCGCTCGGCAAGCATCTTGAGGACCGCAGCAAGCGCAAAACCGCGTCTGCAATCAAAAAGCTGATGGAGCTGTCTCCCGACACGGCGACGGTCATAAGAAACGGCGCGGAAGTCACTGTAAAAACCGAAGATGTAGCCGTGGGCGAAACTCTTGTGGTAAAACCGGGCGAGCGAATACCGCTTGACGGAGTTGTGGAAAAGGGAGAAAGCAGCGCAGACGAATCAATGCTTACGGGCGAAAGCCTGCCGGTAAGCAAAAGCGCAGGCAGTAATGTTACGGGCGGCAGTGTGAATATAAGCGGAGTGCTTTATGTAAGAGTTACAAAAACCGGAAGCGATACCGTTTTATCGGGGATTATCAGGTTTGTTGAGGAAGCGCAGAGCAAAAAGGCGCCCATCTCAAAAACTGCCGACAAGGTCGCCGGAGTTTTTGTGCCGGTCGTAATGACGATAGCTGTTATTGCCGCTGCCGTATGGCTTATAGCCGGAAAGGAATTTTCGTTTGCACTTAAGGTTTTTACCGATGTACTTGTAATAGCCTGCCCCTGCGCGCTGGGACTCGCCACGCCTACGGCGGTAATGGTGGGCACCGGTTTGGGCGCCGCGAACGGTATACTGATACGTAACGGCGAAGTACTTGAAACCACCCATAAAATCAAAGCGGCGGTGTTTGACAAGACCGGCACCGTCACAAAGGGAAAGGCGGCGGTAACCGATGTTTCGGCAGAAAACGAAACCGAGCTTATAAAAATCGCCGCGTCCGCCGAATCGCTTTCCAATCACCCGCTCGCGGCGGCGGTTACGGAATACGCCGCGAAGCTCGGTATAAAAGAGCTTTACAGACAGGAAAATATGCTTGATATTCCGGGCAAGGGCATAAGCTGCGATATAAACGGCAGGAAAATCCTTGTGGGAAGCGAGTCTCTGATGACCGAAAGCGGAACGGATATATCAAAATACAAAGAAGCCGCAGCGCAGCTGTCAGGTGAGGGCAAATCAATCATCTATACTTGTGCGGACGGCAAAATTCTCGGACTTATCGCGGTAGCGGACGAGATAAAGGAATCATCCCGCGCCGCATTTGAACGGCTTAAAAGAGAAGGCGTAAAAACGGTTATACTTTCCGGAGACAACAAAGCCTGCGCCGAATATATAGGAAAGCTCGCCGGAGCTGACGAGGTGTATTCCGAGGTATTGCCGGAGCAAAAGGCACAGACAATCGCGGCAATCAGGCAGAAATACGGCTCTGTAATGATGGTGGGTGACGGTATAAACGACGCGCCCGCGCTTTCTGAGGCGGATGTCGGCTGCGCGGTGGGAAGCGGCAGCGATATAGCGATAGAATCGGCGGATATAGTACTGATGAAAAGCGACCTTTCAGACGTTCCGCGCGCGATACGCCTAAGCCGCCTTACCATAACCAATATAAAGGAAAATCTGTTTTGGGCGTTCTGCTATAACACCGTCTGCATACCTGTGGCGGCAGGTCTGCTGTATGTTTTCGGCGGACCTCTGTTAAGCCCGATGTTAGCGGGACTTGCGATGTCGTTAAGCTCGGTATTTGTGGTAAGCAACGCGTTAAGATTAAGGAGTAAAAAGCTATGACAGAATGTGAATGTTCAAAAAAACGCAAGCACCGCGGCGAAAACGAATACCGTTCGCTTATAAACCGGCTGAGCCGAATTGAGGGTCAGGTCAGGGGTATTAAGAATATGATTGAAAATGACGCCTACTGCACCGATGTGCTTGTTCAGGTGTCAGCCGTTCAGGCGGCGCTGAACGCCTTTTCAAAGGAACTGCTTTCAAACCACATACACACCTGTGTGGCTGAAAATATAAGAAAGGGCGACGACTCGGTCATTGATGAGCTGGTCGTCACCTTACAAAAACTTATGAAATGAGGAATGAAAAATGGAAAGAAAAATAAGTGTGCCGGATATGCACTGCGAGGCGTGTGTAAGACGCATTACAAACGCGCTTAACGCGGCTGAGCTTAAATTCACCGTATCGCTTGAGGATAAGACGGTAACGGTAGACGGCTGTGAGAACTGCCTTAAAACCGCAATTTCCGAGCTTGAGGACTTAGGTTTCAGCCCCGTGGCAGAATAATTTATTTGCACCGCCCGTTTTCACGGGCGGAAATTTTATATAAATATTTTCCAACCTTTTATACACAACGGTGTCTTTATAGATGAAAGCTTTCACGGGAGATAAAACATATGAAACGGGAACAAGCCGAAAAAATCACAGAGGAATATCTGAAGTCTGTATACGGCTTCGCGCTTAAAAGATGTGCGAACACGCAGGACGCGGAAGATTTATCGCAGGAAATTATACTTAAGGTATTCCGTACGCTTCTTATAAGGAACGACATTGATTCTCCGGACAAATTCATATGGACGGTAGCGCACAATACACTGTCGAATTATTACAGAAATAAAGCAAAAACCGCGGTGGGAATTCCGATTGACGGGCTTGCCGAGATTTTGCCGTCTGACAGCAATACCGCGCAAGCCGTAATTGAAAAGCAAACCGCCGAACGCCTGCAAAAAGAAATTGCCTACCTTTCAAAGCTGCAGCGCCGGATTGTAGTCGCTTACTATTTTGAGAAGAAAAAACAGGAAGCAATCGCTGACGAGCTGAAAATTCCTGTCGGCACCGTCAAATGGCATCTGTTTGAAGCCAAAAGAGAACTGAAGAAAGGAATGGAAAAGATGAGAAAAGCAAGTGAGCTTAAATTCAATCCCGTCAGATTTGAACTGTGCGGAACAAACGGTTCGCCCGGCACAAAGGGATCGAACGATAATTTTTTCCGCAGTGCGCTTTCACAGAATATAGCCTATTCCGTGTGGAAAGAAGCGAAAACCGTGGGTGAAATTGCCGACGACCTCGGTGTTTCTCCGGTCTACGTTGAAAGCGAAGCGGAGTATCTTGCCGAATACGGATTTCTGACGGAAAAAGGCGGGAAATACCTCTGCAACATTCTTATTGATGAGCCGAGCGATGAGCTTACGGATTTACACGATAATATGTACAGTCAAGCCGCAAAGCTATTTGCCAACGAGTTGTTTGATATTCTTAAAAAAAGCGGTATTCTGAATGACGGGCGTATAATCTGCGGACAGACAGACCAGCCTGTTTCCTTTACGGAGGATACACGCGCAGACGATAATTTTATACTCTGGTCACTCATTCCGTATATTGCGGCGCTCAGCGGAGAAAAACTGATGGACAAAAGCATTTCTTTTGAGCAAGCCGCGACAATACGTCCTGACGGTGGTCAGAACATCTGCTACGCTTCTGTTGTTCCGTCAAGTGGAAAACTTCCGATGTATTTTGACAGTATGCGGCATTTCTGCGGTCCCTGCTGGAACAGGGACAAGGATACTGTTTTATGGCAGATCGATTCCGAATGGTCAGACGTTCGTGTAACTGATGGATATATTGAAAAGTCCAACCGTATTTTATCGATTCTTTCCAAACTCAACAGTTCTTCGGAAAACAGTGTAAACGAAGAAGATTATGCGCTGCTTGAGCAAGCGGGAATAATAAAAACACTAATGAATGTTGACGGAACCAAAGGCTGGTTCAAATTTATACCGCAGGTTGTCTGGCTGAAAAACCGCGAAATCAAAAATGAGCTTCTGGCAATCGGAGACCGTATAAAGGAAAAACACTGGGATGAGTTTGAGGCATTAAAACAACCTTTTATAAAGGCAGTTCTGAACGAAACTCCGAAACATCTTCACAAAATGCAAAAATACGGGCTTCAGTACATTTTCTTTTCGGACGGCTGGTTTATTCTGCATTGTATGAAAGAACTTGTAAACAGCGGAAAATTAAAGCCGCCGACAGAAGAACAGAAAAAATCCCTCACTACGGTAATTATACCCGAAAAGTAACCAAAGCCCCGCGGTTCACAGAACCGCGGGGCTTTCAGCTTTAAATATAATTTTTAATAATTTCCCATTCGCCGCATAGCCGCTCAAACGACCATGCGGCGTTGGCGGGACTTGTAGAGGGCAGGCATACCGCCTTTATTCCGGTAATAGGTTCGGTATATTTGATATAATATTTTTCAGCGGTCCTGCCGTTTACGAAAACCGCTCTAATATCAGCTACAATAAGAATACGGTTTATATCGTTCGGAACAACGTTTTTTATGCTCGAATCGGACGAGCCTGTTATTTCGCATTCTCCGATAACGTCCCACAAGGCAAGCCGGTTATCAAGTATGAATTTTCTTTTTTCCTCCACCGTCTGCGGAACCGGACAGCCGAGAACCGCCGCTATTACACGCCAGAAGCGGTTTTGCGTATGGCCGTAAAAAAAGCCCTGCTCCCGCGATTTCACCGACGGAAAGCTGCCTAAAATAAGCACACGGGAATTTTCCGAATAAAGCGGAGGGATAGGGTGCACCTGCCTCATCTGCCTTTCACCGCCGATATCAGCCTGCAAATTCCGAACGCCGCCATATCCGTCACCGCTACGGTAGCTCCGACCGGCGTTGATATAATCACCGATATAATTATCCCCGCCGCCGCGCAGATGACCGAAAGCGCCGCCGAGAATATAATAACCGGCTTAAAGCTCTTGAACAGGCACATAGCCGAAAGCGCGGGAAAGACCACCAGCGCCGAAATAAGCAGCGAGCCTACCAGCTTCATGGCAAGCACTATTACCACCGCGGTTATTACCGCCGTAAGCGTATTGTACGCGCCGGCTCTGACGCCTGCCGAGCGCGCGAAATCCTCATCAAAGGTAACGGCGAAAATCTTATTGTAAAACAGCAGGAAAACCGCCGTGACCACCGCCGAAAGAATTATGCAGAGGGTTACGTCAGACCCTGACAAAGTAAGTATAAGCGATGAGCCGAAGAGCGTTGAGCATACGTCCCCCGAAACATTTGCCGATGCGGAAAAGACGTTCATTATGAGATAACCTGCCGCCATCGCTCCGACAGACAGCATTGCCATCGCCGCGTCTCCCCTTACCTTCGCCCTGCCGCCTGTTCTTAAAAGCAGCACCGCGCTTACAACGGTTATCGGAAGCACTATAAGCATCTGGTTCGTAATCCCCGTGACCGTAGCCACGGCTACCGCGCCGAAAGCGACGTGCGACAGACCGTCCCCTATAAAGGAGAACCGCCTTAACACAAGCGTTACGCCCAGCAGCGACGAGCAGAGCGCTATAAGCACGCCGGCTATCATGGCGTACCGCACGAACGGATAGCTGAAATAAAGCGATATTTTTGAAAACAGCTCTGTCATCTTTCCGCCGCCTCCAGCATTTTCTCACGGTATTGCCCAGCCGTTCCGAAAAATATTTCCTCGCCTAGCGAGAGAATATGAGTGGCGTACCTGAGCGCCGCCGCTATGTCATGGGATATCATTATTATAGTCATACCGTCTTTATTGAGCCGCTCTATTACCGAATACATTTCTTCCGCCGCATTAGGGTCAAGCCCCGATACCGGTTCGTCAAGCAACAGCATTTTATCCGCGGCGCAGAGAGCGCGGGCAAGCAGCACGCGCTGCTGCTGACCGCCGGAAAGCTCCCTGTAACACCTGCCGGCAATATTTTCTATCCCGAGCTTTTGCATATTATCAAACGCAGCCGATTTCTGCGCCGCAGAAAAAAACGGTCTGAATCCCACGGCGCCCGCAAAACCGGACATAACTATCTCTTTTACCGACGCCGGAAAATCCCGCTGATGAACGGTCTGCTGAGGCAGATAGCCTATACCGCGCTTACCCAGTCCGTTCCCTCTTTTTATACTTCCGGAAATCGGGGAGTTAAGACCTAAAAGAGTTTTTATAAGCGTGGATTTGCCCGAACCGTTCTCCCCTACAACACAGAGGTAATCGCCGCTTTCGACCTTAAAGCTGATTCCCTCAGCCACAGTCCTGCCCTCATACCCGAGAGCTAAATTTTCAACCTCAAGAAGTGACATTGTATTCCCTCAGTCAAGCGCTTTTTCAAGCACTTCAAGATTTTTTTCCATTACCGATATATAATTCTGTCCGTCCTCTGCCGTAAGAGACTGCATACTGTCAAGCGCCAGTATTTCCGCGTTTTTATCCGCGGTATTATCTCTTACTGTTTCCGCGATGCCGGCAACCGGACTTTCTGTGGTCATAATATATTTAAGCCCCAGCTCGTCGATTTTGCCGCTTAAAAACATAACCGTCTCAAAGCTCGCCTCGGTTTCGGCAGAGCAGCCCGGAAACGCGGCGTAATAGCTTAACCCGTAATCCCTTGTAAGATACAGAAACGGGAAACGATCGGCAAAAACAAGAGTCTTGTTTTCCGACTTGCTCACCATATCCGCATATTTATTATCGAGAGCGTCAAGCTTATTTTTATATTCAGCGCTGTTACTGCTGTATGTTCCGGCATTTTCCCCGTCCTTTTCCGACAGCGCTTCGGCTATCTTTCCGGTGAGGAAAGACGCATTTTTGAGTGACAGCCATATATGCTCGTCATATTCCTCTTGCTCATCATGGTCGTGTCCGTCGGTCTGCATACCTTCGGTATGCTCCTCCTCGGCCGCGAGACTGCCGAGCAACTCTAGCAGATTTATCACGGTACGGCCGGGATTTTCGTTTTGCGCGACAGCCTCAGTCACCCACGCGTCCGAAGCTCCCCCGCCGTATATAAGCAGGTCGCAGTCCGCTATTTTTATCACATCTTCAGCCGACGGCTGATAACTGTGCATATCCGTACCGCCGGAAACTATAAGGTCGACCTCTGCGGAAGAGCCGGCGATATTCACCGTCCAGTCATAAAACGGATAAACCGTGCATACGACCTTTATTTTACCGCCGCTCCCGGTTTCTCCGCAGGCGGCGGAAAGCGCCAGCAAAACTGCAGCTGAAACCGAAAAAATACATTTGAAAATTTTACTCATAATTTTGCTCCGAATCAAATTTGCAACTCATTCGCAAATTAGTATACACTTTTTGAGTCCCGTTGTCAACAGCCGCGCTTTAAAATTTCTTTTACGGTTGATAAAAAAGCTGTTTTGTTATATAATCATATAAAGTAATCCGCATACTTAAAGTATGAACAAAAAAATTCAGAGGTAAAGAAAATTGAAAAATCTGATTGTAAATATCTACAAGACCCTTTTCTTTTTCGATTTGTCAATAGTTATCGCATACTACATTCCTAATATCAAAACCGAAAACACCGCCCTGCTCGATTTATGGCGGGAGGGAATTTTCCTTGCCGTGATGATAATTTTTACCGCGGTGTTCTTAAAATTCGCTGAGCACGGGACACTTAAGGTATTCAACACCAAAAACAAGCTGCGTCACTATTCGATAGGACTGCTGACCGCGGTTGTCCCTCTCGGTATAACCGTCGCCGCGCTGTGGCTCCTTAAAATGCTGACTTTTTCCGGCACGGCAAAGGCGGAGCATATAATCCTAAGGCTGCTTTCCGTTTTATTCAATGTTATAGCCACTGAGCTGCTGCTGCGCGGATATCTTTTCAGACTGTACAGAAAATATTACAGCATACCTGTCACCACTGCGGTAATAACCGTCCTCTTTATTTCGCTTAACCTTTATATGCTGTCTGACGGCATTATATATACCGTAAATATGCTGATAATGAATATTACTCTCTGCCTTCTCGCCGAATACACACGCTCCGTTTTAGCGCCTGTAACCGCGCACTTTATTTACAATGCGGTAAGCTCTCTTGTATTTGGCAGCTTTGAAGCGTCCGAAACCTTCCTGCCGCTTCTGAATACCGCCTTTTCAGGAAACATCTATATTTCCGGTGGCGATATGAAGCTCGAAGGAAGCGTAATAATGCTGGGTGTAAATCTTGCCGTATGTATTTATTTCGCCGTACGCCTTTGCAAACGAAGCGGTTACAAAATCAGAAACAAACAAACCCGCCGCCGCTCGGTATATTGATTCCAAACATAAAACCGGCTGTCATAATGACAGCCGGTTTCAGTTTTACAGTTATTTATTACTCAAGTATATATATTTCAACATTTCTGACGCCAAAATTAACGCACGCGCTTCTTGTAGACATAAAAAGATCCACACCGGTAGGATGATTTTTAACAAATCCGCCCGTATCGGCCGCAACCGCGTATCCGTAGATAACGCTTCCGTCAGCCGTTTTGATATACATTTTTGTTCCGTAGGGAATTACCTTTGGATTTACCGCTATATATCCCGGCTGCGGAGCCACGCCTGTGGAGCAGTTGTTTCCGGTGTATGTGTACGCGGTTGCCCTCGCGGTCATCTTCGACTTGTATTTAACCGGAACACCGTTTTTGTCAAGCTGTATCGGAGAAGACGGTGTAAGTGTTGAAATACATTTTACCGAAGAGCTGGTGGTGACAGCTGCCGCTGCCTGCTGAACCTTTTTGGTTCCTATGGTTTTAATTGTGTTTACTGCTTCCTCAAGTATAACCTCTCCGGTAACGGTCTTTTCGGAAGAAACACCGTTGACGAGCTTTTCAGTATAGTTGACTTGCTTTAACCCGTCTGCTCCCTCTTTGGTGGTAGTAGTTCCGGCAGTCTTTGTCGATGAATATACCGTCTCGATTGAATGCGGTATTGCAACGGTATAGCTTCCGTTTACATATTCAATATCCGTGTAATCGATATATACGGTTTCTTCAATCACCGTATCCGCTGACGGCTGGATAAAATCGTATTCATCCGGCTCAAAGCCTGCAAGTACAAGCGCGTCGCTTACCGTTCCTCCGGTAAATTCAATTTCTGAAGTAATATCTCCGCATGTGACATAAACCGGAAAAGAATAAGCGATAACAACCGTGGTAAGACGGTCTGTAACCGATGTTTCGGTTATCTTGTAACGGTCAGATTTAAGATTAAGACCCGAAAGAACGCTTGCGGGTGTACCGTTAAGGTAACGTACCGTATAATTGCGTTCACCGTCAAATACTTTCATAGTGCTTATTGAGAGATCGAGTAAAGTAATAACTGCGATAGTAATAGCGGTCAGTACCGCTATACACTTAATGCGCGTCTGTCTGCCGAGAAGATTTGACGACAGACCATACTTTATTTTTTCTAACATCAAATGACTCCTTTGAAATTTATCTTTGCAAGTCGTGTGTTATTATAAATTATTAAAACCGCTGTGTCAAAGTCTTAAAATTTAATATTTTTAGTTAAAAAACACAAAAGTTACACGTTTTTAAAAATTGTTACAAAGATGTAACCTTTTTAAACGGCATTATTTTTCCATTTTTTTACAATTAAGTTGTGCAAACCAACGAAATGAAGCAAAGTGGCGTGCGGTAATGCTTGTACCGTACTATTTTATACCAAAAGTGGGGGATTTATGCGAAAAATAAAAAAAAAGACACAATATAATGAAAAAAATTTTTTCGGCATCGGTTAAAAAAAACTTTACAATTACACTTCTGTATGATATATTTAATACAGCAAAAATCCTTTAAGACGGTACAGTGATACCGGCAAGGCACGCGACTGAAAAGTAATCGGCATATATTATATATATGTATATGATTGATTTTATTGTACAAAAGCGTTCCTGCCGGAAACAGGAACGCTTCTTTTTTTATTCGGAGGGTTTATGGAAAAATTTAAGGCGGTACTGATGGACGAAGCCGCGGTCACCCGTGCGCTCAAACGCATTTCTCACGAAATTCTTGAGCGCAACAACGGCTGCGACGGACTATGTCTCATAGGAATAAAGCGCCGGGGTGTCCCGCTGGCGAAAACAATAGCAGACAACATATATAATATAGAGGGCGTACGCGTGCCTACCGGTGAAATTGATATTACCTACTACCGGGACGACCGCACTGCCATATCAGACGATCCGGTGATCCACCCGGGAATGCTGCCTTTTTCGGTAGTAGGCAAGAAAGTTGTTCTGGTGGACGATGTACTCTATACCGGCAGGACAGTCAGAGCCGCGCTTGACGCGCTCCTTCGCTACGGCAGACCCGCCGCGGTACAGTTTGCAGTACTGGTGGACCGAGGTCACAGGGAGCTGCCTGTAAGAGGCGATTATGTAGGCAAGAACGTGCCGACATCGAAATCTGAGTTTATCGCGGTCAGGATACCGCCGTTTGACCCGGAAACCGAGGTGCGTCTTTACGAGGTATAATAAGGTATAAACGGCCTTAATGGCCGCCTATATAATAATGTGCCGGTGCGGCAGGGCTTTCAGCCACTCGGCGCAGAAAATACGGAGGAAGTAAAAATGCAAATGATTTTCAATGTCAAGGACAAGCCGAAATTCGGTCAGCTTGTTGTATTTGCTATCCAGCAGCTGCTTGCGATAATGGCGGCAACACTTGTTGTTCCGGTAATTGTGAGCGGAAACGCCGGTCTTGAGGGCAAGGATACAATGAGCACCGCAGCAGCGCTTTTCGGCGCAGGTGCCGGAACACTCGTGTACGTTCTTTTTACCCAGAGAAAATGCCCTGTGTTCTTAGGCTCATCTTTTGCCTTTATCGGCTCTATGTCAGCGGCCTTTGCGGGCGCGGCAAGCGTTGCGGTAGGCTATCTCGGGCTTATAATCGGTGCCGTGTTGGCGGGACTTGTCTATGTGGTTATAGCCATAATAGTAAAATTTGTAGGAGTAGGCTGGATAAACAGGCTTATGCCGGCTGTCGTAATAGGACCGACAGTTGCCATAATCGGTCTTTCACTCGCTTCAAGCGCGATAGGTGACCTTCAAAAGTCAAACGCCGGAGTAGGTTCTCCCCTTATTGCCGTTCTCTGCGGACTTATAGCCCTTATTGTGACGATGGTCTGCTCAACATACGGCAAGAAAACAGCCAAGCTCATACCATTTATTATAGGTATACTTGTCGGCTACGCGGTTGCCGGAATCTTTACCGGAATCGGTTATGCTGCCGATATAGACGCCCTCAAGATTTCAGATTTTTCAGCTCTTACTGCTCTCGTTTCGGACGGTGTTAGCTTCAACACCTTCTTTACCCTGCCTGATTTCACCTTTGTCACCGCTTTAGGCGGCTTCGGCGAGTTGAGCGGTTCATATCTCGGCACAATAGCGGTAGCTTATGTTCCGGTTGCGTTTGTTGTATTTGCAGAGCATATAGCCGACCATAAAAATATATCATCTATAATTGAGAAAGACCTGCTTAAAGATCCCGGACTTTCCCGCACCCTTCTCGGTGACGGTGTCGGTTCTATGGTCGGCGCGGTATTCGGCGGCTGCCCGAACACAACTTACGGTGAGTCGGTAGCCTGCGTTGCGATAACCAGAAACGCTTCTGTTGCTACAATCATAGCCGCGGCGGTCGGAGCAATCCTCATATCTTTCCTTTCGCCCTTTGTAGCGTTTGTAAACTCCATTCCGTCCTGTGTAATGGGCGGCGTTTGTATGGCTCTTTACGGTTTCATAGCGGTAAGCGGTCTTAAAATGGTACAGAAGATTGACCTAAACGAAAACAGCAATCTTTTTGTTGTATCCGCGATACTTGTTGCCGGAATAGGCGGACTTTCACTCACATTCGGAAAAATAACCATAACCGCCGTTGCTTCCTCACTTATACTCGGAATAATAGTAAACCTTATTCTTTCAAAGAAAAGGCCCTCAGAGGCTCAGGACGCCGAATAATAATATATAATTGGAAGCCTCCGGTTTGCCGGAGGCTTCCAATGTATGTTTAAAAATATTATTTTGATACTCAATACAAAACAGCGCCCTGCATTTTGTAGCCCACGTTATTTTTTGCGCTGCAATAAGAAGGGGCTGTTAATGCCTTTTTTGCTTTTATGGTTCAAAACGGCCGGTTTAATATTGATATCTAAAATTATTGCATAAGAAATGATTAAGCGCTGTTTTTTAGATACTACTAATTCGTTTAAGAATTTTAAAATAAAATTTAATTTTTTTCTTGACTTTATACTTTTATTATGGTATATTAGATAGGCGCTCAAAAAATGCTGGTGTAGCTCAGTTGGTAGAGCAGCTGATTTGTAATCAGCAGGTCGGGGGTTCAAGTCCGTCCACCAGCTCCATCGCTGTAACGCCATATGAAGCAGCGCAAACGTAACAACTTTATATGGGAGAGTTCCCGAGTGGCCAAAGGGGACAGACTGTAAATCTGCTGCTTTCAGCTTCGATGGTTCGAATCCATCCTCTCCCACCAAAACGAAAACCCTGCCGTATCCCGGCGGGGTTTTTGCTTTGTGGTTGAGAGGATGAGATGAGAACAGCACGTCCCGCCCGCAGGCGGGGGAAAACAGTCCGGGGGACTGTTTTTAAGTGCGCGGCTCGCGAATCCATCCTCTCCCACCAGGCAAGGGCCTGGAGCCAAACGCGCTCCGGGCTCTTTTGTTTTGCCTATACAAGCTGCACGCGTCAGAAGTAGCATCTAAATTGTCAATATAAAGCAAAACCCAACCCCGCCTTGATACGGCGGGGTTGAGAGTGTCGAAAAAGCCATCTCTAATTGGAAAATTCCACAGATAAAGAGTCAGTAAAAAGGATAACCCTGACGAGGGTTTCCCACAGGAACAGTCCGCCGGACTGTTTTTTCACCCTTTCCTGCGTTTTATGAGGCAAAAGTGTTCCGCTTTCTGCGGAAAGCGGCTAAAGGCTCCGCCTTTAGAAACCGCAAACCTTTCAAAAAGGTTTGACCGAAACTTTTACGTTTGTATAATTGGTTTTCCGTTTAAGGTTTATCAACAGACTGAAAGCCGCCATAAGGCGGCTTCAGCCTGTCGATAAACCTCAAATTTAATTTTTTAGCGGCGGTCAGCCGCATTTTGTTTTTTCGGCGACAGGCGCG
>CALWIZ010000039.1 GCA_944380885.1 uncultured Clostridia bacterium | reverse complement strand
ACTTAAGTTTTCGCAGTTTGAAAAGGACTGGGCGAATTTAATGTATAACACATTGGAGCAGGGAGGGTTTTAATTGGAAAACGAATACATAATACCGGCTAATTACACCGACGCCGGAAAGCTGTTGGGAGCGTTTGAAATACGCAGCGCGGCGGAGGCGGTTTTGCTGTGCGTACCGCTTGCCTTGATCTTGTTAAAGCTTTCGCCCTTCGGGCTTACGGGGACGGTTGTTCTCGTGTCTGCTCCTTGCTTTACGCTCGGCGGCTTCGCGCTGATGGGAATACAGGACAGGTCATTGTTTGAATTTCTGCGTATTTATATATCATTCAGAAAAAGGAGAAGAATACTGACTTACAGGGGGACGAAATGGATATCAAGAAACTGATAACGGGAAAAAAGAAGCCGGTCACCGTAAACGGCAGCCGGTACCCAAACGGCACGCAGTCACTTGTGCCGGTCGCGGATATAAGGCAGGGCGTTATTATTACGGCTGACGGGAGATATATAAAGCTGCTTGAGGTACTGCCCACTAATTTCTATCTTAAATCCGAGACCGAGCAGGCTAATATTATTTACTGTATGGCTGGGTATCTCAAAATAGCGCCGGACAGTCTCCAGTTTATTGTAAAGACCCGCGGCGCGGATATAGACGCATACTGTGACGGGCTTGAGGAGTGCTACAACCGGGAGAAAAACGAGACGCTCCGTTCCCTTATATACGAGGAGGCGCAGCTTGTAAACTACCTTGCCGAAAACGAGGCGGTGACGCGCAAATTCTATATTGCTTTTGCTTATGAGGGTTCGTCTTCAAATTTTGACGAAATAGCGGCGGAGCTTAACGAGACCGCCGAAACAGCGTACAGGTACCTTGATTACTGCGGGCTTGAGGTTATGCGGCACGGTGATTACGATGCGTTTTTATTCGGGACTCTATTTTCCTTTTTCAGAAACGGTGAGGATTACAGACCTGTTTGGGAGGACCTTAAAAACACCGCTGAAATCGGTGATTTAACTGCCTGTGACGCGCTGGCACCCACAACAACCGAGCTTGAAAGAAAGGATTATATCATAACCGACGGACTGTACCGGTCTTATCTTTATGTCTGCTCATACGGCTATCCCGCCGCTGTTCCGGCGGCGTGGCTGTCTCCGCTTACAGAGCTGGGCGACGGTATTTCCGTAAGCTTTTATATAGATAAAAAGCCTAAAGAGCAGATACTTCAAAAGGTATCCAAAACCACAATGTTCAACCGCACACGCTTAAAGGACGCGGAGGATACAAGAACCGACTATGAGCGGATGGACGACGCCGTTAATGCCGGAATGTATATAAAGGAGCAGTTAAACCGTGAGGGCGAGGATTTTTACTATATGCACACCCTTATTGAAGTGACCGCACCCGACGCTGACAGTCTTGAATCAAGGATAAAGCAGGTAAAGAACCGGTGCGGGTCGCTTAATATGACTATCCGCCGGGCGGATTACTGCCACGAGAAATGCTTTATTTCAATGCTGCCCCTCTGCGGTCTTGACAGGGATACCGAGCGCAGGACAAGGCGCAATATTCTGACCGAGGGCGCGGCGGCGGCTTTTCCGTTTTCCTCCTTTGAGCTTTGCGACAGCAGGGGTATTTTACTCGGTCTTAACCTGCACAACAATTCAGCCGTTATAATAGACAGCTTTAATTCGGACATATATTCAAACGGCAATATGGCTATATTCGGTATGAGCGGAGCGGGCAAGACCTACGCAATACTTCTGCTTGCCATGCGCCTTAGAATGACCGGCGTGCAGGTTTTTGTGATAGCGCCCGAAAAGGGGTTTGAGTACAGAGGTATCTGCGAAGCGCTCGGGGGTCAGTACATAAAAATAGCGAGAGGCTCGTCCGACTGTATAAACATTATGGATATACGGCGTACTACCCTTGATATTGACGACAACCTTATAAACCACCAAAGCCGGCAGGATTCGGTAATGCTGGACGCGGTGCAGGATATAAAGACCTATTTCAAGCTTCGTTTCCCCGGGATGACGCCGGAGCAGAGCTATATATTAGGCGCGGCGATAATAGACTGCTACAAAGATTTCGGTATTACAAAAGATAACGCAAGCCTGCTTTCGTCAGACGGAAGCTTTAAGAAAATGCCCTGTCTTGAGGATTTATATCTCAAAATATATGATAACCCTGAGCTTAAAAGCATAGCCGTAATAATAAAGGATTTGGCGGCGTGCGGTATGGCGGGGAGAACCAATGTTAATTTAAACTCTGATTTTATAGTTCTCGATACTTCCGGAGCGAGGGACGGGGATCTATCCGCCGCTACCTTTATGGCTACGGTATTTATCCGTGATGAGATAAGCCGGTCAAGGACAGATAAAAAGGCGGTCTTCGGTGACGAGCTGTGGATAATAGCCGGAAATGAGGGCAACGGGCAGGCGGCGGATTTTGTAATAAAGTTAGTAAAGACTATACGTGGATACGGAGGAATTTTTGTTTCTGCCACGCAGAACGCGACCGACTATTTCGCGCTAAGTTCCGGCAGATTCGGTGACGCCGTGCTTAATAACAGCCGGCTTAAGCTGCTTTTGCAGATGGAGGAGCCGGAGGCGGTAAAGCTAAAGGAAAAAATAGGGCTTACCGACCAAGAGGTAATGCAGATAATCCGCTGCGGCAGGGGGCAGGGGCTTCTCTGCGCCGGCAAGAACCGCATTGCCGTGGAGATACGTTCCACAAAAACCGAGTACGAGCTTATAACCACCGACCGTGAGGCGCTGGGGAAAAGAGCAAAACATTAAATTGACGGAGTGAATAAAAATGGGATTTCTGATTTTTCTCGGCGGCGCTGTTTTCGGCGGATTTTTAGGTGTGGTTATAATGTGCTGTATGCGGATAGGAAGCATTGAAGATAATAAAAAAGACTCATTCCGAGGGGAATAAGTCTTTAGACTGATTTGAATTATCAATATGAGTTTGTGATTTCGCTGTTAAAGAATTGCCTGCCAATCACGGCGATTGTAAAGAACGCGTAATATATGTACGGTTTTTGCGGTTTCGTCGGCAATATAGAAAGCCGTATAATTTTCAATTGGAATACATCGCACACCCATTGATTTATATGGCTCTTCGTCAATCAGGGCAAATCTTAAGGGCATTGTTTCAAGCGAAAGTATATCTTTTTTAAGTGCACGGTATATTCGTTTTGCAATTTCCGGTTCGTGAAGTTTTGTGCAAATATATTCGAATATATCCGTCAAATCATTTTCGGCTGAATCTTCAAATACTATATTATACTTCATCAAACCCAAATTCCTTTTCAAGCTTGTCGAAAACCTTGGCTGCCGGGCGGTGTTTATTAGCTTTCATTTCTGCAATTCCGGCGTCTAACAGTCTGTGAAGCTCAGTTTGACCGCAAAGCCTTTCATATGCTTCGTTGGAAAGGATAACTAAATCTCCGGTTCCGTTTTTTGTTATAAATACCGGCTCGTTGTAACGGTGGCAAAAATCAGATATGTCGTTGTAATTGTTTCTGAGATCTGAACTCGGTCTGATTGACGGCATAAGTATCACCTCGTAATTATTATATGCATATTATATCATAATATTGATATGAAATCAAGAAAGGATTTTTAATTTGTCTACAAATTTTCAGTTACTCAAAGAAATGAAAAAGCGTGTGCTCGCAAGTAATGCGTGTGTCGATTCCCTGCTGTCGGTCCAGCCGGACAGTGGGCGTTTCAACAATCTTCTGGAAGTCGCGCTTCAGCAGCAGGAAACAGCGTGCATAGAAATGCGGCGGCTGTACGATATGGTAAAGAAGCCGGAGAGCCGTATGCAAAAACCGGCGGACGGAAATATAACGGAGGTTTTCGGGAAAATAGCCGTGACTCCGGAAGGCTGGGTGCATATAAAGTTAAATTTCCTTTTACCTCACTGCAGGATGACCGGAGCCACACAGTATGTCTCGGACAGTATTTTAAGGCTTATAAGCGATGCGGAGTCCGCCGGCAAAAATCTGCCTTTTTTCAGAAAAGCGTTTGTCGGGATTCTTGAATTCAGCCCCGGAGAAGCAAGCGATGTTTTCGACCACGATAACAAGGGCTACAAGGCGGTGCAGAACGCGCTTAAGGGCAGGCTTTTTCCTGATGACGACTGCTTTGAAATGTCGCTCGGACTTTTTACAGAGCAGCGGGAGGAGAGCTGCTGCCATATTTATGTGCTGCCCGATGACGAGACCGGAATTTTTACCGATATGCGCCTGTCAGGGGAACTGGGGTAGTGCGCTTTTTGAAAAAATACGGTGAAAAACGGCTTTTTAATTTTCGTAAAAAGTGCATAACCTTAAAACACGCATTATTAAAGGATTTTATATGTATTTTGGCGCAGTTAAAATCAGCAAATGTTACACGGGTACGGGAGGTAGTGCTCTTTGTTATACACCAATACAGAAATAGACCTTCTCAGACTATGCGGGTGGTGCAAGGATTTGCCTGTTAAAAGCAATAGCATTAATAAAGAGGATTTGTCTTATTTACTTTTGACCGGTCAGCTTAGAAGGAGCAGAAACTGTATCAGTATCAGAGTTACAGAAAAGGGTAGGGCAACATTGGATAACCTTGGCTACAGATATGAGTATGACAGCAAAAGCAGAGGAGCCGGCGCGTTTCTCACACGCCGTCTTCAAACTGCTGAGCTTATGCTTTTTCTCTTTCAGGGAAAGACGGATGTATTTTGTTCGGCTGTCCCGGACAGAAACAACCCGCCGTCCTTTATGCCGTCGTTTACATTAAGAAGGGAGAAAAACAAAAATCCTTTGGGCACTGCCCGGTTTAACGGAATACTTTACTTAAAAAATACCGCCGCGGCAGTCTATTACATATCCGAACATAACGACGGGCTGTACCCTGAAACTGAAAGGAACACCTTTACCATGAATATTTTAACCGGCGGCAGAAAAAGCGCTGCGGCTTTTACCGGAGCCGGAGAGCTCGAAGAAATTTTAAGGGTTATGCGGCAAAAGAGTACAAGGTCAAATGCATTGCCGGTGCTTGACGCGGCAAGACGGCTTGACTGTCCGGTGTGCTTTTTTCCGTTGTCGGTGAATGGCGCAAGACAAATGCGTATAATATCGGTAAACGACTGGCGAAAAGCTATAGCACAGCACATTCTTAAAAGCAAATATTTGCCGCCCTCGCACAAATGGTATGACGCGGAAGAAAAAATCCTTGTAGGGATAGATATGGATATCCCGCGTATGGAGACCGCCGCCGAGTACGGAGTGCATATTATCCTGCTTGACTGGCAGGCAGAGGCGGCCAAGGAAATTTTAAGGGGCAGAAAAGCGGTACTGCACCCTATAAGCACAAAAACGGCCGAAGAAATACTCAAACTGCCGCCGGAGCTTTATCTGAAGACAACCGAACCGTATATAACAGAGAAAGGAGAGTATTTAAGTGCGCCCGTCAAGGATTATCGCAAAGGCTGAGGAATGGATAATATCCTTTTACAAAAAGAATAAAGAGAAATTGCCAAGATATGTCCTTATCGCCATTATACTGCTTTACACCGCCGGATTTCTGATCCATTCGGTAACCGCCGGCCTCGCAAATGTACGGCAGGGCGGAGACGAACCGCTTTTTACGCTTGATCCGTTTAAGAACATAGCGTCTGTATTTACTCCCGCGGGATTCGGCGTAATAATAGCAGGCGTGCTTTTGTACTGCCTTTTTACCGAAAAGGGAAAGAGTATTTTAAGCGGGTACAAAACGGTAAAGGATAAAGAAAGGGGAATAGAAATACTGCCGGAGGGCACTCACGGCACTTCCGGCTTTATGGATAAAAATGAGCTGTGCGAATTTTTGAATACAGGCTCTGTAAAAGAACTTGACGGAACGCTTTTCGGCAAGTTTCAGAATGGAGACTATGCCGCGATGAAGAAAATACCCGGCATAGCGGAGAATGTAATAGTTTACGGCGCGCCGGGTACGGGGAAATCACGGGGCTTTGTAATGCCGTTTGTAATGCAGGCGGCAAGACGGGGAGAGAGCCTTATACTCGCCGACCCAAAAGCCGAGTTTTACGAAATGTACTCGGAATTCCTGCGTGAGCGGGGGTACACGGTAAAGGCGTACAACCTGCTTGATCTGTCCGCGTCAGACGGCTGGAACTGTCTTATGGATACGGCGCAGGATATAAACCTTGTCCAGCGTGTCGCCGAGATAATAATACGGAATACCTCGAATGAGAATGAACGCGGAGATTTCTGGGAAAAGGCGGAGAAAAATCTGCTTATGGCGCTGCTGCACTATGTCGGGACCCTTACCTATCCCGGAACGGACAGGCTTCTGCCGCCCGAGGAAAGAAGCCTCGGCACGATTTACCGGATACTTTCCACAACCTCCGTGCAGGAACTTGACGCGCGGTTCAGGGCGCTGCCTCCCGACCATCCGGCGCTGCCTCCCTACGGGATATTCCGCCAGGCGCATAAGCAGATATGGGGGAATATAGTAATAGGTCTCGGCAACCGCTTAAATGTTTTCCAGAACAAATTGGTTGACGATATAACCAAGCACAGCGAAATTGATTTAACACTGCCCGGCAGAGAAAAGTGCGCTTACTTCTGCATTATATCCGATCAGGATTCATCGCTCGAGTTTCTGTCTTCGCTCTTTTTCTCGCTGCTTTTTGTAAAGCTGTTTGACCTTGCGAGATTACAGGAAAACCGCAGGCTTCCGGTTTGCGTAAATGTCCTGATGGACGAATTCGCGAATATTTCCCTGCTTGACAGCAAGAAAATATTTTCGGTGGCGCGCTCGCGCAATATAAATATACAGGCGGTGGTGCAGAGTATCGCCCAGCTTTCTGACAGATACCCTAAAAACGAATGGCAGGAGATAGTCGGCGACTGCGATTACCAGCTGTTTTTAGGCTGCAACGATGCTATGACCGCCGAGTTTATCTCAAAGCAGTGCGGAGAAATAACCGTAAGGGTGAACAACGCGAATGTTCCGGTAATGCCGACCCTTTCGGCGAAAATAAATAATCTCCGCCCGTATATGCAGAACAAAGTAAGCACCGGCAGACCTCTTATGATGCCCGACGAGATAAGGCGGCTGCCTAAGGACAAAGCCATTCTTTTGATACGGGGAGCAAAGCCGCTTATGCTTGATAAAATTACTCCCGAGGAGCACCCGTCCTTCAGGCTGCTTAAATACTGCAAGGCGGCGGAGCACAAACCTGAGTGGCGGACAAAGCAAAATAAAAATACCGGCACAAAGCCGGCACAGCAATATGTATTAAAGTTTGACGATATATCTGACGGGCCGGAGGACAAGGACGAATTTGACCTGTCAGGCGGAATAGACTGCAGTACTTTAAAGGAAATAGAAGGCAAAGACTTATAAACCGAGGAGGAAGTACCTATGGAGAATACATACAGAATAAGCGATGTAATAGACCGGCGGTTTTTAAAGCTGCCGCTGTCTCTCTTCGCTGATCCCGAATACCGCGCCCTTTCAGCCGAAAGCAAGCTTATCTACGCCCTGCTGCTTGACCGAATGGGGCTGTCACAGAAAAACGGCTGGATAAACGACGAGGGAGAGGTGTATCTTATCTATACCCGTGAGGAAGCGGCAAAGACTTTAGGCATTACATATAAAAAGACAATAGCGGCGTTTAAAGAGCTTATCTCCGCCGGACTGCTTGCTGAAAAGCGTCAGGGCAGGGGATTTCCGAACCTGCTTTTTGTGCTGAAAACCACCCTTACCGATGATGACGCCGAGCAGTTTGGCAGTGAGTTTGACGGTGAGCAAACAGAGGAAAACGAAGAGAAAGAACCCGCAAACCCGCATGATAAGCAGATATGCCATAACGACAGTTCAAGAACTGACAAACGGGAAGTTCTTGATGTGCAAAACGGGAATATCAAGAACTGCGAAAACGGCATATCAAGAAATGCCGAACTGGAAGTTCTTGATGTGCCGAACCGGCAGTCAAGTAATATTTATAATAATAATACTTACAAAAGTGAGAGTGAGAATAATCAGTCTGTCAGTCGGGAGCTTGACGGAATTCTCACAAACTGTCATTTTGAAACTTTTGAGAAAAATACGGCGGATATGCTGTCCGACGCAGTAAGGACGCTTTACTATACCGAACGCATAAAGGTTGGCGAGGCGGTATTGCCTAAAGAGGAAATACGCAGGCTGCTTAACAGGGTAAACCCGGACACGCTTATAGACGTGCTTGAAATAATGCGGAAAAACGAGACAGAAATACGCAACCCGACCGGGTATCTTTATTCGCTGATATTAAACAGCGTCAGCGCCGACCGCGCGGCGGAGATACTGGAGCTGCCCGACAGTCTGATAAAAAGGGAAATGCTTTATGCTTCTGAATAAGCGGCAGAAAAGGATACTCGCGGTTATAAGGGACTGGGGCGGAATGAAGAAGGAAACGCTCGCTTTTCTGTGCGGCGAAAGCGGTTTTGAAAGGGATTTTATACAGCTTGTGCGGCTGGGTCTAATCCACGAGACTGCCGGTTATTACTGCGATGAGGGGAAACGGATATGCGAACGGGAAACCGAAACAGCGTTTGAAGTTTTGATGTCCGCGTTTACTTCTCCGCCTGATATGCTTCTTGCCGGAGAGCCGCCCTTCGCACTCACCTTTTTCAAGGAGCGGGGCGAAAAGCTGTACCGCTATGACATATGCGTGGCGGAAAGGGGCAGAGAGGCGTACATAACCGCCGCGGCGGAAGCCTGTAATTTAAAAAGCCGGATCGTTATCTTTGTAATTGAAGATGAAAAGCAAATACCTTTGCTTAAAATTTCCGGCGAATACCGTTTCGCGGTGAAGCGGAACGGAAAATATCATTTTTACGGAGGAAACTGAAATGGAGTTTAATGAACTAAATCTTTCCGAGCTTGACAAGGACCTGTCAGAAGAGCAGAGAAAGGAATGGAACGCAATATACGCGTCGTACAGAGCCGGTTCTCTGCTTACAGGTAAGGTCATCGGTACAGACAGTATAAGCGTCGATGTAAAAAACGACGAGACCGGCAGATTTGAGCAGAAAAATATACTTTGCCTTGTGGTCATATCATACCGGGTAAAAATACTGATACCCGAAAATGATATATGGTTCGACCCGTCAGAGCACCGGCCGCCTCACGTGCTGCGCTCGATGGCGGGAGCCGTGACCGACTATGTGATAACCGGCATAGACAGGGAAAACGAATGCTGCATCGCTTCAAGGCGCAGGGCTTTGCAGATACGCCGTCGTGCTTTTCTGCGGCTGGCGCCTAAAACCGGCAGGCGTGCAGAATGCCTTGTTACGGCGGTAGGTCAGCACAAAATGCTCTGCACCTGCGGCGGATTTGATGTAACCTTAGATGCAAAGGATGTATCTTATGCTATGATAAACGACCTGCGCGAGCATTTCCGCACCGGCGACACAAAAGAATCGGTAGTAAAATCTTATGACCCGGAAAGCGGCACACTGCGCATATCCGTAAAGGAGGCGCAGCCGCATCCGTTTGACGGAGCGGAAGCTCGCCACCCTCTGCACTCAAGAAGGGCGTCGGTTATAACCGGAAAATACAGCGGCGGAGTTTTCTGCCGGCTTGAGGACAATCTCGACTGCCTTTGCAGCTATTCTCCTGAGCAGTACGACGAGGATTTCCGCATAGGCGACCGGGTGATAATCGCCGTGACAAAATACAGCTATTCAAAAAAGCTGGTCTACGGCAAAATCCTCGCGAAGTGGTAATAATACTCTTGAAAAATACAATAAATAATATATATTTCATATTATATCTTGCAATTTTTGCAATTTTTTAGTAAAATAAATATAGAGCATACCGGTTTCTCCGTTCACAGCAATTCCCTTTTGCGTTTTAACGGATTTCCCCGATATGCTCTTTTTTTCCTGATTCAGCAGCCAAAACTCAAAAACACTAATTTAGATTCGAGGTGATATGACTCCGAAAGCACTGCTTTTTAAAATATCCGAATGCAAACTCATAGTTTCCAATCAGCTCTTTTGTTTCACGACCACATTGCGCTATAAAAACAGTAGTAAAATAAACAGTCTGAAAATAAAAAGGATGGATGAAAATGAGAATAAAACAACGGCTTAAAATATTCCCTGCATTTCTGATAATGTTCAGCTTGACTTTACAGTTGTTTTTCCCGGCGGTAGGCAGTATAACGGCCGTCGCCGACGAAGCAAACTCGGATTATGTAATGAAGTATATGTCCGGAGGCACTTGGAAGGATTTTGATGATTCGGTGATCACAAATTCCTCAATTGACGCTGTCCGGATACAAAGTCCATACGGAGCATCATATTATTTAGAATACAGAACTCTCAATTCAGGAGCTTCCGGATTTTACAGTCCCGTAAAAAGCAACGACCGCTCAGAAGAAGCATATGCGGGATCATCCGGAAAGCCTATACAAAAGCTGGCAATCTCAGTATATTCAAATGAACAGGTAAAACTCACCTCCGGCATTGTAGTAATGTACCGCGCGTATGTGGACGGCGCTTGGCTTCCTTGGGTCAGCAATGCCGATGCGCAGTCTATGTCGCAGGTGAAAACTAAATACGGGCTGACGGGAGAGCTTGATACCGCCAGCGGAAACGCCGGAGCAACCGGAAAAGAAATCCGAGGAATTGAAATAAGGATTTTTGAAGAAGGCTCTGTCCCCTCTTCATCAGACTTTGACGGCAATGAGGTGTCTCTTTCGGCAAGCTATATGATAGGTAACGACACCAGCTGGACGACCTTTAGCAAAACAGTAATGTCTCAAATGGACGGACTGAAGCTGCAAACCTCACAAGATAAACCGTACAGACTTGAATACAAAACCTGGAATCACGGTAAATCCGCCCCGTATTCTCCGGTAAGCAGTACTGATTCCTCGGAATACGCCGGAAAACCGGGAGAAAGAGTAGAACAATTCGGTATAAGCGTATACTCAAACGATCAGAATCAAAAGCTGCACTCAGGTATTGTTGTGATGTACCGCGCATATGTTGACGGTGCGTGGCTTCCCTGGGTCAGCAATGCCGACCCGGAGTATATGGAAAGCGTGCAGAGCAAATTCGGCCTCGGGGGCACGCTTGATACTTCAAGCTTTTACGCTGGAAAATCCGGCAGGATACTTGAAGGAATTGAAATAAGGGTATTTGAGGGTGAAATGCCGGATTCCGAAATAACCGGTCTTTCGGGCAATGAGTATGAAATCAAAAAATACTACTCTATAAATAATCTTATTAAAATTCCCTTTAACGGTAGAAAAGAAACCGAGATGGATTGCTTATGGCTTGAAACCTCCGAGTTAAAGCCATATTATCTTGAATATCGCGTCGCCACAAAAAGCGGCTGGTATTCTTATGTAAGCAGCCGAGATAAGGATAAATACGCTGGTCTTGCGGGCAAAAGAATAACAAAGCTTGATATACGCGTCTGCTCAAATGACGGTACGCGGATCAAATCCGGTGTTACCGTTATGTACCGCGTAAAAACACAAAATACAGGGTGGCTTCCCTGGGTCAGCAATGCCGATCCGGAATGGATGCGACTTGCGCAGGTAAAATACAATCTGGACGGTACGCTTGATTACAACAGTTATTTTGCTGGTTTGTCGAATGACAGCGTGATAAAGGGTGTGGAAATAAGAGTATTTGAGGAAAACGATCTTAATGCTCCTATAACTCCCTCAGGTGACAGCAAAATAATAAGCACGCCCTTTATTTACCAAATGAACGATTACCCCACCGGGTGTGAGAGCGTAAGCACGGTAATGGCGCTTAATTACTGGGGAGTAAACATATCTGTGGATACATTTATAAAAAACTATCTTAAAATGGGCGATTCTAATAGCTTTGATCCGAATATCTGCTTTGGCGGTGACCCACGTGATGAAAAAGGTATGGGCTGCTACGCGCCGGTTATAATGAAGGCGCTGAATAAAATACTCGCCGGAAAAAAATTTAAAGCTACAAGTCTAGACAATAAATCGCTTGAATATCTGTGTTCAGAATATATAGACAATGATATTCCGGTAATAATGTGGGCAACAAGAGATATGTTAACCCCGTATGAAGGAAAAACAATTCATTACAACGGCAGAACGATAAAGTGGATCGCTCCTGAGCACTGCCTGCTGCTTGTCGGGTATGACGAAAATAATTATATTTTCAGAGATCCTATGAAAACCCGGAGCACAACATTTTATCCTAAAGCAAGTGTTGAAGTTGCATACGAAGGGCTGCACAAACAGGCGATTGTTATTGAAAGGACTTCATCTTCCTCTGAACCGGGAACTTCAGAGCCTTCCGCTCCGCAAAACAAGCCGGTTTCAAATCCGCAGGAATATGTAAAGCCGAACAACGCAGACAAGGGATATATGGCAGACCCGATAGACCTGTATTCCGGAAGCCATATTATTGATGTTTCCCTTTTGAGTCTTTTCGGAGGGCAGCAGCTTTCTGTGACCGCAGGCTATAATTCCGGAAGACTGAGCGAGGGCGCTCTCGGTATCGGCTGGTATCACAATTACGAAAAGCACATCGCCGCTGACGGTACCGGCTACCGTGTATATGACAATCCGGGGGTTTACAGTTACTATGAGCCGGCGGAAGGCGGCAAATTCAGCTGTGTTTCAAAAAGCCGTCAGGGATATTTGCTTACGGTTTCCGAAACCGGCTTTACTCTCGATCTCGGCGGTGAATCGACAGAAAGCTATGACAGCTCGGGAAGACTTACCGCTGTTACCGATAAGCAGGGCTTTGTCACGCAGATAGCATATTCGGAAAATCTTATAACCGTGACCGACACCGTATCAGGAAAACACATTTATATGCAGTACGGTTCCGACGGACTTATAACACGGATTTACGATGACGGCGGAAGAGAGACAAAGCTCAATTATGAAAATGATTATCTTATCGGTATAACTGATGTAGATAACAACAGACTTTCCTACACATATAGCAGCAACGGAAGAATAGAAAGCGGAACAGACGGTGCAGGAGTCTGCTATTTCAAAAATGTGTATGATAATGAAGGGCGTGTGACAGAACAGACCGACGGCGCTTCTCCCGGAAAGAAAACATATATTACCTATAAGGAGAACGGGGTCCGGGAGGTCAAAGACCGTACCGAAGCTGTTTCCACTCATGTTTTTAATGAAGATGGTCAGCTGATAAGCTACACCGACGCGAACGGAAATACAACGCAGTATACATATGACGAAAACCTCAATACATCATCAGTGACCGACCCGCTCGGACACACTTCATCAGCCGTATACAACTCCTTGAACAAGCCGGTCAGCATTACCGACCGGAACGGCTGCACCACCCTTTACACATACGATACAAACGGAAATGTTACCGGCATAATTCACCCTCAGAAAGGCGATATAAACAGCGACGGATTCGTTAATATAACCGATCTTGTAAGGTTTAAAAAAGCAGCTGCCGCATATTCCGCCGTCACAAACCAATACAACACCGATATGAATTCGGACGGCAGCATAAACAGCCTTGATTTGGCGGGGCTTCGCATAATGCTGCTTGAAAATATGAATATCCGCAACACCGAAAGCTTCACCTATAACGAATACAACCAGCTTCTTACCTATACAGATCTTCGCGGAACAGTCACCGTAAACACTTATGACAGCGCGAGAATGCTGTCCGCCCAAAAGGTCGGAGAAAGAGAAAAGACGGTTAGTTACGAAAACGGACTGCTTGTTTCGGAAAGTGACTTTAAAGGCAATATTACGCGGTATAACTATAACGGGCTTGAACAGCTCACTTCCGAAACTGACAGCCAAAACCGTACAACTGAATACAGCTACGACAACAGAGGAAATCTGCTCTCGGTCACCGACCCCACCGGAGCGGTTACATCCTATACTTATGACGGTAATTCGCAGAAACGTTCCGAAACCGACGCGAGAGGATATACCACATGGTATACCTATACCGGCAATATGAAGCTTTCCGGTATAACCCTTCCGGAAAACGGACATATCACCTACCGGTACGACGGCGAGGACAGGCTTTCGGAAACTATCGATCGAAAAGAAAATATCTCATCGGTAGAATATGACGCCGCCGGAAGAAAGGTTGCCGAGACCGACGCGCTCAAAAACAAAACTGAATACGAATATGACGATGCCGGAAATATTATCAAGAGCACAAACGCGGCAGACGGCGTAACGACAACCACCTATGACAACGAGGGCAACGCCGTATCTGTAACCGATCCTGCCGGCAATACCGTATACTATACATATGACGCGGCGGGGCGGGTAATAAAATCCGTAAATGCCGCGGGAGGAGTTACTCTAAATACTTACAACAGTGCCGGAGATCTCCTCAGAACAACCGATCCGCTCGGCAATACGGTAAGCTATACATACGATATCTACGGCAACAAGCTTACCGAAAAGGACGCGAACGGAAACATTACACGCTTTACCTATGATGAGCACAACAAACTGCTTACTGTAACAAACGCTTTAGGTCAGACCTCTGTAAACACCTACGATTCGAGGGATCTGCTCACCTCCTCCGCGGATCCGGCGGGCAATACCGTTTATTACGGCTATGATGACGCGGGACGCCTCACAACGCAGACCGACGCGAACGGTCATACAGTCACTACTGAGTATGACGCGGCGGGTAATGTCTGTAAGGTTATTGACGCGAAAGGAAATACTGTTTCAACCACCGATTACAACGGTGAAAACAAGCCTGCCTCTGTCACCGACGCTTCGGGCAGCGTAACAGTAAACGGATACGATATTGCCGGAAATCTTTCTTCGGTAACAGATACTGAAGGCGGCAAAACCGTATATGTCTGCGACGCAGCGGGAAGAGTCACTTCTGTTACTGATATGAACGGCGGAGAAAGCCGCGCTGTTTATAACTCGCTCGGCAGCATCACTTCCCTTACCGACGCCGGCGGAGCCTCGACGCATTACACATATGACTCATCGGGCAGGCTGACAAGCGAAAGTACAGCTTCAGGCGGTACAGTATCTTACGGATACAATTCGCTCAGTCTCAAAGAAACGCTTACAAACGCGAGAAATCAGACAAGGACCTTTACCTACGACCTGTCAGGCAGGATAACAGGATATACAAGCCCCGAGGGTACGGCGTCGTTTACATATGACGGCAACGGAAATGTCCTTACCGCTTCTGATCAGAACGGTACTTTAACAAGAGAGTATGACGCGCTTAACCGCGTTACAAAATACACCGATGTCAACGGCAGAACCGTGAAGTACGAATATGACACAGCCGGCAGGCTTTCCGCGCTCATTTATCCCGACGGCACAAAGGTGCTTTATTCCTATGATGACGCCGGAAATTTATTAAGCGTATCCGATATGTATGAAAATCCGCCCGGTTCACTCGGAGGGCTTATAATCGGCGGCTCGTTTGATGATGTGCTGTTAGGCACCGTTTCTTATACCTACGACGAAAATAACAACTGCACCTCGGTTACAAAACCCGACGGCAGCGTAACTACCACTGTTTACGACAGCGCGCAGAGAGTTTCTTCGACGGTGGAAAGAACCGCTGACGGAGATATAATCATCGGCTATGAGTACTCTTACGATTCTCTGGGCAGAATATCATCAGAGACGCTTTTGGCCGAAAATATACGTTATGAATATGCTTACGACAGTCTTTCAAGGGTAATAAGCCGTACTGCCGTAAATCTTCAGACAAATGAATCGGCAACTGAAAATTACACCTACGATCAAGCCGGCAACATTACTTCCTCGG
>CALWIZ010000038.1 GCA_944380885.1 uncultured Clostridia bacterium | reverse complement strand
TCTGGATGTTTTGCCATCAGATGTAAATCTGGCAGCTCCCAACAGCTTTCCGGCGTCGG
Organism: uncultured Clostridia bacterium; assembly: GCA_944380885.1. Taxonomy (GTDB): domain Bacteria; phylum Bacillota; class Clostridia; order Oscillospirales; family Acutalibacteraceae; genus UBA737. Next base: position 18,286 of record CALWIZ010000038.1, on the reverse strand, counting down.
TGTAATTAGCCGGTATTATGTATTCGTTTTCCATTTAAAAACCTCCCTGCTCCAATGTGTTATACATTAAGTTCGCCCAGTCCTTTTCAAACTGCGAAAAGCCCAGATTTTGCATTATTTCATCGGGTGTAAGGAATATAACCCTTATCCCAGGCTGTGTTACCGGTACATTAAGCGCGGCTGTATCTTCATTTCCGGAGATATCCGTAGTATTTATGACCCTCACGGTCCGCGCGGCGAAATTCCTTATGCTCTCCTCGCTTACATTGTCAATATCATTCTGAACGCTGACGGCGTATATAGCAATGAACCAATTTTTCTGTATTATTGAATTTCCGGGTTCTGCGCCTATGTAAGATTCGCCGTTTACATCGGCTGACAGCGCCGTAACAGAAATATCTGTATTGCTGTCATTGCCGGTAATTCCGTCAAAACCGGCATAATATTCCGTATAATTATCAAAATACCGGACGGCGGCAGCAGCCTTTTCATTAAAGACGGTCATTTCCGGGTCAGACGAATCATCAAAGCCAAACAAAAACATCGGCAGAGAGAAAAAGAAAATAACCGGCACAAGCGATACCGCCAGTGAAACGCAGATAAGCTGCGGCCAGTATTGCTTTAATGCCTCTAACGCCGCCGCGTACCAGCCGCCCCTTAAAAACGCTTTTATCATTTTGTAAATGCTTCTGGCTGCATATGCGAGATTTCCTGCTGTGTTAAGTGCTGATCTGCTCATTTTTGCTGTCCTCCTTATTGTCGTTTTTGTTGTCCGGCTTAGGTTCTGACACATCGTCAGGCTTTACGGAACTGCCTCCGAAAAGCTCCGGTTTTGAAAAGCCTGTTTTGTTTTTTACCGCGCCTTTGCCGGCAGCTTCCGAGCCGAAACGGATCTTTCCGTTCTTATGCTGATTAGGTGCTATGTTACGGTTATACGGTGTTTTTTTATCCGGTCGGCTGCCGGCGCTCTTTTGCGCTCTGTCAGGCGTCTGTTTTGCCTGACCTGCCGTTTGAGTATTTTTAAACGTATTATCCTGTAAAGCGCCGAACCTGTTGGTATTTACTGCTTTTGGCGTACCGCCCGAATACGCGGCCGTGTTTGTCCCCGTATTTTTGATCACACTGCCGCCGGATGTACTTCCGCCGAAGCTGTAATTTGAGTTTCCTGTACCGAAATTATTTGTCTGCGCCGCTTTTGCATTTGTGTTTGAGTTCGCTGCCGTATTACCGACAGAGCTGTTTGCGGTGCTGCCCGAAATATTTGTGCCTCCGGTACGGTTATATGCGGCGCTCCTTTGCGCTCCGGCACCGCTTTTGCCGCTCTGCGCCGAACCTCTTCCGGCTCTGCCCGTAAAGCTCATAACCGTTCTTGCTATCATCGCCGCGGTAACAAGTCCTTTGCCGGCGCCTAACGGGTCTCCCGTAAAGGCGGGGTTGAGCCCTATTTTGCTTAACAGGCTGTCCGCCTTTCTTGCCGTTCTCGCGATCCCCACTATAAGCAGGCACCAGGGAATTATCATATATCCGGTCGGAATAGTTGAAAGCGCCGAGATTATAAGCTTTAAGAAAAGTACATTTAAGACCATTATCGCTGTCATTGAGGCATAGGTTCTCATAAAGCCGGTGCAGATATCCTTTGTGGACCTGCTGCCGCCTAAGCCCAGCGCCACCGGCATAAGCAGTGTAAGCACGCCCAGAACGACATATCTTTCGGCTATCTCAAAAAAGAACCTTAAAAGCTGGAAGCCTAAAATAAACCCGATTATTATTACAAGCAGCCAGGCGACGCCGCTTTCAGTAAAAAAGCTCTCGTCAGGGAGTGTCAGCCTTACAGCGGCGGGCAGACCGAGCAAAGAAATAATCCTGCCGCCTATTTGAAGACATAAAGCTGATATATCCCCGGACACCACTATAAGTGTTCCGAACAGCGCCGTCCGTATAAGCAGTACGGCTGGGGACTCGGTTTCAAAGCCGAGCCCTGCCAGCATCGCCTTTAAGCTCTGAAACGCGAGGTTGCCTATAAGCACTCCCCAGCCCACCGCCGTGAACACGGCGTAGAGCCGCGGCACCACCGGCACGCTTGTCTCAAAAAAAGTAAGGTCGGTACCCATAATTCCGGTCAGCGCGTTGGCGCAGAAAGAAAGGAGTCCTAAAAACAGCCCGTACAGCCACTCGAGCAGACCTTTGAATAAAAATCCCAGAATAGCGTATCACCTCTTTCCCGTCCGGCGTTCTCAGGTAAAATACTTAAGCAGGCTGACGCTTACCGCTGTTCCTCCGCCGGTTCCTCCCGAGGAGCTTCCTCCGGTATCCGGAATAAACGCCGGCGCCGAGCCCCCGCCTGACGGCAGGGAGCCGGTGCTTCCGGGAAGAGTCGCGTATCCGTCGAACAGCGGAGTTATGTAGGCTATAAAGGCGCCTATGCCGTTTATTATTACCCAAGCTATCCATATTCTTTTGAGCCATTCCCACGCCTGGTCGCTTTTCTGCTGTGTGCCTGAAAACTTCATTGTAATAACGGCAACCGCCGTCATAAGGGCGGCAAGCACTGTTGAAATGCCGGCGATATGCGTATACACATCGCGTATTATTTTGTCTCCGAGCGTAAAAATATCCTCGCCCGCGGCGGAAGCCGGCAATACAAACATTGCGGCTAAAGATACCGCCGTAAAAAAGATCAAAAATATTTTCTGCGCTTTATTCTGCTTCATTTTCATCCCCCTGACGGATAAATTCATCAAATTTCTTTACAAGCTCAGAGCAAAAAGCTTTAAGCGTTTCGTAATTTGAGGAAATAAGGTTTATTTCAAGCGGCACTCTCCACTGTATAAAGCCGTATAGAAAGGCAAGATAAAGATAGACTGATGTATATTCTCCGCTTTCGTTAAACATCTTAAAGGTATTAAAAATATCCTCAAAAGCGTTTTCCCGTCGGCTTAAGCGTCTTTTCAGCTTTTCAAAAAACTGCGGACAGTTGCTTTCAGTTATTCTTCTTATATTGGCAAAGCTGACATTTCCCTTATCTGTAAGAATTCCGCGGTCGTAAAGTTCCGCCTCGGCGGCGTCAAGTGTTTCTTGGTTTGTGGTAATATTTCTGATTTCGCTTAAATCTATGATTGACATATAATAATTTTTCATTTTTGAAGTCTCCTTTTTCTTAATATTAAAATTGAAATCACGGACAGGACAAGCGTAATCAGAAAAACGGGCTTTCTGTCTTCCCCGGTTTTCGGTATCTCCGGTATCTTTTCGTTTGTGACCGTAATGCTTACCGTCTGCCCGTCCTCCGAAATCTGCATTTTATACTCTCTGTCATTCGGCTTATACCCGTCTGCCGGCTTTAACTCCTTTATTATCCATTCTCCGTACGGAACATTTAAAAATTCAAATACTCCGTTTTCGTCAGAAAGCGCGGTAAGAACCGCCGTCTCTTCCGAAAATACTGTTTCGTCAGGCTTGAAAATTCCGAACAGCGCTCCGGATATTCCTTTCCCCGTTTTGCTGTCGGCTTTAAATCCTTTAACACTGCCGTATATTATTCTGTTTATGACCGGCTCGCCGTTATTAAGGGTTATACTGAAAAGAGCGGTTTCGCTGTCCGTCGGTACAAACTCTGCCGGGAAAATTTCATCAGACACAAGATAGTGTCCGTCCGAAGATATTTCCTTTACATAGAATTTCACTCCGACCGGGATATCCGCTTTAAAAACCGCTTCTCCGTTTTCAGAGCAGTAAACGCTGTCCATAAGACCGTCCGCCGGGATAACCGACCCGTCGGCGGCGGTTATCTCCTCCGCCGCATACAGCCCGAATTTAACCGTAAGTATTTCGCCGTTATTTCCTATACCGAAGCTTTCGTCGAGCTGTAATATCTTCTTAATTGAAATTTCCGCCTTCTGCCGTTCGTTATATAAGCTTACCCCGGTTCCGGTAATTTCAATTTCCTGCCCTGCATAAGTAAGAGAGACGGTCTGCGGCGTTTTATTAAGCACAGTACCGTTCGGCGCTTTGGTCTCGGTTACCTCGTATTTTCCGAGATACAGCTCCTTTGTTACCGCCTGTCCGTCAGCGTCTGTGGTCAGGATATCTACCGTCTCGCCTTCCGCATACCGAAGAGTGCCGTCAGGCGTAACAATATCCTCAGCGGCTGTAACGTTAAAGACTGCGCCTTCAAGTCCTTTAACCTCGTACAAAGGCGTATATACTCCGTCTTTTTCCGAAACAGACCAAAAGATTTCTCCGGTCTTTTCAACCGTTATCCTGCCTTTCTGCGGCATATTGTATTTTTCCACTGTCACTACCGCCTTTGTACCGTTTATCTCAAACGGCACCGGCTTGCTGTCAAGCACATACCCGTAAGCCGTGCTCTGCTCGATTATTTCATATTTTCCGTAATTTAACGGTTCGGGCATCATCAGCATTCCGGCAGTGTCGGTACAGAAAATATCCGTCTCGTGAGGCGTCGGATAAACAATATGCTGTTTTACATATTCTCCGGTAGCAAGGTTTCTCACCTTAAAGGCTATTCCGGCGGCAGGTATGACCTTCCCTGTCTCGGCGTCTTTTTTTACAATCTCAACATATGACTTGAAATCCGCGTTGTTTATTATGTATCTGTATACCTTTCCGTCATCGGTTATACTCACATCAAAAGGCTTCATAAGCTCTTTGCCCGGCGCACCTTTAATTTGCCTTACCGTATACACTCCGTAGGGTAGTTTTTTAGTCACCGCGTATCCGTCGCTGTCGGTAACAAGAATATCCCGTTCGGTTTCCTTTGCGTTCTTATAACTTCCGGCGGATTTCAAAAACACCTCAAATTCGGCGCCGGATTCGGGTGTTTCTATTCCGGTCGAGCCGTCGCCGCTGTGCTTTATTACTGCTATGCTTCCTTTTTTGACTGTCTCGTATACATCCATAGCGGCGCTGTTGTATTCCGCCGTATACTGTCCGGGTTCGGCACCTAAAATACGCTCGCCGTCCTGTGTTACAAGATACCCTGACCCGGCGCTTATTTCCCTTACCGTCCAGTCGGTTCCGCACACATAGTATTTTGTTGTAAACTGTCCGTTCTTATCCGTGGTGTATTTATCTGCAAGCTGTCCGCCCTTATATATTCCGTACACCGCGCCCTCAAGCGAAGCGCCGCCCTGCGCCGTACCCGTCTCCTTATCCGACTTTGTAACGGTAAGCCGCCATTTCTTAAGAGAGTTGTAAAAGTTCTTTTCTGTAACCCTGTTCCACTCTATTTCGGCGGTCTGGCTGTCAGGTATTACATATCTGTCGGGAGTATCCGTTTCCTCCAGCACATACCCGCTGCCTATTGGAACATCGCTGAAATATGCTTTTCCGGTGCTGTCCGTAATAGCATATTCATCCACCTCAAGCCCGCTTAAAGAAACACCGTAAAGGTGAAACTTGATTCCGGCATTAAGACCGTCCCCGCTTGTTTTGGTGACTGTAAGGTTACCTCGCTTTAAAGTATTATTGAACGTGACGGTTGAAGTCTGTCCGCTTACCACGGTTACACGCCTTGTCTCCTGCGGCTCGTATTTGTCCTCGGTTATTTCGGTAACGGTATATATTCCGGGCTTTAAATCGTCTATCTTTATCTGTCCGCCGTTCTCAGTTGTTACGGTTTTGTTTATACCGTTCCCCTCTATTTTGAACGAAATGCCGTCAACCTTTCCGTCTTCGGAGGTTTTCACGATTTTACAGCTGCCCGGTATCTGTTCATTGACCGCGTTTATTGTTACTGTCGCGTTCGGAGTGTTTTCATTAAGCGTTACCGTCCAGCTTGTCTGATAATTTCCGGCGTAGTAGCCGTCGGGAAATTTCGTTTCGGTTACTGTATATGTGCCGAAATTCAGCTGGTCGCGCACGGCATAGCCGTTATCGTTTGTGGGGCCGAGTATTAAATTAACCGAAGAATCCGAGGTACTTGTTATTCTGAAATACGCCCCCGAAAGCTTTTCGCCGTCAGCACCGGTTTTATACACTTCAATTTTTCCGGTTCTGATTGCCGGATATTCCGGCGGTTTTCCCTTAAAGAAGACTATCCCCTGCTCCACAGACGCCGAAGCTGAGGTCAGCACTACAAGATCGGCGTTTGTTTCGGCATTTGCAATATATCTGCTGTCCGACTGATACTCTTTTATTTCAGAAAGAATATTCCAATACGCCGCCTCAGCAGGAGTGCCCATTATGCCTTTGCCGCGGCTTCCCGCCGGCTGACTCGGATTCGTTCTTTCTCCGGTGATATATTCCCATATAACAGCCTGTGTCGCCGCGTAAGCGTCATGATTTCCGGGCGCGCCCATCTGTGCTGCCGATCGTGCGGGAAATCCGAACATAGCCGTAAGTGCCACGCCCTCTCTTGCCGCAGCGCTCAAAGCCTTCCAAGTCGCGTTTTCAGTAGGTTTTGAGGCTTTATAAAAGGTGCGGGTAAAGACCTTACCCGGTTCAATGCAGTAGCACACCTGACCGTCATTCCTTACGGTCAGATAATCTATACTGTTTACTGCGCGGTAAGCGGTTCCGCTTTTGCTGTTTGTGCACGGCGTTCTTGAATCAACATAGCAGGTACTGCCGATTGCCGGGGCTGCACGCAATGTTAAGTTTGTACTGAATACCGCTGTGAAAATTAAAAGCAATGCCATAAACTTTTTAACAATTTTCATTTTCTCTGCTCCTTTTAAATTATTTATATATAAACACCTGAACGGTGGAATTTTGGATATAAAAAAAGCTATCTGCACTTTTTAAGTGCAAATAGCTTGATATAAACATATTTGATTTTATCCGTAATTTTCCGCTGATGAGTTAACGCTGCACCAACACTCAACTTCTGGATATTCAGGATTTACCCCGAATGTAACCCCAATGCCGTCATAATACAGGTCTTCGCTCATTAAAGATGCCCAATGCCCCGGACTCTTCTTGAATGAATTGATTATACTTTGCGCGATTTCTTCGTTTGTACAGCCTCCTCCGCCACAGCAATTCTCCGCGCCGCTGTATGTATAATAGTTTTGATCCGCAAGTTCGGGACAGCCTGCTTCATTCCAATCAAAATACTCACCGTACTTAAACTTTGTCGCGGCGAAATCCGCTCCTATCCAGCTTCGTCCGTTTTCGTCTTTATACATATGACTGAACTGTGTGACGAGCTGTTCGGATCTTAATCCGGCAATTCTGTTAAGCCCCGTCAGCATTTCTCTTGTATGAACTCCGGCAGCTTTGCGCTCCTCGTTCAGAATTTCAAAAACTCTGTTTGCAATCCATATTTCGTCTTTCACAGTAGGTTTTGGCGGTGTAACAGGAGTTTCTGCTTCAGATACAGAGCTTTCTGCATTTTGTATAGATTCGCTTGCGGAATTTTTAATTTCGGGAGTGTTGTTGGGTGCTTCAGCTTGAGGATTTTTATTTTCTGATTGTTCACCGCTTTGTGTGACGGATGAATTTTCAGACGTTAACGATCCCTCAAAATTTTCAGCTTCTTGAGTTTCTGCACCCGAAAGTTCAGGCGAAGCATCATATATTCTGTTTGAGCTTTCTGTCTTTGAAGTAGTATCGGCTGCCGAAGATAGTTCCCTAGGTCTGTCTCTGCATCCTGCAGCTGTCATCAAAAAAGCCAAGAAAAATATTAGATATATCCTTTTTATTTTGATTTCCCTCCGACTTAGTGCACCCGTTGCACTAAGTCATTTTTATTCAGCGAACAACGGTAATTTTCTAAAAATTCTGTAAATAACCTTTCGATCTCTCCTGTATCAGGAAGAATATCGGCATACTTTGAAAGAATATCCGGGCTTACTGTATATCCGCAATTTTTTGTCTTTTCCGTATTTTGAAATAGCGTTTTAAGAGTTTCTGTATTTACTGTACCGCATTTGTCCAAAACATTCAACTCTTTAATTTGAAATTGCTTCACCTTATGCCCTGTAAGAATAATATACGAATAAAGCAAGGATTGCGTTTCGGGTTTCAAATATGAAATTGAAACTCCTATTTTAAATCCGAGCTTTCCCTCATCTACCATTTCCATAAGAGGAACTATTAAATATGTTAGTCGAATAAGGTATGCTACCATTCGTCTGCTGTCATTATTATCCTTACCAACATCACTTAAAACATCTTGCTTTCTGCCTCCCGAGACATCTGTTCTTTTTCCTTTTGACTTATACAAATCCACCCGCATTTTATATGCGTAGGCTTTTTCGCTGTAAGACAAATTCGGTCGTTGTTCCAGATTAGTATCGAGCATTATTAATGCGGCGGAATCATCGTCAATATCTGAACGAATAATTGCGGGAATGGTTTCCTTGCCGCAAAGTCTTGCCGCTCTTTTTCGATTTCTGCCCGCAAGTATCTGATAAGTACCGTTATCCAAAGGTCTTACAATAATAGGATTAATGACACCGTTTTCTTTGATACTTTTTGCAAGAGTGTCAAGATTTTCTTTACTGTATGCCTTAAACGGCTGATCTCTTCCGGTAGCAGTTTTAAACGCATCGTCCGAATACTCTACAAGGCTTTCCAACGGTATATGCACAATTTTAGCAGCACTGTCATACGCTTGTCCGGAAATTACTATGTCTTCAAAATCATTTACAGAATCGGAGTTTATATTGTTTAATAGCTTTCTGCGCTCTTCAAGTTCTGATTTTTTCATCTGAGCATCACCTCCAACGCTATTTTGGCATACGATTGTGCCGCTTCGATTCTAGGAGCGTATTCGTGAATAGAAATCCCGAATTCGGGAGCCTCTGCAATATTTATCGAATACTTGATATATTCATCAAATACATGAATACGGTCTCCGAAGCTGTTTTTAACAACATTCCGGATATCCCGGCAGCAGTTAGTATTATTTTGAAACTTAGTAAGAAGAATACCGTCAACCTTTAAATCCGGATTGAGATGTCTTCTGACGGTAGCTATAAGCTTTTCCACCTGATCAAGACCCTCGAGTCCAAGCGGATGAGCTTCAACCGGGATTATAACGCTGTCTGAAGCAGTCAAAGCATTTATAGCGAATAAATCACATCCGGGATGACAGTCGATAAAAATGTAATCGTACTCGTTTTTAATGCACTTCAATATTTCTCTTAAAACGAATTCTCTGCAAGTCGCGGTTGGCAGAAGCTTATCTAACAGTGAAAGTTTTGCGGTTGCGGGAATAACATCCACCGTTGTTGATTTTCTGACCGCGCTGTGAACAAGCTTATCTAATTCCTCCTCGCTGCAATCATCCATAGCCGCGACAAACAGATCATATAATGTGATACTGTTTTTAAGATGCCCCGGCAATATGCCGAAATGCTTTGAGAGATTATGCTGATAATCCATATCGACCGCAAGCACACGCCTGCCCTGCCTTTGAATATACGAACTGATATTTACCGCTGAGGTAGTCTTTCCAACTCCGCCTTTGCATGATATAATTGATATAGTTTTAGACATCGTTTTTTCCTCCAATCGACAATGTAAAATTGGATTAAGGAAGAACATTTATGACCGTTGCAGCGCTTAAAAAATAGGTTATGTACTGTTTTTGACTGCGTAAAATCCTTTATTTATGCGGGTTTGACGCCTTTTACCGTAACACTACCCCGGCCAAATTTTGACCGAATTTTGAGGTTTTACCTCCACTTTCGGTCAATTTTTTATGTTTTTTAGGCGTTTTGCCGCCACTTTTTTAAAAAATCGCATTTTTTACGACCACATAATCAAATGTGGCCTGCAAAACTCCCTTTTCTTTGATTACTGCGGCTCAAAATTTGAGGGCTGACCGCTTAATTTCGGTCAGCCCTCATTTAATCATATTTTGGTTCTATGTTTACGTTTTCTAATCTTCTTCTGAATAAGAACAATTTGAACATTCCCAAAGTTCTCCATCCCAATGTAGACAACCACCACATTCGGGACACGGACGAACTTCTTCATCATCTTCTAATTCACCAGAGCAATATGGGCAATGAGTATATTCTGATTCGTCATATACCTTATCGCAATTAGGACACATCTGCATCTTTGTCACCTCCATTAACGCTTTTAGTCGAGTCAGGCCTTTCTTTGTCTGCTTTGTTCTTCTTATGATAAGCTATGGTTTTGTTAATACACCATACACCTACTGCAAAGACTCCAGCTACACAAACTGTAACAACTGAGCCTTTTACGATGCCGCTTGAATACCCGATACTATAACCATCGCCAAAGCCGTTATCGTATCCTTCTCGACTGGCGACTGTCAAAACCTCACCTGCAAGTTTTCTTATGCCATTACCCATATTTCCTTCACCGTAATCACATAAAACATGGTTGATCACATCGGCAGAACTATTAGAGGCGTGCAGAACGTCACAAAGATCATACATAAACAAACCTCCTCATTCCACCCGTGATTTTTGTTAGGTGGTATTTTGATTATAGCAGTTATTTTTCGGTTTGTCGTTCATACTGTATGAACTTTATTAATTATGAATTTTTGTTTAAACAAGCATACTTGTTACCCATCAATGAAAATACGCTTAACATCTCACTTCCAATAGCACCATTCTGTTCACTACTCATCCCATTGCATACAATATCAAATATATATGAAATTGCAAGATAATAATCTCCAAGATCAGCATATAATGAATTTAACTTCAATTTTCGTATATTGACATAAAAATCTACTGCATACTCTTCCCAAAACTCTTTTTTGTTCTCTTGTTTAGTTGAGTCATCTTTGGTATCGAAAGGCGTTAAGTAACCCTCTTTAAAGAACTCTTTAACACCTATTCGTCCTTGATTCAGCCGCTCAACAGCATCAAACATTCGTGAATCACAAAATGATGTTAAAAAACCGAAGAAACAAATCCACCACAAATAATTTGCATTTGCTTCTATAACGCCTTCATCGCTCGCTTTTTTATATAATTCTATACACTTGTCAATCAGCGTTTCGTCAAAACCCTCTACGGTCGTTCCGGAACCTATCAAATTACAAACCTGATTATGAAGTTTATACGCCTGTCTAAAGTTTTCATTGTCCATTGACGATTCTGAGGAAACCAACGGGAGAAGTTTCTCAAACATATCTTTATTATATTCAATTTCATTTATTGGTGCATCAGTCATCCTTCTAAAGTTAGAATAATCGTTTTGAAGAAGGTCTGTTTCGGTAACATGAAAATATTTTGCAATTTTTATTAGAACATCTCTTACTGGAACACTCGTTCCAGTTTCATATTGACATATTGCAGATTTACCAATCCCAATCTCGAGTGCAAGTTCCTCTTGACTGAGTCCAAATGACTCTCGTAAACACCTTATGTTATTGCCTATTCTATAATATACTTTATTATCCATTGGATACTCCCTCTTAACAAAGCACGTTTATTTTTTACCATTTAAACGTTTATATACAATTGTATTTATCAATATTGATTATACCATATAAAACTATCTTTTTCAATAAAAGTACGGCGGTAAGGATTTTTGTTCCTTACCGCCGTTTGCGTTATGCCGATTGTTCTGCCTTGAGCCGTTCTTTCTCGGCGGCGATCTCGGCATTCATCTGTGTGATCAGCTCGGCGAGCTTTTCCTCACATTCCTCTCTCGTCTTGGCGTACACATTTTTCGGTGTACGCTTTCCGTATGCGTTTGTCGGCGAGTACCGACCTTCAAATAGGTGGTCGTTGATCTCTGTGATGCATCCGGTGCCGGGACGGCGGATTTTCGGCTGTTTCGGTTCGAATTTCGCCGTTTGTGGTGTTTTTACCGTTTGGTCGGGTGTTTGCTTGTCCTCGCTCAAACTGCCCTCATTTCGCCCGAAGCCCTGCTCAATTTTGTTGGCAGCACTCCGCTGCATATTGTCGGTGATATGGGTGTATATATTTAAGGTCGTTTCTGATGAAATGTGACCTATAATCGCTGACAGCGTTTTCACATCCATACCATTGGCGAGGGCGGTTGTAGCGAAGGTATGCCTGAGATCATGGAAGCGAACGTGCTTACATTCGGCTCTCTCCAAGGTTCTGTCAAGCACCTTTCGTATTGCAGAGGGATGATACGGCGCATCCTCTTTTACGGGGGATGGGAACAGCCACCGTGAGTTTATCCGCTTTTTGTATTCCGCAAGGATTTTTACAATGTCCGGCGGAAGTATTACGGTGCGGATAGAGGACTTGGTTTTCGGCGCACATATATGAATGTTGCCATGTACTGTTGTCGCCTGGCGGCAGATGTGAAGTTCACCCGCCTGCATATTAAGGTCATCCCATTGCAGAGCTACGATCTCCCCTCGGCGCATTCCTGTGCAGAGTTCAAGGAGGAACAGTTCGAAGTACCCATCCGCTTTGGCTTGCGCCATAAACCTCTGCATTTCCTCTCTCGTCAGTACCTGCATCTCCTTAGCTTTCTTCGGAGGCAGTTTGCAACCAATCGCAGGGTTTATTCTTATAATCCCTTCTGCGACCGCTTTTTCTAATGCCTTTCGGCACATAGCATGGCATCCGCGCACCATACGGTCGGACAATCCCTTGCCGTATAGTTCGGTTCTTACTTTTCTGCCACCGTTTTTCAGTCGGGTATAGAATTGTTGCAGGTCGTTCTGCGTTAATTTATTCAGCGGTATTTTACCGATATCGGTGATTATATGATTGTATATCATATTTTCGTATCCCGATTGCGTGGTCGGGCGGAGCGTTTGCTTGGCATACTGCTGATACCAGAAGTCCAGCCAATCGCCGAACGCCATTTCCGCTTTGACCTTGCCTGTGAGCTGCACACCGCATTTTTCTTTCAACTGCTCTAACTTTTCAAGGCATTTGCCTTTTTCCATAGCGGTTACATTTTTGGTGATGGGGTTACCTTTTTCATCATAGCCGATGACCACACGAGCTTCCCATCGACCGTCTGCTCGTTTTCGCAAGGTGCCTTCGCCTTGCTTTCTTCTTTTGCTCATATTTTCAACTCCTCTCCGAAGATATCGTTCATAAAGCCACCGACTATATTCGAGGCTCTCTGTTGCATATCCGTTGTTACGTGGGTGTAGGTATCGAGCGTGAAGCTTGCATTGGTATGCCCAAGGATTCCAGACAGCGTTTTGGCATCCACACCGCTTGTGAGTGCATGGGTAGCGAAGGTGTGTCGCAGATCGTGGAAGCGTATATTGGGAAGCCCTGCTTTTTGGAGCAGATGTTTCATCTTTCGATATGCCGCCGGTGGTGCTACGGGAAGCTCGGGACGAAGCGGATCGGTGAAGATCCACTCACTCTTGCTGTTCTTTTTACGCTCTCTCAGCACATTGGCTGTGCTGACGGGCAGATAGAAGCTTCTTTTACCTTTACCTGTTTTGGTTTCGCCTACGATGACTTCGCCGTTGCGCACATCAATACTGCGATTAATATTCAGTTTACCTTCGACATCATCGAAGTCTGTCCACTTGAGACCGCACAACTCACCTCTGCGAAGTCCGGTTGTCAGCTCGGTGTAAAACAGGTCGCGCCAGTGTTCCTCGGCATCAACCAATTTCATAAAGGCATCAAGCTGCTCATCAGTAAGCACCTGCATTTCCTTTTTTACGATCTTCGGTACGGTTGTACCATTTGTCGGGTTCTTGGATATGAGATGTTCCTTCACCGCCATATCCAAGGCTTCGTGGAGCATACAGTGTATCCGCACTACCGAGGCATCCGACAACCCGTTTCCATAGATATGCTGATTTTTAATTCTGCCGCTTTTGCGCAGATTATTATAAAATTTCTGCACGTCGGCAGTTGTGATGAACGCTATCGGCTTATCTCCAAGCGCAGGCTTTATATACCTTTCGGTATAGGTTTTGTAGCCGTCCAGCGTACTCTCACGGATAGTGCCGGTCATATACTCGGCAATCCATTTGTCGAGCCACTCGCCGAGGGACATATTGCTGTCCTCGGTCAGCTCGGCATCTCGGAACTCATCAATTTTATGATGGAGCTTATCGATTAGTTCCTTTTGTGTTTTTGCGTAGACGTAACGGAAGATGGGATCGCCGTTTTCCTTATGGCCTACGACGATGCGACCTTCCCATTGTCCTTTTTTCTTTTGGCGAATCATTCCTTCGCCTGATGGTCTTCGTTTTGCCACGTAAGTCACCTCCTTGCAGCACAACACAATACCACACTTGTTTTTGAATATCCAGCGTTTTTTGCATAGAATGTTCGAGTGATTTTTGAAGGGTGAGGTTGCGCATACATTTTATGCGCAACCTCCTTTTACATACTCTGCTCATAACTGTTTTCGTAATCGCTTTGCTCGGGACGGATACCAAGAGCCGCTTTCTTTTGAGCAATCTTGGAACGGAGTTTGCCGTCCACCTGATTGCGCAACTTTTTATCCCTGTTATCATAACTTTGACTGATGGCACGAAGCAATTGACAAAGGATTCTGCCGAAAATAGAGGTGGTGTGATGCTGGGGAGTGTAACTTTCACTGTGCTGTGTGTTATTAAACTCCACCGCCGCTTTTACGATAACATTTTTAATACTGCGGAACTCTTTATTATCTTCAAGAGGAATATCCGGCATTTTCTTTTCGTGATACAGAGATAATTTTTCACGGTTAATTTCATTCCACTTGGAATAGAGTTTGGCGATGTCACTGTCCTTTGCAAGCTCAGCAACGATCTTATCTACCGTTTCTTTAATATCTTTCGGCAGATATCCATATACCTTTTTGCCTTTTACGGATTTTAATTGCTCGGCGAGTTGCAAAAACAAATCACTCACCGGCGGCGGAAGTTCATAGCCGTTTTGCTCATAATGTTCTATGAGCTGCTTGAACCTATCCTTCACCATCTGTCGTTGCTTTGTTTGCATTTCAAACAGACGGTACTGCTCACCGCGGAATATTTCGTTGCCGAACATACTGCGCATATCATCTATTGACCGCTTTGTGATCCAACCTTGTTTGGCATCGGCGGCGTATACCATCAGATGCACATGAGGATGATGATCTTTATTGTGGAATGCTGCATACCATCGCAGGTTATCCAAATCAATATTGTGGGCATCGGCAATCTCTGAAATATTACTGCGGATTAAATCACGCCATCGGGACGGATTATTATACCGCAGTCGCTCGGCATCCTCACGGCGAAGGCTGATGACGTGAGTCCAGATGATTCCCTTGTGATTGGAAACTTCCTCGGCAATTTCTTCAAGGTCAATCTTATCATCGGTCTGAGAAAACAAACCGTGTGCGCCGAGCTTCTCAACTCCGGGGCGCTCACCGTAATACTTTACGAGATTTTTTACCGCATCGAGTCTGTCGATGTTTCTTTCAATCACCGCTTCAATAAATTCCGAGGCATTGGTTTTTGAAGACTCCTTGAGGTAATCTTCATATTCAAGATAGTCCTTCGTTTCGGGGAGAACTTCAAGAATATTTTTAATTAAGCGCTGTTGGCGCACCGTGGACGGTGAGCGGTCGAGACCGACCGCCACCTTTTCCACGCTCTCGCGCGTTGCCATATACCGAAGCAGTTTACCTGCATTCGATGATTTGGGATTGCGCATATAGCGACTGGTGAATATTATCTTTGGCATTAATAATCACCGCCGTCCGAATTAAAATAATCGAGATCGGTATAAACATTTTCTCTTTGCTGCATATCCTCAAGAGAAATAATACCGTTGGTGGATGCAACTTTTTCCGCACACCATTTGTGAAGCTCGTCAAGATATTCGGGATAGAATTCTTTTTCGTCTGCGACAATTTGTGTGAGCATTGAGAGCTGCACCGCCATTTTATAAACCATTTCCGAGAGATTATGCTCGGTATTTTTTATTTCACTCTTGATACTTGAGGCAAGTATCGGTGAAATAAAATTTAGGTTTTTACCTTGCCTGAGATAGCCAAGATAGAAATCAATCGCTTTCAAGACGAATGCATTGAGCGAGCGCACGTGTGCATCGTCCATTTTTTCACGGATTTCTTGTTCCGTTTTACCGTCCATACGGATGGTTAAAGTGTATTTTTTGTCCATTTTCTTCTCCTTGCGTTAAGATAGCATAATTTTGCGTTTACGACCCCTGTGAAAATCCCCAACCGGTCGGCTCTGCCGTCCGATGTGGTGCCGTGCGTGATATCGCACTTTAACCCGCTTCCTTTGATGACGTCCGTCATACCGCTACCTTGGGGTGTTTTCGGTCATATTCGGCGAGTTTTGCCAGTGCATATTGCCTTTGCATTTCCTCGTTCAGCCGTATCATCTGCTGCTCGTAATGATACTCCACCGCTTCCTGAATCGGGCGGATGGTATAGAGCAAATTGCCGTTACGCTTTTCACCTTTCTTTGTGATGACGGAGGTCGGCTCGGTTGTGATCAACCGTTTTTCGACCAAGGCATCCACATACTTTTTAACGGTATTGTTGCTCATACCAACCGCTTCGCCAATGGTTTTGTAACTTGGGTGGCACTGAAACGTTTCCCGATCTTCACGATACATGAGGTAGGTGTAGACCAAGATTTCACCACCGCTTAGTCCCAGCGAGAAGATTTCATTCGGCAGAGGAAAATAATTTTTCACTGCATCTCTCTTTGGGTAGCGGTTGTATTTCATGCACTGACCTCCGCAAGTATTTTTATTTTGTCGTACCTGCGGCAGACAATTACGCTTTTGAGGATCGCTTCATAATCAATCGCCTGACCGAGTACTTGGAGGAATATCATCCTCACAAAATATTCAAGGTCGTTTGTCTTACCGAGTTTGATGCAGAGCTGCACGGCGTTATCCAAGTGTTCGGGGAGCATCTGCTCGTATACGATTCGGCGGATGTCTTGGTTATAATAAACCTCATCGCCGAGTTCGATCAGATACATATTCCACAGCCGGAGCAACGCACACTGCGCGGCATACTTTATTTCGGGTGATGGAAATTCCTTGTCCCGTGACGGATGAAAATAAGTGCCGTCAAGGAACTCCAAGATTTCATCGCAGTCGTAATATCTCAAACGTTTTTCGCTCATTTGCTACCTCCTGACTGTGCTTCGATCCACTGACGGAATTTTTCCTTTTCCACAAACTTACGATTGCCCACCTTGAAGGTCGGGAAATCTTTTTCCTGCATCAACTCATACGCAGAGGAGATGGCAATACCGAGAGCCTTTGCTACCGTATCCGCATTAAGAAACAGCGGCAGCTCATCGTAGTTTTTATACATAGGTTGTTTCATATTAATTTTGTCCTTTCGATTTTAATTACCGTTCTTTTAGAACTTACGGCGAGTTCTTTTTTCTCCGCTGCCGCCTTTATCTAATTAAGGCGGCTGTGTTGTTACAATCATAACCTCACTCCTTTCTTTCGTTTATTTTTACTGCTCACACAAAAGGTGGGAGCAGTATTCATATTGCGTAGGGACACAAAAAGGCTCGCACATAAAAGCCACCTATCATAAGTGACTTATTATGTACGAGCCTTAATATTTAACAGCTCCCTGCAACAGTTTTCACTGTCGCGCAGTTCCACGGGGATGTGAAACTTAATATGTTATCTATTCAGTTGTACCAAGATTTTCCTTGGGACTGTAGTATAACATATTTTCGGTTGTCTGTCAACATTTTGCGCCCATACTATGAATATCCCGATCTGAATCGGGGCATACTAACAGTTTGCCTGTTTTACAGAATCGTCATTCAGAGGCTGACCAAACCTATGCGCGTGCCGACTATCGTTTACCTATGATGGCCTTCCATCACGTATTAAGCAGGAACCCGTTAAGATTCCTTACCCAGACTCCGAGGTAAAGCCGCCGACTGCTCGCTCAGCACCTTAGTGCATCTTGGCGAAGCTATTACATCGTCCTTCGTATCTGTCACCGACACGGGTATTCACTTGTAGGTTCCGGATGCCTTTCTGCATTGGAGTGTTCCGCTGCATCCGGTTCCGATGGCACAAAAAAATCGCCATTGGAAGCGAGTCTATAAATAGACTCCTCCAATGACGATTCTAACATCCTCATTTTATTCTATTTTACAATACTACAATAATCATCATGCTCATATTGAGCATACTCATTATAACATCGAACAAAAGTTTAGTCAAGTTTTTATAAAAAACATTTTTCTTTGTCTACAGTTACGCAGATTTTGAAAAGAAAAAAGTCGCGCGTTGTAAAATGAAGTTGAAATAAAATAAAAAAATAGGTCCATAGCGACGAACCTGTGGTAGAATTAATTTGCTACAAAAATTCCGAAAGGATCATCACTATGGACAATACGAATTATACCACAGAACACAGAAAAGGGCAACAT
>CALWIZ010000037.1 GCA_944380885.1 uncultured Clostridia bacterium | reverse complement strand
ACCTCTAATGCGCCACTCAGACCGTTTACCATTGCGTCAGCCGATGACAGCTTGGAATTGTAATCCAAATGGGCATAATAAATAGTTTTCTTGTCGTCTTTGCTTATTCAAATGAGTTGAAAACATCTTTTTCAAAATTTGCCGCGGTTACCGCGCACGAGCCGCCATCATACATAGAATTTTTCATATACACGGCGGCAATAGAATTTACGGGATCAATCCAAAAATGCGTGCCGTAAGCTCCGCTCCAGCCAAATGTTCCTACGGGCAAATACCGATAATTCTCACTTGTAATTACACGCACGCCAAGCCCCCAACGCTCGTTACCCGGCATTATGCTCTCTGGCACCTGTGGGGTAGAAATAAGCTTAACGGCTTTTTCGGAAATAACGCGGTTCCCGTTTATTTCACCCTTATTTAAGAGCATTTTAGCAAAGGAGGTGTAATCGTCAAGGGAGGAAATCAGTCCCGCACCACCTAAGTAATGCGTTACAGGAACATTTTCAAAAATACACCCATCTTTCATTTCGAAAACGCCGCTTTTGCCGTTTTCCTTTGTGTGCATCGGTATAATCCGCCGCCATTGTTCTTCTGTAGGCACAAATACCGTATCTGTCATTCCACAGGGCTCGGTAATATATTTTTTTACAAACTCGGCGTAATCTGTATCCGAAATAACCTCGACAATCCTTGCAAGAACGTCAAACGCCGCCGTCGGACTGTATTCGTTTTTTGTATACGGTTCAAACGAAAGACCGATAGACGAATAATAATCTACCGTTCCCTTAAGTGTTTTATTTGCTTCTGCGAAAAGCTTGTTCGCGTAAACAACACCGCACTCTCCCGCTAAAAGACCCGAGGTATGTGTAAGCAAATGCTTGACAGTAAGCGTTGTTTTAGCTTTACATACCTTTTCAACCCCGCCGTCTATCATTTTTACTATGTATTTGTCCCTAAATTGCGGAAGATAATTTTCAACAGGATCGTCTATATCTATAAGTCCCCTATCGTATAGTGCCATTATCGCCACAGCTGTGACAGGCTTCGTCATAGATGCCATTCTGAACAGCACAGAATCATCAAGCGGGGTGTTGTCTTTTGCCGAAAGTGTGCCGAAATGTGCTTTATACAGCGTTTCATCGGGACTTATTACCGCAATCGAGGCTCCGCTAATATTATTCTCTTTTATGTCTTTTTCAGCTCTGCTCTTAAAATTTTCAGCCAAAGCTTTGATGTTCAACTGTTTCAAACTCAAATTTCCTCACCATTTTTTCGCTTGATTTTTTGCCGTGTTTTTCAAAAACCTTTTTATAATCATACGAATAACTCATTATAATACGGTATTGAATCGGACGCACCTTTTCTTGATACAGTGACCGAAGCCGCCTTCGTAGCAATTTCCATTACATATTCGGCGCTCTCGCCCCTGCTTACCGCGCTTATAAAGTAGCCTGTAAAGGTGTCACCTGCGGCGGTTGTATCAACAGCTTTAACCTTAAGTGCGGGTTGAAAGAAAGATTTTTCCCAACTTATATACATACTGCCGCGGCTGCCGAGGGTTAAAATCAGCACGCTTTCGGGATACATTTTAAGAAAATTCTCTTTCATTGTTTGGGGGTCGCCGCTGCCGAAAAGAGCCTCGCCCTCTATCTCATTGCAGAAAAACCATTTTGCGCACTTTAGCGGCAGTAGCTTTATATCCTCCTTAAAAGGCGACGGATTAAAGGCTATGCGTAATTTCTTTTTCTCGGCAATTTCAAAAGCCTCTTCAAGAGAGCTTATCTCATTTTGAAGTAAAAGAATGTCGTTTTCCTCTGCGTCTGCCAAAAAATCCTCGATATACTTTCTGTCAATCTGATAATTTGAACCGGCGTGAAGCAGAATACAGTTTTGTCCGTCCTTATTGATCTGAATAATTGCGTGTCCGTTGCTTCCGTCTGTTCTTTCGATTCGGCTTATGTCTACACCTGACAAAGCCATTTTTTCTGTTAAAAATTCACCGCCGTCACCTATAAGTCCGCCGTGAATAACCTTTGCTCCTGCGCGTGCTAAAGCGACAGACTGATTCAGTCCCTTTCCGCCCGGGAAAACCTCCATAACATCGGACGAAAGGGTTTCCCCTGCCGAGACAAAATGCTCCACGGAATAAACATAGTCAATATTAAGAGAACCGAGATTATATATTTTCATTCTGCCAACCTTCTAAATAAATCTTCAAAAAGCGCATCGCGGTTTATTTTGTAAACATATTTCATAAAATGACCATCTGAATTTTCGGCGTAATGAAGGTCATATTCCGGCAAATAGTTTCTAATCAGCCTATCCCGCATAAATATTCCTTCTGTATCTATAAGCCACGCTATTGCGGTCACATCCCAGATTACTCTTGTCCACGGTTTACCGGCAGCATAACTTTCCGCTTCGTTAACTGCACTTTCAAGGAGGTAATCGCAGAGCTTATTTTTTCCTTTAAGCCAATATTCAAGTTCATATTTTGATGTTGCAAAGGAATCTACAACACCCTCGCACGGAAGCTGAACAAGCGGCACACCGCAGCCGTAAACAACCCTCGCTGCGGCAATGTCTTGCACCATATTAAACTCTCCTACAGGAGAACCGATGTGCTGTGCGTGACCGCCTAACCAAACAATTACCGCCTTCTCCTTTATCTCAGGATTTTTAATTATTGCCGAAGCGACATTTGTAATTGCTCCTATTGCAACGATATAAAGCGGATTATCATTTGAATATCCGTTAGCCAGCTCGGCAATGAAATCTGACGCTTCAGAATCTACAGCAGTATTTTCATCAGGCAAATATGTATCCGAGCCCTTAAACACTTTAGCCGAATATTTTTCTTCTCCTGCAAGTTTTAAAAGCTTTAATATTTCATTGTAGCTTTTTCTCATTCCGTCAGCGGGAGATACCGATCTGGCATTTTTAAACGGCGCTGCACATATACCTTTTACATTGAGTTTTTCACTGTGTTTGAGCATATAGCTAATAGCAAACTGATCGTCAATTTCATTATAGGCATCAGTATCTAAAACAACATCTATCTTACCTTCAGGTCTGTTTAGGTTTTTAAATAATTGTTCTTGCGTCAATTTTATTTTCTTCCTTTCCTCGTAAGTTACCGATTTTTATTTTCCGTTGCAACCATTTAATTGTTCATTAAATCACTCCGCCGATTTTCCAGATGATATTTTTACCGTCTTTTTCAATAAACAAATCAAATCCGGTATTATTAATTCCAGAAAATTCTTGAACGCTTCTTGCTGCCGTAACATAATTGCAGATTTCGCGGTTTGTAGCGTACCATACGTCTTCTTTTCCCGAAAGCTTTTTACAAAGCCTATCCATATCCGCCCAACGGTCGGAATCGTTTTTATCAAATTCAAAAGCATGACCCCAAATGTAGAAAAGCTTAAGTTCGTCGCTTTTGTCAATTAAAAATAAGTCAGTAAGCTCCTCTATTCGCGGATCATGGTCGTGACAGGTCGGGTGCCATTTAAGAAAATCATCGGGTAAAGCAAAGCTGTGCGTATCCTCAATAGTTCGGGCATAATGAATGCCTAACTCTTTTAAATGCTCGGCGGTTTTAACGTCATACCGTCCGCAGGGATAGACAAGTCCCACAGCGTTGGTACCGCAAAGCTGTCCGATTTTCTTGCAGTCAGCCATCACCTGATAATCAAAGGTATATTTGTCAACCTCGGGAAAAATCACATGGTCAACCGTATGTGATGCCACCTCAAAGCCGTTATAAAGAGATTTTACCTCTTTTGCCTCAACACGGTTGTACTCGCAGTAAAATCCGCAATGCTCAATCCAGCGCTTTTCACCAAATGAACCCGTATTGATATTAAAGGTCGCGGGCAGTCGGTGAAATCTAAAAATACAGGTAAGCCGCCTGTCCTGCTCGGTATTATCGTCATAGCTGAAGGTCAATGCCTTTTTCTTAAAATCAGGAAATAGGAAGCGCGTCATAATAATCATCATTCTTTTCAATCTTATGCTCTGATGTTATCCGGTAAATTCAATTAATTTAAGCCATTTTTCAAGACTTGCAAGTCAATCCCTTGCGTGGGAAATTCCGATTCCGACAGTATCAAGCGTCTGTCTGTCGCAGGTGGAGGCGCCGTGAGAGCCGAACGGATAAACATGCAGCTCAAAAGGAATTTTATGCTCGCTCAGCGACTTAGCATACATAAGACTGTTAATTACAGGCACGCAGTCGTCTTCAGAGGTGTGCCATAGAAACGCAGGAGGAGTGCTATCCTTTACATGGCGTTCGCAGGAAAAATAATCCTCTTCTTCCGCAGTAAGGCTTTCTTTGCCGAGCAGATTTTGAAAGCTGCCGATATGACCGCCGACAAAGCTGATTACAGGGTAGCAAAGTACCGCGGCGTTTACGTTTTTGCTTTCGGGAAAAACTTCTCTGACTTCCTTGCAGTCAAACATTGTTGAATAATGCGCGGCAAGATGACCTCCTGCCGAAAATCCTATAATAGCTATTTTCGATACATCGCAGTTCCAAGGGTCTGCGTTCTTATAGATAAGTTCCAATAATGCCGCAACCTCACGCAGCTGGGTCGGAAAACGGTGGGGTGCTACCGAATATGTAATTGTAAAAACATTGTAGCCCTGAGGTAAAAACTGAAAAGCGATAGGTTCCTCCTCGCGCTGTGAACAACCACAGTACCCGCCGCCCGGGCAAACAACCATACATGGTCTTTTATGGTTTTCTCGGTGCATTTCCGTCATATTATATGGAAGATATATTTCTACCGTGGGATCACATCCATCCTCGCCTAAAAAGGAATAATAATCTTTTAAATGTATAATTTTATGTTCCATAAACACATACTCTTTCATAGTTTTTAATATGTCAGATTATGAATTTGTATCCGTCAATCGGTTAATGCAATTTATAAATCAAATAACATATTATTTATTACTGATTAAAGCTTATCCTCTTAAATAATACTGTTTTCGATTGATTTTCCCGGTCATTTACAAAATGATAACCTATATTCATAAGATAATCTCCGCCGAAGCGCTTATCTGTACCGTCAAGTTCATAAACCGCCTTTTCGTCAAGTCCCTCAGGCAGAATATACTCGTCGGGCGCATTCGGTGTCGCACGGTTACAGTTCACCGTTAAAATTATGGTGTTTTTATCTTCAGAAACAAACTCGATAGCGCAAACGTCGCTGTTAAAGGGGGATTTTAAGCGGTAGCAGTCGCCCTTGTGGAAGACCTCGCCTAATTCGCGGTAGGTCTTTATCAACTTTTCGGCGGTTTTAAGCTCCTCCTCGGTGCATTTGTTAAGGTCAAGCTCAAAGCCAAACTGTCCCGCCAAGGCTACGTTACACCGCATTTCAAAGCTTGTGATTCTGCCCACCTGATGGTTAGGCACAGCCGAAACGTGCGCGCCCATTGCACTGAACGGATAGACAATGCTTGTGCCGTACTGGATTTTAAGGCGCTCCACCGCGTCGCTGTCATCGCTTGTCCATGTCTGAGGCATATAGTAAAGCATACCCGCGTCAAACCTTGCACCTCCGCTTGCACAGCTTTCAAAAAGCACATTCGGGAATCTGCTCGTTATGGTTTCAAGCACCCTGTAAAGCCCTAAAATATAGCGGTGCATTACCTCGCCCTGACGCTCGCTGTCAAGGAAAGCAGAGCCCGGCTCGGACATTGCGCGGTTCATATCCCACTTTATGTATTCAATATTCGCACGGCTTAAAATTCCGCTTAAGGTATCAATAATATAATCGCACACATCGTCTCTTGAAAAGTCAAGGGTTAACTGATTCCTTGATAAAGATGATTTTCTTCCCTTGGTGTGAAGAATCCAATCGGGGTGATTTTTAAATAATTCCGTCCCCGGATTTACCATTTCAGGCTCAAACCACAGTCCGAACCGCATACCAAGAGCGTTTATGCGCTTTGCAAGCCCCTCTAAGCCGTTGGGCAGTCGGTCGCGGTTTTCGTACCAGTCGCCGAGACCGTTTGTGTCGTCAATTCGGGAGCTGAACCAGCCGTCGTCAAGCACCATGGTGTCGATTCCGATTTTCGCGGCTTTCTCGACGATTGCAACTATCTTATCCTCGTCAAAATCAAAGTAGGTGGCTTCCCAGTTGTTTATAAGCACAAAGCGCTCTATATCTCTGTACTTGCCTCTGCAAAGGCGGGTGCGGTAAAGCTTGTGATAAATCCGCGACATTTCGCCAATACCATTAGCAGAATAAACCAGCACCGCCTCGGGGGTTTGGAAGGTGCCGCCCTTATTCAAGACAAATTGGAAATTGGTAGGATTAATGCCTATATAGGCGCGCAGGCTGTTATAGGAATTTCGTTCAACTCCCGCTGTGAAATTGCCGCTGTAAACGAGATTAAAGCCGTAGACATTACCGTGATTTTCGGTTGCGTTTTTATCGCAAAAGGCGATAAACGGATTATGAAACGGACTGCTGCAGCCGTAACGGCTGTTTATTCCCTGATTGCCGGGAACAATCGGCTGTCTTGTGATATGCCGTTCCCTTGACCACGCGCCGTCAAGATGCAGTATTTCCCGCTCCGGACTGCCGTAAAAATCTACCGTCGCGCTCATTACGGAATCAAGCAGCAATTTTTTTCCCATGTTTACTATTTTTGTACTGCGAGTGATAGCGTCCAAATCCTCATATACCGAATAGAAAAGGAAAACATATACGTTTTGGTAGGTATCCTCAAGGTGTATTATAAGGTTATCGCCCTTATCGCCCTCCTCGCAGTAGGTGGCGGGAAGTCCCTCTAAGGCAGGCTTGCCGTCTATTATTTCATAGCCTTTATATGTAAGGTTGGATACTCTACTGCCGTCCGCAAAGGTAAACTCGACGGACGGTATGCGCATATCCGCATTGCCGTATGTCGAATACTCAAAGGGAACAATATCGGAATTGCCCCCTTCCAAATCGACAGCCTCAAAATTTCTTGTCAAGTAATCGCTTAAATCCGTTTTTGCCAATGGATTTACAAGCCTTTTGCCCCAATAGCGGTGAAACAGCTTGCCGCCGTTCGCGCCCATTGCATAGGTTGTGCTTTTGGTATGGAGATAAAAAATTTCGTTGTCTTTGTCAAATGTAATCATAGGCGTTCCTTTTATTAAATTCAGTATATTTATTATTTTGCAGATAACATGAAGTTACCGCTTGTAAGAAACTTTGAGGTTGAACCGTCTGTAAATTTATATCCTTCGGGTAAAACAATTTTGCCATTCATATTCTTACTCGCCGTAACCGCTAATTCAACAGTATTTTCGCCCGTTCGCTCCCATGAAACGAAAATTTTCCCGCAAGGCGCTTTATGCCATGCCGAGGCGTTTTGAAGTTTTTTAATAAAATTCGGCTTAAGCTCAAAACAGGTGGCGTCATCTGCGTTGGGATTAACACAAATACCCGCAATCGCCGAAATAAACCAATGGCTTATATCTCCCCAGAAGTGATGGTTAAGGGAATCAACATAACCGCCCTCCTCGTGAAAGCCCTCCCAAAGGGTGGTCGCCCCGCGCTTAATCCAGTTGCCGTAGGAGGGAAAATCAGGGCGGGTTATCATTTCGTAGGCAAGGTCTGCCTCGCCGTTTTCGGAAAGGACGTGGAACAGAACTCTGCCGCCTAAAACACCCACGTCCATATGGTTATCGGCGGCTTTTATCTGATTAAGGAGTACCTTAAAGGCGGCAGACTTTTCGCTCTCGTCAAATACTCCGTAGAAAATTGCCATTGCCTGCGAGCTTTGGCAGTTTCCGAAGACTGTCATAGCAGAATAGTCTATAAGATTTTTTCTTATGCTATCACGCATACCGACATAAAGGCTCTCTGCGGTTTCGTAAGCCTTTTTGTCCCCAATCACATTAAACATAAACGCCGCCTTGCGAAATATCTCCATAGATATAATACTGTCGGTTAATATAAGCGGCGCTTGCTTTGAACCCTTATAGCCTATATGACACCAGTCGCCTAAGCCTATTGCGAGCAAGCCGTCGGAATCCCGTCGGGAATTGATATAAAGAATATACCTGTAAATTGCATCAGCGCAGATTTCTATTCCCTCGGTCGTACCGCGGTACTGATATAACCTGTAGGGAAGCTCAAGCAAAACCTGATCCCATGCCGGACCGTTACCCCAGCTGAAGCCCCAGCCGCCTGTCGGGACAATTCCCGGTAAAGCGCCCGCTTCATTCTGCGCAAAAACAACATTTCTCAGCCATTCAATATAGCTTTTTTCGGGATTGAAGTTTAACAGAGTATGCTCACAGGAAAGCGCGGCGTCGGCAGTCCAGCCGTTTTTCTCCCTTTGAGGACAATCATTGGGAAAATACACAAAGCAGGAACGGTCGGAGCGGCGGGTGATTTTCTGCAATTTATTGACCGTTTCGTCCGAGCAGGAAAAGCCTCCGCACTCGGAAAAATCCGAGCTTAAGCACATATATGTAAGCAGATCCTCGGTTGCCTGTTCTTCGGTTATGCCCTCGACATAAACGTACCTGAAACCGTTATAGATAAAGCTCGGGATATGGGTTTGTTTACCCTCCTTGCAGATATATTCGCTTTTTTGCACAAAGTCCTTTTGTGTATCGCTTTGCTGCCGAAAACGGATATTATCAAGGCAGAGCTTTCCGTCCTTTAACCATTCGCCGTGATACAGCGTAATTTTCTGCCCCGCCCTTGCATTAACCGAAATTCGGCAAACGCCGGTGTTGTTTTCCCCGAAATCGTA
Organism: uncultured Clostridia bacterium; assembly: GCA_944380885.1. Lineage (GTDB taxonomy): Bacteria > Bacillota > Clostridia > Oscillospirales > Acutalibacteraceae > UBA737. The sequence goes on along the minus strand of CALWIZ010000037.1, from coordinate 10,722 downwards.
AAGCCAGCCATTTTCCTCTCGTGTAACGTCAACGGGCTTCAATTCCGCGTAAATGCGGACAGGGTCGGCGGTGCAGAGCCTTTTTTCGCCATGCGGAGCCTTTACGCTTATTGCGTTTTTAAGCTCGGAATCGTCAAAATCAGCGGAATGAAAATCAGGAATTTCAAGCCTTGCGTCATAATACTCTCCGCAGCGGTAATCATCAAAAAGTATCGGCGAATTGCAAACCCTAAAGCTTTCATCACTTTCAATTATTTCTATACTTCCGTCAGATGCCACAAGACTAATGCGCATTGCAAATTTTGGAGCACCTCTCCATGGTGCTTTGTCAAAATCCCATATGGCGCCGCCCGGATTATTTTGAAAACCGTTTCCGAGAAGTATAGCGACAATGTTATTGCCCTCATTGATATAATAGCTCACATCGTAACAATCATAATATACAATATCCTCGGGGTTACTGATATACGGTGCGAGTTCGCCCTTTGTAATATTATTGCCATTGATATACAGCTTATAAAAACCCGCCGCGCCAATAATAATTTCAGCCTTAACTGTATTTTGTGCTGTAAACTTCTTCCTGAAAAAAGGTGCCGGAACAAAATGGTCAATATCCGCATATTCGTCACTTGCGGAAATAAAAAAGTCTGGAAAAATCATTTATTTAATTCCTTTCCGTTAAATTGCAATTCCTGCCGCAGCATTTTAAAAACAGTATTAATAATACAATTGCGGGTTACACTGTATTACATTTAATTAACAAAACATAAACAGAAGCAACCCGCAAAGAAAATCTGACTGTTTTGCTCACATCGGAATTTAAGAACACTATCCCGACATAAACAACTGCCTATGAGTTTAAAACACCTACTGCAAGTTTTTTCAGTCTGACAAGATCCGGAATATCTACAAATGTATCTTCATTATAATCGAATATACGCCGTTCTTCCCCATTGAGCAATGCTTTTCTTAACTCAACAAAGGTTAAAGCGGAATAGCCGTCGGTTACATCGAATTCTTTAAAGCTTACAAACTCGGAATGCGCGGCGACAGAAACATAACCACCATCATATCCGTAAAGCTCAGCGCTACCCTGACATTTTCCGTCTATATATATTGACACTGTTCCCGAGCGAAGGCTGATTTTGCAGGTATGCCATCCAAGTCGGTCGGTCTCGCTGCTGAAAAGAGTTCCGCAATCCGAAAGCGTGATACCGTATTCCTCAGAATTACCCTGAAGATATGACGACTGAGGGACTAAAGACACTGTTCCGTCACTCTTAATATAAGCGGCATAACCTTTTCGCTCGCTTCCCATCCAACTATATCCAAGCTCACAGCCCATACCAATATAAATACCGCTTTGGTCAGTTACTCTGTAATCTACCATTAAATCCAAATCATTATACTGCTTTTTATTATAATAAAGAATTGCCATTTTCTCAGTGGAATTATTATTATTGAAATCTATGCCCGTACGTTCGAGAGAAGCAGTATTACTGTCATAACGCCAATGCGAGCCGATGCTTTCGGATGTCGGGACAGTATTTTCAAGGTCTGAGCTGAAGTAGGCACTAAATTCTTCATAATCAGCCGTATCGAGACTTTCAAAATAAATATCCGATATAACCGTATGCGCACTGTTAAGACCCAACAATACATAACCGCCGTTATAACCCTGTTTCAGAGCAGCTCGGTTTTTAAGTCCGCCGTCTATTTTAACATTCATCACGCCGTCGATAACGCTAAGCTTTACATGATGTTCTTCAGTTTGTGCATAACCGCCTACAAAAACCCATGGATTATCTTGATTTATTTTACACAGTTGAGCATAAAGATTATTTCCTATACCTATAACCTGACTTCCGTCGCCACCAACTGCAGCATCAAAAGATTCTGCGCCTAATGTAATCCAGACATAATGCTGGTCATTGTCCGGATCAACGGGGAAAGAACAGTTAAACTCAAGATAGAAGTTTTCAGCAGTTCCCATTGGAAGATATGCGGTTATACCGTCAGATAAATTTGTAAACGGCGAAATATTGTTGCGTTCAAAGCTATATCCGTTCTGTGTTATATTATACAATGCCTCAGCGGCAACTGCGGTTTTTGCACCTTCTAATGAGTTATCGGTAATATATACGGTATCCTCATCGCTGTTTTGCGAAAGTATTATATTCGAAAGCATTATGCCGTCGCCGTCGGTGCCGAGAAGAATATACCCGCCTGTATAATTATTTATCGTCACCGCCGTCGAAGTATCGCCAACCCTTACAAACAGCCTGCCGCCGCTTATAATGATTCTGATTTTTTGAACATCTGTCGGGTCAATGCTGCATAATTCGGTCTTTTCTCCGTCACAAGTCATAATATAACAGGTTGTATTTTCTGTTACAGAATACTGTGAAATACCTATACCGATATATCCGCTTCCTGATGACGCATTATAAGCTGTCGGGTTGCTTAAGCCATAGCAAACCTTTGCCCATTGCTCGCTAATGGCGTCAGAGCTTGAAAACATAAGATCAAAATCAAGGGTTATTTCTTTCCCCTGACCAAGCACAAGAAAAGGTGTTGAAGAAGAATAGCTGTTGTTTCTGATAACTGAATTACCGTCGTTTGCCGCGACATAAAATTCATCAGATGAATTATATGCCTTTACACCGTTTTCCTTACCATAGAAAGAGGAATATCCGACGCTGTCATAATCGGTCAGCGAAATATTTTCAATTACGGTATCGGTACTGTTAGTTCCTATCATCACATAACCGCCATGATAGCTGTCGTTCCAGGCGCGTCGCTTAGTAAGAGTACCGTTATCAAAATCAATTATAATGTACCCGTTCTTTACCGTAAGCGAAACATGGTGAGGTGCGGTAGCGTCAAAGGTGCCGTTTAATGTCCCGTTTGAATCAAGCCAACCTACGTCAGGAGCGTCAAACCACGCAAATACGGTATCAGAATATTGACAGTTTAAAAATCCTGTTTGCAAAGTATTATCCCTTGCTCCGATAGCAAGCGAAGCGGCTCCGTTTTGCGGATTATAAACCGAACATTCATCAAGACCCCAGTTTAACCATAAATAACGCTCGCCCGAACCAACATGTGTATAGTCAAATGCAAGTGTGAAATTTTTGCATTTTTCAAGAGGTATCATAACATTATTACTAACCCATAATCCGTTTTCGCCCTTGAATATATATGAATTTCCGGTTTCATTCTCGGTAATAGTATAGTAATCCTCGGGATCGCAGGCAATTCTTGAACCCGAATGCATACTATTGCAGAAATAAGCAGAATTGGTGCCGTCAAGGGTTACAGATGAAATTCGAGTTCCCTCATAGTTACAGCCGAAACCGATAAAGCCGCCGCTGTAATCAACATCAAGAGCAGTATTTACTACGAATTGATCATCTATCAAAATAGCTATGTTATTACCATCAACGGTTATGCGCAGATGGTGCTCACCGGTCGCGTCAAATGTTCCCGGATCAAGAGTCTTTGTAGAATTACCGTTATAAGAGACCTTGCATGTAGCTGAATCGGAATAACCGTTAATTCCTATACCGATAGCAGCCGCTCCGCTTGACGCACTGCTGTCGGTATAGCTTTGATTGCCGAGTGTAACCCAAAGCCATTGCTGGCCTGTTTTTGAAGAGTTGAAAGAGTAATCAAAATCAAGAGTAAAATCTTTATACTCTTTGCCGTACAGAAACGCGATATTATTCTTTGTACTCCATGCGTTTGTTGCGCATTTGGTAGAATTACGTGTATAAACCGTAACGCCGTTTTCCTCAGTAATTTCATAATAATCCGATAACTCAGATTCCGTAAGCGAAGAAAGAACTTTTCCGAAATACGCCTTTTCGGGAGTACCGACAGACGCCTTAGTCATTTCCGAATAATCGTTTTCATAGCAGACGGTAATATTTGCCCAATCAGATGTGCCTATGTAAACAAGCGTCTTACTGTCGTTCTCGACATAAAAACCTTCGCTGTCGGCAGAAGACGGTTTTGATTCAAGCTTTGAAAGCTGTTTTCCGTCAACTGTAATACCTGTGATTTTTTCGCCGTAAACCGTAAGGCATTTAGCGGTATTACCCTGAGAGGACATAATCATAAACGAGCTGTTATCAACAGGCAGGCTCTTATAATTTACACTGTTTTCCTCATCAATATTATAAACGCTTGTGCGCTCGCTTTCGGGCGGGGTAATCAATAAACATTTGGTTTCTTCACCCTCGGTAATTTTCTCGCCCAAGGCAAGCTGTGAGTTTAAAGTGAGAGGAATAACCGCGCCGCTCTTAACATATACGGGAATTTTTTCAACATCAGCCGCCGCATTTACAGTCACGCCGCCTTCAAGCTTACCTCCGCTCCATAGGTCATACCACATACCGCTCGGCAAGGATACGTCACGGGAGGTTGCTCCTTCCTCAAGGACAGGATTAACAAGAAAATCATTACAGAAAAGATACTGATCCTCTATTGCGGCAAGCTCACTGTTCTCAGGAAATGCAATAGCCATAGCCTGCATCATAGGAAGTCCCGAAGTATGACTTTCAATAGCAGCAGAATAAAGCTTATTAAGCATATTTTCGCGTAACCAATATGTTTTTTTATAGGTGTTCTGCACAGAGGTTCCGTAATCTGTCGGAAGCTTTGAAATATTACCTCCGGTTCGCATAATGGGAGAAAAAGCAGCCATCATAAGCGCTCGGCAGTAAAGCTCGTCTGACGGAGTACCGTCAAGCCCGGCAAGGTCGGTGCCCCAAATTGAGAAACCGCAACTCGCAGCCGAAAGACCTGCGGAAAGCTGCATTTTAAGCTGAGCAAAAGTGCTGTATTGATCTCCTGCCCAAAGAGCCGCCCAACGCTGAGTACCGGCTGACGCACCTCTGATATAGCAAAAACCGTCGCCGTTTGTAAGGATATTATATGCCTCATAGTAGCCCTTGGCATAACCGTATGTATAGAAGTTATGAAGTCTTGTTCCGTCAAGACCGGTCGAGGGAGAAATTGCACCTTTGCCCACAAGCTCGGCAAAGTCCAACATTCCGCCCTGAATACCTATATCGGTATATTGCTTTAAATATCTCGTCAAAAGTTCTATACCGTTGTCGTCAGAATAATCTATCCATGTTCCGCAGTATGAGCCGCCAGAAAAACGGAGTATAGGTAAATTGGACTTCCGTTCAGGCATTAATTCCTGTGCCTTTTTTATCGTCATCGCATCTGCATTATTCCATTTTAACATACGCACGCCCTTATCTTTAAAGAGCGAAGCAACCTTATTGTTCGTTCCAAGGAGATTTACTCCCTCAAGATAAACTGTGTTAAGCGGGGTCTCCATCTTTTCATAGGCATTAATTAGTTTTAACGCCTTTAGGTACTGAGATAAATCAGAGTCATTTACACCCCAAAAACCGTTTGAGCCGCCTGCCTGATATTGAAATGCCCATTTCGGAGGCAGATAAGACTTACCTGTAAGGTCGGTGTATTTTTGGATATTCTCTGCCATTGTACCGCTCCAGAAATAAAAATCCAGACGGTTCTCGCAAAAATCCATTGTATATTTTGTTTCATCGGTATATCCAATATCTACTTCTGCACAGCAGGTTGAATTATAAAACAGAGTATACCCTCTGTTACTGTGCAGTATCGGGATATTTTTATAACCGCGCCATAGGTCTTTAATACCGTCTGCCCCTATCTCGCTGCCGTGATAACAGACGTCGCAGTTCCACATCATTGAGCGCTTTCCGTTTTGGTTTACTCCGCTGTAACGCTCACCGGTGCCATAGATAACCTCATTACTGTTAAGCGGAAGTTCAAGCTTAACTCGGCAGATTTCACCGCCTGCAAAAGCGAAATATATACAGGATGGGTCAATAGTTACTATTAACTTCCCGTCAGAAGAAAATATATCCATTGCCCAACTGCTGCCTTTAGCCTTAAAGTTAACTAAGGTTCCGTCGGCACCCGTCATTACAAGTGTATTACCAATAGTTTTATAATCTATTTGAATATTAGATTCCGGCTCGAATATAGCGGTTTTCTCTACCGGCTGGGGTTCAGTCGGAGGAACCGTGTTTTCAAGTCTGAAGCCGCCCATTGAAGGAAATGAAAGATAAAGCTCCGCAGCACGGTTGTTTACTACTGTTTTAATAGTAAGGTAGCGACCGTTGCGCTCATAACCGCGAAAAGCGGAGGGTTGATACCACGCCTCTGCCTCGACCTCGGGCGGCGCTTCGCTTGGAATACCGTATTCAGTCCATTCATCAGCCATTTCGGACGCTGAAACAATAATTCCGCCTATTCCTGTGGGCAAAACTATTGCCGTAGCAAGAAGAATACTTATCAATCTCAGAAACTTATTATGAAGTTTCATTATATTCGCACTCACTTTTAAAAATAAATTTCGCTGTGAAGTCCGCCGGTGGAATCATGAGCCACAAATATGTCAAACATACTCTCCTCGGTTATATAACGCGGCTCGTTATTATAATATCCGAGTTCATTACGGGAAAGCTCAACAGTAACCTTTTCAGTCTCTCCCGGTTGCAGATAAACCTTTTTATATGCCTTGAGTTCCCGAACAGGGCGAGTATGCGAAGCCCTGCGTCTGTGGATATATACCTGTACCGTCTCCTCTCCTTCCATATTTCCTATATTAGTAATATCAGCCGAAATAACAAGCTTATCACACTCTGTTTTAACGGTAAGATTGCTGTAATCATATTCGGTATAGCTAAGTCCCCAACCAAACGGGAACACCGGAGTATAAGGGCAATCTCTATACTTTGAAGCCCACGGTCCGTCCGAAGCGGGGCGACCTGTATTCATATGATTATAGTACATAGGACAGCTGCCTGAGTTTTGCGGAAAGGTCATTGAAAGTCTGCCGCTCGGATTATATTTTCCGTAAATAACATCATACATAGCATGTCCTGCTTCAATGCCAAGCTGCCAACATTCCACCATAGCGTCAGACATTTCGGCTTCCTGCGGTATAGCAAGAGGTCTGCCGTTTATAAGCAAGGTAACAAGCTTTTTACCCGCTGCTTTTATCATACGAAGCATTTCCGTCTGACCGCCTATGAGCTCTAATTTACTTTTAGACTGAGCTTCACCGGTAGTAAAGCTGGATTCACCGACAAGCGCGATAACAGTATCTGCCTTTGTATTACGAAGAGCGTCTTCCAGTTGCTCCTTGTCAAGTGTCATTGAGGTGATCGAGCTATCAATACACGGAACAAAATCAAAATCAATATTTTCTTCCTTTAAAGCATCGGTAAGAGAAATTGCGTCTTCCTCTCTGCCGGATATAACCCATGCGCCAAGCATTTCATTTCTTTTATCACCGAAATATCCTACAACCAACACCTTTTGATCAGCTTTAAGCGGCAATACGCCGTCATTTTTCAAAAGCACTATTGATCTGTCGGCTATATCGCGAGCTACGTCGCGGTGCTCTGCACAAAGCTTTGAAGATTTTTCCGGTTTCTGTACATAAGGATGCTCAAAAAGACCGCAAGCCATCTTTATTCGAAGGATATTACGCACAGCTCGGTCAATCTCATCCATTGAAACGCGTCCCTCCTCCAAAAGCTGAGGCAGGCAGTCGGTATAATATTCACAACCCATATCCATATCGCAGCCGGCTTTTATTGCTTGCTCGGCAGCGTCTGCAGGAGTCTCGGCAGTGCCGTGAAAAACACATTCCTGAATACCGTGAGCGTCGCTTATTAGAAATCCGTCAAATCCAAGTTCATCACGCAAATAATCGTTAAGCAACCATTTATTAGTTGTACAGGGAGAGCCGTTTATATCGTTGAACGCAGGCATAAGAGTAGCGGCGCCTGCTTTAACAGCGGCGGCAAACGGCGGCAAATACACCTCGCGAAGCTTGGCTTCACTCATATCAACCGTATTATAATCTCTTCCGCCTTCGCATGCTCCGTAGGCTGCAAAATGCTTTACGCAAGCACATATTCTGTCTTCCACCGAAAGATCGTCACCCTGAAATCCCCTAACCTTTGCGGCCGCAAAGCGGGAAGCGAGATATGTATCTTCTCCGGGCCCCTCGACTACTCTGCCCCAGCGCGGATCGCGAGATACGTCCACCATAGGTGCAAAGGTCCAGTTTATTCCGTCCTCAGAAGCCTCTCTCGCCGCTATTTCAGCGGATTTTTCAAACAGCTCGTCGTTAAATGTGCAAGCCTCTGCAATCGGGCTCGGGAAAACCGTGCGATGCCCGTGAACAACATCAAGTCCGAAAATAAGCGGTATTCCAAGGCGGCTTTCCTCAACAGCTATTCTTTGCAGATGATTAGCGTGCTCAGGATTTTGAACTCCGATAAACGAACCTACTGTTCCTTTTCTGATCATATCCTCGCGCTCATCAAATGACGCGGCATTTACGAGCCTTTCATATTCTTTGCGCCCTATTCTTCCGGCTTCAAGCAATTGTTCGGCTTCCTGTATGCTGATTTCAAAACCTCCGACAGGCGATATTCCGGACTGATAAAGCTGTCCTATTTTTTCTTCTAAAGTCATTTTTTCAAGCAGTTCATCAATTCTTTTTTCTATAGTTTCTGTCTTAAACATATATCTTCTCCTATTCTTCTAATACCATAACCTCATACGGCTCAAGTACAATATCTCCGGTGTAAGAATTTCCGGTTAAGATATCGGTAAGGCTTGTACTGTTATGGTAAATACCGCCCTTGCCCGCAACCTCAGCGAGCATAACGCCGTTCTTTTTATCTCCTTTGCGAACAGATACCATTATTGAATTCCCCTCGGTAAGATCACAAGGCACTCCCGCTTGTCCGCAAACCTCGGTTATAAGACGGCGCATATCCTCATAATCAGGCAATGTTCCGAGAATATAAACGGTTCCCTTACCGATATTATACTTTTGAATAACGGCAAGTCCCTCGACAGCTTTACTGCCGCCCGTCACCTTTACAACGTCGGCTCCCTCCGCAGAATCAAAAAGTTCATAATAGAAATTACCGCCGAACTCAGAACCGTCACTCCACTCGTTTTTAAGTCTTTTTTCAACATCCGGCACCCAATATCTGCAATAAGCATTTGTAAGCTCTTCAAGACTTCCGTGCAGACGATCAATATATTTAGTTGAATCGGGATTCCTTATATCAGTCATAGGTCCGGTTATCCAGATGCCGCCGTTTCTCACCCAATCTGCAATCCGTTTATTAAGTCCTCTTTCTTCAAGATTCGGTATCATCGGAGTAAATACCACTTTATATTTGTCAAGCTCCTGCTCTGCGTCGATTACATCCGGTCTTATTCCGCTGTCGATAAGCGGCTTATAGAAATACTTTTTAAGATTTTCATCATAAACAAAATCGTTTACAATACTCTGTGTTTGAAAAAGTCTCCAACTTTCGCTTGTAAAATGAATCGCGACCTCAGTTGAAACCTTGGTTCCGCTTACAAATTCCGAAGCTTTCTTAAAATCTTTAGATAATTGCTTAACCTCGTTTATGCTGTACTGCGGACGGCCGCTGCTTTCAAGAACAGACCCGTGCATTAACTCAGGACCTGCCCAATGTGTGCGCCAAAGCCAATATAAATTTGCTTCACCGCCTAATACTATCGGCAGCCATGAGTTTGCATAGCAAAAACCGTCAGGCTTAATACTTCCGGCAGCTCCGATAGCTCCCGACCAGCAGGTAGCGGTCTCAGTATTCCAAAACGGAGTATCTTTCATAGTACGCAAATAGTCCATCCAAAGACCGCATTCCCAAAGATTGTCAGGGAGATTATAATGATTAAACTGAATAACATCGAGTGGCCGATGCATATCGCGATAATTAATATCGTTAAACGGCATTTGATCCGTACCGATCGGTGCTTTGACATATTTTTTGAGTATTTTTGCCTGACGTGCGACAAATCCTATCTGAACGTTCGCGTCAAATGAAATATACTCATAAAAATGCTGAGGATTCACCCAATTGTTTGCAATACCCATACGCGGAAGTTGAATTTCTTCAAGGCTCCTGTATTTTGAACTGAAAAGATTCAAATTCCATCGGCGGTTTAATTCGTCCACAGAGCCGAATTTTGATTTTAAGTGCTGATGAAATTTATTCAAACAATGCTTACAATGACAATGTAAAAGATACATTTCATTATCTATCTGCCAGCCGATTATATTTTCATCATCGCCGAATTCCTTTGCAAGAGCTGTCACGATTTTATCGCAATATTCAAGATATATAGGATTATTGGAACAGGCATGACGGCGTCCACCATGCTGTACTCGATAGCCAAGGTGACCTTCAATAAACATTTCAGGGTCTTTTGCTGTTAACCAATACGGCGGTACAGCAGTAGGAGTACCCATTATTACGCCTATCCCCGCATCGCTGAGCTTGTCAACGACATTATGAAGCCAGGTAAAGTCATATTCTCCTTCATTCGGTTCCATACGCGCCCATGCAAATTCGCCTATACGGACAACATCCATACCCGACTCAACCATCATAGCAATATCTTTGTCAATCTCTGCTTCAGGCCAATCCTCCGGATAATAAGCCGCACCCAAAAAAGGTTTTTTAATTTCTTTCATACAAATTTTCCCCCCGTATAAATAATAGAAAGATTTTTATTCGCGCGTTGTAAAATGAAGTTGAAATAAAATAAAAAAATAGGTCCATAGTGACGAACCTGTGGTAGAATTAGTTT
>CALWIZ010000036.1 GCA_944380885.1 uncultured Clostridia bacterium | reverse complement strand
CAAACTAATTCTACCACAGGTTCGTCACTATGGACCTATTTTTTTATTTTATTTCAACTTCATTTTACAACGCGCGTATCTTTAAAAATATTTTATGGGTTTATACCTTTAAGAGTTATATAAGATATTTTGCTTTCGCTGTGTAATCTTGCTTGTCTTGATACAATATTCACAATTAAATATTAGCTTATAAAATTCAAATTGTCTGCACCGGATAACCGTATACTTGCGTTTGTTTGCCGTTTTGCTTGAAAATTGTTTTTGTTTCTTTAGTTATATCTCCGTTTTGGAATAAGGCTCCCCGATTTTTTCCAATTCAAATATAAGATTTTCAAATTCAAGATAAACGGTGCTGTCATTATAAAACAAGAATTCAAAACTCAGATATTTTTTATCTATCGCAGTAAATTCTCCTAAAATATAATCTCCGAACTCGCTATATCCGCTTGAAAGGTCTAAGTTTGTAATGTATTTTCTCACATTTTCAAATTTTAAAGAAAATTGTTTTTCATAATCTACATAATTCACCCAGTGTGTTTCAATATTTATAATAGTTTTGGAGCGCAACTGCTTTTTTACGAGCTTTAATTCTGTCAAAATACTGTCGTGCATGCCTATTTTGGTATAAAACTCAAAAAAATCTTTTTTAAAACGACGTTTAATGGTTTCGAGATATTCATTATATTGATTTAAACTCTGACGGAATTTTTCATCGTCATCTGTTTGTATATCTATATATTTCATAAACAATTCCTTTTTAAAAGCGCGGATTCAAAAGCCAATGGGACGGTTTTCCCGTCCCATTGGCTCCTTTTATTTATCCTACAATCCTGTAACCTGATTTTCCTTTGGCAAGGCTTACGGTGTCACCGTAGCAGATTGTTCTGTCAGTCTCCTCGCCGTCCTCACTTACGGTGTAGGTGACCTCCACAAGTATATCGTATTCCGCCGCGGTAATGCCGTATTCGGAAATATTTTCTCCTGCCGAGCAGCCGAGCAGCTTTATCTTTTTAACCTTGTCAGCGTCATCTGGAACGCGCGAGGAAACAGCGCTGCTTTTAAACAGCTCCATTCTTGTTGTCTCTCCGCTCTCGGTTTCCGACTCATACGAGTCCTGAATACCTCCGAGCAATCCGCCTAAAGCGGTGCCGTCCAGATAATCATCGGCGGAGAACTCAAGGTCATGCACTTTTTCAGGATTCTCCGAATTTATGGCGGAAATATATTTGCTTATTGTTTTCTCACACGGGTCTTTTGCCGGCGCAACGGTGACCGCAAGCAGCACGACACCCGCTATGACACATAAAACAGATACAAGTAATTTTACCGGAAAATTTTTCACAGCAAATCCTCCTCTCCGCTTCCCGATTCAGACACGGTCTGCTGTTCGGGTTCCGTTGCCGGAGATTCTCCGGCAGCGCCGGCAGCAGCCATCGCCGGTTCTTTTTCGGGAGTAACCGGTTCCGGGAACTCATCGACGCTTTCTGACGGAGCGTCAGCCGCTTCCTGCTGCACGGCAGGCGCTTTCGGCTTTTTCATTCCCGCCAAAACGGTTTTCAGCTTTGAAAACTCATTTCTGTTCATAATAAGCATTACTATTCCGGCAATAAGGACTATCAGCGCCGCCGCGAGAACCGCTGTCCACAGCACCGAAACGCTCTCAGTATAAAAATACAGGCTTCCGCTGCTGCCGGCAATTTCCTTACCGTCTTCATAGCTTCCGTTTGCCGAGTAACGCGTGCCTCCGAACAAACCGCTTTTGTTCTCAAAAGTGATATCAGACGATCCTGTCACCGGCGAAAAATCGTATGAAACCGAGCCGCGTATTCCTTTTTTAAGCCTTGAAAGCGTATTGTATTTTTCAAGCTCCACATTGAAATAGGCGTATTTTCCGTTTCCGTCCTTTTCGGGAACATAGCCGGAAGCCGCTCCTATAAAGCTGTTTATCTCTTTTTCCACATCGTCCTTTGAGCCTGAGAATGACACTGTATAAACATTGTCTTTCTCAGTGAGCTTGCCGCCCTTTTCGGCCGCCGATTTTATAAGCGTGCCGGCTGACTCAGCCAGAGAGCTGTCAAGCCCCTCTATCGGCTTGAAGACGAACGAGGCGTTCATTTTATCAAGCCCCGACGCTCCGGCGCTGAAAACTATTTCACTGAAACCGATTTTCCACTCGCCGCTGAAGGTATATTCTCCTCCTGCGTTGGGGCGGTAAATAAGGTACCCGTCCTCGGTGCTGTACGATGTATCCGCGTCGCCGTATTCCACACCGTCATAAACCTTGAGCCTGCTTGTGACTCTCGCACTGTCATAATCTATATAATAGGTTCCGTCTATCGACTCCGTAACCGAAACCGCCGCCGTTCCCGGAGTGTCCTCCAAAGCCTCGGCTGTTATGCTTAACTTGTTTTTTGTCTGAAGCACGGCGTCGGTTTTCTCAACCAGCTCCTCCGCCGAGTCGGCGTTCAGCGTAAAAGCATATGTATTGTTGTACGAGTCTTCCTCAGAGGTTTTTTCAAATGTATCGCCGTTGGGACATAGATTTTTCAGGTATTCCTCAAGGACACAGCCGGCTTTTTCAAGCTCCTCTTCCGTATCGTTATCGGAAGTGAACTCAATCACCCTTTCAAAGCTGCCCGATGTCGTAACGGTCGTGGTGACATTTATTCCGGACAGACAGCGTTTTATCTGTTCGTCGGCCTCAAGCCTGCTGCCGCTTGAGTACTCTTTTCCGGAAAATACGATTTTATTTTCCCCTATTTCGTACCAGTTGCCCTGCGACTCGCTTATTATTCCGGATTCCTCAAGAGCGTTGATATACCAGTTAAGCAGGTCTACCGATGTGAAATTCTCCGACAGCCTGAAGCCTTCTTTAAAATATGTCTTTCCCGTCTCGAAAACAACTTCCGGAACAAGGTCTGAATCCTCGGTTCTGCCGGCATCTATGATATTATTTACCTTAGTCCTGTATTCTTCAAGCCCCGAAAACTTTATCGTGAAAGTTATAACGGTATTGCCGCCGTCGTTCTTTACGGTATAATCCATATCCGCCGGCTTGCTTTCCTTTATAACCTGTTCAAGCGCAGCCGCGCCGCCTGTCACCTTTGTGATATCGTCACTGTCTATAACCGCTGTTATTTCGCGTGTACCGTTAAAGCTGCCGTCCACGGTGAGCTTTGTGCTTATTTCAGCTCCACACGCCGCAGTAAAGCATATTATTAACGCCAGCAGTAAAACCGTTCCCGCTCTTGCTATAATTTTCATACCGCAAACCCGTCCTTCAGATTATAAGAAATAATCAGTAGCGCCGCCTAAATCGCTTAATCCGTCAATAAGGCTTCCGGCTCCGTACGCCACGCCGCTTCTGATTATCGCCCCGTAAAGAATGAAAGTGAGCAGAAGCGCCAGCGCAACAGTTATGGCTACAATAGCCATAAAGATAAAATACGGTGTTTTCTGAAGCGAGTCGAATTTCTGTATTCCGATATAAAGCATACAGAATGACATTATGACTGCCACAGTGTAAACTATAAGAGACAGCGGAATATATATAAGTCCCAGAATAATATTAGCTATGAAAGCCATTGTAAGCGGAAGCGTGGCGTATCCTACCATATTCATAACGGAGGAGTACGGTACCGGTTTCTTGAAAACAAGGCGCATCGCCCCGAAAATCAGACCGCCGAGAGCAAAGTATACCGCCGCTCCTATAAACAGGTTGGCGAACAGCACCGCCCAAATGCTTATAAGGCGACTGGCAACCACGTCAACTATTGTATTTGACCACAGCGCATATTTGACATTAAGTGTCGCTGAAATCATAAATATAATTATATTGGCAAGAGCGAGCACAAGCCACTGCAGCCCTTTGCTTTTTGCCGCCGATGCGACAGTCTGAGTCACTCTTCCCGAGAAAAAGCCCTTTATGTACTCACCGACTGTGGAAAATATTATATTTGTCTGCGATGGCGCCGCGGGCGCCTGCATATACGGAGCCTGAACCGGCTGCGTCTGAGCGGGGGGTGTCTGTACAGGCGGAGTCTGAACCGTGGCGGTCTGCACCGGAGGTGTCTGTACGGGAGCAGTTGCCGCAGAAGGTGCCGCCTGCGCTCCGTTTACCGCTTCTTCAGACTTAACGTCTGCTCCTGCCGTTTCTGCTTTCGGCACGGGAGCACCGCACGCGCTGCAGAAAAGAGCGTTGTCCGAAATGTTATTGCCGCATTTTTCACAAAACATACATATACCTCATTTCTATATTTTTATACTTAAATTTTACCTTATTTAGAAAGCAAAAGCAACATAATTCGACTGAATCCGCATTTTTTATCAATAATTTCCAACTCTATACAGACAATTTCGGCATTTCAGCCATTACGTAAAGCTCCCGCGGCATACTTTCGGTATGCGCGGAAAATCGTTTCCGCCAAAACGCATTTTAAGGAAGATATTTTTTAAGGTTATTAAGTCCGGCGGAAATACCGAATATCGGGTCTTCCAGTCCTTCAAACTCAATCGTCACATATCCGTCGTAGCCCGCGCGGGCAAGCGTGCCTATGCACTGTTTCACCGGAATATCTCCGTGACCGATTATGGCGCCGCGCAGATAATTGCCGCCCCTTGACATAAACCAACCGTCTCCCGGATTGTCAAGCATACCGCTCTTTATATGAAAATCCTTTGCGTGGACATGACGCGCATAGGGTGCCGCTCTGCCAACTGCAGTGACCGAGCTTTCATCCGCACAGCTGAAGTTACCTATATCAACAAGCATACCGAAATTATCGTCGTTCACCGCGTTTATGAGCTTTTCAACACGATCTGAATCCTGCGAGAAAAAGCCGTGATTTTCAGTTATTGTAACAATCCCGAGCTTTTTAGCGTACAAGGTTATCTCCCTTATCGCCGGAGCCATTATTTCAATGGCATTGTCAAAGCTCCTTGCGGTTTTTATTCCTGCTCCGAATCCCGATGTGGTATCGTGCCGCATATATCTGCAGCCGTAAGCCGCCGCTATATCGACATTGCGTTTCACTTTTTCTGTTTCCTCGGATATATCGCCGCAGTTGAGAAAATCCGCTCCGGTACAGAAGCAGACCGGCTCAATACCGACCTCCTTGCAGTATTTTCTTATATCCTTGGCGTATTCGATATAATCGTCGTATGAAAGACCCGTCTCAATAAAGTCAAGACCGTCAATGCCCATCTCCGCTGCTTTTTTTATGCAGCCTTTCACTCCGAGCGAGTTTTCCTTTGCGTAATTGTGAAAGCTGTAAAGACTTACCCCTGTTTTCATATGTATTCTTTCCCCCTTTTCCTTTATTCTACTTTTCCCAAATGCAAAAGTCAATCATCAGAAACAAAAACAGCTTGTTTTTTAACTGCGACATTTTATATCTCACGGTAAACAGGATATAAAAACCCGATAAGGATTAAAATTTTTCTGACCTGCCGGTAAGCGTTTTACAGCGCACTCTGCGGTAAAATTTAATTTTTCGTATATATTTTACCGGCGGCACGGATTTTTCCGTACCGCCGGTATTTTTGCGTAAATTTCAGCTGAACCGAAACATAAAACCACGGATAAGTATCTTCAAAAATTACTTTTTCTTCGGCTTGTGTATATTGCGTATCGTCTTTTTCGGCTTTCTGACCGCCGCGGCAGCTTCCTTTCTGTCGGGCGCCGCGAGGCAGTCGGGTCCCGTTCCGATAAGGTCGTATCTTCCCGCCTTTTTAAGCGCAGCAAGCACCGTCTTACGGTTTTCGGGCTTGAAATACTGAAGCAGCGCCCTTTGCTGCGCCTTTTCTTCCGGCGTTCTCGGCACATAAACCTGCTCCATAGTATCCGGGTCAAGTCCGGTATAAAACATACAGGTCGATACCGTACCGGGCGTGGGGTAAAAGTCCTGTACCTGTTCGGGGTGCAGTCCGTGACGCTTTAAGAAGACCGCAAGCTCAATAGCGTCCTTGACCGTACTGCCGGGGTGGGAGGACATAAGATAAGGCACTAAATACTGCTTTTTGCCGGCGCTTTTGGTAAGCTCGTAAAACCGCTTCTCAAACTTGTTGTAAACCTCAATCGGCGGCTTGCCCATACGCTTTAACACCCTGTTTGAGCAGTGTTCGGGCGCTACTTTGAGCTGTCCGCTTATATGGTGGTTCACAAGCTCCTTGAAAAAATCCTCGTTTTTATCGGCTATAAGATAATCAAAGCGTATCCCTGAACGTATAAATACTTTTTTGACCTTTGGAAGTGCCCTCAGCTCACGCAGCAGCTTAAGATAATCCTCATGGGTAACCTTTACCGCCGGACACATCTCGGGCGCCAAGCACTTGCGGTCGGCGCAAAGTCCCTTTACCGCCTGTCCGTCGCAGGAAGGTCGGCGGAAATTTGCCGTAGGCCCGCCCACATCGTGTATATAGCCTTTGAAATCCGGCATTTCGGTAAGCTGCTTTGCCTCGGCTATTACCGATTCGTGGCTTCGCACCGTTATGGCGCGCCCCTGATGATAAGCGATTGAACAGAAATTGCAGGCTCCGAAACAGCCGCGGTTATGGATTATCGAAAACTTTACCTCCTCAATTCCGGGCACTCCGCCGAGCGCCTTGTAGCTCGGGTGATAATCGCGCATAAACGGCAGTGAGTACACCTTGTCCATTTCCTCGGTTGTAAGCGGCGGCATCGGAGGCGTCTGCACAACTATTTTTCCGCCGTGGCGCTGAATAACCGTCCTGCCGCGCACCGCGTCATGCTCCGCCTGCTGTATGCGGCAGGCTTCCGCATACAGCCGTTTGCCCTTTGCGTCCGGAACGCTTACAAGCTCAAGGGAGGCGCATTCCTGCGCGCCGGGTATCGGTGTATATTCTCCGGCGTTTACAGCGTAGCAGGTACCTTTTATATCGGTAAGGCTTTTTATATCCTCGCCTGCATTTAGCCGGTCGGCTATCTCTACAATATGCTTTTCCCCCATGCCGTACATAAGCAAATCAGCGCCCGACTCTATAAGCACTGACGGGCGCACCTTATCGTCCCAGTAATCGTAATGAGCAAACCGCCTGAGTGACGCCTCAAGCCCGCCTATCGCTACCGGAACATCGGGAAAGAGCGATTTCAGCTTTTTTGTGTAAACTGTTACCGCTCTGTCGGGGCGCGCGCCGGCTTTCCCGCCGGGTGTATATGCATCGTCGCTGCGGCGGCGTTTCGCGGCGGTGTAATGCGCCACCATTGAGTCTATGTTTCCGCTGTTTACAAGAAAGGCAAGCCGTGGCTTGCCGAAACGCAAATAGTCGCTGTCAGAACGGGGCTGCGGGACAATGCAGACCCTGTACCCCGCCGCCTCAAGCACTCGGGATATAATAGCCGTGCCGAAACTCGGGTGGTCTACATACGCGTCCCCCGTCACTATGACAAAATCGGCACTGTCCCAGCCGCGTTCCTTCATTTCTTCAGCAGTAATCGGTAAAAAAGGCATAAAATCCTCCTGATTTCTAATATACATTAAGTATAGCACATATTATATTTTTTCACAAGGAGTATACCTTTATGGAGGAAAACGAAATACTTGAGCCGCGCTCAAAAAGCGTATTATACGGCATAATTATTGCCGAGGCGGCGGTTGCGGCCGTTATACTTATTACTGTGACGGCGGTAAAATACTTTTTTCCCGGCTGCTATACCGAGCTTAAAGGCTGGTACGAAACCAACATATGCGCCGATACCGACGCTGACGAGGTACTTGATATACCGTATGGTGATGCAGATGAGGTTTAAGCTGTTCGGAACCGAAATATATGTATCCTTTTTATTTTCGGCGGTAATTACCGCCATGCTCGCCTTTGACCGGACGGGCTATGTTCTGCCGCTGCTTTTTGCCGTGGCTATGCACGAGGCTGGACATCTCACCGCTATGTGGATAACCGGCTGCGCACCTAAAAGAATAAAACTCGTTCCGGCGGCGGTGGAGATAAGCACAGGAATCGGCTGCGAGAAGCACGCCGTAACCGTGGCGCTCTGCGGACCTGCGGTAAATATTATACTGTTTTTCACGCTCTGGTTCAATTACGCCGCGTTCGGCAATGAGATGTCGCTATGGTGCGCGCTTATCAACCTTATAATCGGCGTTTTCAACCTTTTGCCGGTAACCGGGCTTGACGGCGGCACGATGCTTGAGTGCCTGCTTATCAAAAAAACTCATTTTATGCGTGCAAGACTCGTTATGCGTATTATAAATCTGAGCTTTGCCGCGGCCGCCGCGGCGCTCGGGGTCACCCTTGCCTTTATGGGTCGGTTCAACCTGTCGTTTTTTATATTCGCTCTCTATCTTACGGTTATGAGCCTTATTAAAATTTAGTTGAAAGACGCTCACATTTATTGTATTATATATTTGTATTTGCATAACAGAACGGAGCGGAAAAATGGACCAGAAGGAATTTGAAAAGCTGCTGCTTACGGTGCAGAAGCCGGGCAGATATTCAGGCGGTGAGATAAACAGCGTTATAAAGGATAAAGAAAATATAGACGTACGGTTTGCCTTCTGCTTTCCGGACACCTACGAAATAGGAATGTCGCATTTAGGCATGAAAATACTTTACTCCCAGTTCAATGAGCGGGAGGACATATGGTGCGAGCGTGTTTTCGCGCCGTGGGTGGATTTTGAGGCGGTAATGCGGGAGAAAAACATACCGCTTTTCGCGCTCGAAAGCCGGGACAGCATAAAGGATTTTGATTTTATAGGCTTTACCTTACAATACGAGCTGTGCTACACCAATCTGCTAAATATGCTTGACCTCGCGGGATTACCGTTAAGGAGCGCGGACAGGCAGTCGCTTTCCCCGATAGTCGTGGCAGGCGGTCCCTGCTGCTGCAACCCTGAGCCGATCGCCGATTTTATAGACCTCTTCTTTTTAGGCGAGGGCGAGGAAGTTGACCTTGAGGTGATCGACCTTTACAAACAATTTAAGAAAAAAGGCGGAAGTAAGAAAGATTTTCTGCGTGAAGCCGCTAAAATAGAGGGCGTTTATGTGCCGTCGCTCTACGATTTCAGCTACGGCGGGGACGGAACGATAACCTCTGTCACCCCGAGGGACGGCGCGCCGGCTAAAATTAAGAAACGCATTATGAAGGATATGGACAAGTCCTACTATCCGGAAAAATTCGTCGTGCCGTTTATAGAAATAGTGCACGACCGCGCGGTTCAGGAAATATTCAGAGGCTGCATAAGGGGCTGCCGTTTCTGTCAGGCAGGCTTTATTTACCGTCCGGTAAGGGAAAAAAGCGCCGATACGGTAAACCGTCAGGCAAAGGCGCTGTGCGAGAGCACGGGGTATGACGAAATCTCCCTTTCGTCGCTCAGCACCAGCGATTACACCCAGCTTGAACCGCTGCTCAACAAAATGCTCGAATGGACCGAGCCGGAGCATATAAGCCTGTCGCTTCCGTCGCTCAGAGTGGACAATTTCTCAAAAGAGCTGCTTGATAAAATAAACCACATAAGAAAAAGCGGACTCACCTTCGCGCCTGAGGCAGGCACACAGCGGCTGCGTGACGTTATAAACAAAAACGTGACTGAGGAAGAAATATTCCGCACCTGCAAAACCGCTTTTGAGGGCGGCTACACCGCAGTAAAGCTGTATTTTATGCTGGGACTGCCCACAGAGACCGACGAGGATTTAAAGGGCATAGCGGAGTTAGGGCAAAAAATAGTTGACCTTTATTACAGCCTTGAGAACCGGCCTAAGGGAAAATCGGTGTCGGTATCGATAAGCGTTTCTACCTTTGTGCCCAAGCCCTTTACCCCTTTCCAGTTTGAGCCGCAGATAGAAAAAGAGGAGACAGAACGCAGGCAAAAGGTGCTTAAATACTCAAACACCTGCAAAAAGGTAAATATCAGCTGGCACGATTCCTCGACCAGCTTTCTTGAGGGCGCGTTCGCGAGGGGCGACCGCCGCCTTTGCGGAGTGCTTGAATCGGCGTTCAGAAAGGGCTGCAAATTTGACGGCTGGAACGAATGCTTCGACCTTGACAAATGGAACGAAGCCTTTAAGGAAAACGGGATCGACCCGCTGTTTTTCTCGGCGAGAAAGCGAGAGTATGACGAGATAAACGCGTGGGATCACCTTGATTACGGAGTCACAAAGGAATTTCTTGTAAAAGAGCACAAAAAGGCGCTTGCCGCCGTTACAACGCCGAACTGCCGGGAAAAATGCTCGGCGTGCGGCGCAGCCTGCTACGGGGAGGGTGTCTGCTTTGAAAAACGTTAGGCTTTTTTACACCAAGACAGGCAGAATGAAATTCCTGTCCCAGCTTGATATGAACCGGCTTATGACAAGGGTCATAAGAAAATCCGGTCTTCCGGTCTGGTATACGGAAGGCTTCAATCAGCACATATATATAAATTACGCCGTACCGCTCTCCCTCGGCTTTGAGGGACTTTATGAGATTATGGATATCAGGCTTACCGACGATGAGCCGGCGCCCGAAAATATTGTAAAGCAGCTTAATTCAGCCGCGCCCGACGGAATTAAATTTCTGCGCGCCGCAAAGCCTGTGAAGCCGACAGTGGAAATTGCTTTCGCTGAATATGAGCTTGTCTTTCCCGATGAAGGCGACGGTATTTATAAAGATTTAAGGGAGTTTCTGTCACAGAAAAGCGTTGTTTGCCTTAAAAAGGATAAAAAAGGCAGGCTCAAGGAATTTGATATTATCCCCAAAATAAGGAAAACCGAAATTACGGAAAACGGTGCACGTCTGATACTTTCAGCCGGAAACGAGGGAAATTTAAACCCCTCGCTGCTGCTTTCGGCGTTTTTTGAAAATACCGGAAGAGAACCTGTTTTCTGCGAGGTGAAACGGCTTATGCTTTTTGACGGGGAATTAAAGCCGTTTGAATAATCTAAGATTTATTAAAAGAGGAATATATGTTAAAAAAAATCGGACCCGAATCTTTTGATGTTGTTTACGCAATAATGAAAAAAAGCTTTCCCGACAGCGAAAGAAGACCATATAACGAACAGAAAAAACTACTTAAAAGAAAAGATTACAGCATATATGTAATTGAAGACACTGCCGGTTCAGGTATTAAAGCTTTTATAACGGTATATGAATTTAAGAACTTTTTGTTTGTTGAGCATTTCGCGGTGGACAGCTGTTACCGCTCTCAGGGACTCGGTTCTTTAATTCTTAAAGAACTGCTCCACATTGTAAATCTGCCGGTATGTCTTGAGGTGGAGCTTCCCTATACTGAAATTGCCGCTAAGCGCATAGAATTTTACAAACGCTGCGGCTTTGTTCTCAATGTTTTTCCTTACAGTCAGCCGCCGATTACACAGGGCCAGACTTCTGTGCCGATGTATATTATGTCATCGGGAAAAGCGCTTTCCCAAAATGAATATACCATTGTAAAAAATACACTTTACAAACAGGTATATGACTTTTCACCGCTATAAGTCGTAAATATTAAATTGTTTCTCATCAATCAGGCACAAACATATAAAAAGGAGGGCTTTTCGCCCTCCTTTCAGCCTGTCGATAAACCTCAAATTTAATTTTTTAGCGGCGGTCAGCCGAATTTTGTTTTTTCGGCGACAGGTGCGTCGAAAAAACACCTTGTAAGCGAAAAGCCGCTTGACAAGCGGCTTTTCAAGGGTACAGGGGTGGTATTGGCGGGGATAGAGTGCAGTCCGAAAATCTTTGATTTTCGAGCGAACGGCATTCCCGTCCAAGAGAGTGTCGACTTTTTCGACACTCTCAAAGGAGGGCTTTTCGCCCTCCTTTTGCATTTATATTACGATTCTTTTCAGAGCGAACCTCTGTAAAAAAGTCCCCTTGTATATTCGGTATCACAGACGTATCCGTTTTTATACGCCTTTATAACCTCACTTACCCTCTCTTTTGTTTCACGGGTAAAGTAAAGCACCGCGAAATCAAGTCCTCTGATATCATCTTTTTTATCGGCAAGCCATACCGGAACCGAGTTTAAAAGCTCGCTGTACCCCATACGGCAGCGCACCGGAAAACGTGTGTTTTTGCGGTCGGTCAGAAAGCCGTTTCTATCACACTGCTTACAGTCCCTGCCGTTTTTAAGCGGACAGTTTCTGAACAGCATAAGCGGAATATTACCGTAAATCACAGCGCCCTTCGGCACGGGCGAGCAGAGGGACTCCGCGTCAGCCAGCGTGACCTCATTTGATAAAACTATCCTTTCCGCTCCCATTCCGCTTACCGCGGCGGCGCTTTCGGAATTGTATACGTTCATTCCGGTGTCCGCAATCACCGCAAAGCCCTCGTCAAGCGCTGTTTTTATAGAAGAAAGATTTCCGCACAGTGCGGTCTTAAAGCCTGCCGACTTAAAAAGCCGCAGGCGCTCGGCTGTCGTCTTATCGCTTATTATACCCCTCGGAATATCGGCTATAAGCTCTATACCGCTATGCAGACCTTCCGGCTCGTTCTCAAGCGGAAAAATCAGTGCAGAAATGCCCTCTAAATCGTCGGGTATCTGTCCGGCGCTTTCAAAGCGCGCGTAAAGCCGCGGCTCTTTCCGCCTTGTACCGCCGGTTCTTTCAGGCTTGTAAACCGCAGAATTTTGAGGGTGATTTACCTCCGCACGGCGGCTGTCAAGCTCCGCGCAGGCTCTGCGGCGCAGGTCGTTAAGCGCGGCGGCGCTTACAAAAAGTCCCCCGTCGCAGACAGCCGAAATACCTTTAAGTGTGTACGGCGTTGAGCCGAATTTGTCAAGTCCCGCTATAAGGCTTTTTTCGTCCGCCGCTTTATTAACCGCATTCTGGGGAATATCACCCGTTACCGTGACCTTGTTTTCACCGTCGTCAAGCGTGAGGGTGAGAGGCTCTTCACGCCTTGCCGAAAGATTAGCGTCTATTTTTACGTTTCCCCGCTCAAAGCGGTAAATCCCGTGCACAAAGGACATAGCGCCTGTTGCGGCGGCAACGTCCTCCTTTGTCCTTATGCCGAACATCTCACATCCGGTTTTTCCGGTGAAATACCCATCGGTAAATCCGGAACGGCAGAAAACATTTTTAAGCGCCTTGTCAAGCTCCTCCGCGACATATCCGTTATCCAAAGCCGAACGGCAGGCGGCGGTGGCGGCGGCGACATATTCGGGGCGCTTCATTCGCCCTTCTATTTTAAAAGACGAAACCCCCATTTCACGCAGGTCGTCAAGATGATTTATAAGCGAAAGGTCTTTAAGGCTCAAGTCGTACCCTGTGCCGCCCGGCGCCGAAAAGGGCAGCCGGCATGGTCCCGCGCAAAGTCCCCTGTTGCCGCTGCGCGAGCCTAAAAAAGCGGACAGCAGGCACTGTCCCGACACCGACATACAAAGAGCGCCGTGGACGAATACCTCTGTCTCAAGTCCGAGCCTTTTCGCTTCGGCGCAGAACTCTTTAAGCTCCGCGCGTGACATCTCCCTTCCCGCCACTACCCTGCAAAAGCCTGCCTTTTTAAGCAGCGTCAGAGCCGACGGAGTATGTACCGTCATCTGAGTGGAGGCGTGGAGCGGAAGCTCCGGTAGAAGCCTGTGCAGCACAGCCGCCAGTCCCATATCGGCGATTATAATGCCGTTAATACCGTAATTATACGCCCTTTGAGCAAGCCTGAACGCGCTTTCAAGCTCCGCGTCCTTTATAAGTATATTAAGGGTAAGATACACCTTTACCCCTCTTATATGGCAGTATTCAACCGCTGCTTTAAGCTCATCGTCATCAAAATTCGCGGCGTTTCTGCGCGCGGAAAATTCCTTAGCGCCCAAATAAACCGCGTCCGCCCCGCTCCGCACGGCGGCGGTAAGCATTTCGGTATTGCCGGCAGGCGAGAGTATCTCCGGAGATATCATTTATCCTCAAGCCTTATTCTCTGCTGTCCCGGAAATGTTTTTTTCTCAAGTTCTTTTTTAATCCTTGCCGTCTCTGCTTTTGCCTTGTTAAGCTCGTCCGACGCCTCAAGCGCGGCGATTATCGCAACCATTGTCGTCGATATTGTGGGATTCCGCTTTGTTATCCTGCGGAGCCTCTCCTCAAGCTCGTCGCCGAGCTGCTCCAGATACTCTGCGCTTTCGTCGCTTTTTACGGTGTAGTTTATTCCTCCTACCGTGAGCTTGATCTGATTTGCCATAAAACTTCCTCCCCTGACTTTATCATATTATTATAATAAACCATTTTTACAGAAATTAAAAGTATTTTTTCCGCCGGTGTTTACTTTATAAGCAAATATTGATATAATAATTATCGAATCGGAGGAATGTCATATGAAATATCTTGTTTTACTTTGTGACGGTATGGCCGACACACCTAACGCCGCCCTTTCGGGCAAAACGCCTATGGAGTGTGCCGACAAGCCGTTTATGGATAAGCTCGCGGCCGTTTCGGAAGCCGGAATGTGCCGCACGGTGGCAAAGGGCTTAAAGCCCGGCAGTGATGTTGCCAACCTTTCAGTTATGGGCTATGACCCTGCGGTATGCTATACCGGCCGCTCGCCGCTTGAAGCGGCGTCGATAGGAGTCGATTTGAAGCCAACCGATGTGGCGCTTCGCTGCAATATCGTCACCTTGTCGGACAGCGAGCCGTACGAGAGCAAAACCATGGTGGACTACTGTGCCGGCGATATTTCGACCGAGGAAGCTCGTCTCATAATTGAAACGGTTGAAAAGGAGCTCGGCAGCGATATTTATAAATTTTACAGCGGTGTAAGCTACCGCCACTGCCTTGTGGTGAAAAACGGCACTACCGACCTCGGAAATATGAC
Organism: uncultured Clostridia bacterium; assembly: GCA_944380885.1. Classification (GTDB taxonomy): domain Bacteria; phylum Bacillota; class Clostridia; order Oscillospirales; family Acutalibacteraceae; genus UBA737. The sequence continues at coordinate 6,108 of CALWIZ010000036.1, read as the reverse complement.
CCCGCCGCACGATATAAGCGGCAGGGTGATAGGCGAATATTTAAGCAGCTCCGAAAACGCCAAGGAGCTTATCGGGCTTATGAAAAAAAGCTACGAAATTCTTAAAGACCATCCGGTCAATATAGCAAGACGCGAAAAGGGTCTTCACGAGGCTAACTCCATATGGCTCTGGGGCGAGGGAAGGAAGCCGGCGCTTGAGAATTTCAAGGAGAAGAACGGGGTTACCGGCTGCGTGGTAAGCGCAGTAGACCTGCTTAAGGGAATAGGCATATGCGCCGGAATGGAGACGCCTGAGGTAGAAGGCGCCACCGGCTATCTTGACACTAATTTTGAAGGCAAGGCACAAGCCGGTATAGACGCATTTAAAAACGGCACCGACCTTGTATACCTGCATTTTGAGGCTCCGGACGAATGCGGTCACCGCGGCGAGCCGGAAAACAAGGTCAGGGCTGTTGAATATATAGACCGCCGCGCGCTAAAGCCGATGCTCGAATATCTTGAAGGAAGCGGAGACGATTTCCGCATACTGATAATGCCCGACCACCCCACTCCGCTCGACACTATGACCCACTCCGCCGAGCCGGTACCTTATATTATTTATGACAGCCGGGTAAAGAAAAACGGCATTCCCTCCTTTACGGAAAAGAACGCCGCCGCTACCAGAATTTTTGTTGAACACGGGCCTGATATTATGAAAAAGCTGCTCGAAAAATAAAATATATAAAAACCCCTTACGGAAACTTTTTTCCGTAAGGGGAATTTTATTTTTTGCCTGTTCCCACCGCCTGATCCGCAAAACAAAAGAGCCAGACTAAGCGCCTGCATGTCGAGCCATCGATTGGCAGCAGGAACTAAAAAAACTGCCGACTTTTTCGCGGGCACCTTCTGCATAAATAAGAAAAGTGCCCGGAGCGCGTTCGGCTCCAAGCCCGATTTACTATAAGTGTTTATAGCCAAGCTTATTCGCGAGAAAAAAGGAATAAAAAAGAAAAAGCCCGACTACGCGTTTGCGTGTCGAGCTATCGACTGGTCCGAGTGACAGGACTTGAACCTGCGGCCTCTTGACCCCCAGTCAAGCGCGCTACCAGCTGCGCCACACCCGGTTATGTATTTTTGAACACTTTTGCTATTATAACAGCATTTCTGAAAAAAGTCAAATAAAATTCAGCCGATATTAAAAAATAATATCGGCTGCTTTTTAAAAAACAACATCAATCGGCAAAGCCTGATTCTACAAGCGCAACAAGACCGTCAAGGGCTTCCTTCTCGTCTGAACCGTCAACTATAATCTTTATAGTGGTGCCTCCGACGATACCGAGAGACAGAACACCCAAAAGGCTCTTGGCGTTTACCTTTCTCTCGTCCTTCTCAACCCAGATAGATGACTTGTACTCATTGGCTTTCTGAATGAAAAAGGTTGCAGGGCGGGCATGAAGACCTACCTGATTCTGAATAACTACATCTTTAACACACATTGTAAAATCTCCTTAACTTAAGATCAATGTTAATTTTAAAATCATCTATTGCTATTATACCACATTAAATGCAGTCGTCAATAATTTGTGAATAAGTTCTAATATTTATCCAACAATTTGTAATTTTGGAAACTTGTATTTGTGCATTTTCAATATGTTAACAAACCGTGAACTAAATGTTTTCTTTTTTATTTTCTCCGGGAAGCGGTATACCGTTCCTTGAAAAGCTCTTTATATCCTGCTTTGTAAGTGTCACACGGCTGTAAAGGTCGGGTCTGCGCTCCGCGGTTATTATAAGCGACTGCATACGCCGCCATTCGTCAATTTTCGCGTGATTGCCCGAAAGCAGCACCTCCGGGACCTCTTTTCCGCGCCATTCTGCCGGTCTTGTATACTGAGGATACTCAAGCAGTCCCGAAAAATGGCTTTCTTCCTCAAAGCACAGCTCGTCTGACAGAACCCCCGGCAGCATGCGGCATACCGCGTCCGCCACGGCAAGCGCCGGCAGCTCGCCGCCTGTAAGCACAAAATCACCTATCGACAGCTCCTCATCAACAATTTCCTCTATCACACGCTCGTCGACGCCCTCGTAATGCCCGCAAAGCAGCACAATCCGGTCAAGCTCTGACAGCTCCCTTGCCCTTTTCTGGTCGAATGTCCTTCCCTTAGGAGACATATATATAAGATGAGGTTTAGGCTCGTCCTCGCCGTAAAGGCTTTTGTAGCAGTCATAAATAGGCTGAGCCGCCATAACCATACCCATACCGCCGCCGTACGGCATATCGTCCACCTTGTTGTGCTTGTTTCCTGCGAAATCCCTTATATCGGTACAGACAATCTCAACCTTGCCCGCCTTTCTCGCCCTTCCGATTATGCTTTCGCTCATAACCGTCTCGCACATAGCGGGGAAGAGGGTCATAATATCAATCCTCATCGTCGAAAATTCCTTTCATCGGACGGATTTCCACCCTTTCCTCAGCCGGTGACACAGCCGCTATGACCTCTTCCACCGCCGGAAGCAGATATTCCTTTCCGCCCTTTTGTATGTGCCATACATCATTGGCTCCGGTCTGGGAAACATCGGATATAACTCCGTATTCGGCGCCGCTGTCAGCGTCAAACACGTGACAGCCGATAAGATCGTCTATAAAATATCTGCCCTCAGGCAGGTCAGCGTCGTTTCTGTCAATATAAATCGTGCGGTTCCTCAGCTTCTCCGCCTTTTCTATACTGTCTGTCCCCTTAAAGGCTATCAGCACCACTGCGCCGTGGGGACGCACCGCCGCAGCTTCCAGCTTTTCCCTGCCGTCAGGGTCAAGATAAAAATGCTTGAACCCGCAGAGAAACTCCCCTGAATCCGACCATGGCTGAACCCTTACCATACCCTTTATCCCGTGGGTACCGACTATTTTTCCCGTTTCAAGAAATTTTTTAATCATACCTTCCTCCGGCGTTTTAAACTTTTCTATGTCAAATCATTCACTGATATAATTTACAAACTTATATATAAGCAAAAACCGCCCGTACAGGCGATTTCCAAAAGTTAAAGGAGCGCCGGAGAACCGGCGTTCCCAAAGCAAGGGCGCTTGCCCTTAAATCAGTCTATCTCAACCGATATTTTCTGATTCTGTCTGTTGGCGGCGGCACGCATTACAACGCGGATAGCCTTTGCTATTCTGCCCTGCTTGCCGATTACCCTGCCCATATCGTTTTCCGCGACATGGAGGTGATAGTAAATCACGCCCTCCTCGTTGGGTTCGTCGACAGTAACCGATATCTCTTCCGGATTTTCAACCAGTCCGGAAACGATAGCTGTAAGAAGCTCCTTCATTGTATAACCTCACAAGAAAAAATTAAAGAACACCGTTTTTCTTAAGCAGAGCTTTAACGGTATCGGTCGGCTGAGCGCCGTTTGATATCCACTTTTTAGCCTTCTCGGCGTCGATATTAACAGCTGCCGGATCCTTTGTCGGGTCGTAGGTGCCGATTTCCTCAATGAAACGGCCGTCGCGCGGATATCTCGAATCAGCTACGACAACACGGTAAAAAGGAGCTCTCTTGGCGCCCATACGGCGAAGTCTTATTTTAACTGCCACGGTAATACACCTCCATATCAAGAATATCTATGTTTAAAAGACAATCGTAACGGTTTTCCGCCATACAATGCTCTTAAAAACCTAAGCCTTTCGGGCCGCCCGGCATACGCATTCCGCGCATTAAATTGCGCTTGCCGCCCTTTGTGTTCATCTGCTTAAACATTTTTTTCATCTGCTCATACTGACGCAGCAGCTTGTTCACGTCCTCAACCTTTACCCCCGCTCCGGCAGCTATGCGGCGGCGGCGGGAAGCGTTGATAATGTCCGGCTTTTCGCGTTCCTTTTTAGTCATTGACTTTATAACAGCCTCGACCCTCAACATCTGACGGTCGTCTATATCAACGTCGCGCAGCTGCTTATCCATTCCCGGCAGCATTGAAAGCAGGCTTTTGATTGAACCCATTTTCTTTATCTGCTGAAACTGACTTAAAAGGTCGTTCATATCGAACTTGTTCTGTTCAAGCCGTTTCGCGGTTTCCTCCGCCTGCTTCTGGTCGATTTCCGACTCTACTCTTTCAATAAGCGACAGTACATCGCCCATTCCTAAAATCCTCGAAGCCATACGGTCGGGGTGGAACTCATCCAGCTCATCAAGCTTTTCGCCGACGCCCGTAAACATTATAGGCTTGCCTGTAACAGCTCTTACCGAGAGCGCCGCGCCGCCTCGCGTATCACCGTCCAGCTTGGTAAGAATGATACCGTCTATCTCAAGAATGTCGTTAAACGCCTTGGCGATGTTGACCGCGTCCTGACCGACCATGGCGTCTATTACAAGCAGTATATCGTGTACTTCTACTGCTTCGGTTATACGCTTCAACTCGTCCATAAGCTCAGAGTCTATATGAAGACGACCAGCCGTATCAAGTATCACAAAATCGTAACCGTAGTCCCTCGCGTGGGCAATCGCCTGCTTGGCTGTAAGCTCCGGCTTCTGGGTGCCCATCTCAAAAACAGGCGTGTCAACCGCCTTTCCGACCACCTTTAACTGCTCGATAGCCGCCGGACGGTAAATATCGCAGGCGACAAGCAGCGGCCTGTGACCCTGACTCTTTAAATATTTGGCGAGCTTTGCCGAGTGGGTGGTTTTACCCGAGCCCTGAAGACCGCACATCATTATGACTGTGGGCAGCTTTGATGATATTTTAAGCCTTGCCTGTTCACTTCCCATAAGCGCGGTAAGCTCATCTCTTACGGTTTTGATAACCGTCTGCGCGGCGGTAAGGCTTTCAAGCACTTCCTCACCTACGCACTTTTCGGTGACCGCGTTCGTAAAGTCTTTGGCGACCTTGTAGTTGACGTCCGCCTCAAGCAGGGCAAGACGAACCTCGCGCATTGCCGCCTTAACGTCGGACTCGCTCAGCTTTCCCTTTGAACGCAGGCGCTTAAACACGCCCGACAGCTTGTCGGATAAATTTTCAAACGCCATAACCTACTCCTTATAAATCATCTATTATATCAAAAATCCGCTCTGACGCCTGACGGTCGCCTTTTCTGGCGCTCTCCGACAGCTCCTTGAGCTTTGAAAACCTCTCGCAGTAACGGCATTTTTCCTCTAAATACTCAAGCCGCTGACCCGCGCGCTTTATAATGTCCCGCACGCCCTGACGGGTTATGCCTACATTTTCGGCTATTTCCGACAGCGAGAGATCGTCATTATAATAATATTCGCAAAGCTCTCTCTGCTTGCCATTCAAAAATTCACCGTAAACATCAAGCAAATCGGAAATATGCAGCTCCTTGGGCATAAAAAAACACCTCACTGTAAAGCAAAAAACTTTACAGCCGTGATTATAGCATAAAAACCCTCTTCTGTCAAGAATTTTAACATTATTTTAATAAAATATTTGTGGAAATAAACAATAATATATGATAGAATAAAGACAAACCTAAAACAGGAGGTATAAAAATGGATTTAAAAGGAACAAAAACCGAAAAGAATTTAAGAGAGGCATTTTCAGGTGAGTCACAGGCGCGCAATAAATACACATACTTCGCATCGGTCGCGAAGAAAGAGGGCTATCAGCAGATAGCCGCTATTTTCGAGCAGACCGCTAACAACGAAAAGGAGCACGCGAAGCTCTGGTTCAAGGCACTGGGCGCTCTGGGCGGCACAGCCGAGAACCTTAAAAGCGCAGCCGAGGGCGAAAACTACGAATGGACCGATATGTACGCCCGTTTCGCCGACGAGGCGGAAGAGGAAGGCTTTACCGACCTTGCTAGACAGTTCAGAATGGTAGGAGAAATCGAAAAATCACATGAGGAGCGTTATCTTAAGCTGCTCAATAACGTTGAGATGAAAGCCGTATTTGAAAAAAGCGAGGAAATCATGTGGGAATGCCGCAACTGCGGTCATCTCGTAATAGGCAAAAAGGCTCCGGAGGTATGTCCGGTATGCGCCCATCCGCAGAGCTATTTTGAGGTTCGCAAGGAAAATTACTGAAACCAGCGCCTCATAATTATAATCATAACCACCCGTCAAACGGGTGGTTTGCACAAGGGCTAAAAGCCCATAATGCCGACCCGCGTCTCAAGGCGCG
>CALWIZ010000035.1 GCA_944380885.1 uncultured Clostridia bacterium | reverse complement strand
CACAACAAATTCTTTCAAAATACACTTTCATCTTATTTTTTTGAGAAAAGTGTTACCTATCATTGATTTATCTACACTTAACGAGGATTTCCTCGACTGATAATTGTTGACAAAACAAAAAGAGTATGATATAATCTGTTCGGACAGAAAAGTGTTTTTGTGAGCGTATAAAAAGCCTTTGCGTAAAACACCCGTTTCCGTTTGACAACATAAACGCATAAGACTTTTTATTTAAAGGGTCTTATGCGTTTTTATTTTAAGGAGGCGCCGTATGAGAAAAATTCTGCCGGTTATTATTGCTTTATTCGTCCTCACAGCCTGCACTGCGGATAAGGCGGACGTTTTTTCGGAGCCTGCCAGCGGTTCGGTTCCCGCAGATACGTCTGATTCAGCAAAACCGCAGATTTCCGGTGACGCGGCGGAGCAGGATATTTCCGAAGCGGCTGACGGCACGGATAAGCCTGACGGGAGCCAGAACAGTGAAAGCGGAAAAACGCCCGGGGAAAATCAGAGCCGGAACGAACCGACCGGTACCGCCGAAAACACGGGCAGTGACGATGACGCGGCGGCGTTTGAAAAATATTTTAAAGCCGAGCTTAACGCCGCGGACATAAAGGTAAGCGAAAGCAGTCTTCAGTATTACGGCGAGTCGGAAGGCTACAGGATATACAGCGCGGCTTATGACGGTCAGCTTCATATGGACGCGCTTTGCTCTGAAACGATAGGCGGGTATACCTTTCACAAAAATGTTCAGTACCTTCCTTATCCGTTAGCAATTTACGCGGTAAAGGACGGCGAGGTCTATACGCTTAACGAGGCATATGAAAAAAATCTGATAAAAATAGAAGAGGTTTACGGTTTTGTGCCGGATTCGGTAAAAATAAAACCTTAAAAGCCTTTTAAATGAAATATAGGTAATAAAAAACACTTGACAGCGGCGGAAAATGGTTGTATATTTAATTCGGTAAAGCGATGAAAAGGACAGCAGCTTTTTAATATCGGTTTTAAAGAGAGTGCGCGCCGCCGGCTGAAAGCCGCACAGGCCGTAAAAAAGCGAACACCGCCTTGGAGCGCCGTGTGTCACAACACGGACGGTCGGTCGCCGTTAAAGGACCGTAAAGTGCCGTTTTATAACGGAATACGGGTGGAACCGCGGAGATTTTTAATGCTTCGTCCCTTTTTTGAGGGACGGAGCTTATTTTTTTCGGAGGAATGATATTTATGATAAAAGCAACGCTTAAAGACAACTCGGTAAAGGAATTTGAAAAAGGCATTACCGTATACGAAGCCGCAAAGCAGATAAGCGCGGGACTGGCGCGCGCCGCCTGCGCCGCTAAAATTAACGGCGAAAACGCCGACCTGCGCGATACGCTGGAGGAAGACTGCACGCTTGAGATTCTCACCTTTGAGGACGATTACGGCAGACGCACTTTCCGCCATACTGCCTCGCACATAATGGCTCAGGCAGTAAAAAGGCTTTATCCCGACGTTAAGCTGGCGATAGGCCCCGCCGTTGACGACGGTTTCTACTACGATTTTGACCTTGACGCCAAATTTACGCCTGACGACCTTGAGAAAATTGAGGCGGAGATGAAGAAAATCGTTAAGGAAGACATTAAAATAGAGCGTTTCCTTATGACCCGCGAGGAAGCGGTGAAATACTTTGAGGAAAAGGGCGAGCCCTACAAGGTCGAGCTTGTCGCCGACATTCCCGAGGGCGAGAAAATCAGCTTTTATACCCAGGGCGACTTTACAGACCTCTGCGCCGGAGCGCACTTAATGAGCACGGGCGCGGTAAAGGCGTTCAAGCTGACTTCGGCTACCGGCGCTTACTGGCGCGGCGATTCTGACAAGAAAATGCTCTGCCGCGTTTACGGCACCGCTTTTCCTAAAGCAAGCGAGCTTGAAGCGCACCTTAATATGCTTGAAGAGGCAAAAAAGCGCGACCACAATAAGCTCGGCAGAGAGCTTGAGCTCTTTACCACGGTTGATATTATCGGTCAGGGACTGCCGATACTTCTGCCGAAGGGCGCCAAAATAATACAGATACTTCAGCGCTTTGTCGAGGACGAGGAGGCGCGCCGCGGCTGGCAGCTTACCAAAACCCCGTATATGGCAAAGAGGGAGCTTTACAAGCTGTCCGGTCACTGGGATCATTATCTTGACGGAATGTTCGTATTGGGCGACCCGAACGACGAGACCAAGGAGTGCTTCGCGCTGCGCCCGATGACCTGCCCGTTCCAGTATCAGGCGTATCTCAACCGCGCGCGCTCCTACCGTGACCTGCCGCTGCGCTATGACGAGACCTCTACCCTTTTCCGCAACGAGGACAGCGGCGAAATGCACGGCCTTATAAGGGTGCGTCAGTTCACGATTTCAGAGGGTCACCTTATGTGCACCCCTGAGCAGCTTGAGCAGGAGTTCAAAAGCTGTCTTGAGCTTGCGATATTTATGCTCAAGACCGTAGGTCTTTACGAGGACGTTTCCTACCGCTTCTCACAGTGGGATCCTAACAACCGTGAAAAGTATATCGGAACCGACGAGCAGTGGGAAGAAGCGCAGGGCATTATGGCAAAAATTCTCGACCACCTCGGAATAGACTACAAGATAGGCATTGACGAAGCGGCGTTCTACGGACCCAAGCTCGACATTCAGATAAAGAATGTTTACGGCAAGGAAGATACACTTATCACCATTCAGATAGACCAGATGCTCGCCGAGAAATTCGGAATGGAATACGTTGACCGTGACGGTCAGAAAAAGAACCCGTATATCATTCACCGCACCTCTATCGGCTGCTACGAGAGAACCCTCGCGCTGCTTATTGAGAAATACGCAGGTGCTTTCCCGCTCTGGCTCGCTCCGGTGCAGATAAAGCTGCTGCCGATAGCCGACCGTCACCTTGACTACGCTTATGAAGTCAAAAAGCTGCTTGAGGATAACGGACTTCGCGCCGAGCTTGACGACCGCAACGAAAAAATCGGTTACAAGATTCGCGAGGCAAGGCTTCAGAAAGTACCCTATATGCTCATAATAGGCGACAACGAGGTTGAGAACCGCACCCTTTCTGTAAGAGAGCGCGGCGAAAACGGCGACCTCGGCACTATGAGCATTGACGAATTTTTGAACCGCGCCGTCAGTGAGGATAAAAACAAGACTATAAAATAAAAACCTATAAAACAAACTGCAAAAAGTGCTGATTCACGATTTTTACCCGTGAGTCGGCACTTTTTACATATCTATATTCAGAAAACAAACTGCACCAGCAGCATATAAGCGACAGTGCCTCCGGCTATTGAGATAAGCATATTGCGTTTCCACAAATGCAGAACGGCCGTAAACACTATTCCTATAAGCTCGGGAATACCGTGGCTGCCGCCTAAGACATCGACGTCTTTAAGGCAGTAAACGACAAGCATGCCGAAAATCGCTGCCGGAAGCGCCTGACCGAGATAGCCTATGTATTTCGGCAGCGGCTTTTTCGAGGAAAAAACCAGAAAGGGCAGAAATCTTGTGAGCATGGTAGCGGCAGCGCAGAGCGCGATTGTGATAACCCGCTGCAAAAGCGTCACTTTTTCCCCACCGACCTTTCGACCGGCTTTCTGAGCAGGGTTACAAAGCAGAGAATACACACCATTGTCGGTATCATGAACGACTCCGAGCCGAAAATCAAAAGACACGCCGCCGAGGACAGCACTCCGACCAGCGCCGTATAATGCTTTTTCTCTTTAAGCCACTGCTCAAGAAATATCACAGTAAACATCGCGGTCATCACAAATTCAAGCCCCTCGGTATTGAAGGTTATAAGCGAACCGGCTATACCTCCGAGCGTGGCGCCCGCCACCCAGTAAAAATGATTGAGCAGCGTTACCGCGAACATAAACCAGCCGCGGTCGATGTCAGGCGGAATGTCGGCGGTGTAGTTTATTGAAAAGCTCTCATCGCACATACCGAATATAAGGTACAGCTTTTTAAGCCCCGTGCCCTTGTACCTGTCAAGCATGGCTATTCCGTAAAACAAATGTCTTGCCTGAATAAGCAGTGCCATTAAAAAGGTCTGAAGCGGGGCAAAGCTGCCAAGCAGCATGGCTGCCGCGACAAATTCAAGCGAGCCTCCGAAAATCGTAAGACTCATAAGCATCGGGTAAACAAAGCTGAAGCCCGAAACATTCATATAAACGCCGTAGGAAAAGCCTAAAAACGAAAACCCCGCTAAAATCGGCAGGGTTTTCGGAAAAGCGGCGGCAAACGCCTTTTTAATCATCAGCATTACATCTCCGCATCGGTATCATTTAAAAGTGATTTCACAGCCTATCGCCTGCTGGCATTCGGTAAGTCCGGCCGCGACGATTTCCTTTGTGCGCTCGTAGGATTTCTTTGCTTTCGCAGCTGCCGTGGAATCAAGCGAATATTTTGCGCTGCCGTCGTCCGGACTTTCAAGCGGATAAACCGTATACTGATATCCGCTGCCGCCCCTGTACTTGTTTACCCATGTGGGGATAAGGTCTAAATCCGAAAGCACTGTGCCGTCGGCGTTCTTGGTAAGCGTAAAGCTGAAAAGCAGGCCGTCCTCAGTGTGTCCTGACGGGCAGCTGTCCATCAGCTCCTGACGCTGGTTCGAGACATAGTTTCCGGTGGAATAAAGGCATACTGTGGTGCTTTCCCCGTCCTCCGAATGAATAAGCTCCACCGGCTGAATAACATGAGGATGGCTGCCTATTATCATATTGACGCCGAGGTTGGACAGCTTCTGCGCTATTGTTTTCTGCCATGTGTTGGGGCTTGTCTGATACTCATTGCCCCAGTGCATATAGAAAACAACATAATCCGCTCCCGCCTCTTTCATACCGGTTATGACCTCGGCGGCGTCAGCGTAGAAATCATCGATATGCTCATACGAAAAACTGTTTATAAGGTTGTTTGCCTCTTCGGCTATTATAGCGCCGTTAAGGTATTTTCTGCCGGGAGTTTGTCCTGAGGTCTCATAAGTATAGTCGGCTATTCCGATTTTTATGCCGTTTATCTCCTTTACAAGATACGCCGGATCGCTCTCGGTCTCCCTTGTGCCGGTAAACTCAATACCCTTCTGCTTTAAAACCTGCGCCGTGCGCTTGAGGCCGAAAAGACCGGTATCGTAGCTGTGGTTGTTTGAGGTTATAAGCAGGCTTAAGCCCGAAGCCTTTATCGCGTCGGCAAGGCTGTCCGGCGTATTGAATACCGGATAGCCGCCGTAGCTGCCCGATTCGGTGCCGCCGAAGGTGACCTCAAGGTTTGCAACCGACAGGTCGGCTGCCGCGAAATACGAGGCTGTTTCCTTGAAAAACGCGCTGAAATCATAGTCGCCGGAAGAGGTTTTCGCCCCGTCAAGCTGAGTGGAATGTACCATTATGTCCCCTGTGCTTAACACCGTAGCAGTGGTTTCCTTTACCGTCTCCGAAGAGTTTTCCGAAGAGGATATAATACTGCTCTGACCTGAGCTTTCGTTTTCCGTTTTCCTGTCGGACGAGAGCAGCGAATTAACCGAGAAAACGACAAGCGCCACAACCGCAGCAATTAAAATCACGCAGCAGGAAAGGAATATCCTGCGGCGCACTATCGCCTTTTGCCTTTTACTTCTTTTATTTGCCATTTCCTTCACCTTTTTTGCTTTGAATAAACTTGTATTTATATAGATTTTCTTCCTTAACGGCAATACTGATTTTTCACCGAATAATACTAATATATACTAAAACAGCAAAAAAAGCAACAAAAAAAGCGGCTGTCCGTGACAGCCGCGGTATTTTTTCGTAATATTAAATTACACGAACGCGTATAACGCCTTCAATAGCGCCTATCTTATCAGCGACTGCTGATGTATCCGCCTCATCAATGTCAAGCATTGAATAAGCATAGTTGCCGCGCGATTTATTAAGCAGGTTTTCGATGTTTACATTATCCTCTGCAAATATTCCGGTAATGGCGGTAAGCATATTCGGTATATTTCTGTGGATAACGCATACACGGTGCTTTCCGCTTCTCGGCATAGTGATTTCAGGGAGATTAACGGAATTTACTATGTTGCCGTTCTCAATGTAATCAATAAGCTCTCTCGCCGCCATTGAAGCGCAGTTATCCTCAGACTCGGGTGTGGAAGCGCCCAGATGCGGCACGGCGATAACACCGTCTACCCCGATAATATCGTCAGACGGGAAGTCGGTCACGTAAGCCGCTACCTTTCCGGCCTCAAGCGCCGCCTTAATATCATCTGTATCAACAAGCTCGCCGCGGGCGAAATTGAGAATGCGCACGCCGTCTTTCATTTTCGCGATAGTGTCCTTGTCTATAAGACCTCTTGTGTCATCTGTAAGCGGAACATGAACGGTTATATAGTCGCATTTCTCAAATATTTCGTTTATATCGTAAATATGAACCGCGTTGTGGGTAAGGTTCCACGCGGATTTTACGGAAAGATACGGGTCATAGCCGTAAACCGTCATTCCGAGAGCGTTTGCGGCGTTTGCCACCATAACGCCTATCGCACCGAGACCTATGACGCCTATTGTTTTGCCTTTGATTTCAGGACCCGCAAAAGCGCTCTTGCCCTTTTCAACCATTTTGCCGACCTCTTTACCGTTGCCCTTTAAGGTCTTTACCCACTCAATACCGGATATAACGCGGCGTGAGGAAATAAGCATAGCGGCAATGACCAGCTCCTTGACGGCGTTAGCATTTGCGCCCGGGGTGTTGAAAACAACTATTCCCTGCTCTGAGCAGCGGTCAATCGGGATATTGTTTGTGCCGGCTCCGGCTCTGGCTATCGCCTTGAGGCTTTCAGGAAACTCCACGTCATGCAGAGCGGCGGAACGCACTATCGCTCCGTCGGCGTTCTCCACTTCGTCACCTATTGTATATTTATCGTCAAAAGCGGCAAGACCGGTTTTTGAAATCTTGTTGTAGGTTTTAATCTTATACATTACGCGTTTTCCTCCTCAAACTTCTTCATAAACTCTACCAGCTTTTCTACGCCCTCTATCGGCATGGCGTTGTATATGGAAGCTCTCATTCCGCCGACCGTGCGGTGACCCTTTATGTTTACAAAGCCGGCTTTCTTTGCCTCAGAAACAAACTTGGCGTCAAGCTCGTCGCTGCCGGTAACAAAAGGTACATTCATAAGCGAACGGTCCTCAGGCACTACAGTACCCTTGAACAGCTTGCTCGAATCAAGGAAATCGTAAAGTATTTTGGCTTTCTTCTCGTTGTACTTCTTCATTTCCTCAAGTCCGCCCATTTTCTTTATCCACTTAAAGGTAAGCCCGGCAATATAAATAGTATAGCAGGGCGGCGTATTGAACATAGAGCCGTTTTCGGAATGTGTGGCGTAATTAAGCATTGTAGGCGTTATATCCATTGCCTTGCCTATAAGGTCCTTGCGGATTATAACTATCGTCACTCCGGCGGGAGCGACATTCTTCTGCGCGCCGGCGTAGAGCACACCGAACTTTGAAACATCGATAGGCTCTGACAGTATGCAGCTTGAAATATCTGCTACAAGCGGGACATCACCTGTATCGGGCAGCTCGTGATACTTTGTGCCGTATATCGTGTTGTTCATGCAAATATGAACATAGTCAGCCTCCGGGTCGAAATCCTCTCTCTTTGTCTTCGGAATATACGAATAGGTTTTGTCAGCTGAAGAGGCGACAACTCTTGCCTTGCCGTATCTCGCCGCCTCCTTGTAGGCCTTGTTTGCCCACTGACCGGTAATAATATAATCAGCCTTGCCGCTGCCGGTCATAAGGTTGAGCGGAACCATAGCGAACTGGGTGGAAGCGCCGCCCTGAAGAAACAGAACATCGTAATTATCCGGTATGTTCATTATCTCACGGAGATCAGCCTCTGTCTGATCGAAAATCGCCTGATATTCCTTTGAACGGTGGGACATTTCCATTACCGACTGACCGGTCTCACCGTATTCAAGCATTTCTGCAGCAGCGGTTTTAAGTACCTCTTCAGGCAGCATTGAAGGACCTGCGCTGAAATTATAAACTCTTGCCATTTATTTTACCCCCATAATTTTTCAGGACACATAAGCCTGATTTATTCAACAGATGTACTTCATTATATTCTCCTTATCTTGATTTGTCAATGGGATTGTTAAAATGTTGTCAATATTTTTGCGTAAAACAAGCAATACGCAAAAATATTTGTTATTTATTTAACAAACATTTTAAAATAAGTGTATATCTGTCCTTATATTTTTACATTATATTTGCGGCGCGTACTTAATATGCCGTTCAAGAAGTATATAAGCACAAAAGCTCCCTTTAAGTACTTAAGGGGAGCTTCTTTTAAAATAAATCGGTAATTAAATTGATTTAATATCAGACGGAAAGGATTTTGACATAATCGGCGTATGCCTTTTCCCATACATCGTTTTCCGCCGGAATGTACCGTTTAAGCTCGGTCGATTCAGAAACGACCTTTCTGATTCCGGCAAAATCCGCTATCTCGCCGAGAGTTTCAAAGCATACCGCTATATTGCCCATTACAGTAGCCTCAGACGGTCCGGCAAGTACCTCGGCGTTGCAGGCATCCGCCGCCATCTGACATAACAGTCTGCCCTTAATGCCGCCGCCTAAAATATTTATACGGCTGTATTTTTTATCGCCTAATTTTGAGAGCATATTGAAGGTATATTTGTACTTCATGGCAAGGCTCTGGTATATGCAGCGCATAACCTCGCCGCGGGTCTTCGGCACATACTGACCGGTACGCTCACAAAATTCCTTTACCCTGCGCGGAAGATTTCCGGCGGTCTCAAAAGCCGCGTTGTCAACGTCTATGAAGCATTTGAACGGCTCGGACGCCAGCGCCTCTTTTTCAAGCTGGTCAAATCCGACCTCCTCTCCCTCGCGCCTGAACTGACGGCGGGATTCCTGAATAAGCCAGAGACCCATTATATTTTTAAGGAAACGCACGGTATCCCTGTATCCGCCCTCATTTGTAAAGTTAAGTTCCGCCGCCTCATGGGTAAGCACAGGCTCTTTAAGCTCTATACCGAAAAGGCTCCATGTTCCGCAGCTTATGTATACAAAATCGTCGCTTTCGCTCGGTGTCGCTACTACCGCGGAGGCGGTGTCGTGCTCGTTTACGGCTATTACCGGAACCTTTTTGCAGCCGAGTTCCTCGCATATCTCGTCTGACAGCATACCGTAAACCTCTCCGGCCTTTATAATCGGCGGAAAGATTTTTTCAGGCAGACCGAGTCTGTTTATAAGCTCAAAACTCCAGTTTCTCTTTACCGGGTCATATAGGTTGGTAGTTGACGCTATGCTCGCCTCCGCCTTGACCTCGCCTGTCAGCATATATGCAAAAAGGTCGGGAGTAAGCAGCATTTTCTCGGCGTTTTCAAGCTGCTCCGGCTCATGATTTTTAAGGTACATAAGCTGATAAATGGTGTTGAAGCGCATAAACTGCGTACCTGTGAGGCTGTAAAGCTCCTCTTTGGAAATTATCTGTTCAACCTCTCTGTCCACACCCTCTGTGCGGGTGTCACGGTAGTGAACCGGATTTCCTATCAGCTTTCCGCGCTTATCGATAAGTCCGAAGTCAACACCCCATGTATCAATGCCTATCGCGTCAAATCCGCCGTCGTTTACCGCTTTCGTTATACCTGTTTTAATCTCGAAAAACAGCCGCAGTATATCCCAGTACATAGTACCGCCTACTATAACCGGATCATTGCTGAAACGGTGTATTTCACGCATATCGATTTTTCCGTCCTTAAGCTCCGCCAGCATCGCCCTTCCGCTTGACGCGCCGAAATCAAAAGCCAAAACTTTCTTCATTTTGCTGCCTCCGTTTTAAAAATATAAATACACTTTGATTATATCAAACCGCAGGCACAAAATCTATACTCTTAATTTACTTAAAATATGTCCTTAATATTGTAAAATCTGCGTAAAACCGTTATAATATAAAAAATTTCAGAAACAGAGGGCATTATGAAACAAAGTCTTTGGAAGTATCTTAAAAATTCGCATAAGCCTATTGTGCTTTACGGCATGGGCGACGGAGCCGACAAAATAATAAAGGTGCTTGAAAGCTGCGGCATAGAATACCGCGGCGTCTTCGCGACCGACGGCTTTGTAAGAGACAAATATTTTCACGGCTTAAAGCTGTCGTCATATGCGGCACTCAAAGAAAAATTCGGGGATATGACGGTACTGCTCTGCTTCGGCAGCGCGAGACCCGAGGTATTGGAGAACATAAAGCGCATTTCAGCCGAGCAGGAGCTTTACGCGCCCGATGTGCCGGTCTGCGGCGGCGGACTTTTTACGGAAGAATATTACGCCGAACACGAAAAGGATTTTGAATATGTTTTTTCCCGTCTTGCCGACAAAAAATCAAAAGAAACTCTTGAATGTATGATAAACTACAAGCTGTCTGGAAAGCCGGAATATCTTTACCGGTGCGAGGCAAGCCCTCTTGAGCCGCTCGGATTTCTCGGTCATTCAAAAAAGGAAAATTACTTTGATCTCGGGGCATACAACGGGGATACCCTAACGGAATTTGCCGACCGTTTTCCTGATTATATGAGCATAACCGCCGTAGAGCCGGACGCAAAGAATTTTAAAAAGCTGTGCGCCGCGGCGGAAAAACTCAGAAACATAAGAACGGTAAACGCCTGCGTTTCAGACACCGACGGTACAGCCGCCTTTTCCATGCGCGGCGGCAGAAATTCAAGAGCCGGAGGCACGGATACAATACCCTCTGTAACGGTAGACAGCCTTGCGGAAAACACCGATGTTTCATTTATCAAAATGGATATAGAAGGCGCGGAATACGCCGCTATATCCGGAGCCGAAAACACGATCAGGATTAAAATGCCGAAAATGCAGATTGCCTGCTATCACCGCACCGGCGACCTTACAGATATCCCTATGGCGGTAGACCGGATAAATCCGGACTATAAAATATATCTGCGCCACTTTCCCTGCCTGCCTGCGTGGGATACGAATTATTATTTTATTCCATGACATTCCACCTTTATTCTATGTAATAACATTACCGTCTCAAACTGATCATATGTGCTTTCGCTAGCGTTTCGGTAAGGCCGCATAAATTCTCGTAAGCCTGCTTCAGCGCACACGCCTTGCGCTCCCGTTTTTTTATACGGGCTTCGGCTGACGGCGCGTAATTTTTTCCTCTTTTTGCCTTTCTTCTGAATCTCATTATCCACAGCCACTGCCATTCTATCCGCAAAGCCAGAAGCTTTAATTTTATTTTTTGTATCATATGTTTCACTGCCTTTATTTTTTTTTGTGAGTTTTTCATACTCTTTACAGGAATTATAACAAATACAAAGTGTCGAAAAAAAGTAAAACGGGTCGGATATAAAAAAAATCCGCGGAAAATCCGCGGAAAGAGTTTAAACAGGGATTATTTTGTCTTACAGTCGGCAATCATTGTTTTCATCACATTTAAAATCCGCCTTTGTTCAACGTTTGATAACGCTGAGAGCTTTTCATATAAATCCGAAGCAACATACCGGCTTCCTGCTATCAGAACATCTGCCAAAAGTCTGTCTGACGATACCTGAAGAGCATTGGCTATTCTGATAAACGCCTCTAAACTCGGAATTTTTTCGCCGCGCTCAACCGCTCCCATATAGCTCAGACTCAAATCGCTTAACTCCGCAAGCTTTTCCTGCGTGAGCTTTAATTCTTTTCTGCGCTCTCTGATCCTTTTGCCTATATATGAATAATCCAACTCCGTCACCGTCTTTGCTGCAGGAATATATAATACTCTAATAGTATAAATAAAAAAGCAAAAGCAATACAGAATTTGTCAGAGTAGATTATACTCAAACAGAGTATAAAAAGCATTTAACCGTCAGTATGTTCAATATAAAAAATTCGCTCCGTAAAGTATAAACCGTAAAAAATTTATTATTTTCCGGAAAACCGCATAAAAAATCACCGTACAACCTTTAAAGAGTGTACGGTGATTTTTTACGAGCCGGTCGGTAAGCCGAGTTCTGTCGTGGACGGTTATCTATCTCGACGCGGGATTGCTCCCTGCGCTCAAGCCGCTTTTCGCAGCACACCGGGCAGGTGTATAGCTGCAGTCAGCGTTGCTCCGAATAGGGTTTACAGGGTCTTGACGTCTCCGTAAGACCGGTGAGCTCTTACCTCGCCTTTCCACCCTTACCGCGGACGGGCGGCGCTTTCGCGCGCTCTCCGGCAAGCCGGAGCCTTCCGCGGCGGTATATCTCTGTTGCACTTTCCCTAAGGTCACCCTCGGCGGCCGTTAGCCGCTATTCTGCCCTGCGGGGCTCGGACTTTCCTCAGATATTTCTATCCGCAACCGTCTGACCGGCTCACCGATATTCTATCATATTTTAATGTCAGTGTCAAAATGATTTTTTCGGAATAAAATGTAGTGTTTGGAGGGTGATTTATGGAAAACTTAAAATTAAAATATTTTTTAGGCGCAAATTCCTGCGAAGGCTTCTGTTCCTTTTTTGACAAATGCTATATTCCGGACGGAGGGTGGCGCGTTTACATTATCAAGGGCGGCCCCGGCACCGGAAAATCCTCGTTTATGAAATACTTTGCCGCAAAGGCTTCGGACAGAGGATATAAAACGGTTCTCTGCCCCTGCAGCTCCGATCCGAACTCCCTTGACGCCGTGATTCTTCCCGACAGGAAAATCGCCGTAATGGACGGTACCGCTCCCCATACCGTCGATCCGGCATTTCCCGGCGCCTGCGAAAAAATACTTGATTTCGGCAGCTTCTGGGACGACGCGGCATTCAGAAATTCGGAAATAAACATAATCGAAACCACGCTTTTAAATAAAGCTCTTCACAAAACCGCCTCACGCTATATGCAGGCGGCAGGTCAGCTTATTGCAGACAATTACAAAACCGCTCTCGCCTGCACCGACAGGCTTAAAACCGTAAAATTCGCGCGCGGGCTCTGCCGCAGATTTATCCCTGAGTCCTCGGGTACAGGAAACGAATGGGTAAGGTTTATTCAGGGAATCACGCCGCTCGGTGTTGTTTCCTACGCCGGCACCGTCTCCGCCGAGGCTGACAAAACGGTTATAATAGAGGACGAATACGGCAGCGCCTCTGGAATAATCATAAATTATGTGCGTGAATACGCTTTAAGAAACGGATACGATATAATAACCCTTAAAAATCCGTTTTTGCCGTCGCTTATCACTGACCATATAATAATACCGCAGCTGTCTCTCGCGTTTGTCACCGAAAACGAGTATATGCACTTCCCCGAAGGGATAAGGCGGATACACGCAAGGCGCTTCGTGCCCTCATCGCAGCTGCATCTGAGCCGCGAGCGTATGAAATTCAACCGAAAAGCGGTAAAGCAGCTTCTCCTGTCGGCTGCCGAAACCCTTTTCCGCGCCAAAAAAACACACGACGACCTTGAAAGCCACTATATAAAGGCAATGGATTTTAATTCTCTTACACGATTTGCCGAAAAATTCACTAAAGATGTTCTCGGCTGAAATGTATCGCGTTACAAATTATTTTTTCTCTGCCCCGCTTTAAGCGGGGCGTTTTTATCGGCTTGCATAAAAATGAATATTCTATTATAATAGTAACAACACAGAAAGGACGTGTTTAAAATGAAAATCGCGGTTATAACCGGCGCTTCCTCCGGTATAGGAAGGGAATACGCGCTTGAGGTTTCCCGCACGGGAACCGGCATTGACGAGATATGGCTTATCGCGCGCAGGGAGGACAAGCTGCGTGAGACTGCCTCAAGCATAAGCAAAAAAGTACGCATACTGCCGCTTGACATAACAGATAACAGCTGTCTTGAACGATACGCTGCGCTGCTCAAGGAAACCGGTGCCGAGGTTTCTCTGCTGATAAATAACGCCGGCTACGGCAAGCTGGGCGATTTTGACAGCCTTGCGGTATCTGACAACACCGGAATGGTGCGTCTCAACTGCGAAGCGCTGACCGCCGTGACCGCTCTTACCCTTCCCTTTATGAGGAACGGGGGAGAAATTATAAATGTCTGCTCTATCGCCGCATTCGCTCCCAATACCAGAATGGCGGTATACTGCTCGACAAAGGCGTATGTGCTGAGCCTTTCAAGGGCGCTGCGCGGAGAACTTAAAAAACGCGGAATAAACGTGCTGGCGGTCTGCCCCGGGCCTATGGACACCGAGTTTCTTCCGACCGCCGGAATTGCCCCCGGTTCAAGTCATACCTTTGACACTCTGCCGAGAGTAAATCCCTCTGTTATGGCAAGAAAATCGCTTGCCGCGTCAAAAAAAGGCAAAAGTGTTTATACAAACCGTCTGTTTTATAAATTTTACCGTATTATTGCTAAGCTGCTTCCGCATAGTATAGTAATGAAAATGTGCGGAGCCTGATTTTCCGTGCGGAAAAGCGGAGGTATGTATTATGATTTCAGCGGCAGGCTGGCCCCTGTGGGCGGTCGGAATACTTTTTATATGCGGACTTGTGCTTATAGTAAAGGGCGGAGACCTTTTTGTGGATTCCGCCGTATGGATTGCCGAGGTCTCCGGAATACCGAAATTCATAATCGGCGCCACGGTAGTCAGCTTCGCGACCACCCTGCCGGAGCTGCTGGTCTCGGCGATAGGGGCAGCGCGCGGCTCGAACGCTATCGCCATAGGCAACGCTGTCGGCTCTGTTACCGCCAACACAGGACTTATAATGGCGGTCAGTATTATACGTATCCCCGCCGCTGTAAGCCGGAAGACCTATTCGGTCAAATCGGTTCTTCTGCTTGCTGCAACCGTGATACTTTTCGCCGCTTCCGCCTGCGGCAGATTTCCGGTATGGGGAAGCTCGCTGCTGCTCGGGATTTTCGCCGCCTCGGTTTACGAAAGTGTAACAAGCGCCAAGGCCGCAGCCGGCGCAACCGATAAAGCCGAAATCGAAAAAGGCAGCATACCCGCGAATATTCTGAAATTTATTATAGGAGCCGCCGGAATCGTAATAGGCGCCGATTTTCTCGTGAGCTCCGCCACAGAGGGGGCGGCGGCTCTGGGAGTTTCGGAAGCGGTCATTTCCGCCACGGTAGTGGCGGTAGGCACCTCGCTGCCCGAGCTTGTGACAACCGTCACCGCTATTGTCAAGCGTCAGTCGTCGCTTTCGGTCGGAAATATTATAGGCGCTAACCTGATTGATATCGCCGTGATACTTCCGGTTTGCTCGTTTATATCGGGTCAGAAGCTCTATTCCTGTCCGCAGAACGTCTTTCTCGATTTGCCGGTATGTCTCGCTGTGCTTATTATCGCGATAATTCCTATGCTTATTAAAGGCAGGTTTTACCGTTTGCAGGGCGCGGTGCTGCTTGCGGTTTATATTTCTTATGTGATATTCATATCTTTTTTCAATCCTTTTTAAGGTTGAAAGGCACAAGGACCGGCGCCGACAGCGCCGGTCCTTGTTTATTAAGCCATAAGCACCGCCGGCTTGATGAGGTCGGCAGGCTTCTGCCGCATAAGCTCAAGTGCTTCCGGTATTTTATCAAATCCTTTGAATACATGAGTAACAAGCGGCGACGGGTCTATTCTTCCGTTTGTGATAAGCGAAATCAGCTTTTCCATACGCAATCTGCCGCCAGGCATAAGTCCTCCGGCTATCAGCTTGTGCGCCATACCGTTGCCCCAATCTGAAATCGGTATTCCGGCGTCTCCGGATTCGCCGAAATAATTTACATTTCCTATCCTGCCGCCCGGCTTTACCATTTTTACCGCCTGACCCACTGTTTCGGCGCCTCCGCCGGCGATTATCACACGGTCAACGCCTTTTCCGCCGGTAAGTTCGCAAATTTGCTTAACTATATCCCCCTGCCTGTAATTTATGATGTCGGTAGCGCCGTACTTTTTTGCGGCTTCCACGCATACCGGCCGCGAACCGACGGCGAAAACCCTCGAAGCGCCCCGGAGAACCGCTCCGGCAACCGACATAAGCCCGACAGGACCTATACCTATAACACACACGCTGTCTCCGAACTGTATGCCTGCGAGCTCGGCGCCGTGAAGACCCGTCGGCATCATATCGCAGAGCATAAGCGCTGTTTCAGGCTCTATTTCAGGAGGAAGATGCGCCATATTGGCGTCCGCCTCGTTCACATGGCAGTATTCGGCAAACACACCGTCCTTGAAATTTGAAAACTTCCAGCCCGAAAGCATTCCGCCTGAATGCATGGCGTAACCGCCCTGTGCCTCAAGCGAGCCCCAGTCCGGCGTTATGGCGGGAGTCACTACTCGGTCGCCCTTTTTGAAATCCTTTACAAGCGAACCGACCTCCGCTACTATACCGACCGATTCGTGTCCGAGTATCATATTGACGCGTTCTCCCAAAGCTCCCTCCCACACCGTATGAATATCAGAGGTGCATGGAGATACGGCAATAGGTCTTACTATTGCGTCAAGCGGACCGCATACCGGTCTGTCTTTTTCGATCCAGCCGGTTTTTCCTATCCCGAGCATTGCGTATCCCTTCATAAAAAAACACTTCTTTCCTGTATAAATATAAAAATATTATTTCCGCGGAAATCGGTTTTATTTAATTGCCCGGATATAAAAATTATTATTATTCAAAAATAGGGATTGCAAATTTCGGAAATTGTGATAAAATATATTTATTCGGGGGTTTAGCTCAGCTGGTCAGAGTGCCTGCTTCACACGCAGGAGGTCGGCGGTTCGAGCCCGCCAGTCCCCACCAGTCGAGAGCCTCGACACGCAAACGCGTAGCCGGGACTCTTCTTTTTTCAGCTTTTATTCTCACGAATAAATTTTTTCCGCAAACGCCCTTAACCTGCGGTACGGAGCCAAACGCGCTCCGGGTCTTTTTTTGTTTATTTAAGGCTTTAAATCCCGTGTTTTATGCCTTTTCCGTTCAAGGAATATTCAAATCTTTATCGTTCAGAAAAAGTGTTTAAAAATCTGTGACCACATATCTGACCATAGACAGAAAATACCGCGCTCAAAGTGTTATAACTTCAGGCGCGGTTTTCTTTGTTTATGCGGCTCATTTTTTGAACTCTTTTTTCATTTGTTTAATAAGCTCAGCGAGCTTTTCCTCGCACTCCTCACGAGTTTTGGCGTATACGTTCCGGCTTACGCGTCTGCCGTCTACACGCGGCGAATATCTTCCTTCGTACAAATGCTCATTAAGCTTTGAGATACAGCCTGTCCCTGCTCTGCGTATTCTCGGATTGTACGGCTCGAACAGCGGTTTTTCTGTTTTCAACTGATTATTTTCCTTACTTGGCATACGGGCGTCCGTACCGCCGATACTGCGGTCAATTTTCACTGCTGCCTGTTCTCTCATAGTGTCGGTTATATGGCTGTATACGTTAAGGGTTGTTTTTGCCGACATATGTCCTATCGCAGCCGAAAGGGTTTTTACGTCCATTCCGTATTCAAGAGCCATTGTCGCGAAGGTGTGCCTCAGATCGTGAAAGCGTACCCGCTTACAGCCAGCCCTGCCGAGTATTATCTGAAGTCTTTTTCTTACTGCCGACGGGTCACGGGTTTTACTGCTGTCTATCGGCGAAGGAAATATCCACTCTGAATTTACCGTTTCCTTATACTCCGAAAGAATGTTTAATAATGATTGCGGTAATATAACCGTCCTTATTGAAGATTTTGTTTTAGGAACGGATATTATTCCTCCGCGCACCTGACGCTCTATTTTCAGCTCACCCGTTTTCATATCAAGGTCGCTCCATTTAAGCGCCAGTATTTCTCCCCGCCTCATACCTGTCATTAATTCAAGCAGGAATAGTTCGTAGTATCCCTCTTCTTTAGCTTGGCAGAGAAATCTCACTACTTCGTCTCTCTTTAAAATTTTCATTTCCTTTTGAGAATCTTTAGGAAGCTTTGTGCCGTCGGCGGGATTTATATTTATAAGTCCGTCGTTGACCGCACGCTCAAGCGCCGACCGACAGCTCTGGTGTATTATATGAACCGTTCTGTCAGATAACCCTTTTCCGTAAATCTCTGTCCGTATTTTTCTTCCGCTCTGTTTTTCACGGTTGTAGAATTGCTGCAAGTCTGCGGTTTTCAAGGTCTTTAACGGTATCCTGCCGACTGCGGGAATTATATGATTATATATACAGTTCTCGTGCTGCTCCTGCGTTGCTTTGCGGATTGTATTTTTACAGTATGTCCTGTACCAGAAGTCTATCCATTCTCCGAAGGTAATATCCGCCGTGATTTTTTCGGTCGGTTTAATATATTGCTCCTTTAGCTTACTGAGCTTTTCGGCACATTCGGTTTTCGTTTTTGCGGTGACGTTTTTGGTAACGGGAAGATTTTTATCGTCATAGCCTATAACGATTCTGCCCTCCCACCTGCCGTCCTTTCTTTGTCTGAGAGTCCCTTCTCCGTTTTTTCTTCGCTTAGACACTTCTGTTTCCTCCCGTTATTTCAGCCATCATATTCCCGATTATATCGGCGGCGCTGCGCCTCATATCCTTTGTAACGTGAGTATATGTGTCAAGCGTAAAGCTGGCGTTTGTGTGACCGAGAATTCCCGACAGTGTTTTTGCGTCTACTCCTCCTGCAAGCGCGTGTGTCGCGAAGGTATGCCGAAGATCGTGAAAGCGTATAGAGGGAAGTCCCGCCTGTTTTAAGAGAGCTTTAAGACGACCGTATGCGCTGTAAGGCGCAATCGGTTTTTCAGGCTCGCAAAAATTCGGGAATATCCACTCTCCCACAACATTTTCTTTTCGTTTTTTGAGCAGCTCTGACGTACTCGGCGGAAGTATTATTGTCCGCGTTCCTGTCTCGGTTTTGGTTTCTCCCATACTAAGCCTGCCGCCTTTCTGCCTTGTTACAGTCCTTTGTATTTTAAGTCTGTCGCCCTGTTCGTCAAAATCCTCCCATTTAAGTCCGCAGATTTCCCCGCGCCTCAGTCCCGTGGTAAGCTCGGTATAGAAGAAATCGTACCACAGCTTATCTTCTTTTATGACATTGATAAATCTGTCAAGCTGTTCATCGTTAAGCACCTGTTTCAGTGCGTAATTTGTTTTTGGTATCACCGTGCGGGCAGTGGGATTTTTTACTATGATTCTATCCCTTACCGCCGCATCCAGAGCTTCGTGCAGCAGCATATGTATGCCGCACACCATGCTGTCCGAAAGCTGTGTACCGTGAAGTTTGTCAGGTCTTATTCTGCCTTTTTCCTTGACGGTATTATAGAATTTCTGAATATCCTGCGTGGTAAGCGCCGACAGCGGCTTATCTCCGAGATACGGTTTTATCTGATTTTTAATTAAACCTTTGTAACTGTCAAGCGTGCTTTCTCTGATTGTAAGTGACATATAATCGTTAATCCACCTGTCCAGCCACTCTCCGAGAGTCATACTGCTTTCTTCTGTCAAATCCGAATTTTTATGGGTTTCAATAAGAGCGTGGAGTTTTTGAGTCAGCTCTTTCTGAGTTTTGGCAAGCACAGAACGGTAGATAGGCTTGCCGTTATTCTTATGTCCTGCAACAATTCTGCCCTCCCATCTGCCGTCTGCACGCTTGCGTATCATACCGTCGCCGTTCGGTCTGCGTTTTGCCATGTGAGCACTCCCTTTCTTCAGCACAACACAATACCATACATTTTCTTTAATATCCAGACAATATTTACTGAAATTCAATGCTATGAATTCGTGTTGATTAAATTTCTGTTTTATGTTAAAATAATAAAAACCAAATTTGAGGTGAGAACAATGTCTATCGACAAAGCAATAGAAAACTCTGTTGCATCTGTTGAGGTGGAAGGCTTCCGCATTGATGAGCAATGCAAAGATTGGTGCCGGAAATTATTAAAAGGTGAACTCTCAATGGAAGAATATATTGTTCTCGTTAAACAACGAGCAGGTGTTATTGTTTAATAGGATACAGAATATATACAATAATGACTGAAAAAATTTTTTCCTAAGAGGTTGCACGTACATTTTATGCGCAACCTTTTTTACATACTTTGCTCGTAATGGTTTTCGTAATCGCTTTGTTCTGGACGGATACCGTGCGCTGCTTTCTTCTGTGCAATTTTTGATCGGAGCTTGCTGTCTGTCTGACTGCGCAATTTCTTGTCTTTGTTGTTATAACTCTGACTTATTGCACTGAGAAGAGTACAGACAATTTTTTGCACTGCAAATGCGGATTGATTACTTTCAGCATAGCTTTGCATTGACGACGTGTTACTGAACTCCGCCGCCGCTTTCACAATAACATTTTTGATGCTGCGGAACTCTTTATTATCTTCAAGCGGAATATCCGGTGTTTTCTTTTCATGATAGAGAGATAACTTTTCTCGGTTAATATCATTCCACCTTGAATACAGGTCGGCTATATCTTCATCCTTCGCAAGCTCACCCACGATAATGTCTACCGTATCTTTAATATCTTTTGGCAGGTATCCGTAAACTTTTTTGCCCTTTACAGATTTTAATTGTTTAACAAGATTAACGAATAACATTTCAAGCTGCGGTGTTAAGGTATAACCGTTTTCTTCAAAGTGTTTTATCCGTTCCTTGAATTTTTCCTTAACCAATTCGCGCTGTTGCGTCTGCATTTCAAATAAGCGGTACTGTTCACCTCGGAATATTTCATTGCCGAACATACTCCGCATATCATCAATGGAACGCTTGGTAATCCAGCCCTGCTTTGCATCGGCGGCGTAAACCAACAGATGCACGTGCGGATGATGGTCTTTGTTATGAAACGCCGCATACCAACGCAGGTTGTCAAGATCAATATTATGCGCGTCGGCAATTTCTGCGACATTACTGCGAATCAGATCACGCCAGCGATACGCATTGTTATACTGCAGGCGTTCCGCGTCTTCACGCCGAAGGCTTATAACGTGAGTCCATATAATTCCTTTGTGATTTGAAACTTCTTCTGCTACTTTGTCAAGGTCTATCTTATCATCGGTCTGTGAGAACAGACCGTGCGAAGAAAATTTCTCAACACCCGGACGTTCCGCATAATACTTTACAAGATTTTTAATACCTCCTATACGGTCAATGTTCCGTTCCATAACTGCGTCAATAAATTCCGAAGCATTTGTTTTTGAAGATTCTTGCATATAATCTTCATACTCTAAATAATCTTTTGTTTCGGGGAATACTTCAAGAATATTTTTGATCAGCCTCTGCTGTCTGACGGTTGACGGTGAACGGTCGATTCCGACCGCTACCTTTTCTGCACTCTCTCGCGTTCCCATATATCTTAAGAGTTTCCCCGCGTTTGAAGATTTGGGATTTCGAATATACCTGCTTGTGAATATTATTTTAGGCATCAGTAATCCTCTCCGCTGTTACTTAGAAAATCGTATTCCGTATATACATTTTCTCTTGACTGCATATCCTCAAGAGAAATAATACCGTTGGTTAAAGCAACCTTTTGGGCGCACCATCGATATAGCTCTTCAAGATATTCGGGACGGAATTCTTTTTCATCAGCCACAACCTGTGTGAGCATAGATATCTGTACCGCCATTTTAAAAATAATTTCCGAGAGGTTCCGCTCAATATTATTCATTTCACTCTTTACGGCAGATGCTAATATAGGTGAAATGAAATTCAAGTTTTTGCCTTGCTTAAGATAACCGAGATAGAATTTTATTGCTTTAATAATAAAAGCGTTGACAGATTTTACGTGCGCGTCATCCATTGTCTCGCGCATTTCCTTCTCGGTTTTACCGTCCATACGAACGGTGATTTTATACTTTTTATCGTTTTTACTGTCCATATTCTGATCCTTTCGCAAAGAGGTCATATTTTTGCGGTTACGACCCCTGTAAAAATCCCCTAACGGTCGGCTCTGCCGTCCGATGTAGGCGGTGCGGGAAGACCCCGCATTTTAACCTGCTTCCGATAATGACGGTAAATTAAGCCCACTGAATCGCCTATTACGGTCTTTTTCGGTTCTACTATTTAATCTGTTTTTGAAACTGCTTTGCTGCTATAATTTTGCGTTCCTTTGTATCTGCATTTCATAGTTCTGCCTGACAGCTTCCTCAATAGGGAGGATCGTATATAGAAGACTGCCGTTGCGTTTTCTTCCGTCTTTGCTTTGTATTTTCGTAGGCTCGGCTGTTATAAGCTTTTTATCTATTAGCCCGGCAATATATTTCCGCACAGTGTTCTGACTCATCTTCAACGCTTTTCCTTTTGTTCTATAGCTCGGATGGCATTGAAATGTTTTTCGGTCTTCACATCTCATAAGGAAACTGTAGACTGCAATCTCACCTGACGACAGATCTAAATTGAAAATTTCATTCGGCAGAGGAAAATAATTTTTAATCGCGTCCCGTTTTGGATAGTGCTTATACTTCATAGCCTCACTCACTTTCCTGTGTTTTCTTCTACCCATTTGCAGAACTTTTCTTTGGGCACGACCATACGGTTTCCGATTCTAAGAACCGGGAAACCTTTTTGGTGCATCAGTTCGTAACCGCTTGACGGAGATATGCCGAGCAGTTTTGAAACTGTCTCCGCATTCAGAAACAGCGGCAGTTCATCATAAGATTTGTAAACCGATTCTTTCATTTTTATTCCTCCTGTTTCAAAGTTACCAACAATCAAACGTTAATAGATGTTATTTGCCAGCTTTAAATTATCTATCTTGATTTTAGCAAACATATTGCATTCTGTAAATAGATTTTATATAACGCGCGTTGTAAAATGAAGTTGAAATAAAATAAAAAAATAGGTCCATAGTGACGAACCTGTGGTAGAATTAGTTTG
>CALWIZ010000034.1 GCA_944380885.1 uncultured Clostridia bacterium | reverse complement strand
CAGGGGTGGTATTGGCGGGGATAGAGTGCAGTCCGAAAATCTTTGATTTTCGAGCGAACGGCATTCCCGTCCAAGAGCGTGTCGACTTTTTCGACACGCTCAAGCCGCCATAAGGCGGCTTGTTTGTTCAATTATATTCTATTTAGATAAAAGAGCTTATTCGGCTGCTTTTATCTTTTTTACCGCAAATATACCGACAGCACCGGCAGCAATAATCATAACCGACATAACCGGAAGTGTATTGTCTCCGGTAACCGGTGAAGTCACATCGCCGCTGCCTGCAGAGCCAATATCCGTAACCGTTCCGGAATCAGCCACAAAAACAAATTCTCCTTCTTCTTTAACGGTCACCTTTACAGCTCCGTCGCCCATTACGGCGTCAAGCTTCTCAATATCTCCGGATTTGTCCTTAAAGAGAATATATCCTTTTGAGGACGCTTTAATTCCGGGAATTTTAAATTCTACATCTATGGGGAAATTCATCGGTACGCCTGCGCGGGCACGAATAGCCTTAAAATCAATAATCTTAAGATCATTTCCGGTAGTTTGCTTCAGCTCTGCCAAAGCAGAATCAAAATCGGAAACACTGCCTGAAGGCTCTGCGAGTTCAATATCTACCTTGTTGCCGTCGGCGTCAACAGCTGTAACCGCTGTTATAACGCCCTCAAGCTTTTGCGGAGAATCATCTGCGGCAAGCGCAGTAGTTGCAAACGCAGTTACTGCTAAGGCGACTGTAAAGACAAATGCAAGTATTTTTTTCATGTTTTGTTTCCTTTCAAATTTTTTTAAACAATCCAAATCCCTGCTCTTCAAAGTTATATTTTCTGATTCGGTATAAAAAGTTATTGATTTCTGCTGTCCTCTGTCAGCACTGCCTGAACAAGATACCGTTCCTCATCATTGCTGGTACAGGTGGAAAGCGTAATTATTTTATCGTTCTCTGTCACCTCAACAGAATCATCAATATTCGCATTCATTTTCCTGGTTGAAAAAATCATATCCAGATATGATGAACGCACTTCTTCCTCATCAAAATCAAAACTTAAAAGAATATGCCTGTCGTCATATACATATGCCGCGAATATACGATACTTCATTATTCTGCCCGGCATATATATGTTAATATACTGATTTTTCTCAAAAAAGGTTCTGTCTCTGTACTTCTTGAGACTTCCGAACATTGTTCCGTTCTTCATATTATGACCGTATATGAGAGTGTTGAAGTCGTCAAACTCCTTATCGTTGTAATACTCAGTGTATATACTTCCGTATACAGAGCGCTTGCCCTCCACCGTATGCTCAAGATAATAGGAATTATCATCGTCGCTTCTCAGTATGGGATAGTCGATTACAGTTCCGGATATATTTATCCAGGCATATATATCGGGATTTTGCTTTTTAAGCTCGGTAAAATTAACCGGAGGCTCTACATAGTTTTCCGTAATGTCGGACGGTGCGCTTTCCTTCTCTGTATCATAAGCTATCGACTGTATTTCTTTAAGAGAATCGGAATCCGATTTTCTGACAAAGAAATAGCAAAAACAGCATATAAAGCAGAGTATAGCGGCAACAAGCACGATTATCCAGACAGTTTTATGTGATTTTACCGTTTCAAAACACTCCATCCGCTCTAAAATGCAACCTTACTATCTTGACTTGATTGTACTATTAATTTTTTTTATTGTCAACGAATAATAATTGCCATTTTTGTTATTAAAAAGCAATGAAAAAATTTATTTTTTCCCACCGGGACGGAAGATTTTATTGAGCAGCACCGTTACAAGGACTATCACGCCTATTACCACGAATATGCTTATCATTCCGACCGCAAGGTACTCTAAACTGCTTATAAAATTTGTAGGTTCAAAATTCACGGTAACAGCTCCTTACATAAAGAAATTGAGAATAAGACCGCCTGCGATGACCGAGGCTATCTGACCAGAAACGTTTACGCCTATTGACTGCATAAGAAGGAAGTTCTGCGGATCCTCTTTAATACCCATTTTATGCACTACTCTGCCTGACATCGGGAATGCTGAAATACCCGCGGCTCCTATCATTGGGTTGATTTTTTTCTTAAGGAACAGATTTAAGAATTTGGCGAATATAACGCCTCCCGCTGTATCAAATATGAAGGCAAAAAGGCCAAGTCCGAGAATAAGCAGCGTATCGGGCTTCAGGAACTTTTCAGCCTGCATCTGCGATGCTATCGTGATTCCGAGGAATATCGTAATAAGGTTGGCAAGCACATTCTGCGCTGTCTCGGACAGTGAATTTAGCACGCCGCACTCCCTTATCAGATTTCCGAACATAAGGAAGCCTATAAGCGATACCGATTCCGGAGCCACTATGCCGGCTATAACCGTTATAATTATCGGGAAAAGAATTTTTGTGAGCTTTGAAACACTCTTCTGCTCATAAGGCATTCTGATAAGGCGCTCCTTTTTGGTAGTGAGCAGCTTTATCACCGGAGGCTGAATGATAGGTACCAGCGCCATATACGAATAAGCTGCTACCATTATGGCTCCCTGATAGGCTGAATCGAGCTTCTGCGATACCACTATCGCGGTAGGACCGTCCGCCGCGCCTATTATACCTATTGACGCCGCGTCGTTAAGGTCGAAGAACATGGACGCCGTACAGAAGGTGAAGAATATTCCGAACTGTGCCGCCGCGCCGAATATCATCAGCTTCGGGTTCGAAAGCAGCGGTCCGAAATCTATCATCGCCCCGATACCGATAAAAAGAATAAGCGGGAACAGCTCATTTGATATACCCGCGTTAAACAGCGTCGTGAGTGCGCCCGATTCTGTCTCGCCGTTTACAAGTCTGTCGATGGCGCCCGAAAAAGGAATGTTTACGAGTATTGTTCCGAAGCCGAGCGGCAGCAGCAGCGTAGGCTCCATTTCATACTTTATCGCGAGAAAAATAAGCAGCCCGCCTATTACCCACATAGTAACGTAACGCCAGTCAGCTAGCTCCGCGATGTTTTGAACGAGAAAAGAGAAATCGCTCAATGACATTTTTCCAACCTCATTTCTTTAATGAAAAATCAAGGGAATAAAAAAGACTTTTACCGCACTTTGTGCGGTAAAAGTCTGGCTGTTTAATGCAAAAGCGGGCATTTCTGCCGGTATGGCGCAAATTGCAGCGGCGCCGAAACGCCGTCAGCTACTCCCTTAAACCTTACGCATTATAACACACCACGCAGTAAATTACAAGAAAAAATTTACATTTCGCTGAAAACCACCGTTATCTCAGTGCCTGTGCCTTCTTCACTTGATATTTTTATTATTCCCCCGAAGGTCACCGCTATGTGTTTAACTATCGAAAGTCCGAGCCCCGTTCCGCCGCTCTGCTTTGAACGGCCCTTGTCAACACGGTAAAATCTCTCAAATACACGCTCCTGCTCCGCCGCCGGAATGCCTATTCCTGTATCCTTCACGCTTACAAAGGCGCCCTCATCCGACACACCGGTACTGATCGTTACGCTTCCGTTTTCACGGTTGTATTTTACAGCATTATCGCAAAGATTATATATCATCTCAAAAATAAGCGAGTCTCCGGCGTTTATCACGGCGTCGGTGCCTGTGACCGAAATGCTTATTCCCTGCTTCTCTGCCACCGGCTCAATGCGCTCGGCGACGTCCTGCGCAACTTCATAAAGGTTTACCCTTCCGGTGTCACGCTTCTTGTCCTCGTCAAGCTCGGACAGCTTTATTATATCATTCACAAGCGAGATAAGCCTTGACGTCTCCTTGTTTATATCCTCCGCGAAGCCCTTTATATCTTCACTTGCCACCATTCCGTTTTTAAGCATATCGGATATGCCGAGAATAGACGTAAGCGGCGTTTTGAGCTCATGGGAAACATTCGCCGTAAACTCCCTGCGCAGCTTTTCACGCTTCTCCTTCTCTGTTATGTCTACCGCGAGTATTACCGCGCCGCGCGGATTACCGCTTTCGTCTGATACGGGGCTTACCGTTATTTCGTAATATCTGCCGCCCGTTTCCATAACGCTGTCGCTTCTGCGGTTTTCCTTTATGCTCTCGAACACGCCGCGAAAGGTCTCGCTGCGGTTTATATTCAGAATATTCTTGCCGTTTAAGTCGCCTGACACGCCGAAGAATTTTTCCATACTGCTGTTATGCGTGATTATATGACCGTTTATATCAGTCAGCACAAGGCCCTCGCTCATATTCTCGGCTATTATCTCAAATTCCCTGCGGCTTCTTGTAAGCTCGGAAATCTGGCGGTTTATGCTTTTCTGCTGCGCCTGTATTCTTGAAATAAACGGAGCGAGCTCCTCGTAGGATTTAATGCCGGACAGATCGTCAAGATCTATTTCGTTTATTGGCTTCAATATCTTTTTGGTTATCAGCGACGCGAGTATCAAAGCCAGCACAAACGCGAAGACAGCCACGGCGCATATGGGCGGCAGCAGCTCAAGGATAACCGCGGCAACCGAAAGGCTTGTGTCCGACACACGCAGAATATTGCCGTTTTCGAGCTTTAAGGCATAATATCGGTTATTTATCCCAAGCGTTTCCGACTGCCTTACGGCGTAGCCGCTGCCTATTTTCTCCGCCTCGCGGACCTCCTCACGCTGCGCGTGGTTTTCCATTTTCTCCGCGTCCGACTTGTTGTCGTATATCACGGCTCCGTCGCTTTGTATAAGCGTCACACGCTCTTCAGCTTCAGCGTACCTTTCTATTTCACCGGCGTCCGCCGCGAGACTTATCAGCCGCGCCTTGCTCTCAAGCGAATCACGCTGACTGTCGTCGTATATGCGGTACTGCACGCCGATTATAAACACCATGCTTGCAAGCATTGTAATAAATGAGGAAAACAAAATTCCCCTGAAAATCTTTTTTGTCATACCGTTCTCCCTGTCAGCTTATTTTGTAGCCGACGCCTCTTACCGTTTCCACCACAGAGCCGCACTCGCCGAGCTTTGCCCTTAACGTCCTTATATGGACATCGACCGTGCGGTTTTCGCCGTCGTAATCATAGCCCCATATTTCCTCAAGCAGACGGTCCCTTGAAAAAACCGTTCCCCTCTGACTTAACATATGGCAAAGCAGCTCAAATTCCTTTAAGGTAAGCGGCACCGGCTTGCCGTCCACAGTGACCGTATGCTGCTTCGGGTTTACATAAAGTTTTCCTACGGTATAGCTTTCGTCACTTCCGCCGGCACGTCGCAGCAGCGCCTTTATACGGGAGACAAGCTCCATTGTCCCGAAAGGCTTGACAATATAATCATCGGCGCCGCTGTCAAGTCCTAAAACCTTATCGTACTCGCCGGATTTAGCGGTTAACATAATAACAGGCAGCTTTGCCGTGGCAGGCGCCGCGCGCAGACTCTTTAGCACCGATATTCCGTCCTCCTCGGGCAGCATTATATCAAGCAGCGCAAGGTCAGGCACACGCTCTGCGACCGCTTTTCTGAACTGCGACGGCAGCTCGAAGCCCTTTGCCTCAAGACCTGTCTGATTGAGCGCGTAGACGACAAATTTGCGTATGCTTTCGTCGTCCTCAAGCAGGTAAATCATATTCTTCACACCTTTACAAAAGCGGTTGACCGTTTATTTCGAGCTTAAAGGTAAGCCCCAGCTTTTCCGCCGCCTTGCGGCAGAGTATCATACGGTTCATGAAAATCTCAAAATACTCCATAATACTCCCGTAACGGGTATCTATCGAAAGTCTGAGCGTTATGATGTCCCGGTCGCCGTTTATTTTAAGCGACGAGCTTTTTACGGAATAGTTCACCCTGTCGTGAATATCAAAGGTGCTCTTATCGCGGTTTCTTACACGGCTGCGTCGCACATCGGACTTATCCGCGAGTATGAGCGCCGCCGAAACCGCATCAACCGGAACTCCGGTTCCCTCGTCGTGGTTGCCTATCGCCGAGACCACAGTGGCGATATCCTGCGCGTCCATTTTAAGATTGTCAAGTATTCTGAACGCCATTACCGCGCCGCTCTGCGAGTGGTCGATACGGTTGACAAGATTGCCTATGTCGTGCAGATACGCGGCAATTCTCGCAAGCTCGGTCTCGTGCTGCGAATAGCCCATTGTTGAAAGTATGTAGCGGCAGGTCTCCGCCACCTTTGTGACATGGGCAAAGCTGTGCTCTGTAAACCCGAGCGCCGCGAGCGATTTGTCAGCCCCCGAAATGTAGGCGTTTATCGCCTCGTTTTTCTTTATTTCCTCAAATTTAAGCATATTTATCCTCCCGCGCGGCGCGCGGAAGGCGCGCCCTTAATTTCTGTGTGTTCCGGTTATCGAATACTCGACCCACTCGGCGATATTCACCGCGTGGTCGCCTATCCTCTCAAGATATTTCGCTATCATAAGCAGGTCTATGCAGTATTCGCCGTTTTCACTGTCAGCCGCGATAAGACGCACAAGCTCATCCTTTACGCAGTCAAAAAGATTATCGACCTTATCATCGTACTTCATAACCGCAGAGGCGAGCTCAATATCCTTTTTGACAAACGACTCAACGCTGTCGGTCACCATTTTTATCGCGGCGGCAGCCATATCCTTTATGTGTACCTTGCTCTTTATGTCGCTGTTTTTTACAAATTTGGTTATCTCGGCTATGTCGGACGCCTGGTCGCCTATTCGCTCCATATCCGAAATCATTTTAAGCGCCGATGAAATTACCCTTAAGTCTCCCGCGACCGGCTGCTGCTGAAGCAGGAGCTTCATACATATAGCCTCAATGTCGCGCTCCTTCTGATCAATCTCGGCATCTGCCGCAAAAACCTTTTCTGTAAGGGTCTCATCGCCGTCTAAGAGCGCCTTTACAGAGGCGGAAATCGCGTCCTCGCAGAGCGCTCCCATTGTTATAAGCTCAAGATTGAGCTTTTCAAGCTGACTGTCAAACCTGTTTCTCATATCAACCGAACCTTCCCGTAATATAATCCTCTGTACGCTTATCGCTCGGCACCGAGAACATACGCTCGGTATCGTCGTACTCTATAAGCTCGCCCAAAAGGAAAAACGCCGTTTTATCGGCAATACGCGCCGCCTGCTGCATATTGTGCGTTACAATAATTATTGTATAGCTGTTTCTGAGCTCAGTCGCGAGGTCCTCTATTTTAGAGGTGGAAATCGGGTCAAGAGCCGAGGTCGGCTCGTCCATAAGCAGCACCTCCGGCTCGACCGCCAGCGCGCGGGCTATACAGAGCCTCTGCTGCTGACCGCCGCTCATTCCGAGGGCGCTTTTCTTGAGCTTATCCTTGCACTCGTCCCATATAGCCGCCTGACGCAGCGACTTCTCCACAATCTCGTCAAGCGCGGACCTTGACTTTATGCCCTGAATGCGCGGACCGTAAGCGATATTGTCGTAAATACTCATCGGAAACGGGTTCGGTTTCTGAAATACCATACCGACGCGTTTGCGCAGTATGTTTATATCCATATTACCATAAATATCTTCGCCGTCAAGTGTTATTTCTCCGGTAATGCGGCAGCCCTCGACAAGATCGTTCATTCTGTTGAGGGTTTTTAAGTAGGTCGACTTTCCGCAGCCCGACGGTCCTATCAGGGCGGTTATCTTTTTTTCGGGTATGGCGAGATTTATTCCTTTAAGCGCCTTGAAGTCGCCGTACCACAGCTCTAAATTTTTTGTCTCTATTATAGATGACATTTTAATTCCCGCCTTTTATTTCTTTAATTTCTTTCCCGCCAGCTTCGCTCCTATATTTATTATAAGCGTCAGCAGAAGCAGTATCGCGGCGATGGCGAACGCTATGTCAAACTCGCCGCGCTCCTTGGCATACATATAAAGGGCTATTGTAAGCGTTGAACCGCCGCTGCCCGGCTTCGCCGCTTCTATGATTCCCATTATTTCATTGGCTACGCCCGCCGTGTAAAGCAGTGCCGCGCTCTCGCCCACTATTCTGCCGACGGCGAGTATACAGCCGGTCACTATTCCGTTTACCGATGAAGGCAGCACCACGGTTCGTATCATATGCCACTTGCCAGCCCCCAGCGCCAGCGAGCCCTCACGGTAGCTCTGCGGCACCGTTTTAAGGCTTTCCTGCGTGGTTCTTATTATTGTGGGCAGCGTTACTATTACCAGAGTCATTGCGCCGGCGATAAGGCTTGTGCCGAGCGAGCAGAACTGTACGAAAAAAAGCAGTCCTACAAGACCGTATATAATGGACGGTATTCCGGCAAGGGTCTCGGTAGCAAGCTCGATTATTTTAACCAGTTTTCTGTTTCTCGCGTATTCGTTAAGGTATATAGCCGCTCCCACGCCTAAAGGCAGCACTATTATAAGCGTAAACAGAATTATATAAAGCGTATTGAGAATATTCGGCAGTATGCCGTTTATTCCGCGTATCACGCTCGGCTCGCTTGTGAGAAGCTCCCATGTTATATTCGGCAGACCCCTGTAAAAAATGTAGCAAAGAATGCCTACAAGCAGAAGGGTCGTCAAACCGACCGCGATATACATAAGTATGTTTTCGGCGGCGCAGACCGCTCTGCGCTTTACCGATATTGAAGTTTTTTTCATTGGCTTTTGCGCCCTCAAGGTCTGCACCTCATTTCTTTTCTCTCTTTATCACAAAATTAAGCAGAACGTTTATAAGCATTATGAAAACAAACAGCACGAGGGCTATTGAGAAGAGCGCCTGACGCTGAAGTCCCGAGGAATACGCCATTTCGCTTGCGACGGCTGTGGTAAGAAAACGCACGCTCTTGAAAAGCGACGGCATATTCGCCACGTTTCCGGCGACCATCATTACCGCCATCGCCTCACCTATCGCCCTGCCTATTCCGAGTACAACCGCGGCGGCAATACCGCTTTTCGCGGCGGGAAGCACCACCTTGAACACCGTTTCGGTCTTTGTGGCTCCGAGGGCGTAGCTTGCCTCCTCGTACTCTTTAGGTACCGCGCAGAGCGCTGTTTCCGACACGCTTATTATCGATGGAAGTATCATTATCGCCAGCACTATGATAGCCGAAAAAAGATTTGCGCCGTCGGCAAGACCGAAGGCCTCTCTTACAGCGGGGACAAGCAGTATCATACCGACAAGTCCGTAAACCACAGAGGGTATGCCCGCGAGCAGGTCTACCGCCGGACGGAACACCGCCGCTATTTTTTTCGGCGCCATTTTCGCGAGAAATATCGCGCAGAGAAGTCCCACCGGAACCCCTATTACTATTGCGGCGAGTGTGCCGTAAACGGAAGTGCAGATAAACGGCAGTATTCCGAAACGAGGGTCTGTCGCCGTGGACGCCCACACTCTGCCGAGCAAGAACTCCTTTAATCCTATTTCCTTTATCGCCGGAAGTCCGGATATTATAAGATATCCGGTTATAATAAGCACAAAAGCCACTGCGACAAGTCCGCAGGCGGCGAAAAGTATGTGCATTGTTTTTTCAAAAAGCGAGAGCAGCTTTTTTGCCTTATTCATAAACTTCTCCTCCTGAAAACCGCTTTTATAAGACAGACCCGCAGACCCCTTAAAGGAGTCTGCGGTATTTTCTCTGTACGGTCAGGATTATCTCTTTACCGGAACCGCTCCGGCTTCTTCGATGAGGCTGTCTGCTTCACCGGAGGTGGCGAAATCGAAGAAGGCTTGCGCGACCTTGCTTAATTCGGTTCCGGTCTTGGTAACCAACACAAAATTACGCTGTACCTTGTATTCGCCCGACTGTATTGTTTCGGTTGTCGCCTCAACACCGTCAACGGTTACCGCTTTAACGGTATCCTTAACCGATGCGAGCGAAGCGTATCCGATAGCGTTCGGGTTGTTCGCAACTGTCTGGATAACGTCGCCGGTAGAAGTAAGCTCCTGTGAATACTTGCAGGCTCCCTCTGTTTCGGTAATTGACTCGAAACCGTCTCTTGTGCCTGAACCTGCCTCACGTCCTATACAGGCTATCTGCGCGTCAGCGCCGCCGACATCTTTCCAGTTGGTTATCTCGCCTTTGTAAATCTTCGCTATCTGTTCAAGCGTAAGATTCTTAACACCGTTTTCCTTGTTCACTATTATAGCGATACCGTCGATAGCTACTACCGTTCCGGTAAGCTCGGCCTTTTCGTCGTCCTTAAGGTCGCGGCTCGCAAGACCGATATCGCATCTGCCCTCGCTTACCGCCTGTATGCCGGCGCTTGAACCTGTGGGGTTGTAGGTAACTTTAACGTCTTTGTTTTCCTCTGTGAAGCCTTCCTTCAGAAACTCGATAACGGTTTCCATTGAGGTTGAGCCGTCGGTCGAGACGGTTCCCGAGAGGCCTTCCGTGCCTCCGTTCGACTCTGTTTTTTCCTCACCGCAGCCGACAAGCGCCGCCGCCGTGATTCCGATTGCCAAAATCAGACTTAAAATCTTTTTCATTTTTCTTACTCCTTAAATTCATTTTCATTCGGTATGCCCCTATTATAAAAAAGGTTTGTTAATTCCGTAACCTCGGTTTTGTTAAATTCGGGTTAAATATATTTTCTGCCGCCAGCGCCGGCGTTATTCGCTTACAAAAGGTAAAAGTTGATTTTATGGAAAAATTATGGTATACTTATTCTGTATTGCAAAAATACACACCTAAAAAAATGTATCCGAACAAGGCAAAAACCACCCTTTTCTTCAGTAATTTGCCGATGCCTACGGAGGTATTTTATGGACGATAAAGATTTTTTGAACAATGATGACCGAGACCTGTTCAGCTATGACAATTCAGGTAATCTTGAAGGAAGCACCGAAGAGAGCTTTGACCTCAACAGCTTTTCTTCACACACGGAAAAAACCGAAAAAAACACAAAAAAAAGCAGAAAAAAGAAAAAAGGCAGCCGCAAGGAGCGCATTATAAGGGTAATACTCACGCTTTTCCTTGTGGGTATAATAACAGTGAGCATAATCGTGTCCGCCTTTATGCTTTACGCCTTTACGATGGTTGACGGCACGATGGAGGAAAACCTCAACGACCTTAAGCTCAATTTCACCACTACCGTATATGTGGACGACGGCAGCGGCAATTATGTTGAGTATCAGCGGCTGCACGGTATGTATAACCGCATATGGGTACCGTACAACGAAAAACAGGCAAAAGCCGAAGATCCAGATTACGAAGGAATACCGCAGACGCTGGCAAACGCCTTTGTTGCGATAGAGGATAAACGCTTTATGGACCACAACGGCGTTGACTGGAAGCGTACCTTCGCGGCGTTCGCCAATATGTTCCTGCATTTCTACTCCTCAAATCAGGGCGGTTCGACCATAACACAGCAGCTTGTAAAAAACCTCACCGACGACACATCGAAGCGCCCCAGCCGTAAGATAAGGGAAATAATGCGCGCGAGGTATCTTGAGACCCGCTACACAAAGGAAACCATACTTGAGTGCTATCTCAACACCATTCCGATGGGTCACGGCACCTACGGCGTCGAGGTGGCGGCAAACTATTACTTTGACAAGAGCGTTCAGGAGCTCACGCTCGCCGAATGCGCCTGTCTTGCCGCGATTACCAAGAGCCCGACATATTACGCGCCCGACGATTATCCCGAGGAAAACAAGACCCGCCGCAACACGGTGCTTTATGAAATGTACGACCAGGGGTATATAACAAAAGAGGAATACGAGGCGGCAAAGGAAGAGGAGCTTAATATAACCGCCTCGAAGGAAGCGCTAAAGGAAGAGGAAATAAACTCATATTTTATAGACGCGCTTATAGATCAGGTCACAAACGACCTGTGCAAAAAATACGGTTACGAGCCAAAACGTGCCGATATGATGTTTTATAACAACGGCTATAAAATTTATGTGACGCTTGACACAAAAATACAGGAAACGCTCGAAACCGTATTTGAGGACGAAAAAACCTACGGTCTTAAAGGGGCGGACGGCAGCACGCTTCAGGGCTCCATGACCGTAATGGACTACAACGGTCACGTAAAAGGCATTGTCGGCGGTATAGGCGAAAAGACGAGGAACCGCGGGCTCAACCGCGCGACCGACGCTATTCGCCAGCCCGGCTCTACAATGAAGCCATTGGCCGCTTACGCGCCGGCGATTGAACAGGATTTGATACACTATTCAAGCATTGTAAACGATACAAAGACCAATTACAACGGCTGGACGCCCGTAAACTGGTACAATTCCTACTGGGGCAATATTACGGTACAGTATGCGCTGGAGCGCTCGGTAAACACGATACCGGTGTATCTTGTAAACAAGTTAGGCACCCAGACCTCGTTTGATTTTCTGACAAAAACGCTCGGTATAACCACCCTTACGGGTGAGGACGTAAATC
Organism: uncultured Clostridia bacterium; assembly: GCA_944380885.1. Classification (GTDB taxonomy): domain Bacteria; phylum Bacillota; class Clostridia; order Oscillospirales; family Acutalibacteraceae; genus UBA737. The sequence continues at coordinate 11,315 of CALWIZ010000034.1, read as the reverse complement.
TCTCACCGCTCGGAATGGGCGGCACCAACGGCGGTATAACCACGATAGAGTCGGCGGCGGCGTTTGCAATTTTCGGCAATCTCGGTCAGTACCACGCACCGACGCTTTACACAAAGGTGACCGACCAGCACGGCGAGACAGTGCTTGAATATGACGATTCACCGACCATGGCAATAAGCGAGGATACCGCCACAGTAATGAACCATCTTCTGCAAACGGTAGTTTACGGCGCGAACGGTACCGGTAAGGGTGCCGCCTCAACCGTAAAGAATATGAAAATTTACGCGAAAACCGGAACCTCAAACAATCAGAACGACCTATGGTTCGTAGGCGGAACTCCTTATTATATTGCCTCCTGCTGGTGCGGATACGATCAGCAGCAGAAAATACCAAACAGCTCTATCGCGCAGAAAATGTGGAGCGCTGTAATGTCAAAGATACATTCGGGACTTGAGGCAAAGCAGTTTGAGGACAGCAGCTATGCCACCGAAAGATACTACTGCACCAAGAGCGGCAACCTCGCCACTTCAGCCTGCCCCTCTAAGGCAAAAGGCTGGTACAAGCAGAGCAATACTCCGGGATACTGCACGCAGCACTCCGGAACCGCTCTCGGCACTGCTTCCGAAGTAGACAAACAGAAAGCCGAGGAATCGAAAGAGCAGCAAAGCTCTTCATCAGAAACTTCCTCATCTTCACAGACCTCATCGACAGCCTCAGAAGGTACGGCAGCCGAATAATTTAAAATCACAGGGAATAATTAAAGCAGGGAATAAACCCTGCTTTAATAAAAAACGGGAAGTATTTATGCTTAAATTTAAAAAAACAGAAATCGAAGATATAGAAATTTTCAGGAAATACACGCAAAAGCCGGGAGAGTTTTCCTGCGAGAATACATTTGTCAATATGCTTGTATGGCAGTGCGCCTACAATAATATGTGGGCAGAAGAAAGCGGTCAGCTTATAATCAAGTCGGGACACGGGGAAAACAGCCTTTACCGGCTTCCTTTCGGTGATGATTTTGACAAAGGAATCGAGCTTATTCAGCGTTACAGCGGAAAGGATTATCCGGACTTCTGGGTACAGGAGGGCACCCGTCTCGACCTTTTCCGCGAGCGTTTCGGAGAAAAGTACTGCTTTGAGGAGAAGCGTGACGCTTTTGACTACATTTATCTGCAAAGCGATTTAGCTGAGCTTTCGGGCAAAAAATATCACGGCAAACGCAATCATATCAGCGCCTTTTCAAGGAGCTTTGAATGGGAATTCCGTCCGCTTTCTGCCGATATAAAGGAAGACATTCGCCGCTGTGCCGCAGAGTGGTACGAGCAGAACATTCAGAAAGAAGACAGCTATATGCTCTGCGAAAAGCGCGGTATCAGCCTTATGCTTGATAATTCTGAGAAACTCGGAATAAGGGGCGGCGCCATATATGTTGATAAAAAAGCGGTAGCCTTTACACTGGGCTCCGCGGTAAATGACAGCGTGTTTGACACGCACATAGAAAAGGCCCTGCCGGACTACGCGACGGCTTACACGGTTATAAACAACGAGTTTGCCAAAACGCTTACTGACTTCAAATATATAAACCGTGAGGACGATCTGGGACTTGAGGGACTGAGAAAAGCAAAGCTCTCATACAATCCTGAAATCCTGCTTAAAAAATACCGCTGCACAAAAAAGGATCAGCTATGAACGAAAATGAATGCCGAGAGATTTACCGTGAAGCCTTTAATGATCCCGACACCTCATTTGAAAACCTGCTTTTCGGGCTTTGCGGGCAGTACTGCCGTTTTGAAATGTGCGGCGATAAAACCGCCGCCATACTTTTCGCGCTGCCCTGCCGTATTATGTGCGGAGAGAAAAGCACAGACGCTTTTTATGTATTTGCCGCTGCCACAAAGCGCGAATACCGGAAAATGGGGTATATGAGCCGGCTTATAGAAAGCCTTAAAGCTGAGGGCGTGCCGCTTTTCTTAAAGCCTGCTGACTCAGGGCTTATTAAATTTTACGAAAAGCTGGGCTTTACCGTTTTTACCGCCCGCCGCACGGAACCGGCTGACTGCTCCGCGCTGCCTGAGGGCGGCTTCAAAGAGCTTTGCCGGAATTTCAAGGACACAAATACGGAAAGTTATACCGCCATGTACTTTGGGCCTGATAATCTGAAACCGGAAAATATGTATTTCCCTTATACTATGGAATGATATTAAAAAAGAACCTCCTTTTTTTAAAAAGGCGGTTCCAGCTTGTAGAAAAAGTCATTTTTAATTGGAAAATTGTACAAATACAGAGCAGGTTAAAGGGAAACCCCCGACGAGGGTTTCCCCTCAAAAACAGTCCACCGGACTGTTTTTTCACCCTTTCCTGCGTTTTTTAAGGCAAAAGGATTCCGCTTTCTGCGGAAAGCGTCCAAAGGCTCTGCCTTTGGAATCCGCAAACCTCCCTAAAGGTTTGACCGAAAATTTTGCATTTGTACAATTTGCTTTCCGTTTCAGGTTTATCGACAGTCTGAACCGTCTTTTTTCAAAAAGGCGGTTCATTTTAATTTATTCTATTCGCTCATCATACAGACAGATAAAATATCCGTAATCCTCGCTCGCAGCAAAATTTTTAAGCTCGTCATATTCAGCATGCAGAGTGAAATAACAGTGATTTCTGCTTCCGTCATAATAGGTTTCGGCGGCTACCGTATACCCTTTTTCGGAAAGTCGCTCCTGCTCTGCCTTCACGCTGTCGCTGTCAGAGGCAAGCTGCTCCTTCCCTCTGAACACGTCAATTACCACGCGATACAGAACCGAGTCCCCGTATTCCTCCATTGCGCTTCTCAAAGGTATGGAAAAGCCGTATTCGCCGTTTGCGGGCGCCGCGTATGAGCCGGATACAGTGCCTGAACCGTACGAGGAAATCATTTTTCTCTCGCTGCCGTCCGGAACATAGTTATTCGGCTTATGCGACACATCTGCTCCCGCGGAGCCTGCCACGTTACTGCTTTCGTCTGTCTTGCCGTCCGCTGTCCCGTTCTGCGTATCCGAATTTTGGCTGTTATTTGCAGCGCTTTCTTTTCCGGCATCGTCAACCGTGTCCTTTTCACCTATAACAGTGCTGTCCTCAGCGGTAATCTCCGGCTTTTGCCACGGCAAACCGTATTTTTGCACCGCCGTCCCCACAATCACGGAGAGGCAAATACAGCACGCCGCCGAAACGCTTACCGCTGTCCTTATTCTCTTTTTCCTTCTTTTATTATAGCTGTCCCTGCGTTCAATTACGCTTTTTGCCATTTCTTCATAAGTCTTCACAGTCAAAGCCCTCCTTTAAAAGCTCCGCTTTGAGCGATTTTTTCGCCCTGAAAATAAGATTTTCAACCTGTCTGCGGCTCTTCTTCATAATCTCCGCCGTCTGGGCGTTTGAAAAGTTCTCAAAAAATGCAAGGCTAAGCACCCTGCGGTACTCGGGTTTCAGCCTTGAAAGCGCCGTGCAGACAAGCTGTTTTCTTTCTTCTTTCAGGCATTCGTTTTCGGCACTGCCTGAAATCAACAGCTTTTCACAGTCGTTTACGGAAATTTCACGCGCTGAGCCGTTTTTCCGCAGATAATCAAATGCAGAGTTTCTGCCGACCGTGTAAAGCCATGTCTTAAAAGAGGATTTTCCGGAAAATTTCGGCTTTTTTACCGCCAGCCTGAAAAAAGTTTCCTCGGCAAGCTCCTCGGCAGTCAGAATGTCCCGTACAAAGCCGTTTATGTAGAAAATAAGACCGTCCTTATAAAGCCTTATTATTTCGGTCATTCCACCGTCATCGCCGTCAAGATACCGACGGTAGGCATTTTCCCCGTTTTCCATAAAATCCCCTCCCAAAGAAAGGCAACGCGTTATCCTCTCACTTATTAGACGCGTAGGACGCCCTTTTCTCTCACATGAAAATAAAAAAGCTGCCGATTCGGCAGCTTTCCTAATCAAAAAAAGCGGGATAATCAAATCCATCTTTTCATTTTTTATTTTACCATGCTTGCTACTTCGGCAGCAAAATCGTCGCTGCGTTTTTCAATGCCCTCGCCCTTCTCAAAGCGGACAAATGAAGTAATCTTTATTTCTGTGCCGAGAGACTTTGCGGTGTTCTCAACATACTTGCCAACAGTTATATCGCCGTCCATAACAAACTGCTGCTCCACAAGGCAGTTTTCCTTGTAGTACTTGCCGATTTTGCCTTCCACTATCTTTCCGAGAACAGCGTCAGGCTTATTTGCCATCTTGGGGTCTTCCTTCATCTGAGCGATAAGGATTTCCTTTTCCTTTTCAAGAACCTCAGCAGGTACCGAAGCCTCATCCAGATATAACGGATTCATAGCGGCTATCTGCATCGCTACATTCTTGCCCATTGTGATAAAGTCGGCATTGTCAGCGTCAAGCGCAGTATCAAAATTGACCAACACGCCGATCTTTCCGCCTGCGTGAACATAGGATACCACCTTACCCTCAAAGCGGGCAAAACGGCGTACCTTTATATTTTCGCGAACGGCAAGGAAAAGCTCCTGTACCATTTCCTCAACGGTCTTTCCGTCCTTCTTGCAGGCAAGCAGCGCCTCTACGTCGGCAGGGTTCTGCTCCGCTACAACCTCGGCAATTTCTGCGGCGAGCGCCTTGAAGCCGTCGCCGTTGGCGACAAAGTCAGTTTCACTGTTGATTTCCACAACAGCGCCAACGCCGTTCTTTGTGTAAGCGCATACTGTACCCTCGGCAGCTATACGACTGGCCTTTTTAGCCTGGGAAGCAAGTCCCTTTTCTCTTAAATAATCGGTGGCGGCGTCCATATCGCCATTGCATTCGGTAAGAGCCTTCTTGCAGTCCATCATGCCGCAGCCGGTCTTTTCTCTTAAAGCCTGTACATCTTTAGCGGTAAAAGCCATTTTTGTTTCCTCCTGTTAATAATGATACGTGCCTTTTATTATTCGGCAGCCTCTGCGGTTTCTTCAGCCTCAGCCGGAGCTTCCTCAGCCTCGTCAGCGGCGGCAGTGCCCATTTCAGAGCCCTGTCTTCCCTCAATAACGGCTGCAGCGATTGTCTCTGCGATGAGTTTGACCGCACGGATAGCGTCATCGTTTCCGGGGATAACGGCGTCTATCTCGTCAGGGTCGCAGTTGGTGTCAACAATAGCAATGATCGGGATACCGAGCTTCTTCGCTTCAGCAACCGCGATTCTCTCCTTGCGGGGGTCAACTATAAAGAGCGCGCCCGGTATTTTCTTCATTTCCTGGATACCGCCTAAGAACTTCTCGAGCTTTTCAATCTCAAGATTGAGCTTTATAACTTCCTTTTTGGGGAGAAGCTCAAAGGTTCCGTCGTCTCTCATGGCGCGAAGCTGGTTAAGTCTCGCTATACGGGTACGGATAGTTGTAAAATTGGTAAGCATGCCGCCGAGCCATCTGGCGTTTACATACGGCATACCGCAGTGCTCCGCCTCTTCCTTTATAGAGTCCTGAGCCTGCTTCTTTGTTCCTACGAACAGAATATCGGCGCCGTCAGCCGCAATGTCGCGGGCGAACATATAAGCGTCGTTGAGCTTTTTAACGGTCTTCTGAAGGTCGATAATGTAAATTCCGTTACGCTCTGTGAAAATGTACTCCGCCATTTTCGGGTTCCAGCGTCTTGTCTGATGTCCGAAATGAACACCTGCCTCAAGAAGCTGTTTCATTGATACTACTGATGCCATTTTTATTCCTCCTAAGGTTACTCCTCCATCCCGACATTTTCCGGCGAATCCTTGCGAACACCCTGCCGGTTAAGACGGAATGTGTGTATTAAATTACCGTGCATTCCGCACAGCCGAAGTATTATACCATACTTTTCCCTTAAAATCAAGCATTTTTAAATCTTTTTTGCTTCTGACCGAAGTTTATTGCCTTTTTTCTGTTTTATGCAGGCATTTTGCTGTTGACAAGCCGCTGTGTTATGCTATAATCATATAAATACATATATTGAAAAAACAAAAAAGAAAGGGAGTAAAAAGCATGGCTTATTATTTCAAGGAAGTATCTCACACCTTTAACGAATACCTTTTGGTGCCGGGCTATTCCTCGTCGGAGTGCATACCGTCAAATGTAAGTCTCAAAACACCGCTTGTCAGGTTCAAAAAGGGTGAGGAGCCTGCTATAAGTATGAATATACCGCTTACCTCCGCAATAATGCAGTCGGTTTCGGGAGACAGGCTTGCCGTGGCGCTCGCGCGCGAGGGCGGCGTTTCCTTTATTTACGGCTCGCAGTCGGTTGAGGCTGAGGCGGCTATGGTCGAGCGCGCAAAAAGCTACAAGGCCGGCTTTGTCGTAAGCGACTCCAACGTTACTCCCGACAGCACTCTCGCCGATATACTTGAGCTCAAGGCGAAAAACGGACATTCCACGATAGCAGTAACCTCTGACGGCAAACCTGACGGAAAGCTGGTCGGAATAGTCACAAGCCGGGATTACAGGGTCAGCCGTATGTCGGAGGACACAAAGGTGAGCGAGTTTATGACCCCCCTTGCTTCGCTGATTGTAGGCGACGAGGACACCACTTTAAAGCAGGCGAACGATATAATCTGGGACCACAAGCTCAATTCCCTGCCGATAGTTGACAGGAACGGCAATTTGAAATACTTTGTTTTCCGCAAGGACTATGACGCGCACAAGGAAAATCCCAACGAACTGCTTGACAGTCACAAGCGCTATGTCGTAGGTGCCGGAATAAACACAAGGGACTATGAGGAGCGTGTGCCGGCGCTTATCGCCGCCGGGGCCGACGTGCTCTGCATAGACTCATCCGAAGGCTTCAGCGAGTGGCAGGCAAGAACGCTTAAATTCATACGCAACAAATACGGCGACAGCGTAAAGGTAGGCGCCGGAAATGTTGTTGACCGCGACGGATTCAACTTTTTGGCAGATGCGGGCGCCGATTTTGTAAAGGTCGGCATCGGTGGCGGTTCAATCTGTATAACCCGTGAGACCAAGGGAATAGGCAGAGGTCAGGCGACCGCGCTTATAGAGGTCTGCGCCGCGCGCGACGAGTATTTTGAGAAAACCGGCATATATGTTCCGGTCTGCTCGGACGGCGGAATCGTACACGACCATCATATGACGCTGGCTCTCGCAATGGGAGCCGACTTCCTGATGCTCGGAAGATATTTCGCGCGGTTTGACGAAAGCCCGACAAACCGCGTCACCTTAAACGGAAATTATTACAAGGAATACTGGGGCGAGGGCTCCAACCGCGCACGCAACTGGCAGCGCTATGACCTCGGAGGCGACAAAAAGCTGTCCTTTGAGGAGGGTGTTGACTCCTATGTGCCGTATGCCGGAAGCCTGAAAGATAATGTGAGCCTTTCACTTTCAAAGGTAAAATCCACAATGTGCAACTGCGGCGCGCTTACCATTCCGGAGCTTCAAAAAAAGGCAAAGCTGACTCTTGTTTCCGCTACCAGCATAATTGAAGGCGGCGCTCATGACGTTATCCAGAAAGAGACCTCTACCGGAACGATAAAATAAACGGAGGAAAAACCGTTGACACCTGTTTTATATATCGTAATTCCCTGCTACAATGAGGAAGCGGTTCTGCCGGTAACGGCGCCGATGTTTTCTGAAAAACTTATTTCACTCATAAACGCCGGAAAAATAAGCGGTAAAAGCCGCGTTCTGTTCGTAAACGACGGCAGCCGTGACTCGACATGGACGATAATAGAAAATCTGGCGGCAAAGAGCGAATACTTTACCGGTATTTCCTTAAGCCGCAACCGAGGTCACCAGAACGCCCTGCTCGCAGGTCTTACAGAGGCGGCGGACAAATGCGATATAACCGTCAGCATCGACTGCGACGGGCAGGACGATATAAACGCCGTTGACAAAATGGTGGACGAGTATCTTTCAGGCGCCGAGATAGTTTACGGCGTGCGTTCCTCAAGAAAAAGCGATACATTTTTCAAGCGTTCCACCGCTCAGGGATTTTACAGGCTGATGGGTAAAATGGGAGCTAATGTGGTTTACAATCACGCTGATTACAGGCTTTTATCGTCCCGTGTTCTAAAGGAGCTTGCCGGATTTAAAGAGGTAAACATATTCCTGCGCGGAATGGTGCCTCTGGTAGGTTTCAAAAGCACCTGCGTCTATTATGAGAGAAAAGAACGGATTGCCGGAAAAAGCCATTATCCGCTTAAAAAAATGATTTCGCTCGCGATTGACGGTATAACAAGCCTTTCCACAAAACCTCTGCGTCTGATAACCGCGTTCGGCTTTATCGTCGCTGTTATAAGCTTTGCGGGAATATTATGGTCGGTCATAATGCGCCTGCTTAACAGCACGGTCGCCGGATGGGCATCTATTGTGAGCATTATCTGCTTCTTCAGCGGAATACAGCTTTTAAGTCTCGGCGTAATAGGCGAGTATATCGGGAAAATTTATCTTGAAACAAAGGCAAGACCCCGCTTTATTATTGAAAAGCGGACCGGTGAAAGCACAGATGACCGTAGAACCGAAAAATAAAGATATGCGGCACCACCCTTAAAAAGGCGGTGCCGCAGCTTTGTTTAAATTATTATCCTTTAAGTCCTCTTGACTGGCGGTCCATATCTTCAACCACGATATCGAATATCTCGCCTAAAGAAGCGCAGTATTCAAGCACCTGCCACGGCTCATTGGTATGAAAATGGATTTTAATAAGCTCCTCGTCCCCCACCGCAAGCAGGCAATCGCCCTTGAAATGCTCGGTAAAGTAATCGTTTATCGCGTCCTCGTCAAGTCCGCTGCCCTCTATGAGCAGCTGCGTATCGTATCTGTATTCCATAAGGCTTATCCTCCCATTTATATTATATCTTCATAATACAGTTTTAAGCGCCGCGTGTCAAGTTATCCCGCCGCGGAACGCAAAAAATGTGACGCGCGAAAAAATGCTTTAAATTATGCTTGATTATTTGTGCGCCGTGTGTTATAATGTATGATGCTGAATTTTTAATATGTGCGCTGATAGCTCAGCTGGATAGAGCATCTGCCTTCTAAGCAGAGGGTCGGGGGTTCGAGTCCCTCTCAGCGCGCCAGCGGCGTGTCGCCGCGGACAATCCGCGTACTTTTCCGGCACGCGGTTCTTATTTTCTGCGTCGCGTCTAAAATTTTACTTTTCAAAAAGTTTTGGAGTAGCAAATATGCTGCTCCCTTTCTTTTTTGTACAGGCTTTAATGCACCGCTCGCGCGTCGCTTACACTCGCGCTTGCGGGAGGGACGCGCCTGAAAAAACAGTCCCCCGGACTGTTTTTCTTAACCGGCTTACTCTCAGCGCGCCAGCGGCGTGTCGCCGCGGACAATCCGCGTACTTTTCCGGCACGCGGTTCTTATTTTCTGCGTCGCGTCTAAAATTTTACTTTTCAAAAAGTTTTGGAGTAGCAAATATGCTGCTCCCTTTCTTTTTTGTACAGGCTTTAATGCACCGCTCGCGCGTCGCTTACACTCGCGCTTGCGGGAGGGACGCGCCTGAAAAAACAGTCCCCCGGACTGTTTTTCTTGACCGGCTTACTCTCAGCGCGCCAGCGGCGTGTCGCCGCGGACAATCCGCGTACTTTTCCGGTGCGCGGTTTTTGCTTTTACGCTGCTTTAAAATATTTGAAAATCTGATTTAACTCATTAAATAAAATCCTTTACAAGCCCCTTTATTTAATAAAAAGCTTTCATTTCACTTAAAAAAACGTTTTACTGTTTCTTTGCGCCGGAATTGTTTAAAAATTTTTTCCGTCAGACAGAATTCTATCATTTTTGCGCCTTTTTAGGCATATACTTTTTTATACGGCAATGCCGAATGTATAAGTATACAAGGAAAGGTGAAAAAAATGAATGCATATTATCCCGAAGGAATGCTGAGCGCTTTAACGGACTGTAAAAAAAATATAACCCCCGCCGTTCTTGCCGAGGCGCAGGCAAGGCAGACGGTTATGGAGGCAACGGTTACAATGTGTGACGCTGCGCACAATCTTATAGTGAATCTCGGCTGCATAACCGGTATTATTCCGAGAGAAGAGGGCGCCATAGGCATTGCGGACGGCAGCACACGCGATATAGCGCTTATTTCACGCGTAGGAAAGCCGGTATGTTTTGTCGTAACCGGATTTAAAAACAGTGCTGACGGAAAACTTATAGCCCTGCTTTCACGCAAAAAGGCTCAGGAACAGTGCCGGCAGTACATAATGTCGTCATGCAGAACGGGCGACATTATTGACGCGCGTGTTACCCACCTTGAATCCTTCGGGGCATTCTGCGACATAGGCTGCGGAAACATCGCTCTGCTTCCGATAGACGCTATTTCAGTATCACGCATATCTCACCCGCGTGACCGTTTTTCCGCCGGAGAGACTATCCGCGCGGTAATAAAAAATATTGACCCAGACGGTCGGATAACCCTTTCCCACAAGGAACTTTTAGGCACATGGGAGGAAAACGCCGCGCTTTTTTCGCCTGGTCAGACAGTAACCGGAGTCATAAGAAGTGTTGAAAATTATGGCGTTTTCGTTGAGCTCACGCCCAATCTTGCCGGTCTTGCGGAGCCGCGTCCCGATGTTGCCGTCGGTCAGCAGGCAAGCGTATATATCAAGAGCATTATACGTGAAAAAATGAAGATAAAACTTATTATTATTGACAGTTTTGATTCATTTTATTCACCTGAAATAAAATATTTTTATACCGGAGATTCGCTCGACGAATGGGAATATTCCCCCGCCGAATGCAGCAAACGCATCGCGACGAAATTCTGCGGATAAACAAAAATGCGGCTTTTAGCAGCAAAAAAATAAAATTTAAAAATTGTCAATAGTCTGACGGACGCATATATTCATGCGCCCGTCTTTTTAATAAATCAAATGCTGCCGTTTAATGTCCGGCGGTGGTAGAAACACAAACCGCCAATGCGAAATAAGTTGTACCATCTTTCCTTTTGATCCGTATTACATAGTTTTTATATAAATATTCGTGTCACTATTCATTAACGTAATCCTCTTAAATTTAAAAAGTCTGAAGGCATTCGCCGTTCAGACTTTTACATGAAAACCCTTAAAACGCACTTATTACGACACAGTCAGATTTATTGGTAAAAATACGCTGCATAATGATCTTCTTGAGCATCTCGGACAGCTTGCCGTAAAACAAACGATAGCCCACGGCAATCCGGTGCCTTTGCGGACTGGATTGGCGATGGGCTATCATTCTGCCGAGCAGCAGCAGATACCTCAAAAACCAGAAAGCACTTGAAATCAGGGCTTTTGGGCAAAAAGAAAGCACCGCAACCTTGATACCCATTGTATCAAAATTGCGGTGCTTCTTTGG
>CALWIZ010000033.1 GCA_944380885.1 uncultured Clostridia bacterium | reverse complement strand
AACTTTTTACGCACACCCGCATAGCGGGTGGTTGTTTGGTTTGCTCTTTGAGCAAACCAGCCTAAAGGCATTAATACGAAAAAAGCGTGCGCCGAAAACGGCGCACGCTTTAATTCTGTTTTCTGCTATGCACTCATGAATACAAATTACCGATTATTCCGCAGCTGTCTGTTCCGATGCAGACTCATCGTCTATAAACATTTCCTCTGCTGTATCCTCATTGGAAACTTCAGATTCCTGCTCATAATATTCAGAAGGATTTATCTCCTCACAGCGCATTCCTGTACCCGCAGGTACGAGTTTACCTATAATAACATTTTCTTTAAGTCCGAAGAGCGGGTCCGCCTTGCCCTTTATAGCGGCTTCAGTGAGCACTCTTGTAGTCTCCTGGAATGATGCCGCTGACAGGAACGACTCCGTAGCAAGCGAAGCCTTGGTGATACCGAGCAGCGTAGCGCGGTATGTTGCCTTTGTAAGTCCTTCTTCTCCGGCGTCTATTCTCTCCTGAACTTTAGCGTTCGCTTCAGCTATTTCCTTGTACTCATAGCTTACGTTCTGGAGCAGGTCGGTTGAACCGGCATCAAGCACACGCAGCTTTCTCATCATCTGGCGAACTATAACCTCTATATGCTTATCGTTGATATCAACACCCTGTGTACGGTAAGCATTCTGAATTTCGGCTATAATATACTCCTCTACCGCTTCAGGGCCCTGAGCCTCAAGAATATCCTGGGGATACTTGGCGCCGGGTATGAGCATATCGCCCGCCTTGACCTCATCGCCGTCATTGACAAGACAGCGGATACCGTACGGTATCGTAACCTTTTCCTCGGTCTTCAGCTCGTCATTGGTAATGATTATTACGTTGCTCTTCTTTTCCTCGGTTATACGCACTCTGCCGTCAATCTTGGCGATAAGAGCGCAGCGCTTCGGTCTTCTCGCCTCAAAAAGCTCTTCAACACGCGGAAGACCCTGTGTGATATCCTCAGTACTGGCTATACCGCCGGTATGGAAGGTACGCATCGTAAGCTGTGTACCCGGCTCGCCTATTGACTGAGCGGCAACGATTCCGACAGCCTCTCCGATATTGACCGGCTTGCTTGTAGCGAGGTTTCTGCCGTAGCACTTTCTGCACACGCCGTGATGACTGTGGCAGGTAAGCACAGAGCGGATTTCAATTTGAGTAATTCCGGCGTCAACGATTTTTTTAGCCGCGTCGCCGGTGACTATATCCTCATGCGACCAGATTATCTCGCCTGTTTCAGGGTTTATGGCGTCATGCAGAAGGTATCTGCCCTCAAGACGCTCCTCAAGCGGCTCGAGTATATGATTACCGTCCTTAATGTCGGATATCATAAGACCTTCCTCGGTGCCGCAGTCATTCTCACGGACAATAACATCCTGAGCGACGTCAACAAGACGACGGGTAAGATAACCCGAGTCAGCTGTACGAAGAGCTGTATCGGCAAGTCCCTTTCTCGCGCCGCGGGAGGAAATGAAGTATTCAAGAACATTAAGACCCTCACGGTAATTTGAACGTATCGGAACCTCTATAACCTTACCGGCTGTATTCGCGATAAGTCCGCGCATTCCGGCGAGCTGTCTTATCTGGCTCATGGAGCCGCGGGCGCCTGAATCCGCCATCATGAATATCGGGTTAAACTCATCAAGGTTGCCCTTAAGCGCGTCAGCAACATCCTCAGTAGCCTTGTTCCATATTTCTATAACATGGCGGCTGCGCTCTTCGTTGCTTATAAGACCACGACGGTAATCGCGGCTGACACGGTCTATCTGTGCCTCTGCGTCATTGAGAATTTCCTTTTTAGCAGGCGGTATTACCGCGTCGATTACGGCTACTGTTATAGCGCCCTTCGTAGAATATTTAAAGCCGGTTGCCTTGATATTATCAAGTACTATTGAAGATTCACTCGTGCCGTGTATCGTGATACAGCGGTCAATTATCTTACCGAGCTGTTTCTTGCCGACTTTATTCTGAATAATATCATCGTTGCTCTCAATAAAATTGGTAGACGGATTCTTTACGGTAAATGTCCACTCAAGGTCAAGTCTGTGAGTCGGATTGCTGCGGTCAACAAAGCCGAGATCCTGCGGTATAGACTCGTTGAAGATTATAAAACCGACAGTACACCATATCAGTCCGCTTTCACCGTTTTCACCGGTCACACGTACTCTGATAGGGGCGTGAAGTCCTACAACTCCGTCACTGTAAGCCATTATAGCCTCGTTCTTGTCCTTGAAAACCTTGTTGGCTCCCTTTTCGTCCGACTTTACAAGAGTAAGGTAATAAGAACCGAGAACCATATCCTGTGTAGGAACGGTTACAGGCTTACCGTCAGACGGTTTAAGCAGGTTGTTTGCGGCGAGCATAAGGAATCTCGCTTCAGCCTGCGCCTCGGCGGACAGCGGTACATGAACAGCCATCTGGTCGCCGTCAAAGTCGGCATTGTATGCGGTACAGACAAGCGGGTGGAGCTTAAGAGCCTTACCCTCTACAAGCACCGGCTCAAAAGCCTGAATACCGAGTCTGTGAAGTGTCGGCGCGCGGTTAAGAAGAACCGGATGCTCTTTTATCACCATTTCAAGAGCATCCCATATCTCGTTCGAGGCGCGCTCTACCATTTTTCTTGCGGACTTGATGTTTGTTACCGCCTTTGTTTCCACAAGACGTTTCATAACAAACGGCTTGAAAAGTTCCAATGCCATTTCCTTAGGAAGACCGCACTGGTACATTTTAAGCTCAGGACCTACAACTATAACCGAACGTCCCGAATAGTCAACACGCTTACCGAGAAGGTTCTGACGGAAACGTCCCTGCTTGCCCTTAAGCATATCTGAAAGGGATTTGAGAGCACGGTTATTAGGACCTGTCACGGGCTTGCCGCGGCGGCCGTTGTCTATAAGCGCGTCAACCGCCTCTTGAAGCATACGCTTTTCATTGCGGACTATTATATCCGGAGCATGCAGCTCAAGCAGTCTTTTAAGTCTGTTGTTGCGGTTGATAACACGCCTGTAAAGGTCGTTAAGGTCGCTTGTGGCGAAACGTCCGCCGTCAAGCTGTACCATCGGCCGAAGATCAGGCGGTATTACCGGAATAACATCAAGTATCATCCACTCCGGACGGTTTCCGGACTGTCTGAACGCTTCGAGTACCTCAAGGCGCTTGAGAAGACGTATGCTCTTCTGACCTGTGGCACCCTCAAGTTCCGCTCTGAGTTCATCGCATGTCTTGTCAAGATCAATTTCGCACAGCAGCTTCTTTATAGCCTCAGCGCCCATTCCAGCCTCGAAATCGTCCTCATACTTCTCACGCATATCACGGTACTGCTTTTCGTTTAGAAGCTGCTTTTTCTCAAGCGGTGTGGTTCCGGGGTCGGTAACAATATACTGTGAAAAATAAAGTACCTGTTCAAGCGCTTTTGGAGTAATATCGAGAACCAGACCCATTCTTGAAGGTATGGTCTTAAAATACCATATATGTGATACCGGAGCGGCAAGCTCAATAGATCCCATACGCTCGCGGCGCACCTTGGAACGTGTTACCTCAACGCCGCAGCGTTCGCATATTTTACCCTTATAACGTATACGCTTGTATTTTCCGCAGTGGCATTCCCAGTCTTTCTGAGGCCCGAAAATGCGTTCGCAGAAAAGTCCGCCCTGCTCAGGCTTAAGGGTTCTGTAATTTATGGTTTCCGGCTTGGTAACCTCGCCGTGTGACCAGCTTCTTATCTGTTCTGGAGACGCAAGTCCGATTTTTATTGATTCAAATTCAATTTCTGCCATATTTGCCCTCCGTTACATTTCTTCGTTGAATTCGTCGTCCGAGACAAAATCGTCGGCATCGTCATCAATTTCCCCGTCAGCAATGGCATCTCCGTTTTCATCCTCAAGTCCGAATCCGGTGAGGTCGTCGGCAACGGTGTCATTTTCAAAATCCATGTCCTCAGGGATACTCGGTGAGCCAAGTCCTATATCATCGTCATCGTCAAAGCTCTGCTTCAGATCAATCTCTTCTTCATTCTTATCAAGAACCTTAACGTCAAGTCCCAGTGACTGAAGCTCTTTTATAAGAACCTTGAATGACTCCGGAACACCGGGTTTCGGTATATTCTGACCCTTGACAATAGATTCGTAAGTCTTTACACGTCCGACAACATCGTCCGATTTGACGGTGAGTATTTCCTGAAGCGTATAAGCCGCGCCGTAAGCCTCAAGCGCCCATACTTCCATCTCTCCGAAACGCTGACCGCCAAACTGAGCCTTTCCTCCGAGAGGCTGCTGCGTAACAAGAGAGTACGGACCGGTGGAACGTGCGTGAATCTTATCGTCAACAAGATGGTGCAGCTTGAGATAATACATATATCCGACGGTTACCGGATTGTCGAACGGTTCTCCGGTGCGTCCGTCATAAAGCTGAGTCTTGGCATCGCTTGTAAGCGGTATTCTTGAGAAATCAAGACCCGCTGTATCCTTATACTTATAATCAGGAGCTTTGGTTGCTTCTTCAGCCATAGCAAAGCACTTCCTGATATCGTCCTCATGCGCGCCGTCAAAAACAGGCGTGCAGATATTCCAGCCGAGTGCCCTTGCGGCATAACCGAGGTGTACCTCAAGCACCTGACCGATATTCATACGGGACGGAACGCCCAAAGGATTGAGGACTATATCAAGCGGGGTGCCGTCCGGCAGGAAAGGCATATCCTCGCTCGGAAGAATACGTGAAACAACGCCCTTGTTTCCGTGACGTCCCGCCATTTTATCACCGACAGATATTTTACGCTTCTGCGCAATATAGCAGCGGACAACGACATTAACTCCGGGGCTTAATTCAGAGGAATTTTCCCTTGTGAATACCTTTACATCAAC
Organism: uncultured Clostridia bacterium; assembly: GCA_944380885.1. Lineage (GTDB taxonomy): Bacteria > Bacillota > Clostridia > Oscillospirales > Acutalibacteraceae > UBA737. Next base: position 25,248 of record CALWIZ010000033.1, on the reverse strand, counting down.
TATTGTGCCGTATTCGCCGTGAGGCACACGCAAAGAGGTATCCCTTACCTCACGCGCCTTTTCACCGAATATAGCACGAAGAAGTCTTTCTTCAGCGGTAAGCTCGGTCTCGCCCTTGGGCGTAACCTTACCTACAAGTATATCTCCCGCGGAAACCTCTGCGCCTATACGGATTATTCCGCGTTCATCAAGGTCTTTGAGGGCGTCTTCACCGACATTCGGTATATCTCGCGTTATTTCCTCCGGTCCGAGTTTTGTATCTCTCGCCTCAAGCTCGTATTCCTCAATATGAATAGAGGTATAAACGTCATCGCGCACAAGACGCTCGTTTATAAGAACCGCGTCCTCATAGTTGTAGCCTTCCCATGTCATAAATCCGATAAGTGCGTTTCTGCCGAGAGAAATCTCGCCGCCGTTTGTAGCCGGACCGTCAGCGATAACCTCTTTTTCCTCAACCTTCTGACCGACTTCCACTATCGGTCGCTGATTTATACATGTTCCGTGGTTTGAACGCAGGAACTTTATTAGCTTGTACTCGTCAATTTCACCGTTATTCGCGCGGATTTTAATAAAATCAGCGCTAACATAGGTAACCTCGCCGGCACGTTTCGCAAGAACGACAACGCCCGAGTCAACGGCTGCCTTGTACTCCATTCCCGTAGCGACTATCGGGTTTTCGGGACGCAGCAGCGGAACCGCCTGCTTCTGCATGTTTGAACCCATGAGCGCGCGGTTTGTATCGTCGTTTTCAAGGAACGGTATCATCGCTGTCGCAACCGAAACAACCATTTTCGGGGATACGTCCATATAATCAGCATTGGACGCCTCAACCTCGTGGAAACCGTCACGGTAACGCGCGTTTACCTTTTTATTTACAAAATAGCCCTCGCTGTCAAGCGGCTCGTTCGCCTGCGCGACAACAAACTCATCTTCTTCATCCGCTGTCATATAAACAACGTCGTCAAGCACCCTGCCGGTTTCCTTATCCACCTTGCGGAAAGGAGTTTCAATAAAACCGTATTTGTTTATCTTCGCGAATGTAGCAAGATATGAGATAAGACCTATATTAGGACCTTCAGGCGTCTCAATAGGACACATACGTCCGTAATGAGTGTAATGAACGTCTCTTACTTCAAACGAAGCGCGGTCACGTGAAAGTCCTCCGGGTCCGAGAGCGGACAGACGGCGCTTATGGGTGAGCTCTGACAGCGGGTTGGTCTGGTCCATAAACTGGGAAAGCGGCGACGAACCGAAAAATTCCTTTATCGCTGCTACCACAGGACGTATATTTATCAGAGACTGGGGGGTGATGCTGTCGGGATCCTGAGCCTGAAGGGTCATTTTCTCCCTGACTACCCTTTCCATTCTCGAAATGCCTATCCTGAACTGGTTCTGTAAAAGCTCACCGACAGAACGGATACGGCGGTTGCCTAAGTGGTCTATATCATCAACCGTACCGACATTGTGCGGAAGACCGAGGAAATAGCTGACAGTAGCAAAAATATCGTCTATCGTTATATGCTTCGGGATAAGGTCATCTGCATGAGCGAGAATTGCCTCTCTCAGTTCCTCTTTGCCGTTTGTGCTGTCAAGCAGCTCTTTAAGAGCGGCAAAGGAAACCTTCTCGTTTATTCCGAGACTGTCAAGCTCGGCAAGCTCTTCCGCGGTGAAATCGGTAAAGTCGGAAAGCTCTACCATCCCGTTTGAAACTACCTTTACCTCTGTGACGTTTCCCTCGTTGTCCATCACATTTATATAGACGAAAGCCACACCTTTTTTCTCTATCTCCCCGGCAAGCTCCTTGCTGACGGTGGTGTCCGCGTCGGCAATTATCTCTCCTGTCATCGGATCGATAACAGGTCGCGACAAAACCGCACCCTTTATACGGGCGCCTATTGCCAGCTTTTTATTGTATTTGTAACGTCCCACACGTGAAATATCATAACGGTGCGGATCAAAAAACAGCTGTTCAAGATAGCTCTGAGCGCCTTCAATAGTAACAGGCTCGCTCGGACGGAGCTTCTTGTATACTTCTATAAGAGCATCGTCAACCGTTTTGGTATCGTCTGCATCGATCGTAGCAAGCAGACGCTCGTCTTCGCCAAACCAATCCTTTATCTGTTCATTTGAACCAAGACCCAACGCACGTATAAAAGTAGTGATAGGCAGCTTACGGTTCTTATCTATCCTTACGTAAAGAACATCGTTAGCGGAGGTCTCGTATTCGAGCCACGCGCCGCGGTTCGGTATTATTGTTGAAGAAAAAAGTCTCTTTCCGGTTTTTTCATCGGTTTTTTCCGCATAATATACACCGGGGGAACGCACAAGCTGCGACACTATCGCACGCTCTGCGCCGTTAATAACAAATGTGCCGGATTCGGTCATCAGCGGGAAATCCCCCATTGAGACCTCACTCTCTTTGATTTCATTGGTCTCAGCGTTTACGAGACGGGCGGTGACTCTCAGAGGAGCAGCATATGTTGTGTCACGCGCCTTACATTCGGTAACATCGTACTTCGGCGTATCGTCAAGCCGGTAATTCACAAAGCTAAGACGGAGATTACCGCTGTAATCGGTAATCGCGGCCATATCCCGGAAAACTTCCTTAAGTCCTTCCTCAACAAACCATCTGTATGAATCCTTCTGTATCTCGATAAGATTCGGCATATCGATGACTTCGTTTATCTTGGAAAAGGTCATTCGAGTGTTTTTACCCAGCTGGACGGGTTTAACCATTGAAGTTGGCTCCATAGGTTTACGATCACTCCTCAGTTTTTTTTACGGCATAAGCCGTGAGAGCAACAACAGTGAAGAAAAGGCGCCGCCTGACTTAAAACAAGGCAAAAAATATTGCAGGCGCACAATATCCCATCATCATTAGTAATTCATAATTATATACCAAACGAAGTAAATAGTCAAGCAGTTTTTTGAAAAATTTTCTTGTCTGATAATATAATTGGCAATATCTGTTCAACGCATACAAAACATAACAAAAACCCGCCGTTTATAACGGCGGGAGCAGACATAAATATTTTTTGTCAAATCAGTACGCTTTTCCCCAGTAAAGCATTTTATCGGCAGGTTTTCCGCAGCAGACGCATTTATCTCCCACCTTTTCCTGCTCAAACGGTATGCAGCGTGAGGTCACGCCGGCGTATTCCTTCAGCTTTTCCTCACACTCACGGTCTCCGCACCACATTGCACGAATAAACCCGGGTTTGGTATCGGCAATTTCCTTTATTTCCTCAAGGTTATGAGCGTCATAAGTCATTGCCGCGCGGCGCTCAAGCGCTTTACTGTAAAGCCCGTCACGCACAGCTGTAAGAATTTCCGGTATTTTTTCCTCAAGAGTATCAAGGCTGACGGTTATTTTTTCACCGTTGTCCCTGCGCACTACAACGCAGCTGTTCGCCTCTATATCCTTAGGTCCTAACTCTATTCTTATCGGAACACCCTTCATTTCATATTCCGCGAACTTCCAGCCCGGCGACTGCTCGCCCTCGTCGATTTTAGCGCGGCAGACCTTGCTTATAATGCCGTAAACCTCACGAGCCTTCTCAAGCACGCCCTCCTTATGAGAGGCAATCGGTATCAGGACCGCCTGAATCGGCGCTATCGCCGGAGGAAGCACGAGACCGCTGTCGTCACCGTGCGCCATTATTATCGCGCCGATAAGGCGCGTTGAAATACCCCACGAGGTCTCAAACGGAGTAGCCGGAGCGTTGTTCTTATCCGTATACTCTATTCCGAAAGCTCTCGCGAAGCCGTCACCGAAATAGTGCGAGGTTCCGCTCTGAAGCGCCTTTCCGTCATGCATAAGCGCCTCAATCGTATAGGTTGCCTCAGCTCCCGCGAAGCGCTCCTTTTCGGTTTTCTCGCCCTTTATCACCGGTATCGCGAGATATTCCTCGGCGAATTTCGCGTAAATATTGAGCATCTGCACCGTTTCCGCCTTTGCCTCCTCGGCAGTAGCGTGAAGAGTATGTCCCTCCTGCCAGAGAAATTCTCTCGAACGCAGGAAAGGTCTTGTGGTCTTTTCCCAGCGCACAACACTGCACCACTGATTATAGAGCTTAGGCAGGTCACGGTAGGAATGTACTATATTTTTAAAATGGTCACAGAAAAGAGTTTCAGAAGTCGGTCTGACGCACAGGCGCTCCTCCAGCTCCTCATCGCCGCCGTGAGTGACCCACGCCACTTCCGGAGCGAAACCGGCTATATGATCCTTTTCCTTCTGCAAAAGGCTTTCCGGAATGAACATGGGCATATATACATTCTCATGTCCTGTTTCCTTGAACATACCGTCAACAATACGCTGGATATTCTCCCATACCGCGTAGCCGTAAGGACGGATAATCATACAGCCCTTTACCGACGAATAATCTATAAGGTCAGCCTTAAGGACAACATCGGTGTACCATTTAGCGAAATCCTCCTCCATAGAGGTTATGGATTTAACAAGTTTTTCCTTTGCCATATCGGGGAACGTACAAAAAACGCTCCGCGTCCCACCTTTCGTTTCATTTATAAGGTATACTACTGTATTATAAAGCAAGCCTTTCAATTTTGCAAGATTTTTTAATGTTTGCGCTCTTTTTGAAAAAATATATAAAAATGTATTGACAAACGCCCGTGAAAAACATATTATTTGATTAAGCACAATGGTAGTTTCTACCGCAACTTTTTCAGGAGGCATTATTATGGTATTTGACAAAATCAGAGAAATATTGGCAGAACAGCTTGACGCGGACGCTGAGGAAATGACAGCGGATACCCGCATAGCCGAGGATCTCGGAGCAGACAGTCTTGACGTTGTTGAACTTCTTATGTCGATTGAAGACGAGTTTGAAGTGGAAATTCCCGATGAGGAAATAGAAAACCTCAAAACCATCGGTGATGTTGTAGAGTACATTCAGAATAATATGAACGACTGATTGAAAGCAAAAAACGGCGGTGCAAGCACCGCCGTTTCAGTCTGTCGATAAACCTCGAATTTTATTTTTCTGCGGCGTTCAGCCGCATTTTTGTTTTTTCGGCGACAGGCGCGTCGAAAAAACTCCTTGTAAGCGAAAAACCGCTTAATAAGCGGTTTTTCAAGGGTACAGGTGTGGTATTGGCGGAGCTTAACAAGCGATTGCCGCCTGTGGCGGGATAAAAGAGCTTGTTATGGCGCCGCGGTCGAAAAAAATACGCGCTCCAAGCGTAAATTTTTTTCGGGTACCGCAAGAGTAGGGAGTGCAGTCCGAAAATCAAAGATTTTCGAGCGAACGGCATCCTCGACCAAGAGAGTGTCGACTTTTTCGACACTCTCAAACGGCGGTGCAAGCACCGCCGTTTTTATTATTCCGCATTGTCCTTTATAGCGTACAGCTTTTCGATACAGTCCTTGCATACGTTATATCCGCCGAACTCGACACTGTCCGCCAGTGAATCGCAGAAAATGCAGGTGGGCTGATACTTTTTAAGTATTACCTTGTCGTTGTCCATATATATCTCAAAGCTGTCAACATCGTTTTCGACCTTGAGCTGTCTGCGTATTTCCTTTGGTATTACAACGCGGCCCATTTTGTCGACCGCTCTTACCATTCCAGTAGATTTCATTTTGATTCCTCCTTTATTCCTATTATATCACGAAAAATGTCGAAATGTCAATAATATACAAAAATTGTAAAAAAATGTAACTTACAGATTTCCCCAATCTATCGGCTCAAGGCCGTTTTTTTCAAGAAAAGCGTTTGCTTTTGAAAAATGACGGCAGCCGAAGAAACCGCGGTATGCTGAAAGCGGACTCGGGTGCGGACAGCTCAGCTTCAGATGAATAGGATTTGTTATAACCTGCGCCTTGCGCTCGGCATTTGCGCCCCAAAGCAAAAATACTGCCGGCGTGGTTTTTTTGTTAAGCTCGGATATAACCCTGTCGGTAAAAATCTCCCAGCCTTTATCCTTATGGCTGTTCGGCTGCCCCGCCCTTACTGTAAGCACAGTATTCAGCAGCAGCACACCCTGCCTTGCCCAGCCCGTAAGCTCGCCGTGAGACGGCATCTGTACTCCGGTATCATCGGTTATTTCTTTATATATATTTACAAGTGACGGCGGCAGCGGAACACCTTTTTTCACCGAAAAGCAAAGCCCGTGAGCCTGCCCGGGGCCGTGGTAAGGGTCCTGACCTATTATAACCGCTTTTGTATCGGCGAAGGAAGTATATTTAAGCGCGTTGAATATATCGTACATATCGGGATAGATACGGGTTGACGAATATTCTTTTTTAAGAAAGGAATGCAATTCCTTATAATACGGTTTTTCCCATTCGTCAGCTAAAATTTCATCCCAGTCATTTCCGAGTTTTACCAAAAAAACACCCCGTTTTCTATTTTACAAGCCACGCCCATAAAAATGTTGCCGCCTGAAGCGGTACGCCTATTCCGAGTATAGTCCAGATATTGTAATTGAAAAACTGGATACACAGGCATAGAAGGAGCGACCACATAAGCAGTGAAACAAACAAAAAAAACAGCCTTTTTCCGTGCCATATAACATCAAAAACCACTGTGACAATAAAAGACGCCGGAACCGACCAGCAGAATACCGTCCAATGTTTAAATCCGGAGAAAATATCGCACAGCACATATATAACGGTCGCTGTAAGCCACACCGCGAGAACCGAAAGAAGAGTTATTGCGGTGCGGTTTTTCCTGACAGGAGAAGGCGGCGCACAGACGCTCTCCTCGCCCACGATGTAATCAAGGCTGACCCCATACAGCTTACTAAGCCTGTAAAGCACCTCAATGCCCGGCATAGACTCTCCCTGTTCCCATTTTGACACCGCCTTGTCGGAATAATTGAGTCTTTCTGCAAGCTCTGACTGTGTCAGCCCGTTGCTTTTACGCAGTTCACATAGTCTTTTCCCGATTATAAAATTCAGATTATCCATACGAAAATTATATCACACGCCCTCTGTTAAGTCAATTCAAACAGGTTCCCGAAACACGCAAACTTACAATCATTCTATCGCCGCGCTCGATGCGGCTTTTTTCTTTTATAATTTCCGGCGCAAAATTGCGGAAATTTTCATGACGGCTTATTAACGGCTCATATAATCCGTATCGTCATAAGGTCTGAACACGGTAAATATACCGCACTCCGGAGAAAACACCTTAAGCGGGCGCAGGCTGAAATTTCTTTCCGGCTGTCCGCTTTCGATAAACTCTTCAGGCGTTCCGGAAAAATCCATACCTCCGTCCCTCATCACCCAGATGCGGTCAGCAAGCTCAACCGCGTCTTCGGGGCTGTGCAGAGTTGCTATCACGGTTTTGCCGCCGTCACGCATAGCTTTCATAAATCCGAAAAGCAGCGGAAAAACCGCCGCTGTTTTCTTAATCATTTTTATCCTCCTGCGGATACAGAAGTCCGGTCAGGTATCTGTATGCCTCGTCCCAGCGCGCGTTCGGCTTGTAGTGGAAAAGCTCTTTCGGCAGATAGGCGAAACGGCCGTTTTTTACCGCGTCAAGGTCGCGCCAGCCGCTCTGCTCAAACACGCTGTCCATATACGCCTTTGCCGCCGCCTCGTCGCCCTGAGGAACAACCAGAATTACATCAGGCTGCTTTACAAGGATATGCTCAAGTGAAAGCCCATCTGACAAGGCTCCCGCTTCGTCCGCTATATTGACCGCACCCAGCTCTTCAAGCATAATTCCGACAAAATGGTCTTTTGCGGTTTTGGCTTTGGTCGACGAATCGCCGGAACCTGCTCTTATAAACAGCACAGATACCGGATTCTCCGCCTGCCCGGCAAGTTCGCCGGCTTCCGCAATCGCCTCGTCCACCCTCTTTTTAAGCTGTGTACCGTAGGTTTCATAGGCTTCCGGATTTCCGGTAATGTCGGTAAAAATTTTAAGTATTTTAAGATAATCATCAACCGTTTCCTCCCTGAAAACGGCGCAGGGAATCCCGGCTTTTCTCATATATTCGCATGCCTTGGTCTGCGCGGACATATCAGCAGAAGCGATCACAAAATCCGGCTTGCCCGCCGCGAGCAGCTCCGTATCGATTTTCATTCCTGCTCCGTCATTGACGAGAACCGCGTCTTCTCCGGCAAATCCGCGTTCGACAGAGTCCCCTACTGTGATTTCAGTGGTTCCTCCGGCAAGTCCCCACATTTCGGCGAAGGACGAAAAAAGCACAGCCACCCTCTCAGGGCGTGATTCAAGCGTCACCTCGCTTCCGGTCGAATCCGTGAATGTATACGGAAAACCGGATTTTCCCGCGGTGGAATTTCCAGAATTATTATAAGAAGAATTATCTCCCGCCAATCCGCAGCCGCAAAGCATCAAAAAAATCAAAGCAATAAAAAAAGCACCGGATTTACGAACCATAAAAAAACCTCCAAGCATACAGAAAAGAGAAGCACACTGTTAGGGCGTGCTTCTTTTGTTTTCCGCTCAAAAGGAATCTTTTAAGGCCTTAAACCCGATGCGTACGGTACGGCAGCTCCGATTCAGCAATTTTACCGGCATTGATTGCCGGATATTTTTCCGCGTTATGCGGTAAGTAGCGCCTCACAATACAGCGAGGCACAAAAAAGTATATCAACAGGTAGCGCCGCCGACAACTGTTTTTTTCATTACGGCTTCCTTGTCGAGCTTACCGTTAAGCAGCTTATCCTCAACATAATCAAAGCCGAGGCGGGCGACGGTATCGGCAAAACGCTCGCCGGAAATACCTTCGTCACGGAAGAAAAGAATAGCCTTTTCGACTGTATCGATAACCTCCTGCTCGGTGGTAAAGATTTTGGAAAGCGGTCTGCCCTCCGCGACCTTTTTGCCCCAGCGGCCGCCGATATAAATTTTATATCCGTATGTGCCCTCATCAAGCGCGTGGAACGGGCACTTTGTCACACAGCGTCCGCAGTGATTGCAGATTTCGGGATCTATGACGAGCTTTCCGTCCTTAACCGAAGCCGCCTTTACCGGACAGAGCTTTTCGATCTGGCAGACCTTGCAGCCGCGGCATTTTGAAAGCTCAGGTTCAGGCAGTCGCTGGCCTATAACTCCGACATCATTGAGATTCGGCTTTACGCAGTTGTTCGGGCACCCGCCTACCGCCAGCTTGAATTTATGAGGCAGCGAGACATTAGCAAGCCTGCGTAAAGGGGTGTATAGCAGTGGAAAACGGCGGAGCGTAAGCAAAATCAAGCGTATCGAAATCATCAACCGTCATTCCGGCGGCAATACCGGTTACGGCAATATCAACCATTTTGTCAACCGCTCCGGCGCCCAACACCTGTATGCCGAGAAGCCTGCGAGTCGCCCTGTCCGCAGTCAGCTTTGTGGCAAAAGACGGGCTTCCCGGATAATAGTGAGCCTTATCGTCGGTAACGCATACCACAGTAGCCGGATCGTATCCCTCGCTTAGCGCCTGCGGCATAAATATCAGGTATATTCGTGCGAAGCTGTGAATCGACAAGAACAGTCCCTTTGAACATTTCGATTCCTGTATCTTTAAGAAAACCGGTAGCGGGACGCACTCCGATAGCGAGAACCACCACATCGGCAGACAGCTCGCCGTTGTCGGTCACTATTCCCTCAGCACGTGTATCTCCCTTTACAGAAACAATTTTGCTTCCTGTTATCACACGGATTCCGGCGTCTTTAAGCCGGCGCTTCGCATAATCAGCCATCTCCGGATCAAAAGCTCCCGGCATTATCTGCGACGCCGCGTCCACCACCGTCACCGCAAGACCCTGCGATTTAAGGTTTTCAGCCGCCTCAAGTCCTATAAAGCCTGCGCCTACGACCGCGGCATTGCGGCAGCCGTTCGCTTTCCATAATCAAGAAGAGAAATAGCATCATCCGGTGTGCGCATACAGAAAACACCCGGCAGGTTTTTCCCCGGCATATCCGGCACGACCGGAACCGCTCCGGAGGCGATAATCAGCTTATCATAGCTTTCCGTAAGGCTCTCGCCGTTTTTAACTGCGGTTACGGTCTTTGATGAAGGATCTACCGAAGTTACCTCACAACCGGTAACTACCTGAGCGCCTGTAAGACCCATATACTTCTGCGGAGTATTTACAATAAGCCCTTCCCTTGTTTCAATAAGTCCGCCGACATAATAAGGCAGACCGCACCCTGCATATGATATTGTACCTCAATCATAACAGTTAAAACTGAACAAGTAAAGTTTTTTATCTTAAACAACAGCATTTTAAAAAGACACCGATTATGACAGCTGCTGCCTCATATCGGTGTCCTGATAATTTTTTGTAATCACGCCGCCTATACTTAATCGGCATTTATATGCCTATTAGCAATACGGTGTTTTACGGTAATAAATCGGTTATAGTTTTTTCGTTTTCGCGCAATTATTTTCTTATAACCGAATAATTTCCGGATTTAAGCTCTTTTTCGGTATCTCCGTCCTCAAAAGCATAGCCTGCGGGAAGTCCGATTTTTCCGTGGAGCTTATCGGCCGCCTTGATCGCAAGCGTAATTTTGCCGCCGTTTCTGTTCCAGCTTACGGAAATTTTGCCGTCCGGCATATCGTGATAAGCGGAAACCTCTGAAAGTGCTTCCACAAAACACGGTTTTATGTCAACCTCCGTTATGTCTTTGCAGCTGGGATTTATTTTCATTCCCGCAAGATAGATATAGAACCACGCCGAAACGTCTCCCCAGAAATGGTGATTAAGAGACAGTATGCGTCCGTTTTCAGGATAAAACGCTTCCCACAGAGTTGTGGCTCCGCGGGCAATCCAGTTGCCGTATGACGGGAAATCCGGTCTTGTGATCATTTTATATGCAAGATCCGCATATCCGTTTTCCGCGAGAACACGGTATATTACCTTTCCGCCGAGTACGCCGGTATCAAAATGATCGTCGGCTTCGTGAATATACCCTACCAGCACATCAAGCGCACGCGCCTTTTCCTCTTCGGTAAACATTCCGTAGTATAAAGCCATTGCCTGACCGGTCTGTGTGCCGGCCTCTACGGTAAGCAAATCCTTATTGATAAGATTTTCCCTGAATGCGGTGCGGGTTTTTTCCGCAAGCGACAGAGCAAACTGCTTCTGCGGTTCCATTCCAAGCTCGCCGTAAATGAACGCCGCCTTTTCCGCTATATCGCAGGTGAGTATGGTGTCGGTCACCACAAGCGGGGTTTTAAACTGATCCTCGATAAGGCCGACCTGACACCAGTCGCCTAAGCCTATCGCAATCAGACCCTTATCATCAAGACGGGTGAAAAGGTAATTAAGGTATCGCATCAGCGGTACCGCAAGCTCTTCGAGTATCTGGCGGTCACCGCAGTATTTATAGGTATAATACGGAATATAGACTATAACATTATCCCACGCGGGACCATTACCCCAGTGGTATCCCCATCCGGCGGTCGGTACTATTCCCGGAAGCTGTCCCTTGTCGTTTAATGCCTTGTAAATATTCCGCATCCATTCCTTATAGCTTTTTTCAGGAGCGAGGTTTAGCAGAACCTGCTCTGCCGAAAGCGAAGCGTCGGCAGTCCAGCCGTTCTTTTCACGCTGAGGACAGTCGGTCGGGAAATAGAAGAAGTTTGATGTGTCCGAACGCACTGTGGCTTCCTGAATTTTATTGACCGTTTCATCGCTGCACTTAAAACCGCCGGCCTGTTTTATATCCGAACTCATTTCAAGATAAGTAAGCAGCTGTGAAGTTGCCTGATCTGCCGTTATTCCGCTCACAAGCACATATCTGAACCCGTGGTATGTAAAGTGCGGCGTATATTCCTCTGTGCCCTTGCCGGAGCAGTAATATTCGTCCTCCTGGAAACGGTCGTCGGGATCAAAACGGTTATTGCGGAAATACGGTTCACCGTCCACAAAGGTCTCAAAATACCGCATAAGCACCTTCTGACCCTCTGTGCCGTTTATTCTGAGCCTGCATAATCCGGCGGTATTGACTCCGAAATCATAGATATAAGAATCGTCCGTATATTTTGTGACCGAGACAGGCTTTATTACGCTGCGGACAGTTATCGGGTCCGCCCCGCAGAGTCTCGCCTCACCTCTCGGCGGCTCGGCGGGAACGGCGCGGCTCCAGCCGCTGTCATCAAAATCCGGCAAATTCCAGCCTGGTATCTCAAGCCGCGCGTCATAATATTCGCCGAAATGCAGCTCGTCAAAAATCACCGGGGACGGAGCCGTAAGCGTATCGGTATCAGAAACAACCGTTTCCTCGCTTCCGTCCTTATACCTGACCGAGAGAGAAAACGCGGTTATCGGAGCGCCTCTGAAGCGTGCCTTTTCAAACTCCCATATGTACGCGCCCGGAGCGTTTCTGATTCCGTTTCCGAGCATAATACCTATAACATTTTTGCCGCCGGACAGCTGCGATGTCACATCGTATCTGTCATAATAAATGTAGTCGTCAATATTGCTGCGGTAAGGGGCAAGCGGACCCTTGGTTATTTTTTTGCCGTTGACAAATAGCTCGTAATATCCGAGCCCCGTGATAATCAATTCAGCAGAGTCCATTTCCTTTTCAGCCGTAAACGTACGGCGAAAAAAAGGCGCTGGCACATGCTCATCTACGGTGGTAAATTTATCCCCTGCCTTTATAAAATTAAGCGGAAAATCCATAACAACAACTCCAGGTAAAATTTTTTCAAATAAGATTATAATACAACCCGCCGGAAAAGTCACTAATTATTTAAAAGAAAAGACCTTTTCAAGCAGCGGCTGGGCGCCGGTTACGGGATCGGCTTCCATTATCATCACGTCGCTCATATATTCGTTCCATTTTGCCACTACCGGACTCTCGTTCTGGACAGCCGCGGCATAATCCGCGCCTTTTTCGCACTCGTAATATCCGAAAAGCTCATTCCCTGTGTTCCATATTGTGTAATTCTTTATTCCCGCAGCCTCGAGCACCTCGAGCATCTCAGGCCAGATTTCATTATGCCGTCTGACATATTCTTCCTTTTTTCCCTCTTTGAGTATGGCTTTCCATGCGTATTTTTCCAAAACAATCAGTCCTTTTTATTTATTTCAGCCGATGTTTTCCGACATCGGCTTTTTGATTTTAATAAGGTCGAGAATATCCACTTCTCCGTCATCGTTAAGATCCGCGGAGAGTCTTTCGATATCAGACAGCGCCTCGCCGGTAATGAGCTTTATGCGCACAGCACTGAGATCCTCGGCGTTCACCTCGCCGTCCATACTGACATCTGCCGCAATATAGGCTCCGTAGGAAACTGTTTCAGAGACATAACGCGCCGCGGTATAATAATCGTCTCCGACGCACACTACACCGTAAACGCTGTGATTGCCTACCGTATCGTTTGAAACAGTAAATTCAGAGCCGTCCGCCTCTGCCTGAACGCCGTCAACATACCGTTTATAGGTGACAGACGGGTTGCCCGTAACCGCGACGTCAGCCGTAACGGTGACCGACGTACCGTCCGAAACCTTTAAAATTCCGCCGCCCTGATATGAGAATTCAGCGGAAGACGTTACGTCTTCAGGGGCAAAGTAAAGGTCCTTCAAATTCATTGTATCATTAGTGACAAATTCCTCCAGACCGAAAGCTATGCCTGTAATATATATGCTGTTTGCGGAATTTGCGGCATTTCGTATTTCTTCATATGATGAAAGTTCAAACTTGCCTGACGATTCCCCCTGAGCTACTGTTCCGAGATTCACGTACAGTCGGTTACCCCACTGCGCGGCATCACCGGAAAACGGTATAAGTATCAGATACATATCTGTCGCCTTATCGTTGTTCATATCATACCACAGCCACATCAACATTGTTTTCAAGGCGCAGCCTTATTTTACTGCTTTCGGCGACCATTTCCGAAGTAAAATTAAGATACGGGGTTTCGTCAAGGTCTATGCTGTACGCCGTGCCGTTGCTCGAAGCCGAGCCGTAGTCTGCTGATTTGTCGTGCATGGTATATGTCCATTTTCCGTTTTCCACATCAATGGAATAACGCCATTCATTGTTTACTCCGTCATAAGGATCGGTCGCCCACCATGTGGTTTTCTGATCCGCGTCAAACCAGTTTGGACGGACTTCTTTTACGCCGCCCTCCTCAGCGGAAGCGGGAAGTATTGATATAACCGCCAAGGCGGCAGCCGCAAAAAGGGAAATAAATTTTTTCATTTTCATAAAAATATTCATTTCGTATTTTTTATTGGCTCCTTTTTAAATTTATCACTTTCCCCGATGCTAAACAATCTTCTGTTTTCCGCTTATATACCAAAATCCGATATAAATAAAATAAATTATATACATAATATCCAAACACAGTATTGCCGAAAGCGGGCGCTGCAAAATGCGGCACCCGCCTATAACACTGAAACATTTATTTTTTCCGGTGAATTTCCTGATAGCTTCCCGGCGTTATATTGCAGTAACGCTTGAAGACACGTATAAAGGTATTCGGCGTCTCATATCCCACCAGTTCAGATACCTCCTGCACCGATTTGTTTTTGGCAAGAAGGGCTTTCGCGTGCTCTATCCTCACGCTGTGAATATAATCAAGCAGTCCCCTTCCGGTTTTCTTTATAAACTTGGCTGAAAGAGTCCTCGGGTTCTGGTTCATCTTTTCAGCTATAAAGCTTACGGACATATCGGGATTGGAATAATTTTCCTCAACTATCCTGCATACCGTGTCTATAAACAAATCCTGATGGACGCTCCGCTGTGTAGCGTACATCAGCGCCGTATCGAATACAGAAAGCGCAGTATTCTTAATCTCGGCTATTTGATAGCAGTAGAGTATTTTTCTCGCCTGCTCATAATTTTCCTTTGACTTCTCGTCATATACTTCGGCAAAGGAAAAAATATTTTCTATTGCAGCGCAGACGGTCTCATACACCTGAAGCCGGAAGGAATAATCAGATATGCCGGGGTCTGCCGCTAATGTGTCAATTAGTACAGCGAGCACCTTTCGCGCGTTTTCAAAATCCTGTGTTTTTATGAGATTTACAAGATGATATTTTTCCTCTATCGCTTTAGCGTAATCAGATTTCCGGTCGCGTATACTGTCACTTTCCGTATAATCACATAAACTCCTGCCGGTTTTTTCGGAATTTTCAAGCGCGCATACCGCTCTGTAATAAGACTCCGGAAGATCGTTCACACCGAAAACTATATTGCCTATGCCGCCCCTCAGGCTGAATGCAAGCTCTCTGTCACAGATATCAATTACCTGTCGCGAATGTTCCCTGAGACTGTCAATATCAAATTCGTTTACGTCATACACAAGGCAGGCAACCGTATTTTTTATAAGAAGCGCGTCGCATCCGCCGTATTCCCTGAAAATATTTTCGGCGACAAACCGGAGCAGCTGAGTATCCTCGGTTTTATGCGCCGGTTCGGCGGATCCGCCTGACAAGTTAAGATCAAAGGCAATAACCGCAAAATACTGATCCGTTTTAATGCCTATCCGGTCAAACTGATCGTTTTTATGATTTTCTTCCAAAGGCTCGTTTGACGTGAAAAGGTCCGCTATTACCTTACGCTTTATAAGCGTAATATGGTCGCTGTTCTGCTTTTCAAGACTGTCCGCATATATCACCTGTTTGGAAACAAGACCCTCAAGCGATGAGGAATCCTCTATAAGCGCCTGATTTATATCGTTTTTATTATGATCCTCAAGGATTTTACGGCTCTTTTTTATCGTGCTGTTCTGATAAAGACTTACAAACAGCACGTAGCAGTAAACAATCAGAACAAATAAAAAACAGACAACCGCGAGAATAAAACTCACGCGTCCGGCGTAAATCACCCATAATCCCACGCTTTCAGCACCTGTAAGCACGGTTTTGTAGGGTGCACCGCTTTCATTTCCGCCGTAAATTTCTATTTTATCGTCTGTTTTATTGTAGCCGCGTACTATTCCTCCGTAGCTCAGCTCATCCGGTCGGTAAAAATCTCCTGCCTGAAGTACAATATTATCATACTGATTTAGAATAAAGAAATTTTCTTTTGAAGAAAGTACCGATAATCCTATCATATCACGGAATTCAGAACGCTTGAAGTTGAGAAACAGTATCCCGAGGAACTGTCCCTCACGCTCTGAAATAAGCTTGTAAGCCACCGTAAAGCTCTCCATCTCACGGAAAACTGTTGACGCTACCGGCTTATTTATCAGATAAAAATTATAAGAGTAGCTGCTGTTATCAAACTGGGAAATAATAGTATTATAATCATATTGAAGACATGAGATAAATTCACCGGGATCAGGGGATATTCCTGTCGAGACACCTATGACCGAATCACCGCTTTTTGCGGATATAACAGCGCTCTGTATATTGGGATAATTGTCCGCTATCTCGCTTAACATCTCAGACGCTGCCTTCGGCTCGTGAGAAAGCGCGTCAAAAAGCCTTTCCACTCCCTCGGCATACAGCCGCTCAACAAACGCCTGACAGTTGTTTTTTATCGCTTTTTCAAGCGAGATGCTTATATTTGAAATAGTATTTTCCCGGTTTTTTCGCTGCTCTCCGCTGTATATTTCCTGAACAGCACGGGCAATAAGCGCAAGAAGTATGACAAGTATCAAAAAAATCGTTGCAAAAGCAGCAAACAGCCTCAGGGCTGTTTGCTGTGTCATAAAAGCATTCAATTTTTTCAATAATCTGCCCTTATGCATAAATACCTTTCCTTTTAAATATTTAACCTACTATTCCGGAACGTTCTATTCCCTGTGTAAATTTACGCTGAACTATGAAATAAAGAATAAGCGGCGGCAGTATCACAAGCAGACAGCCCGCCTGAACCCTTATTTTTATAAGCTGCTGATCGCTTAACGAGACAAACTCGCCTATCGCCATAGAGAGGTGAGAAAGAGAAACCGTAAGTGTCGGGTGCTTATCCGCAAACATGGTATTAAGGTAATAATCGTTATAATACCATACCATTGAGAAAATGCTTCCGGTCAGAAGTATCGTGCCGGCATTGGGAAGCATTATATGGAAGAAGGTGTAATACGGACCGCAGCCGTCAATCATTGCCGCTTCTTCCAGCTCCTTTGGCATATTGCGGAAAAACTGCCTGAAAATATAAATGAACAGTCCGCTTCTTATTCCCATTCCGAACATCGCCGGAAGCCAGAATGCCGCCGGAGTGTTGAGTATGCTTATTACCGTATCGCTTCCGGTAATCAGCCGGTAAAGTTTCATAATCCAGAGCACATCAAAATTTGAAAAGTTGATAAACATTGGTATGATTGTGGTCTGCGCCGGAACTATTATGGTGAAAAGCGCAATCGCAAAAAGGATACCTCGTCCCCTGAACTCAAACCTCGCAAATCCATAGCCTACAAATGCGGTTATTGCCACCTGCAGAAACGCCGCAACTATATTGTAATAAAAAGTATACCATAATGAATTTGAATAATCAAGCGACACAAAAGCCTGTTTTATATTGGTAAAAACATAATGCTTCGGGACCCATATAACGCTTGAATCGAGTATATCCGCGTCGCTTCTGAACGCATTGCTCACCATATAAAGCAGCGGATAAAGTATTACATACGAAAGACCCACAAAAAGCGCGATACGGAAAACAGTCATCGAAATATGCTGCACCCTGCGCGCCGCCACCAGCTTGCTGTGAGGATTGAAAAGCGTGTTTTTCATTTCTTTTATATTCTGCACGGTAATTTCCTCCTCAATCATTCATATAGAATACTTTTTTAGACACAAGACCTACCACAATAAGAAGTATAAGACTTATAAGCGCGAAGTATATCCACGTCATTGCCGAGGAAAATGAATAGTGAAGATTTCCCGCCTCGGAGGTTATATATGATATAACTCCGTTTGTATAGCTTGTGAAATTATCTATTATTGTAAATACTATGTTGACCAGTATCATCGGGCTTATCATGGGAATTATTATCTTCCAGAAGTATTCCCACGCGGTGGCTCCCTCGACGTCTGCCGCCTCTTTAAGTGCCGGAGGAACCGACTGAAGCGCCGCGAGGAAAAGTATTATCTGAACGCCCGACTGCCACGTCATATTGAAAATACTGTCGATCACCATGGTAAGGTAGCCTACCACCTTATCGGGAAGTCCTGCCTGAACGAGTATATCAGACATTGAAAAACTCGAAACCATAAACACGGAGCTTGTGTCGCTCACGCTGCCCGAATAGCTCTGATCGTTTATAATGGAAAGCAGAACGCTTGACGAAAGCATCAGCGGCAGGAAAAATATGCTTCGCATAACGCCGCGGCCCTTGAATTTGGCGTTAAGCATAACCGCTATAAACAGCGAGTAAATAATTATTATCGGAACCTCCACGCAGAGGTTTTTGAGCGACTCCGCAAGATATGGCAGAAATTTCTCATCTGAGAAAAAGGCGTTTTTAAAATACAGCAGACCCGCGAAACGGATATCCACACCGCCCCGCACTATTGAAACGTGCGAAAGCGCGTAGGAAAACGAGGTGCATATAGGAACTATAAAAAACATAAGAAGTCCTATAAGCCACGGCAGTATGAAGGTATAACCCGTAAATGCCCGCCGCCGCTCAAGCGTTTTTCTTCTTTTCATACACTCACTTCTTTCCTGTAACCTGATAGTCTGACGCCTTTACCGTTCCGTAACCGTCGGTATAATCATTTGTCCCGTAGTTTACACGGACGACCGTGCCGTTCTCAAACACCGTCTCGCAAACCGTATCGGTGATACGTCTGTGGGAAACCATACGGCTGCCGCCGGTCTGTTCGTAAACCCCGTTCAGCGCTTTGTACTGCTCTGCCGCGGTATCTGTCCAATCCTTATAATCTGAGTTGTAAACATAGGCGAGATATGTGTTTTCTGTCTCTGTGAAATTCTGCGCCGTAAAGGCATAGCAGAGTCCGCTGCCGGTCTCAATAGCCTTGAGCAGCGATGTCTGTGCACCCGAGGAAAGGTTTACCGCCTCGGAAGAATACTTTGCCGTACCGGACAGAACAAGCTGATAAAACGGTACGCTGTAATCGGTAATGTCGTATCCGCTGTCGGTCGTCGGTGCCTCGGAAATGTAATCGGAAGCCACAGCCGCGTATGAGTTCGCCGATTTGGTAAGCAGAAGCTGCCCTTTGCTTTTTACAGCATCAAAAAGCGAATTGAGATATCCTACCGACTGATTGCGGTCGCAGTTTTCCTTGTGATAATCCGAATAAAGCATATATCCGTTCTTGCTTAGTGATATGCCGGCGGTGTCAAAATCATATTTCTTATAAAATTTATTTATTATTCCCTCATATTCAAACGGCGAGACGAGATAGTAAGGCGAAAGGGTCGTATCCCTCAGCCTGCTCGCGAGGTTATAGCCGTACTGAAGTCCCGGAGTACCGTTGAGAGTCGCCGCAGCGGAGCTGTTCTTTGTGTATCCGCTGCCGGTCTCAACAAGCTCGACCGTGTTCACGTTCGGAAGGAAGGTCACCCCGTATTCCGAAGCGGTGTCGATCAGCTCAAGAAACTCCTTTTCCCCGCCCAGCTTGCTTTCGTATGAACCGCTCACCGGGAGCTTGCCTGATATTCCGTGCTTTACCCAGCCGTCGTAAGAAAAAACGATATTTTCAATGCTGGCAGCCGAAAGCGCTTTCATGATTTCGCCCGCCTGAGCGTATGTAGTAAGCGGGACGGTGACCTGCATCGGGATAAAGAATACGGTTCCCTGTTTTCTCAAAGCGCCGTAGCAATCAACAAAAAACGGTACGCTGTCAGATGCTTCTGACTCTTTGAGTCCTTTTTCCGACATCAGGTATTCACGGCAGCACTGCGCCATCTCGTTATAACCCGCGCCTTTCTCAAGCGGATAAAACCTTACCGTCATACTGTCGGAGCTTATAGGGATATCCGAAATCATCTTTACCGTTTTAGCATATTTGGACGAGCTGTCCAGTATGACCGTATCGGTCTGCCTGTACTCAAACGAGAAATAAGCGCAGTTGTAATTTTTCTTCATTCCGGAGGTGTAAGCGTTTATATAAGCGCCGGCGTCACCCTCCGAAACAACGGCGGCAAACGCGCTCTGTCCGCGCTTTATTCCTATTACCGGAAAGGTCATATTCTGATTGGTTTCGGTATCGCGTTCGGCGTTTACGACTACATCGTCTCCGTATACCCGCTCCTTGACAGCCGCTCCCGCGGAACGCCCGTTATTCATTTCAATGATAGTGCCGCATCCGTCGGGAAGAAGTATATATCCCTCATCGTCAAAGCTGCCGCAGCCGAAATAAGGCAGAACGGATATTTCGGTAAGCCGGTTTTCGCCGGTTTCCTTTACCGTATCCACAGGAGCCGAAACCGAGAGATATTCGTCACACAGCTCATAGCAGAGGGTTATTTCGATATCATCCTCGGTAAAGACATATCTGAAATTTATCCCCTTTTCGGTTTCGCTGTACGATAATCCTCCCTTTGCCACGACCGCGACCTGGCTGTTGCGCTCCTGCTCTATGCTTGAAGCGTCGTAATAAAGTATTTCAAGCTGGGCGCTCATGAGGCGCGCCTGACCTCCTGAAATACGCTCGTCGTCCTCCGCTATCACCGGATTTGAACGGTATATTTCACCGGTATCCTTATCAAGCAGAGCGACGCTTCCGTTTTCGGTGTCCGCGTAAAGAGCGAGACTGCCGTTTTCCTTTACAAGCGCCATTCCGCCCTCGCCTGACCCTGATTCGGTATATGTCAGCGTATCCTCTGTACCGAGCGTCTGCGGAGCGGAAACCTTATTCTCAGCGGACGCGGAAGAAGCAGGTACGCCGGAAATCTGTAAAACCAGCGCGGTTAAAAGAAGAACTGAAATTATTTTTTTCATTTTTTCCTCCTTACGCCCTGAACGAAAGCTCATTGTAAATCGTGACCCCGAATATGTATACGTTCCTGAGCAGCGTGAAAAGCAGCAGCAGCAGGAAAAGACATATAAGTATTCCTATAAGCGTGAAAATCACGGTCATTATATTCTTTGAAATATTGAACTGATGCACCGACATTGTGCCTATGAACAGAAGCAATCCGCTCCACGCGTACAGCAAAACGGTCATAGCTGTATAGAAAAACGACTCCTCAAGTGTAAAAGCATGACCGAGTATCGTAAGAGGTATGGATATAAGTATAAACGGGAGCATTGAATAACAGCTCACTATCCATATTTCGGGAAGCCGTCCCTTACCGTCAAGAAGGGTGCAGAAAAGCCAGTTAGAAAGGGTAAAAAGGAACAAAAGCCCTACGCAGCCGAGCACCGACCATATCACGTTTATTTTTTCTATGCGCTGCGCCCTGAAAAGGAATCCGGACAGCACCTGTCTGAAAATCACCGCGAAGCAGAAAAGCACGCAAAGCAGATTGGCTATTTTAAGCGAGCCCTTGCGGTTGAATTTCATTTCCTCGAAGCCGGTCACAGGATGTATAAGGATATAAAACAGGTATTGTCTTTTTGACATCTCACTGTATTTCATACCTGTTTTCTCCCCTTTCCGAGCTTGATTTTTCTTTTGATAAAGTAAAACGCTTTACTGAACAAAGACAGTTTAATGCAGACCGCAAGAAGAATGATTATGAGAACCGCTCCAGCGGCGAACCATACGAAATTCTCCCTGATAATATTGTTGCGGTACATTTTGTAAGCCTCTGAATAACGCTGCTTGTCATTAGCGCGTTCAAAGCATTCCATCGCTTCCTTGTACTCGCCTATCTGATAAAGCGCTTTTCCGTAGCCCAAATTGGCGAGATAGCTTGAAGAGCTGTACTTTAAAACTTCCTGCCAAAGCTCCAAAGACTCCTCGTACCTGCCGTCCGTGTAAACCTCAAGCGCCTTTAAAAGTACGCCGCCGTAATCGGTCATCTCAAAACGGGTTATAGCGCCTTTTTTGGCATCCAGCACAAGCAGGCTGTCACCCAAAAATGTAACCGCTACCGCGTCGGTAAAGCAGCCCTTGTAGTTTCCTTTACCGCCGAAGACCGATAGCAGGTCGCCGTCCTGACTGTAAACAAAAACCTTTCCGTCGGTTCGGTCAAGTGCTGCAAACATAGTGTCGCCGACCGTAACCGACTCAAAAGCCGTCGAATAAGTCGCTCCGCCGTAGGTATAGCTGCTGCTGTCCCCGAAGGAAAGCGTGCGTCCGTCGGTTCCGGTAAGTATGTTGTTGCCGAGCGGATTGAGCTTCCTTATCCTCGCGGACAGGTCGTCTGTCGAGGAAACCGCGGCATAAACAAAATCCTCGCTGTCAATAGCAAGCGCCGAATACTGAACCGGTACATAACGCGACATTTTTGAGCGCTGTTCCTTTGTGGCTATCTTTTTCCAGAAATAATCGGCTATTACCTTAAATGAAGCCTCAACGGTATTGCTGCCGTAAAATCCGGAAAACTCATTTTTCTCATCGAAAACCACGGCTCCCTGATATATGCCGTCACACAGAACATAAAGCACGCCGGTGCTTGTGACCACAAGGTCCATCGGCAGAAATTCCTTTTCCTGCGGGAAAAGCTCCGACTCGGGCTTTTCAAGCACCTTTATCACATTGCCGTCGGCACTGCATATTATCACGCGGCGGTTGCCGTTATCCGAAATATAAAGCGTGCCGTCCCCGGTAACGAAGACGTTGGTCGGCGAGCTTAAAGTAAGTGTGTTTTCACCCTGCTTAAAGGAGTCAAACACCTTTTCCGCCTTAAGCTCCTCAGATATTTTCACTATCCGGTTATTTTTGCTGTCGGTCAGATACAGAAAGCCGTCTTTACCGCAAATAAGGTCGGTAGGCTGGTTTAAATCGCCTATGCCGAGACTTTCTCCGTTGTAAACCTCCGATGTGATATACATATCCGGCGCGTAAACCGGCTCATCGTAAGCGTTGTAGGTATAGCTCTGGTAAGACTCCGCCGAAACGGGCATAATCCCGGTTATCAGCACAGCCGCCAGAGCAAGCCCCAAAAGCCTTTTCAAAAATATCCCCCCGATCAGTCTTTCATTCCCGAATGCGCCATAGTCTCAAGTATCTGGGACTGTGAAAGCACAAAAATCAGTATCGGCGGTATCATAAGAATTACCGCCGCGGCAGACGACTCGCCCACACGGGCTATGCCGCCGTCGCTTATCTGGTGCAGCATTGTAGGCAGTACCTTGAGCGATTCACTGTAAATAAAATTGGAGCCCTCATCGTTCCATACGGTCTGGAACGAGAAAATTATACAGGTCAGCCACGCCGGCTTTACATTCGGCATAACTATGCTCCAGAAAATCCTGATAGCGCTTGCACCGTCAACCCTCGCCGCCTCGATCATGGCGTCGGGTATTCCGGAAATAAACTGCTTCATAAGGAAAAGCCCGAGCGAAGAGCCTATCGCCGGAAAAATTATCGCGGCGTAGGTATCTATAAGGTGCAGTTTCGCCATAACTATGTAAAGCGGAAGCGCCGTTACCTGAGTTGTAAAAAGAAGTGATACTACTATTATGTTGAAATAGGTCTTTGAGCCGGGGAAACGGAACTTGGCAAGCGGAAAAGCCGCCATTGAAGCGAATATCACGTGCAGACCCGTGGCAAAAAAGGTCACCAGCACGCTGTTGAAAAGATAGCGGCTGAAGGGTATGCGCGAATCCTCTACAAGGTCGAGAAGTGAAAGGTAGTTATCGCCTGTCGGCGAGGTCACAAAAAACCTCGGGGGATAAATGAATATTTCGTCGATAGGCTTTATCGACTGAACTATCGCGTACAGAAATGGCAGGAACATCAGAAGTCCCGCAGCAAGCAGGAAAATGAATACGGCTACGTCGCCGCCTCGGGAACGGGAAACCTTGGCACTTCCCTTTTCCGAGATATTACGCTTTTTAAGTTTAAGAATCGTTGCGCTGCTCATACGAATATCTCCTTCCGGGAAAAATGTCAGACGTCTCCGAAGCGTCTTAATATTGCCTTTATTACCTGATTCATAATGAACATCATTAAGAAAAGCACGGTGGCTATCGCGCAGGCATAGCCCATTTCATAACGGTTGTTGCCGTAGTCCATAATATGGGTTATTATGGTAGACGCGCAGTAATCGGTACTCGGGAAGCCGGCAAGCGCGTTGCAGATAGCGCCGACAGAGAATGACGACGAAATCTGCATTACCGCCGCGAACATCATTGACGGCCCCATTGATGGCAGGGTTATTTTGATAAGCTCCTGGAAGCGGTTCTTTATACCGTCGATGGCGCCCGCCTCGTAAAGCGAGCGGTCAACACCCTGAAGTCCCGCGATAAGAGCGAGGAACGAGGTTCCGAGCGACAGCCAGATCTGCACTATGATTATTATCGTGAGCGCATATTTGGTATCCGTAAACCAGAGTATCGGCTCTGAAATAAATCCGAGCCTCATAAGCGTGCTGTTTACAAGACCGTAGCTGTCTCCGCTGAATATGTAGCTCCATATTACATAAAGAGAACCCGAAATTGACGGAGCGTAGAAAATAAGGGTCATAACATTGCGCAGCTTCGGTCCGAGCTCATTTATAAGCCACGCGAAAAGTATGCACAAAAAATAGCTTATCGGTCCGGTGATCACCGCGAATATCATAGTATTCCGCAGTGAAATCAGGAATATCTCGTCATCGAGGAAAAGTCTTATATAGTTGAACAGTCCTCTGAATTCGGGAGGCTGGAGCAGGTTGAAATATGTAAAGCTCAGGTAGACCGAAACCAGTATCGGAATAATGGTGAAAACGATGAAAAAAACCGAATACGGAATAAGGAGCAGATAATTCTCGGTATTTTTCCGCATTTGCCTTATAAGGGTATGCTCACGCGGTTTTTTGCTCATTGGTCTGCTCCCTCCTTATCAAGTCCGAATTCCTCACGCTTGCGCTCTATTTCGTCGTTCATCTGACTGTTATAGGTATAGAGCACCTCGCGCGGATTAGCGTTGTTTACGGTTACCTTGCGGTAAGCGTTGTAAATATTTCTTATGACATAATATATTAGTTCTTTCAGTACGAATTCTCTTGCTCTGCTTCTGATACTGTTTATGCGGCGGATCCATTCCATTTGGTCAGCAGCTTTGAGTTGCTCGGTTACGCCCTCAATTTCAGCCGTCTGCTTGACAATAAGATTGAACATATCCTCAGCGTCTTTATCAATGCCCATAAGATAATCATGCAATGTGCCTTTCAACCGCATAGCATTGATAACCGACCTCTGATTGCGATAAAGAAAATCATAAGTAACCGCCAAATAAAACCGCGTGAGGAGCAAAATGAAAAAAGCCGCGAAAAGCGGCTTTTCAGATGTGGATATTCA
>CALWIZ010000032.1 GCA_944380885.1 uncultured Clostridia bacterium | reverse complement strand
ATGACATATCCGAAGCGTACAAGTCTGTGCACTAAATATGATTGAACCGCCGTGTACCGAACGGTACGCACGGTGGTATGAGAGGTCGGCTACTCAATTAATGGGTAGCCTCCTACTCGATAGGTGTTTTTTCGACGCGCCTAAACGGCTTAAACCCGCAGGTTTAAGCCGTTTTTCGCTGGCAGGGGCAGAAGGGATCGAACCCTCGGCACTCGGTTTTGGAGTGGCTGTTTAATGGCGAAAAGCCGCCTGTTAACCGCCTTTTCAAGCCTTTTATCGTATATTTCTAATAAGACCAAGTGCTTTTGATGCTTTATTGATGCTATTGAAAAATACGATTTGAAGTTGCAAACTCATGTTCCGAAAATGACTTTAGAATTAAATGCGGAAGAAAAATATTTTACGAACAAGCCACCGTTCAAGGTTTTTCTTCGCCTGTATATTAATTCGGATTCAGAGAAAAGTAAAGTCATTTTTACGGTCAAAAATTGAACCGGATAAACAAAGAAATGCCAAAATGTATTTATTTTCAAAAATCTCAGGAAATATTCTTGAAGTATAATGTATTATCGTGTTATAATTAATGACAAATTACCAACGATATTGCGGGGAAAAATGTAAATGGACAGTAAAGCGGACTTAAAAATACGAAATAAAAAGAAAATCTTGGCGTCGGTTAGGGAAAACCGCGAAATTTCAAAGCGCGATTTACAGAGAATACTCGGTTTAAGCTGGAGCACGGTTTCACAGCTTACCTCGGAATTAATAGACGAAAAGTATTTGTGCGTCAGCGGAAAGCGTAATATGGGGGTTGGCAGATGCCCTGAAATGCTGACGGTAAATCCAAAAAGTCATCTTGTTATAGGTGTGGACGTCAATATGGCGTTCATACGGGTGGCAATAGGCGACCTGACGGCTAAAATTATCAGCAAAAAGACCTTTCCGTTAGTCAGAACCTATGATGAGGTGATGGAAAAGATTATTTTTACCATTGACAGTATGATGACGTTTTACGGGAAAGAGAATATTGCGGCGCTTGCGTTTGCGGCTCAGGGATATGTTGATATAAACACAGGTACATCGACCTGTATTTATGATATTGAAAACTGGCGCAATGTTCCGCTCAAACAAATATTTGAGGAAAAATACGGTTTGCCTGTTACCGTGGTTCACGATAATTTCGCGGTTATGAAGGCGGAAAGCGTGCTTGGAAACACGGTTAAAAATTCTTCAAACGCAATGCTCGTTTATTATTCTAAAAACATTGGTGTAAACGCCTCGTTTTTGATGAACGGCGAGATTTATTTAGGATATAACGGAGCCTCGGGCGAACTAGGTCTTTCGCTTGTGCCGTCATTTAAAAATTCAGAGCCTGTTATATTGGAACGCTGTGTAACCGAAGATAATATTTTGTCCGAATTTATTGAAGATCACCCTGAAAGCGGTGTTAACACCTTTGAAGAGCTGATCAAAAAGGCAAAAAGCGGGGAAGAGGAGCCATTAAATGCGTTTAAGCTGTTCGGAAAGCGGCTCGGAGCGGCGGTTTCTAACTGCATTAATGTATTAAATCCCGAAATTGTTGTTTTGGCGGGAATAGATTCGGAGTATTCCTATTTGTATAAGGAGGAGCTGTTATCGGTTATCAGGAAATACTCAGGCTCTGCTTCAAGTAAGATTATTTTGTCCAAGAACAATGACGATTTTACAGTAATAGGTGCAATTTTAACAGCTGTTCAAAAATATTGCGAATAAGGGTTTTGAAAGAATGTATAATTTCCTACAAAAAATTTTTGAAAACTTATTGACAATTAGGGCAAAGTGTAGTAGTATAAATATACGCAATTATATCGATAAAAGATATAATATTGTAAAAACACCAATTTTTTCTAAAATACAATGGAGGTATGGTCTATGAAATTGTGGAAAAGAGGCGTTTGTTGCTGTCTTGCTTTTGCAATAGTGCTTGCGGGACTTCCTTTGGCAATACTTTCGGCGGCTCAAACAACGGATAAGCGTTATGTTATTTTTGACGCCAATCCGCGAAATGTTTCCGAAACAGATGGGGCTAATGCTTATCCGTCGGGCGCCGATTATTCATGGTCATTTGGTAAGGAAAGAATATGCGGCACAAGCAGCATAAAATACGAGGGTGAAGAAACACCCTGCTATGTGCTTGACTTTGATTCTGCATCTGACCATGATAAGGTTCTTATCGAAAATGGTTTTATGTGCAATAACGGCGGTTCAAACGCAACACCGGGAAAAATATCATCGGGGTATATGGGGTGGCTTCAGTATCCCGAAATCCTGCGTGCAATAAAGGATTATGTATATGTGTCATATGACGTTTATGTTGAAGACGCACAGGGACGGGATATTACATTAACCGTATCGCCTATGCATCAGTATATGGACCCTTGGGCGAAAAATCCCCAGAGTAACTGCGGCGTTTTTGACAGATTTACTGTAACCGAAAAGAACGAATGGGTTTCGCGTTCGGTTCAAATCAACAGCATTGCAGATGCGGCGGCAACGGCGGACAGGTGGACGCAGGGCGACGTATTTTTTCAGGTGTCGGGTCTTGACGGCGCGGCGCTTACCGTTAAAATTCGCAATTTCCGTTTGGAGATTAAGGAAAGCGACCATGAAAATATCAATACCGCTCTGTCAGAGGTAGCAAACATAGACAAGAAAAAGAATTTTACTACATATTTTTGGAGTGAAAATGACCCTCTTCCCGATTTGCCGAAGACTTCGGGCGGTAAAAACGATTATTTTGCGATACTTGCCGCATTTGACGGGGAAAGCGAATACAGTTCAAATATTGTTACCAGCTCTATTGTTAACGCCTGCGAGGACCCGAACGGAAGCGTTTTACTGTCAAAGACATATGAAAAATCAGGAAATATGGTTTCCGTTACAGTAGCTCCCAATGACGGCTATAAGCTTGAAAAGCTTACGGTTAAGGACGCGGACGGCAACAATGTTGCGGCAAAGCGTACGGGAATTAATTCGTTTGTTTTTGTAATGCCGACCTCTAAGGTCACGGTTTCCGCGGTTTTTACCGAAGATGATAATACCGATGATATAAAATATGTTATTTGGGACGCTAACGCCGACCGCTTTATCGGCAAGGATGATATTATTTACACTAATCCTACAGAGTCCTACCTATGGTTTAATAAGCAGACGGTAGGTTCTGTAACCGCTGTTGACGATGATAAATCCTATTATGAAATTGTGCTCAATAAAAACGGCGCGGTAAACGGCAACGGCGAGGGCGGCACCGCCGCGATAAAATCCGGAGCAGGCCCTTTTTCAGGGGCACCATGGCTTTCGGATATTAATATGACAAAAGCGCTGCTTCCGTATCTTGCAATGAGCTTTGAGGCGCGCCGAACCGACAGCAGTGACGCAAACCCGCAATATAAAGTGGGTATGGCTCCTGTGTGGGCGGAATACGGCGATGCACAGTTCGGAATTATCGGTAAGGACGACCCGCTTAACAGCGACAGGAACAACTGGCACACCTACACCTTTTCAAACCTCTGCCCTGATACCGCCGATAATGTATGCGACGAAATATTCGGTCACTGGTCGGACGGACTGTTCCGCATAGGAGCGGAAAGCGATAATGCGGCGGATCAGCCGAGTAACGAAAACCCTGTGACGGTGGATATACGCGGAATGAGCCTTGTACTTCGCGAGTCCTACAGACTTGAAATCAATCAGTACTTGGCCGACAGCGGCTATACACCTAACGGCAGCTATGACTGGAACACGGCGTGCGAATCAGTAGGTGAGGACGCGAACGGCAACAAGGATTACTTTGAGCTTTTAATAGCTTTTGACGCTCAAAGCGCATACAGCAGCAATTATTCGGATCATACCGTAACAAACGGTACCGAGCCTTGCGAGGGCGGAAGTATTACCTTAAGCAAAAGAATTGCAAAGCCGAATATGCAGATAACTGTTAATCTTAACATAGCCGACGGCTATCGCTTAAGTCAGATATTTATAGTAAAATCGGACGGAAGCCGTACCGCGGTGGACGATGTGCGCGGCGATAAGGCGTATTTCAATATGCCCGACGACGATATAACCGTAACGGCATCCTTTGCAAAGAAAAGCGATAAAATGCAGGTCTTATTCCAAGCGGAGCCGATTGCTGCGGAGCATATGGAAACCCCGCCTGTTTTTTCGGGCAAGACCGAGATTGTGTCGGCAGACGGCAAGTGCGCCGCGTGGAAGTTCACCTTCGGCGAAAATATCGGAAATATTACTGTTTACGGAAATTCCAACAGACTGTATACCGATATTTCAAATGACAGTGAGCTTACGTTTTTTGCAAAATCCGATTCAGCCGCCGAACGAAAGCTTGAAATTCTTTCCTCGGACGGCAGTGCGATAAAAACCGTCACGCTAAGCAATAAATGGAGCTTCTACCGAGTACAGGTAAGCAGTCTCTTTGAAAAAGCGCCTGACCGAATTACATTCCGTTTAAAGGACGCGGAGAAGGACGATGTTGTTTATATTTCGGAATGTGAAATATGGAGCAAATCTACCGCTCAGAAGAGCTTTACCGACCTTTTTGAGGGGGCATGGGATATAAGCGATTACACGATGGGAGAATCGCACAAGCAGATAGGAATTATAGGCGACCCCGACGGGGATGTAAGCCCGTGGGAGGAAATATATGACGAAAACGAAAAGAGCAAGGTAGGCTGGTCGCTTGCTTGGTTTGAACAGTTTAAGGGTGAATCGCCTTGGTTTATCGGCTTTAAAACGGAAAATTTCGGTGATGAGTATTCTCTCGGCTTTTACCATAATAAGGACCATACCTTAGCACAGGACGATATGAGCGAATGGATGGAAACAGGGTATCTTGAGTTTTATATCAAGTCTGAAACCGACGGTCTGTGTATACCGTTTAATGTGGAATCTACGGGTATTTCCCGCAAGTTAGTTCCGCTCAAGGTTGTGTATCACGCTGATAAGGCGCGACCCGACGGATATATGAAGGTTCAGATTCCGCTTTCGTATCTGTATGCTATGGGGCTTGATTTAAGTAAAATCCAATATATACAGATTCGCGGTATTCAAGAGGTAAACGACGATATTTATCTTTCCGCCTTCCGTTTCTATTCCAATTTAGCACCCGACGAGCCCGATCCTGTTGTTGAGCCCGAGGAAACCGTAATATATTCTTTCCAAATAGATGAAAATCTGTTTAAAGGCACCGTTGATCATAAAAATCTCACAGTTACCGTTCCGTACGGAACCTACCTGTGGGAGCTGCTGGTAGGTCTTAAATTTGACGCGCTTGATATGAGCGTTATGGTTAAGGACGCTAGCGGACGTTCACAAACCGAAGATGTGATTCTGACTGCGGATATGACATTAACCCTTATGCAGGACGGCTATATTGTAGACGAATACAAAATTATAGTAATCGGTGCTCCTGCGGATAATCACGGTAACAGTATTAGCACGGGGGATAGTACGCCGGCTGATAACGAAACGGAAACCGAGACGATTGTTATCAAAAAGAAACGCCGTGTGAAAAAGCCAGGTAGCGCCGCAGGGGATGGCTTTAATGTACTTCCGATAGTTATTGCGGTTTGTGCTGTTGTTACGGTTGCCGCCGTTATAATTGTTGTTTTGTTTGTTAAGAAAAAGAAGACTCAGAATAGGAGTGGTTTGTAATGAAAATATTGAGAAAAACCTTTGCTGTAGTATCGGTGCTTGCGATTATTGCAGGCTGTGTCGGATGTAAGAAAAAACCGTCGGATGATACAAGCAGCGAATACTGGGTTTACGAATCTGAGATTATTACAGTAGAGAAGGATAAGAACAATTCCTCGGGCGCGAATAACACCTCCCCAGGCACGGCTTCCGGCAATACCTCCGGTAATTCTTCGGGCTCTATTGCAGGTCAGGATTTGACAAGCAAATATAAAAACCTCAAGGGCAGAAAGATTACGGTTGTAGGCTGGTGGGACGCTACACAGGCGGGAACCGAGGAGGATAAGCTGATTTTAGAGGTAGAAAGGCTCTTTAACTGCAATATGGTAGAGAAAAAGCTGACCGACTATAAGCCGCTTTATACCTCAATACTGTCGGGCAATCCTATATGCGACCTTTTTGTACCGAGAGACACCGATACTCTCTCGCTTGCAAGTAAGAATATGCTTACTGCGCTTGATACTGTTTCCACCTTTGACAGTAAAGACAGCATCTGGAATCCCGCGGCAATAGCCGAATCCACACTCAACGGTCACATTTACGGTATGACCGCGCAGGCTTCCCGCCGTGATATGCTTGTATACAACAAGGATATGTTTCAGCAGAACGGCTGGACGGATCTTTATTCCTTAAGTCAGCAGGGAAAGCTTACCTGGGATTCAATTTATGATGTTATAACAAAGGCTGCCAAGGTAGACGCGGGCGGAAACGTTCTGCGCTACGGCTTAGCTCCGAAATATGATTTAGGCGGTCTGGCAGAGCTTCTTATTAATATGAACGGAGTTGCTATTATCAGCCGTGAAGGCGACACAAAGACGCTTAAAAACACGCTTACCAGTGCTCCTGCGGTAAACGCTTTGCAGACGCTGAGAAAATGGAACACCGAAAACGGATATATGTATGACTGCACCAAATATTCCTGGACAGAGGGCGTGAATGTCTTCAAGGAAGGCAAGGCGGCAATGGCAATCGTAGACGAAAGCCAGATGTCCTCACTTAAAACCGCAAACTTTACCGTCGGTGCTGTCGTTTTCCCGCACGGACCCGACACAACAAAGCAGACCGTTTCCTACACTTCCTCAGCAACAGTTATGCCCGCAGGGGTAAAGGATCCCGAAGACGTAATGCTTTTCTGGTCGGTAAGAGAGGCATACAATGTTCAGCACAGAAAGCAGTCTATATTTGACACGCTAAGCGATCCGAGCGTTAAAGCAACCTATGACGCTGTAGAAAAACACCTTTGGAATAAAGAGTATACCCGCGATTTTGCCATTGCCTGCGATATTGATACAGAGGACTTCCGTAAGGTTGCGGCGGGCAGTAAGACTCCGCAGGAGGCTATTCAGTCGGTTCAGAATGTTATTGACGGCAAAATCAAGGATTTCTGGAAATAAACGCGGAGGAAATGCAATGAATAAATATTTAAAGCTTACTGCTTCACTTTTAAGCTTAATCCTCTTATTCTCGCTCTGCGCCTGCGGCAATGAGCGGCAGACTGCCTCTGAATCGGAAAAAAACACGTCTTCAAATACAAGCTCTGTATCGGAAATAAGCGGGCAGGATACTTCCTCTGACGAGGAGGTATCCTCCGTACAGAGTACACAGCAGATAAGCTCGGATATAATCTATACACCGAGTGACACAGCGAGTTCTGACGTTA
The DNA here is from genome assembly GCA_944380885.1 of uncultured Clostridia bacterium. Classification (GTDB taxonomy): domain Bacteria; phylum Bacillota; class Clostridia; order Oscillospirales; family Acutalibacteraceae; genus UBA737. The sequence goes on along the minus strand of CALWIZ010000032.1, from coordinate 24,582 downwards.
CGTCGGTTGAGTCTAAAGCTATGACGGCGGCTCAGGGAGAGAATTATCTGGTGTTAAGGCCTAAGCAGAATCACCCGGGCGTCGCCGAAATGGACGCGACATATGAGTTTATCTTAACCGATAAGCTGGGCAACAATATTCTTGACGGAAATTATACGCTTAGCACAAACGACAGCTCCGTAAAGATAAACGGAAATAAGATTACCGCTCCATGGGCGCTTCGCAAATCGGGCAAGGCGCTTACCGTGACGGCGACCCTTAAAAGCAACAAGCTTAAAAAGGGAGCATATACCTTTAATTTTAAGCAGTATACCGATAAGCCTACCTTTTTTGACGATTTTAACACGCTTAATACCGATGTCTGGATTCCTGCGAGCGATACCGATGTTATGGGTGTTGTTGAAAACGGAAATCTTGTATTCACCGTAAACGGCGAGGGTCAGGCACGCTATGAAATGATGACCAAGGAGTTCAAGCAGGCTTATGGCTGTTTTACGGCGCGTATCGATATGCCGAAAAACGGTAACGGAAACGCCGCCTTCTGGATGATGACAACCGACGGCGACCGTTACATTAAAAACCCTGCAATGCCTTCTCAAAGCAACGGTGAAATAGATATTGTCGAGTTTTTCGGGACCTGGAAAAACCGCTGGTCGGCGGCGCTTCACTGGTTCGCATGGCACCCGAACTACATTTGCTCCTCGGGCGACGATAAGCTTCCTGCCGAGGATATTCAAAAGGGTTATCATAACTTTTCGGCTGTTTGGACCGACAGCGCAATTTACTGGTATTATGACGGCGAGCTGGCGCGCGTTTATGAGGGCGACGGTGTTGCAAAAGGCTCTGCGGGAATGAGACTGCTTATACAGCTGGCTCCCGAATATGCGGACGGCTGGGGAGGAACCTACGATCCTACGGATTATCCATATCAAATGAAAACTGATTATATCAAGGCATATCAGTTTAAGTAATCGGATTTTAATATTTGAGGTGTAAAAGCTATGAGATTTGTAAATCGGAAAAGTAAAAGTGTGTTAGCGACAAGGCGCGACAACAAGGGGTATCTTTATGTAGCTCCCTTTGCTTTGGGATTTATTTTCCTTGTGCTTTTTCCGATGATACAGTCTTTTATTTACAGCTTTAACGATCTTTTGTTCGACGGACAGGTGCATCTGAACTTTTCAGGGCTTGCAAATTACCGACGCGCCCTCTTTGAAGACGTAGAGTACCGACAGCTGCTCCTGTCCGCGGTTAGGGATATGGCGCTCTCGGTTCCCGTAATTCTGGTTTTCAGTATGATAGTCGCCGTATTTCTAAACAAAAATTTCCCCGGGCGCGCGGTTTTTCAGATAATATTTTTTATTCCCGTAATAGTCTCATCGGGGATAATACCCGAGCTTTTTGAAAACGACCTTGTCCGCACGGCAATAGTAAGCGCTCCCACGGTCTCTGAAGAAGCCGTCAGCTCCTTTGATACCTCAAGTATGAGCGCTCTGCTTATAAGTCTAAATATTCCTGTGGCGTTGGTTAACTATATTATGCAGGCAATAGGAAATATTCTCGAAATTGTAAATTCCTCGGGTATTCAGATTTTGGTCTTTACAATGGGGCTTAAGTCGATTTCACCCTCTCTTTACGAGGCGTCGTCCATTGAGGGTGCGACCGCGTGGGAGAGCTTTTGGAAGATAACCCTGCCTATGATTTTGCCGCAGTTTGTCGTTAATCTTACATATACGGTTATAGATTCTTTTGTAAACAACAACAATGAAATTATGCAAAGCATAAACGCCTACAACTATTCTAGGTTTGACTTCGGTTACGCCGCGTCGCTCGCGTGGATGTATTTTGCGATTATTCTGATTATTCTCGGCGTTTTTGTCGGGCTTGTGAATCTGTTTTCACGGCACTATAAGTGAGGGGGGAGTAAACGATGAAAATTAAACAGTTGAAAAATGTACCCTCCGCCTTATTCCGTTATTTTATACTTATCGGACTTAGCTTTTTAATCCTTTATCCTATTTTTGTTACCGTAATGATTTCGCTTATGCAGACCTCGGATTTCACCAATTCCGCAGTACGGTATTTATCCCTTTCACCCACCCTTGAAAACTATAAAACGGCGGCTATCTTTCTGCAATACGGGCAGACGCTTCTGCGTTCGCTTGCGCTTAATGTTCCGCTGTGTCTTTTGGAAATTGTGTCGTGTATGCTTGTAGCATACGGCTTTGCCCGTTTTAAATTTAAGGGAAACGGGATTTTATTCGCCTGCGTCATTATGACGCTCCTTATTCCGAGCAGTATTTATTTCACGCCGTTTTACCTTTCCTTGCAGGATTACGGTCCCTTTCATTGGAATCTCTTGGGCACTCCGCTACCCTTGTTTTTAATGTCGGTTTGTGCGCTGGGAGTTAAAAACGGCTTGGTTATTTATATATTAAGACAGCATTTTAAAGCATACCCCAAGGAGCTTGAGGAAGCCGCCGAAATAGACGGCGCGGGTAGCTTTCGCGTATTTGTTTCCATAATGCTACCGGGTGCTATGTCGATTGCCGCAACCTGTTTTTTATTTATATTTGTTTTCCGCTGGACCGATCCAACATATACCAACATTTTTCTTCCCGACACCGAGTTTATATGGACGCGCCTTTCAAATATCCAGACCGATATGTCCCTCTTACCGGGAGTAGAGCAATCGGATTTTTATTTCAGGTCGATTCTTAAAAACACAAGCATTGTTTTATATGCCATACCTCTTGTTGTTCTGTTTATTTTCACAAAGCGCAGTCTTGTTGAAAGCGTTGAAACAAGCGGACTTGTCGGCTGATACGGAGGAAACGCGATGACTAAGAAAAAAAGAGTTATATCCGTCACGGCGGTCGTTCTGGCAATAGCGGCGGTTATAACCTACATTAATTTTCCTAAAAAAGATAAAACAGTAAGTGCCGTTCAAAGCGTAGACGAGCTGTATGAAAAGATAGTCTATAAGAAAAGCGAAAGCAATTATGACGCTTATTTGAAGGATAATTCGACACTTGAAGCAATAAAAGAAAAAATCACTCTTTCAGCAGGTAAGGCTTATACGGCGGGAGATACCTTCACCGCGGTATTTGAAGCGGAGAAGGGCTTGTATGAAATTGAGCTTAATTACCGCGCCGATAAAAACGGCTCTTCCGCGCCTGAAATTACCGTTCTTTTAGACGGCGAGATTCCCTATAACGAGGCGTCCGGGATTTCTCTGCCTCTTTATTATGAGAGCGGAGAGCCCGAGACGGACGAGCGCGGCAATCAGTACATACCCGAGCTTTCTCTTTCTACGGCGGAAATAACCGCAAGGCTTTACGACGCCACAGGCTACCACAGGCAGGCGCTTGCATTTGCGGCGAGGAACGGAAAGAACACACTTTCTATTCGGTTTGACGAGGGCGACGCGGAGCTTCTAAGCGTTACTCTTATTCCGAAAGGCAGTACAGAAAGCCTTAAGACTGACGTAAGCGGGGAGGACGAGGCTACTGCCTTTAAGGTTCAGGCGGAATATCCACTTTACCGCAGCGATACCTCTGTTGCGGAGGTATGCGACCGCACCTCTTCGGCGACGGAGCCTGACTTTGACGGTATTCAGGTATGGAACGCCTTGGGCGGAAACGGTTGGTCACGCATAGGTCAAAGGGTTGTATGGCAGTTTGAGGTCAAAAAGAGCGGCAACTATTCCTTTGCCGTGCGCTACCGTCAGAATTACCTGAGCGGCAGGGCTTCGCACAGAACACTTTTGATAGACGGTAAGGTGCCCGACCAAACGCTTGCCGATTTAAGATTTGATTACGATAAGGATTGGCAGATTTTAAATCCGCGGGACGGGGACGGAGCACCTGTTACGGTTTATCTTGAAGAGGGAATACACACTATTTCGCTTGAGGTTACCTTGGGAGAGGATTCCGAGATAGTCAATTTGGCACAGCAGGCGCTTTATGAGCTTAACGCAATTTACCGTAAGCTGATTATGCAGACGGGCGCTAATCCCGATAAATACCGCGATTACCAGATTGAAAAGAAAATGCCCGACGTGCTTGCCGTTATGAAAAGCGAAACGGAGGTCTTGGAGGGGATTTACAGTCTTTTATACGGTCAAAGCTCAGGCGAGGATTCCGCTTCTATTACCAAGCTTATCTGGCAGTTAAAGGAATTTTTAAAGGATCCTGAGTCAATTCCCGCGTCAATGTCGGTTTTCCAGAGCAATATTACGGCTTTTGGCTCTTGGTTACAGGAAAAAACCTCTCAGCCGCTGTGTATAGATTATTTTGAATTTTTGCCTGCTAATCAAAGTCCATCTAAAGCAAACAATGGCTTTTTGTCCCGCCTTTCTTTCTCTGCAAAACAGTTTTTAAGCTCCTTTGCAGAGGATTACGGCGTAATCGGCTCGGTTTACTCCTCGGACGAGGCAATGACAGTATGGCTTACGCAGGGACGTGATCAATACCAAATTTTAAAGGGGCAAATTGACAACGGCTTTACCGCGAAAACAGGTATTCCTGTTAACCTTAAGCTTGTCGCGGGAGGACTTCTTGAATCGATTTCAGCAGGCATAGCCCCTGACGTTTATTTGTTCGGCAGTGAAGCAGACCCTGTAAACTTTGCCTCGCGCGGCGCGCTTGTTAATTTAAGCGATTTCGACGACTACGAAACGGTTTCAAAGCGCTTTAGTGAGGGTGCGCTTGTTCCGTTCCGATACAGCGGGGGCTCATACGCTCTTCCTGTTACCCAAACCTTTTTAATGTTGTATGTAAGAGAAGACGTTTTTGAAGAGCTGGGCTTTGAAATCCCGAAAACCTGGGAAGAGGTTTACCGCCTTTTGCCGTTTTTACAGCAAAACAATATGGAATTCGGTTTCCCGGTACCGTCCAATGCTAATGTATACAGCTTTGCGCTGATCCTTTTCCAAAATCAGCGGGAGCTTTACGCAGACGGCGGAAAAACCGTTATGCTTGATACCGACGATGCGTTGGACGCCTTTGAAAGCTGGACTAAGCTTTATACCGATTATTCCTGCATTGTTGATTATAACTTTGTAAACCGTTTCAGAATCGGAGATATTCCGATAGGAATTGCCGATTTCACCGTTTATAACACGCTTCAGGTCTCCGCGCCCGAAATTAACGGAATGTGGAATATGTATCCTGTTCCGTCGGGCGACAATACAGACGGCTGCGGATACAGTGTAAGCGCCGTCAGCTCCGCGTTTATATTAAATCAGAGCGAGCGACCCGACGAGGCGTGGGAGTTTTTGAAATGGTTTACAGACGAGGAGGAGCAGTACGACTACGCCATGGCGATAGAAAATCTGCAGGGCGCGTCGGCAAGGTTCAGCACCGCAAATGTTGCGGCGTTTAACCAACTTTCCTTTAAAAAATCCACCCTACAGCAGATAAATGTTCAGCGCGATAAGGCTGTCGGAGTACAGCAGGTTCCGGGCGGATATTTCCTGTCGAGACATATAGACAATATTTACCGCGCGGTAAAGAACGACGGCGACGATGTGCGTCAGACGGTTCTTGAATATACCGATGTTATTAATGCGGAGCTTACAAGAAAACGAAAAGAATTCGGATTGGAGACGGCGAAATGAAAAATTTTTTTAAGACGATACGCAAGAACAAGTTTTGCTATCTTTATTTAGCTCCGTTCTTCATACTTTTCGGAATTTTTGTAATAGCTCCCGTGGTTATGGCAATTATATTAAGCTTTACAAGCTACAACCTTACTCAGCCGCCGCGGTTTGTTGGAATTGCAAATTACACCGCCCTTTTCTTTTCGGATAGCATTTTTACAAAAGCGACGGTCAACACGCTTACTATGGCTATAGTAGTAGGCCCCTTCAGCTATATCGGTGCGTTGATTCTCGCGTGGGCGCTTAATGAGCTGTCGCCAAAGCTTAGAACCGCGCTTGTCTTCTTCATTTACGCTCCGTCAATTTCGGGAAACGCCTTTATCATCTGGCAGCTCCTTTTTTCGGGAGACCAGTTCGGATATATCAACTCGCTCCTTCTTAACTGGGGCTTTATCTCCGAGCCTATATACTTCCTGTTCGACACCAAATATATGATGACGGTGGTAATCATCGTTACTATGTGGATGAGTATGGGCACGCAGTTTCTTTCTTTTGTTGCGGGACTTCAAGGACTTGACCACGCGCTTTTTGAGGCGGGCTGTATTGACGGTATAAGAAACCGCTGGCAGGAGCTTTGGTTTATAACCCTGCCGCAGTTAAAGCCTCAGCTGATGTTCGGTGCGGTTATGTCGATTACAGGCGCGTTTACGGTAGGCAATGTCGGTGCAATGCTTTGCGGAAATCCGAGCACCGAATACGCCGTTCATACCCTTGTAAATCATATGACCGATTACGCTACTGTAAAATATGAGTTCGGCTACGCCTGCGCTATTGCGACGCTGCTGTTTTTGGCTATGATAGTCTGCAATGAGCTTATAAAGCGCTTGCTTAAAAATGTAGGAAGGTGAGGAAGCTATGAAAAGTAAGGTCGGCGCTAAGGCGTACCGAAGCATCGGCGGAAATATAGGAACATTTATTTTCTTGCTTATTATCGCCCTGTTTATGCTTCTGCCGCTGGTGTTTGTTGTGTCAAGCGCTTTTAAACCGTTAAGCGAGCTGTTTATCTTCCCACCTAAGCTCTTTCCGATGAATCCTACACTTGATAACTTCAAGGATTTATCCTCGCTTCTCGGCGATTCGTGGCTGCCTTTTTCAAGGTATATTTTCAATTCGCTTGCAGTCACTGTTATATGCACTTTCGGAAATATAATCTTTTCCTCTATGGCGGCATACGTGCTTTCAAAGCACGATTTTCCGGGTAAAAATATTCTGTTTCAGACGGTTGTTCTTTCTCTTTTGTTTTCAACGGTAGTTACGGGTATACCGAATTATATCATTATCACAAAGCTTCATATGATAAACACGGTCTGGGCGCTGATTTTGCCGTTGCTTCCGTCCTCCTTGGGGCTGTTTTTAATGAAGCAGTTTATGGATCAGATGATTCCCGATACTTTGCTTGAGGCGGCTCGGCTTGACGGAGCGGGCGAGAACCGTATATTTTTCAGCATTTGCCTGCCTCTTGTAAAGCCTGCGATAATGACTCTGCTTATTTATTCCTTTCAGGGAATCTGGAACAGCACTGGCGGCAGTTACATATTTGATGAAAAATTAAAGACCCTGCCCACCGCGCTTAACAATATTATTACAAGCGGTATATCAAGAACGGGCGTTTCCTCGGCGGTTTCGTTGCTGCTTATTTTGCCGCCTATCGCGGTCTTCCTGTTCGCGCAGTCAAACGTATTGCAGACTATGGCGACCTCGGGTATGAAGGATTGAGGTGCATTCAATGAAGCTTTACAAAAAAACAGCGTTATTTTTAGGAATGCTTTTACTTATTGCCGCGGCTTTTCCCTTTTTCGCATCGGCATATTACGATTCCTCGCTTGATTCATACTCCTACTTCGGAAAGGAAACTGTAACCTCGGCACCCGCGGCATATTTCTTTGACAGGGAGATAAGCGTTAAAACGCTTGGCGTTGTCGGGGCTTGTGAAATATCCGATATTAAATACAGTGCAGGACAGTTTTATCTTTTGGATAAAGCGGGCGGACGGGTTATTATTCTCTCTGATACGGGTGAGCTTAAGAGGGTAATTGCGGACAATATCGGACTTTCCGCGCCCGAGGGCTTTTTCGTTTCTCAAAACGGGTCTGTTTATATCGCCGATACAGAAAACGGTCGCATAGTTAAAACCGACGCGGACGGTAAGCTGACAGCAGTTGTTTCAGCCCCCGATTCAAAGGTGACGCTTTCAGACTCGGCGTTTGTTCCGATAAAGATTTCGGTTGACAGCGCAGAACGCCTTTATGTGCTTTCAAGAGATGACACCAACGGAATTTATCAGCTCGGTCTTGACGGCTCTTTTTACGGTTTTTACGGCTCTGTTCCCGTAGTGCCGAGCTTTTCAGAGCTGCTTTGGCGCGCCGTTTCAACAAAGGAACAGCTTTCAAAAATGCTCCTTTTTATTCCTACGGAATACAGCGGTATGGATATTGATGAGGAAGGCTTTATATATACCACCGTATCAACCAATACCGACAGCGAGATGCGCAGCTTTCTTTCAAGCAAAAGCAAGCAGTTAGCTCCCGTAAGACGGCTTAATCCTAAGGGGAGCGACGTTCTGCTTAGAAACGGCAATATTCCTCCTATGGGGGATGTGCTTTTTGATGACGCGGTTTCAAGAGAAACAATGGCGTCAAAGCTTACCGAAATTGCCGTTTACAAGGACGGTATATACAGCGTTCTTGACAGCACGCGGTGTCGTGTTTTCACCTATGATAAGGACGGTAACCTGCTGTTTGAATTCGGCAAAAAGGGAGACGGTATTTCCGATTTAGGCACACCTGAGGCGCTTTGCTATTACGGGGATAATATCGCCGTGCTTGACGCGAAAAGCGGCTCTGTCAAGCTTTTCAAAAGAACTGAATACGCCGCGGCTATAGTAACAGCTGCGGTTTGTGAAAAATCGGGAGACTATGAAGGCTCAGCGGCGGCGTGGAACGATGTGCTTTCGCTTAATTCGGGCTGTCAGATAGCATACAGCGGACAGGCGCGTCAGGCGTTAAGGGATAAGGAATACCGCACGGCAATGAAGCTTTTCCGATTTGCAGACGATACCGAGGGCTATTCAAAAGCCTTTTCACTCTATCGCAACGAGTTAGGCTCACGCCTTGCGACACCCGTAATCGCAGGAATTATTTTGGTCGCCGTACTTATTTTTGCGGCAAAGAGGCTGTTAAAGAAAAAAGCCAAAAAGGCGAAAAAGGAAAGCAAAACGCGCGGGCTTTTAAATAAAGCGGGTTACGGCTTTTATATAATGCGCCATCCGTTCGACGGCTTTTGGGATATGTCCTTTGAAAGCCGAGGAAGTCTCGGAGGAGCGACCGTTATTTTCGCGGCGGTAGTTGTTCTTAATTTGCTTATGCAGTCTGTATCGGGCTACCTTGTTTCGGGGAATAAAGCGGCGACGGATAATCTTCTTCTGCGCGGGTGTGCGGGGATTTTGGTTCCCGCGGCGCTTTGGTGCGTGGCTAACTGGTCGGTAACATCGCTGATGAACGGCTCGGGCAATATGAAACGGATTTATATGTATACCTGCTATTCGCTTACTCCGTTGCTTTTGTTTATGCCTGCTTTGATAATTATAAGCAATGTTATTACTCTGGACGAAGCGGCGCTTTACAGCATTTTAACAATGCTTATGTATATCTGGATGGCGTTTTTGCTCTTTGCGGGAACCGCCGTGGTGCATCAGTATTCAAGCGGAAAAACCCTGCTTGCGATTATCGTAATATTTATTGCGATTGCGGTAATTTTGTTCCTTTTACTGCTTTGTGTGACGATTTTCCAACAGATGAGCGAATTTGTCGTCAATATTTCTGAAGAAATTGCTTTAAGAAACTGATATTCGGAGGAAGCTATGAATTTTAATGTAAGCGGCGGAAATGAAAACGCCCGGATAAATATTGAAGTCAGTGAAACGGGCGGTATAACCGAGGCAGAGCTTATCGCTGTTTTTGACAAAGACGAGATACCTGAAAGAATTAAGGTGTCCTGGAAATTTCCTGCGTTGGATTGCTATTCAACATGGAGTCCATCAATACGCGACGATCATTCGATTCAGCCTAACTGGGCGCCGCGCCGCACCTCAAGCGAGCTTGCGCGCTGGATGCCGTTACACGGAATTTTGTCGGTCGGCGGGGAAAACCGTCTTTTGATTGCCGTTTCCGACGCACTCCGTCCCATAGAAATTGAGACGGGAATTAACGAGTTTGACTCCTGTTTAGACTGTTCGGTGACCTTTTTTACCCGTCCGACAGCGCCTTTAAGCTCTTACAGTACGGTTATTCGCCTTGATTGCCGCGCTCTACCGTTTTATGAATGTGTTAAGGAGGCGGTCGGCTGGTGGGAAACCGAATGCGGTTATACTCCCGCATATGTGCCAAAAGCCGCTTTGGAGCCTGTAAACTCCCTTTGGTACAGCTATCATCACGGTCTTCAGGCGGACGAAATTGTTAGGCAATGTCAGCTGTCGGGCGAATACGGAATGAAAACCGTTATTATAGACGACGGCTGGCAGATGGACGAAAGCGAAAGCGTAAGCGGAGTATACGCTTATTGCGGTGACTGGCAGGTATCGGAAAAAAAGCTCGGCGATATAAGACTGTTGGTTGATAATATTCACAAAACGGGTATGAAGGCGGTTTTATGGTTTTCGGTGCCGTTTATCGGTATAAAATCAAAAAGCTATCCGCATTTTAAAAATATGATATTGCAAAACGGCGGGGACGGGGAGACCTATTTCGCGCTCGACCCTCGCTATAAAGAGGTCAGAGAATATCTTACCGCGTTTTATGTAAGGGCGGTCGGCGAATGGGGCTTTGACGGTCTTAAGCTTGATTTTATTGATTCCTTTGTCGCGTCGGGCGACTCGCTGATTGCCGAGGAAAAATGTGATTTTTCCTCGGTTGAGGACGCGGTTATGGCTCTGCTTGACGGCGTATATAAAAAGCTTACGGCTTTAAATCCCGAGGTTATGCTTGAATTCAGGCAGAGCTATATAGGTCCCGCGGTAAGAAAGTACGGAAATATGTTAAGGGTAGGTGACTGCCCGATTGACGCGATTAAAAACCGTCAGGATATTGTAAATATGCGGCTTACCTCGGGTAAAACGGCGGTTCATTCGGATATGGTGGCTTGGAATTATGAGGACAGCGCGGAATCCGCCGCCTGTCAGCTTGCAAGCATACTTTTTTCAGTTCCGCAGATTTCAGTTCGACTTGACGAGCTTAATGAAGAGCATAAGAAAATGCTTAAATTTTATCTCGGCTTTTGGAAGGAAAACAGAGATATTCTTTTAAACGGCATACTTACAGCCGAAAATCCCGAATGTAATTACAACTCTGTTACGGCGAGCGGCGACAACGCTCGGATTACTGTGGTTTACGCTGATTCTGTTGTGGACTGTACCGCGAAATACACCGCCGCCGTAAATGTTACCAAGAAAACGGGACTTGTGCTTGAAGGCTGTGCGGGAAAGTATTTCCGCATTGTCAACTGTATGGGGGAGGAAACGCAAAGCGGCGTTGTTCAGTCCGAAATTGTCCGTTTGCCTGTTCCGATAAGCGGAATGGTATTTATAACGGAATCCGAAATTAAGGTGATGTGATGAAACGGAAATTACTGAAGTGGGGAATATGGCTGCTCGTAATTCTCCTTGTATGCGGCGCGGTATTTCTTATGCCGAGCGGAAGCAGGGTTGGCTACGGCATTGAAAAAGGCTCTGTTGATTTTACCGACGCTGAGTTTGACATTACCGATTCGGTTCTCGGAGCGGAGGAATATTTAGCGGCAAAGAATGAGCGCTTTGAGCTGTATCTTGACAGCAAAGCCAACATTACCGTCCGTGATATTGTGAGCGGAAAAAGCTGGAGCGCGGTTTCGCCCGATGCCGAATATTCCGAAGAAAAATACAGCTCGTCCTTAAATCTCGCCTTTTATGATAATAACGCGCAGACCGTGCTTTACAGCTCGTCGGACGCTGTAGATAAGGGACAGTTTAAGGTTTCCTCAACCGATAAAGGCGTACGCATGGAATATGTTTTCGGCGAAATATCAGAGGATTTTGTATTCCCCGAACAGATTTCTGAAACGCGTATGAAAGAGTATTTAAAAAAGATGACCGAGGAGGACGCCGACTATATCGGCAGGCGGTATACCCTATATTCTGTCGAGCTTACCGACGGTGCAAACCGCGAATACCTTTTAAGCCAGTATCCGCGGCTTAAGGACGAAAATCTTTATGTTTTGACCGACGCCTCGAACAATACGATGAAAAAGAAAATCGATGAAATATTCCGCTCAGTCGGTTATACCTATGAAGACCGCGACAGGGATAATTCGGGCACCGAGAGCGAGAAGGAAAACCCAAAGTCCTTTAGAATAGCGGTTAATTATGAGCTCACCGAAACGGGTTTCAAAGTGAGTATTGACCCCGAAAATATAGAATTTTATCGGGATTATCCGATTTCCGAGCTTGAACTGCTGCCTAATTTCAGCAGCTTTTGCGGCGGAGAATCGGGATATTATGTGGTTCCCGCCGGCAGCGGTGCGCTGATTTCGGTGGATCCTAATCAAACGGTTGAGGACAGTTCCTATACTCTGTCGGTTTACGGGCAGAACAGCGCGGTCACAAGAAAGCTTGACACACAGGACAGCGTCTGCACGCTGCCTGTCTTCGGTCAGTACAAGGACGGCAAGGGATTTTTATGCGTGATCGAAAAGGGTGCTGAACAGGCTCAGCTTTTGTTTAAGCGAACCTCTCCTTATGTGACGGGCTGTGCGGCTTTTACGGTTATAGATAACGGCATTTATCAAATGAAATCGAAAACCGACACCACCCTCTTTTCCTCGGAGGTGTCGCTCGAAGGCATTTCGGCGGAATACATACTCATAAGCGATACCTCCAAAGAGAGCGCCTATTCTGAAATGGCGGGAATATACCGAGAGCGCCTTAAAGGAGAAGGAGTACTTTCGGATAAGGTCTCGGATTCGTCTCCTAAGCTGCTTGCGGAGCTTATAGGAAGCGTGGAGTACAATACGCATTTCTTAGGTCTTGTTCCTTCTCAAAAGGAATTTGCTTTGACCGACTATGAGCAAATGTCGGATATAGCAAATGAGCTGAATTCAACCGTAGGAGAGGGAAATCTCACCTGTCTTATTTCAGGCTGGAACAAGAACGGTCTTAACGCTCAAAAGCCGGGTACGGTTTCATTAAGCGGCGCCCTCGGCTCAAAGAGCGACTTTAAACAACTGATAAATATTTTTAGTGATAACAAAATCTCATATTTTGTTAATCTTGAATTTGTCTCGGCAAATCCCGCGCGGCTTTTCGGATACAGCTCTTTTTCACAATCCGCGCGTTCGCTTAACAACGGTATTGTAAAGCTTTCGTATCTTGATTCAGTCAGCTGTCAGTGGGAGGAAAGCGGCAGACAGCTTATTTCACCCACGCGTTATATGAAAATTTCAGACAGCTATTCCAAAAAAGCGGACGGCTTTGACGGCATAGGCGTATCAGAGCTTAGCAGTATGCTATACGGCGATTATTCAAACAGCGAGACCGTGACCCGCGCTCAGGCGAGTAGAGCGATTGAAGAAACCCTTTCATCGCTCTGTGAAAGCCATCAGCTTATAGGAAGCGGCGGAAATCTGTATGCCCTTAAATACCTTTCGTTTGTTGACGGGCTTTCGGAGATGCCGCAGGAATACAGCTTTTCCCGCCGTGTTCCCTTTGTTCAGATGGTTTTGCACGGCTATATTCCTTACACCTCACGCGATATGAATTCGGAGGAGGACAGCCGAACAGCTCTTTTAAGGCGCATTGAATATGGTGAAAATCTGCGCTATACGCTTACTGCCAACTCGTTTGATAAGCTTTATGAGACCGATTTCAGTTCTCTTTCCAACACCCGATATTCCGTGCTTAAGTCTGATATTGACGAGAATTACAAGGCTTTAAGCAAAGCGCTTGACGGACTTATAGATAAGGAAATCGTATCACACCGCGCTTTAAGCGACAGCGTTGTCCGTGTTGAATACGAGGGCGGCTCTGTGATTTATGTTAATTACGGCGATACGGATTATACCGCAGAGGGGATAACCGTCAATGCCAAGGATTTTCTCCGCAAATAAAAAAAGAACGGTGAAATTAAAATGAAAAGAAAAATAATCGCTCTTATTTTGGGGGTGTCCCTTTTGTCTGATTTGTTTGTGACAGGCTTTACTTCCGTTTCCGCAGAGGCGGGAACCGATAAAAGCTATGTTATTTTCGACGCCAATCCGCATAATGTTTCTGAAACAGACGGGGCTGACGCTTATCCGTCGGGCGTATATGATGAATACTGCTTTGCGGGAAACAGAATAAAAGGCGCAAGCAGCCTTAAATATACAGGTGAAGAAACACCCTGCTATGTACTTGAATTTAACTCCGAGTTTGACCATGACAAGGCTTTGATTGAGAACGGGTTTATGTGCAATGACGGCGAAAACGGCAGAAGCGAGAGTAAAATTGCAGTCGGTCATATGGGCTGGATGCAGTATCCCGAAATTATGCGCGCAATTAAGGATTATGTTTATGTTTCCTATGATGTTTATGTTGAGGACGAGAAAGGACGGGATATAACCTTGACCGTGTCACCGATGTATTGGTATCTGGAAGCGTGGGACAATGATCCTCAAAGCAACTCTGCTGTTTTTGACAGGTTTACTGTAACTGAAAAGAACAAATGGATTTCTCACTCGGTTAAAATCAATAGTATTGCAGACGCTCAGACAACGGTAAGTCAGTGGACGCAGGGGGATATATTTTTTCAGGTTGCGGGGCTTGACGGCGCGGCGCTTACCGTTAAAATACGCAATTTCCGTTTAGAGGTTAAGGAAGGCGACCGTGAAAATATTAATAACGCTCTTTCTGCGGTAGAGAATATAGATAATAAAAAGAATTTCACTACATATTTTTGGAGTGATACCGAGCCTCTACCCGATTTGCCGAAGGATTCGGGCGGAAAAAACGACTATTTTGCAATACTTACCGCCTTTGACGCTCAAAGCGAGTATGCGGGAATATCTTTTGTTCATAATGCTTTGCCCGCATCGGCTCACGGTATTCTGTCGGTTCCTCCTTCGGCAAAAAGCGGCAGCACCGTATCGGTTATTGCCTCTCCCGAAATCGGGTTTGAGCTTTCCTCGGTCACGGTTACCGCTGCTGATGGCTCTGCGGTTTCGGTAGATTACAACCAATACGGCAACGGTGCGACCTTTGTAATGCCTGATAAAGAGGTAAGCGTTAGTGCTTACTTTGAATTGGAAGATATTAAGGAGCGAAGCCGTTATGTAATTTACGAAAGCGTACCCGAAAAAGCAGATTCGGCATATTCCCCGATAATCGAAAAATTTACCGATAAGGGTACTGGTTCGATTGAAAACGACGGCGAAATGACCTTCTGGCGTGCGGATTTCAGCCAAGAGGGAACCGTTGTCTTTCCGAATACGGCAAACGGAAATATGCTTTATAACGATCCCGATGTTATGAAAAAGCTTGCAGAGTATATTCATTTTGAATGTGACGTCAGGGTAAATACGGGTCTTAACTTAAAAATCAAGCCGACCTTTATTATAGCGCCTGTATCGTCGGATACAACGGGGGCGCTTTCCTGGGAAATCTGCAATTTTGAATATGTGGATTGCTGGCGTTCGGGTTATGAAACAAATAAGTGGATTACTTATGATAAAAAGGGCTTAAAATTTACTTCTAACACCTCGCCCTTAGTCTGGCAGGGCGATATACTGATTAATCTGCAAATGAGCGAGGGAGAAGTAATTAGCAATGGGAATGTCTCTGTTGACGTCAGACGTTTGCGACTTACCCTTGACGAAGCCGACCGCGCGGCGGTTGACTCTGCGCTGGCATCAATAGGAATAAGCGACGGCTTTAACAGGCTTACCTCGGGCAATAAAAGCTCCGCTTACAGCAACTCCGCCGATTTCGGCGACGCTAACGGCGACGGCTTGATTGATGTTCGGGATTTGGTGCGGATTAAGAAAAAAGCGGCGGATTCGGCTGTATCGGCGGTTTATAAAGCGGCGGATTACAATTCCGATAATGTTATAGACGCTTATGATTTAGCCGTGTTTCGCAAACAGCTTATGGGCTCGCTTACCTTAAGACCTGTGTACGAGCACCCGGGTGTCGCGGAAATGGACGCAGATTACAGCTTTTACGCGGCGGATACCGACTATATACCTGAGGAATACCTTACCCTTTCGGCGAGTGATGAAAGGGTAACGGTAAATGGTATGCGTGTTACCGTTCCCTACGAGGTCAGAAAGTGCGGCACCCTGACGCTTACCGTGCGGGACAGTCGCAGTGGAAAAACAGGCAGCTATACTATGAGCTTTATCGGCTTTAGCGAACAGCCGACCTTTAACGATGATTTTGATGCTTTAGACACAGATGTATGGAAACAGTGCCGTGATAATGACGGCAACCTATATAAATCGGGTACAGTCTCGGACGGTAAATTAATTTTCACGATTGAAAAAGAGGGAGAACCGAGATGCCTTTTAAGCACGGAAGGCTCTTTCTCGCAGGCGTATGGCTGTTTCAGCGCGGTTATGGAAATGCCGAAAATCGGCTCGGGCAATGCCTCGTTTTTTATGACAGGCAATAATTATAAGCATAATCCTTTGACTGCACCGGGCATATGGGCGGGTAGCTACGGCGAAATAGATGTTGTAGAGTATTATCCCGATTGGGGCGACGATTATGCGGGTACGGTACATTGGTATCTTTGGAATCCCGAGCATTACAACTCCAGCGGAAACGAGCATATTAAGGTTCCGAATATCAAGGATGGATTTCATACCTATTCTGTTGTTTGGACAAAAAACGCAATTTATTGGTATTACGATAAAACACTTACGCGCGTTTATAAAGGCCCCGGAGTCACCGACGGAAGCGGTCCTATGAATCTTCTGCTTCAGCTATGGCCCGCTTACGAGGACTTCTGGAATACAACCTATGACGCGACCGAATTTCCTTACGAAGCGAAGTTTGACCGCGTAACCGTTTGGAGCCTTAAATAACCTTTTGAGCGATTTTTGAACGGAGGTGACAGGAAAAACCTTCTTAATTTCCCTTGGGTAAAAAAATTTTTAGGAGGAAATTTTATGAAAAAGTTAATCAGCGTTTTATTATCAATTACTTTGGCAGTGTTATGCTTTTCTTCGCTTGTCCTTTCTGCAGATACAGCGGAAACCGTGCAGGACGGCCGCTCATATGTCATTTGGGACGCCGACCCGACCAAGGTTTCAACAGAGGACGGAGCCAATGCTAAGCCGAATGTAGAGTCTTGGGAAGAGGCACTTCGTCCCTCGGGTACGGCGGTTGTGGATTACAGTGAGAACGTACCGAGCTTTAAGCTTACAACAGGATTTTATTATAATAAAGGTGTTTCATTCCGTTCGGGTACAACAATGTACGGACAGAATAATACTCCGATTGCATTTACCGGCTGGATGAATCACAGAGATGTATTTAAGGCAATAGAACCTTATGTATCCATTTCCTACGACATATATGTAGAGGACGAGCAGAACCGCAATGCACATATTAAAATGACTGCAATGCCTAACGGTGTTGAGGCATATGTAAAAGACGCTTTTCAAAGGTTCGGAACACTTGATGATTTTGACGGAATTCCCGCCAATCAGTGGGTCAGCAGAACGGCTAAAATCGGTTCAATAAACGACGGAAATGAGAATTGGTCGGAAGGGTTTATTGTTGTCTCGTTGGAATGGTTTTCTGGTTGTGATGAAGCAGCTGATATGACCTTTAAAATCAGAAATCTTAGGTTGACGGTAAATGAAAGCGACAGAGACGCAATCAATGCGGCATTAGCCGGTATCGACGGAATAGACACCAAAAATTGGTTTACCGGTACTTATGATGGCTCTGTGACAGATTGGCGTTTCCCGACAGCCGGTGACGGTCTTGATTATTTTGCAGGACTTACGGCTTTTGACGAAAGCAGCTTTTACAGCGTAAACCGCGAAACAGGCGATCTTAATTCCGACGGAAGTACCGATATTCTCGATTTGGTTCGTTTTAAGAAATATGCGGCTGATTCTACTGTCGGTGTAAATTATGCTGCACGCGATTGCGACGGTAATAATTTGTATTCTTCGGCAAGCGACCTTGCCGCGCTGAAAAAAATTCTTCTCGGCTGCACATTGTAATGCTTGTTTGGCTTTTAATACATAATTAATAACGACAGACCGCTCTTTAAAAGAGTCGGTCTGTCGCTGAATAAAAAATGATTTTCGGAGCGTTTCAATGAGAAAAAATTTAGAGGTTAAGGGAAAAGAAATTTACCTTAACGGCGAAAAAATACAGATTTTATCAGGCGCAATTCATTATTTCAGGGTCGTTCCCGAGTATTGGGAGGATAGGCTTAAAAAGCTTAAAAACTGCGGACTTAATACGGTGGAAACCTATGTGCCGTGGAACCTGCACGAGCCTGAGGAAGGGAAATTCTGCTTTGAGGAAATCTGCGATATGGAGCGCTTTTTCAAAACAGCTGACGCTCTCGGGCTTTATGTGATAGTGCGCCCTTCACCTTATATCTGCGCCGAGTGGGAAGGCGGCGGTCTTCCTTATTGGTTGCTTTGTTACAAGGATTTAAAGCTGCGTTGTTCAAATGAGCTTTACTTTGAAAAGATAGAGAGCTATTATAATGAGCTTATGCCGAGAATAAAAAGACACCTCTTTAAAAACGGAGGTCCTATTATTGCCGTACAGGTGGAAAACGAGTACGGCAGCTTCGGCAACGATAAAGAATATATAAGCCGTCTTTACAGGCTTATGCTTTCTTATGAACTTGATACCTTCTTCTTTACAGCAGACGGAACCGAAAAATATATGCTCAACGGCGGACTTACCGACGGCGTTTTCGCGACGGCTAACTTCGGCTCTGATCCCGAGGGTAATTTTGACGCCTTGGACGCCCTAAGACCCAATCAGCCGCATTTTTGTATGGAGTATTGGTGCGGTTGGTTTGACCATTGGGGTGAAAAACCTCATAACCGCGACGCGGAGGATATTGTCGCTCCGCTTAAGCGTATGCGGGAACGCGGAGAGCATTTTAATATATATATGTTCCACGGAGGAACAAATTTCGGCTTTATGAACGGTGCAAATTTTGGCGATACATATCAACCTACGGTCACAAGCTACGATTACGGCGCTTTTTTAACCGAAAACGGTGAGTACACCGAGCAGTACAGACTTCTTAAAAACGAGCTTTCGCATTGCCGTGAAGTGCCTGAGATTCCCTGCAAGCCGATACCTTTGCGCACTTACGGAAAGATAAGACTGACAGAATCTGCGCGGCTGTTTGATAATTTAGAGCGCATTTCAGCCTTAACAGAGGATACCGTTCCCCGCTCCTTTGAGGAACTGCACCACCCTTACGGCTTTGTGCTGTACCGCACTAAGGTGGCGGCGGATACAACGGTTGACAGGCTAAAGCTTAACAAGGTGCGCGACCGCGTTTCGGTATATGCGAACGGAGAGCCATTAGGAGTAATTGACCGTATGGGTATTCGCAATGATGAAATCTGGCTCGGTGGTAATGAAAATGAGGTTACGCTTGATTTACTTGCGGAAAATCTCGGAAGAATCAATTACGGTCCGAAGCTTTTAGACAAAAAAGGAATAGATTTTCCCGTTATGATAGGTCAGCAACAGCAGTTTGGATATAAAATGTATCCAATCAATTTTGAACGCATTTCAGAGCTTGAATTTAAAGAGGGCGCGGTCTCGGACGGAACTCCCGTTTTTCTGTACGGCGAGCTGTACGCCGATGAATGTGCTGATACATTTCTTGATATGTCGGGCTTCACAAAGGGCTGTGTTTTTATAAACGGCTTTAATCTCGGCAGATACTGGAATATAGGTCCTGCACTTGATTTGTATATCCCCGCACCGCTTATTAAAAAAGGGAAAAATGAAATTGTGATTTTTGAAACAGAAATATTTGAGAGAGATTATATTACCGCAAACGATTACAGAGTGAAAAGAGAGGAAGACAAATGACACATATCATACCTAAACCGTTATACTGTAATACAAAGGGAGGAACCGTGCCGTTCGGTGCGGAAACCGTATTTTCAGGGAATTTTGAGGAAATATTTCAGGTGCTCCGCGAATTTATGCCGAAGACGGGCGGCGGAAATAAAATAATATTCGTAAAGGATACCTTTCTTGAAAAAGAGGAATACCGAATAGAATGCGGCGAAAAGGATATAACGGTTTTCGCCGCGGATAAGTCGGGCGCGTTTTACGCAGTTATGTCGCTTATACAGTTAAATATGGGCAGAAAAAGCCTTCCGCGGGTTATAATTTCGGATAAGCCGAGGTTTTATCACCGCGGGTTTATGCTGGATTGCTCCCGTCATTTCTGGACGGTTGAAAAGATTAAGAAAATGCTTGATTTTATGGCGCTTTTAAAAATGAATGTCTTTCATTGGCATTTGTCCGACGATCAGGGCTGGCGCATTGAGATTGAAAAATATCCGCTTTTGACTGAAAAGGGAGCGGTTCGCAGGGTAACAGACCTTAATAAGAACTGTTCGGGACATTATGCGCCCCAGACGGTCGGTACCGAATACGGAAGAGGACTTTTTTATACCAAGGCACAGGCAAGGGATATTGTTGATTACGCGGCTGAGCGGTTTATAAAGGTTATACCCGAAATAGATATGCCGGGTCATATGTCGGCGGCGATAGCCTGCTATCCCGAGCTATCCTGCACAGGTGAAAAAATAGAGGTGCCGGACGAATGGGGAGTGCTTAAAAATTTAGGCTGCCCCGGTAAGCAGGCGCTTTATACCTTTGCAAGAGATATAATTGACGAGCTTTGCGAGATTTTTCCGTCCGAATATTTCCATATGGGCGGGGATGAGGTGCTGACCGAGCCTTGGGAAAGCTGTCCTGACTGTCAGCGCCTTATGAAAGAGAAAAAACTTGAAAGCCCGCGCGATATTCAGGGGTATTTTAACGGTGTTATTGCGGATTATCTTGCTCAAAAAGGTAAGGTGCTTGTAGGCTGGAACGAGATTTTGAATTCGGATTTTGCCTCACCTGATAAAATGGTCGGTCAGTGGTGGATAGACTCAGGAACCGAAACCGAGCGCGAATGGCTTAAAAACGGCGGTCAGATAATACTTTCTTTCCTCGACTATATGTATATGGATCACCCCTATTCGGCAAGAACGCTTGAAAAGACCTATTCCTTTGAGCCTGAACTCTTGGGAGTACCCGAGGGTGCACATATATTAGGTATTGAGATTCCGCAGTGGACCGAGCATATAAGAACCGAGGAAAAGCTTGATTTATATACCAATGTAAGACTTCTTGCGGCGGCGGAAATCAGCTGGACGGCTAAGGAAGAAAAGGATTATAAGGATTTTGAAGAAAGAGTTGAAAAACTCAGAAATCCGCTTAAAGCGCTTGGGATAAAAACAGCTCCGCGTGAATTTTGCAGAGGAAAAGCGTATATGGATAATCCGAACGGGCATATTTCCGAAATCTGGGATTTATGGCACGCCGACCCCGATTTTGAAATGAAATGTCTTAAAAAATAAAAACGAGGCAGAAATATGAAATTTATCACGGTTGATACTTATGAAAAATTAAGCCGTCAGGCGGCGAATATTATCTCGGCACAGGTTATTTTAAAGCCCGACAGCGTTTTGGGTCTTGCCACAGGCTCGTCGCCTTTAGGTACTTATAAACAGCTTATAGAGTGGTACGAAAAGGGAGATATTGATTTTAGCAAGGTTGTCTCTGTAAACCTTGACGAGTATGTAGGGCTTGACGGCGCAAGCGATCAAAGCTACCGATATTTTATGAACAAGAACCTTTTTGAGCATATCAATATCGATTTGGGCAATACTTTTGTTCCTAACGGCTGTGCAGTTGATTTAGCGGGCGAGGGAAAGCGTTATGACGAGCATATTGCCGAGCTTGGCGGAATAGATTTACAGCTTTTAGGCATAGGACTTGACGGTCATATCGGCTTTAACGAACCCGACAAATATTTCGTCAAAAGCACCCATGTTGTAGACCTGCACGAAAGCACGATAAAGGCGAATTCGCGCTTTTTTGCAAATATCGACGAGGTGCCTAAGCGCGCGATTACAATGGGTATGGTATCCATTATGCAGGCGAAAAAGATTTTACTGATTGCAAGCGGAAAGGAAAAGCGGGATATTCTCGAAAAAACCTTTTACGGACCGATAACTCCCGAAATCCCCGCTTCGATTCTTCAACTCCACCCTGATATTACGGTCATTTACAGTGAAAAATAAGGAGGATTATATCAATGAATAAAAGCTGCTTTAAGCGTTTCGGCATTATGCTGGACTGCTCGCGAAATGCGGTTATGCAGGTTTCACAAGTTAAAAAAATGATGGATTATATCTGTGCTATGGGGTATAACGCCGTTATGCTGTATATCGAGGATACTTATGAGGTTGACAATCAGCCTTATTTCGGTTATCTTCGCGGCAGGTATTCACAGAAGGAGCTTAAAGAGATAGACTCATATGCCAACGAAAAGGGAATGGAATTTATACCGTGTATCCAGACCCTTGCACACCTTAACGCGTTAATGCATTGGCCCCAATACATTGATATGCGCGACTGCGAGGATATACTTTGTGCGGGCGATGAAAAGGTTTACAAGCTTATAAAGGATATTTTTGCTTCACTCGATAAGGTGCTTACCTCGCGCACGATAAATATAGGTATGGACGAAGCGTACCTTATGGGTCGCGGACGTTATATTGATATTAACGGCGCCTGCGACCGAACGGAAATTCTTATTAATCATTTAAAACGGGTGGCGGATATAGCTGCAAGATATGATTTCACCCTTTTAATGTGGAGCGATATGTTCTTCCGTCTTGCCACGGGAACACACTACGGCGAGGGCGGGCTTAATCCCGAGATAAGAAATATGATACCGGAAAACGTAAGACTTGTATACTGGGATTACGATAAAAATGAAGAGGGGCATTTTGATTCTCTTATTGAGCGGCACAAAGCAATTAGCGATGATATTTGGTTTGCAGGCGGCGCACAAAGCTGGCACGGATTTACCCCGCACAACACCTATGCGATTAAAGCAAATGAAACGGCGGTAAAATCCTGCACCGAAAACGGAATTGAAAACTATTTTGTAACTGCATGGGGAGATGACGGCGGAGAATGTTCGCGCTATTCCGTACTGCCTACCCTTTTCGCAGTATCCGAATTTGCCAAGGGCAATTTCGATAAGGAAAATATTAAAGAAAAATTCAAAGAAATATTTATGCTTGATTTTGATAAATTTATGTTGCTCGAGCTTCCCGATACGCCAAATTCCGTGGGATATGTCAATCCCGATAAATATATGCTTTACAGCGACCCGTTTTTAGGTGTGTGGGACGCTACCGTTTGTGACGGCGACGCGCAGGCGTATAAAAAATGTGCCGAAAAGCTGGCGCAGATACCTAAGAATTATAAGTATTCATATATTTTTGAGTCACAGCATGCCTTGTGCGAGCTTTTATCCCTTAAATTCAGCTTAGGCGTTGACACCCGAAGAGTCTATCTTTCAGGAGAAAAGGAGGAGCTTTTAAAGCTTTTGCCGCAGTATGACCTGATTTTAACTGAGCTCAATGAGTTTTACACGGCTTTTGAAAAGCAATGGATGCTTGAAAATAAGCCGCACGGTTTTGATGTGCAGGATATAAGGCTCGGCGGTCTCGAAAAACGGGTACGGCACTGTAAGCAGAGACTTGAGCAGTATATAGAAGGCACTATAAAGTCTATTGAAGAGCTTGAAGAGCCGCTTATGCATCCCCACGGCAAGGGCTGTGATTATAATTCTGCACCTGTATATAAAAACAGCTGGAAAGAAACGTCAACAGCGAATGTTATTTAATCAGACGGTCAAAAATTACACCGCCTAAATCAAAGAAAAGCGTATTGAAAAACCGGTTTTGTATCTCATTATATGCACAATACCTGAAAAGCATTTATTCGTTTCGCTTTTAAATTATTCAGGGCTGTGGCTAAAAACACAAGGTCGAAAATCAAGCAGGAGAAAGCAAAGGCGCCAAAGACGGCGCCTTTGCAGTTTACATCGGACGGCAGAGCCGACCGAATCAAGGTTTTATGCTCTTTTAACTGTGATAATGTTAGGGGTTGTAAAACTGCCCAAATGCCAGTTGTCGGGGTTGTTACACCTCAAAACACCGATGCTGTAAGGAAAAGGTATGGGGTTGCAATAGGGGTCAACAGAGGAATGCGAACTATTTGATAAAGGTTTGATTATTACTGGATATTCAAACAGGATTGTGGTAGTGTATGTGGCTGGAAGGGAGTGGTAAATAAATGCAGAGAAGATTGTTAACCAATGGCAGTGCCTTCAAAAGAACGGATAACCGTTGGGGCGGTGTGGTCTGGTATATGGACGAACACGGTGAGCGAAAACGGAAAAGCTTTTCCGGAACAACGAAAGCAGAAGTCAATAAAAAGATGACGGACTATATTACGGACTTTGAAAATCAGGTGTCGGTATCAGACGAAACAGTAAAAAAGTTACAGGACAGTATGCAGAGCTGGCTGGAGGTATTTAAATTTCCGTCTGTTGAGCAGACTGCATATGACCGATGTGAATGTAGCGCTAAGAATCAAATCTATCCGATGCTCGGAGAAAAGCCGGTCGGAGATATAACGGCGGCAGATATAAAGAATCTGCTCAACTGCCTGATGAATGAAAATTATGCTTATACTATGCGAAACACGCCAAAGAAAACGGCGGGCAACCTTGTAAAATATATGGCTACCCGTGAAGGCGTAGAAAAAGTTC
>CALWIZ010000031.1 GCA_944380885.1 uncultured Clostridia bacterium | reverse complement strand
TTCTGGGATACCGCACACCTGAAGAACTGTTTGAGCTGGAGTTAGACAAAATCTACGCCGCCTAATATCGCGCCACTGTGGATTTCCTCCGTTCGGGGCTACGCCCCTCTCTTCGTAAATCCACAGTCTTCTACCATAAAGTCACTGCTATTTTAATTTTGTTTCAACTTGCTATTGCAATTTGCGAAAATTATTTTTAAAGATATTAAATACGAACCTTGTTCTTCCGCAGCCTTGTATGATAGCGGTTGAGCCAATAGTTTTTAATAAAAAAAATATTTTCAAAATTTTAGCAAAAAACACTTGACAACAAATCATGTTTGATGTATAATACGGAGCATAAAGGCAAGGGCGTCTTTGAGTTTCAACACTCAAAGACGCTTTTTCAGTTTAATAAGGTAATAAAGGCAAAGGCGTCTTTAATGTTTCAGCATTAAAGGCGCCTTTGCCTTTAAGTATACTTGAAAAGGAGATATCAATATGGAAACCGTATCAGATTATTTCGGAAGTCTGGTTTTTGACGACAGGGTAATGAAGGCAACTCTTACAGCCGATGTTTACAAGTCGCTGAAAAAGACAATCGATGAAGGAGCGAAATTGGACATAGGCGTTGCAAACGCGGTCGCTTCCGCTATGAAGGACTGGGCGGTATCAAAAGGAGCTACGCACTACACACATTGGTTTCAGCCGCTTACCGGTATTACAGCCGAAAAGCACGACAGCTTTATTTCACCTTCTCCTGACGGCGGAGTAATAATGGAATTTTCCGGAAAAGAGCTTATAAAAGGCGAGCCTGACGCGTCATCTTTCCCTTCAGGAGGACTCAGAGCTACCTTTGAGGCACGCGGCTATACCGCATGGGATCCGACTTCCTATGCATTCATAAAGGGTAAAACACTTTGTATTCCTACTGCGTTCTGCTCCTATGGCGGCGAAGCGCTTGACAAGAAAACCCCATTGCTTCGTTCAATGGAGGCGCTTAATAAACAGGCGCTTAGAATACTTCGTCTGTTCGGCAATACAAGCGCGAAATGTGTACGCTCATCAGTAGGACCCGAACAGGAGTATTTCCTTATAACAAAGGAAATGTACGACAAGCGTCCCGATTTGAGATTTACCGGACGTACTCTTTTCGGAGCAAAGCCGCCGAAAGGTCAGGAAATGGACGACCACTATTTTGGCGTAATAAAGCCAAGGGTTGCGGCTTATATGGAAGAACTGAACAACGAACTTTGGAAGCTCGGAATCCTTGCTAAAACAGAACATAATGAGGTGGCTCCGGCACAGCACGAGCTGGCACCTATTTATACCACAACCAACATAGCTACAGACCACAACCAGCTTACAATGGAAATAATGCAGAAGGTAGCGGCGAAGCACGGACTGGTATGTCTGCTCCATGAAAAGCCTTTTGCGGGCGTAAACGGAAGCGGTAAGCATAACAACTGGTCTATCGCTACCGATTCGGGACAGAATCTGCTCTCCCCCGGTGAGACACCGTACGAAAACGCTCAGTTTTTGCTTTTCCTTTGCGCTGTAATAAAAGCGGTTGATGATTATCAGGATTTGTTAAGGCTTTCGGTTGCGACAGCCGGAAACGATCACCGTTTAGGCGCTAATGAAGCTCCCCCCGCAGTTGTTTCAATGTTCCTTGGTGACGAGCTGAACGCTGTACTTGAAGCGATAGAAAATGACACTCCGTATCAGGGAGCGCAGAAAATGCAGATGAAGCTCGGAGTAGATGTTCTGCCTAAGTTCAACAGAGATACCACAGACCGGAACAGAACCTCTCCTTTTGCTTTCACCGGCAATAAATTCGAGTTCCGCATGCTTGGCTCTTCAAACAGCATTGCCTGCGCCAACATAATGCTTAACGCGGCGGTAGCGGAGAGTCTCAGAATATATGCTGACCGTCTTGAGAAGGCGGAGGATTTTAAGACTACCCTCAACGAAATGATAAGAAAAACCATAAAGGATCACAAGCGCATAATATTCAACGGCAACGGCTATGACGACAGCTGGATCAAGGAAGCGACGGAAAAAAGAGGACTTCTCAATTACCGTACGACCCCGGACTGCATGCCGCATCTGCTTGACAAGAAAAATGTCGATATGCTGACCTCCCTTAAAGTCTTTTCTGAGGCGGAGCTGAAATCAAGATGCGATATTATGCTTGAGAATTACTCTAAAACCGTAATTATTGAGGCTAATACAATGGTCAGCATGGCGAAAACTCAGATAGCGCCCGCGGTAGAGGCTTATACGGCAGAGGTTGCGCGTGCCGCGGAGGCGAAAAAGCAGCTTGACCGGAATCTTGCCTGCGAATATGAAACGGGTCTTGTAAGGCGCTTGTCGTCGCTTACGGACAGAATATTCGCAAAGGCGGAGGAGCTTGAAAAGACCCTTATAGAGCTGAATAAAGCGGCAGATGTAATTGCCGAGTCGGAAATGGTGCGCGACACGGTGCTTCCGGCGATGAACGAGCTGAGAATTCCCTGCGACGAGGCTGAGACTTTGACATCGAAGGAATATTGGCCGTTCCCGTCATACGGAGATTTGCTTTTCGGAGTAAAATAACAAAGATAATGATGAAAGGGTGATTTTTAATGTTGATTGATACTTTATGGGTATTTTTAGCAGCTATTTTGGTTTTCTTTATGAATCTTGGCTTTGCTTCGGTAGAAGCGGGCTTTGCGAGATCTAAAAATACCGTTAATATTCTGTCCAAAAACTTTATTGTTTTCGCGGTATCGTCGCTCGGCTTTCTGCTACTGGGCTGGGGCTTTATGTTCGGCAGCGACAATCCGTTTATCGGTACCGAGAATCTGTGGATTTTAGGCGGCAGCGATTTGTCCGCTTATGACAGCACTTTGACCGAGAATGTCCCGTTTTGGGGAAAGTTTTTCTTTCAGCTTGTATTCTGCGGAACCGCCGCGACAATTGTTTCAGGAGCGGTAGCGGAAAGAATCAAGTACATATCCTTTATTATTTTCTCGTTTGTGCTGACGCTTTTCATATATCCCGTGGTAGGTCACTGGATATGGGGCGGCGGCTGGCTGGCGGATCTCGGCTTCAAGGATTTCGCAGGCGATACTGCCGTCCACTCGGTAGGCGGATGGGCCGCGCTTTCCGGAGCTATGATATTAGGGCCGCGTATCGGCAAATATGATAAGAACGGCAAGCCGCGTGCCATTCCCGGACATAATATGTCACTTGCCGTAATCGGTTTGTTTGTGCTCTGGCTCGGCTGGTTCGGATTCAACCCCGGCTCTACAATGAGCTTTCAAAATCCCGAAGATGTCATGCACATTTTGATGACAACAAATACCTCCGCCATAGCTGCGGTTCTGACATCCACCGTAACGGCGTGGATTTTCATAGGCAAGCCTGACCTCGGCATGACTATAAACGGCTGTCTGGCAGGTCTGGTCGCCATAACCGGAGGCTGCGCTTATATAAGCATAGAGGTTTCGCTGCTTATCGGCGCTATCGCAGGCGTGCTTGTGGTATTCGCGGTAATGTTCTTTGACCGCATTAAAATAGATGACCCCGTAGGAGCTACATCGGTACATTTGGGCTGCGGAGTTTTCGGAACTATTTGCGTAGGTCTGTTCGCAAAAGAGGGAGTCACCTCGCTTTCTACCGAAAACGGTCTGTTTTACGGCGGAGGCTTCGGACTTTTAGGAAAACAGCTTTTAGGAATAGTGGCTGTCGGAGCGTTTGTTTTTGTTTCCTCATCAATAGTTTGGCTTGTACTTAAGAAGACTGTCGGAATACGCGTTTCGGCTGAGGAGGAAATAGCCGGTCTTGATATAGGTGAGCACGGCAACCATGCTTATCCTGATTTTGTACAGACTATTGAGGATATAGACTACGGCATTGAAAACGTACCTGCCGTAACCGGAGAGGTTCCTTCAGAGGAAGCGGTCCCGGTCAAGAAGGTACCTGTGTCGGATGCCGAAGCCGTTAAATTCACAAAGGTGGAAATCATTTGCAAAGAATCACGGCTTGAGCCGCTGAAGGCTGCGATGATGGATATAGGAATTACCGGAATGACGGTGTCTCATGTTCTCGGCTGCGGCATACAGAAGGGCAAGCCGGAATATTACCGCGGCGTACAGGTAGAGGCGAGCCTGCTGCCCAAGGTACAGGTTGATATTGTTGTAAGCAAGGTGCCTGTAAGAAGCGTTATAGAGACAGCTAAAAAGGTACTTTACACCGGCC
This sequence comes from uncultured Clostridia bacterium, assembly GCA_944380885.1. Classification (GTDB taxonomy): domain Bacteria; phylum Bacillota; class Clostridia; order Oscillospirales; family Acutalibacteraceae; genus UBA737. Next base: position 29,421 of record CALWIZ010000031.1, on the reverse strand, counting down.
ATATCGGAGACGGAAAGATATTTGTTTACGATGTTGAGAACGTCGTAAAGGTACGTACCGGTGAGGAAGGTTACGACGCTCTTCAGGACGTTGAATAAAAAAACAGAATAAATATTGAAAAGCGTTTGAGAAAAGAGAAGTAGCGCAGGAAGCCCGCCATAAGCGAGCACGGGACGGTGGGAGCCGTGCGGCGGGTCTTCGTGAATAACACTTTTCGAGCTGCAATCTGAAAAAGCGTTGCTTTAGTAGGTGCGCCGCAGCGTCGCGCGTCAGACGGCAGAGTCTTTTTTGAGACTTGGAAAAGAGAAAAAATAGGTGGCACAGCGAGTACAGCACTTGCCCTATTGAATGCTGAATTTTTACTTTTCGGAGGAATTTACGATGTGTTCTGTGATGGGTTATTGCGGCGGCAGTGCCGCCCTTGATGCGTTTAAGACGGGATTTGCGAGAACGATTTCACGCGGTCCCGACGACAGCCGGATAATAGATACCGGAAACGGTATATTAGGATTTCACAGACTTGCTATAATGGGGCTGACCGATTCGGGTATGCAGCCCTTTTGCCTTGACGGAAGCTATGCCGTCTGCAACGGCGAGCTTTACGGCTTTGAAAAAATGAGGGCGGAGCTGTGCGCGAAGGGTTACAGCTTTAAAAGCGACAGCGATTGCGAGATAATCCTGCCGCTTTACAGGGAATACGGGACAGATATGTTCGCCATGCTTGACGCTGAATTTGCCTGTATTATATATGACGGAGAAAGCGGAAAATATATAGCGGCAAGAGATCCTATCGGTATTCGGCCTCTTTATTACGGCTATGACAGCGAAGGAACTGTGATTTTTGCGAGCGAGCCTAAAAATCTTGTCGGTCTTGCGGACAGGATAATGCCGTTCCCGCCGGGATATTACTATATTGACGGCAAATTTATACAGTACTGCGATATTGCGGCGGTTCAAAAATATGTTCCCGATACACTTGAGACCGTATGCGGCAAGATTCACGACAAGCTGGTCGCGGGGGTCGAAAAACGGCTTGTTTCCGACGCTAAGGTCGGTTTTCTGCTTTCGGGCGGACTTGATTCGTCGCTTGTATGCGCTATCGCGGCAAGAAAAAGCAGTATGCCGATAAGAACCTTTGCAATAGGAATGAGCGAGGACGCGATAGACCTTAAATATGCAAAGGAGGTTGCCGATTTTATAGGCAGCGAGCATACTGAGGTATATATGACGCCAGATGAGGTCATAGGCTCACTGGAGAAAGTCATAGAACTGCTCGGCACTTACGATATTACGACTATAAGGGCAAGTATGGGAATGTACCTTGTCTGCAAGGCGATACATGAAACGACCGATATAAGGGTACTGCTTACCGGAGAAATTTCCGACGAGCTTTTCGGATACAAATACACCGATTTCGCGCCGTCTGCAGAGGCGTTTCAGGCAGAGTCCCAAAAGCGCGTCCGCGAGCTTCATATGTACGATGTGCTGCGTGCCGACCGCTGTATTTCGGTGAATTCACTTGAGGCGAGGGTGCCGTTCGGAGATATTGATTTTGTAAAATATGTTATGTCGGTAGACCCCGAGCTTAAGCTCAACAAATACGGAAAAGGGAAATATCTGCTGCGCCACGCCTTTGAGGACGGCGGTTATCTGCCTGAGGATATTCTGTGGCGTGAGAAAGCAGCGTTTTCAGACGCGGTAGGTCATTCAATGGTCGATTATCTTAAGGAGTACGCAGAAACCCTTTACAGCGATGAGGCTTTTGAAAAATCGTGTGAAAAATATACGTACGCGCGCCCGTTTACAAAGGAATCCCTCCTGTACCGTGAGATATTTGAAAAATATTATCCCGGTCAGGCGGAAATGATAGCCGGATTCTGGATGCCTAACAAAGAATGGGAGGGCTGCGATGTAAATGACCCGTCCGCAAGGGTGCTTTCAAACTACGGAGACAGCGGAAAATAAATTAGGAAAAACCGCCCGCGCGGCGGCGTTTGAAAAACGGAGGAGACTGTAATGACTAAATATATATTTGTTACCGGAGGCGTTGTTTCGGGTCTCGGAAAGGGCATAACCGCGGCGTCGCTCGGCAGACTTCTTAAATGCCGTGGGCTTAAGGTGGCGGCGCAGAAGCTTGACCCTTATATAAATGTAGACCCCGGCACGATGAGCCCTTATCAGCACGGGGAGGTTTACGTCACCGAGGACGGCGCCGAGACCGACCTTGACCTCGGACATTACGAGCGCTTTATAGACGAGGATCTGAACAAGTATTCAAACCTCACCACAGGCAAGGTATACTGGGAGGTACTTAATAAAGAGCGCAGAGGAGAATATCTCGGCTCAACAGTACAGGTCATACCGCATATTACCGATGAGATAAAGGAATTTGTCTACCGTGTAGGCAAAAAGACAGACGCCGATGTTGTTATAACAGAAATAGGCGGAACAATAGGCGATATTGAGTCTCAGCCGTTTATTGAGGCGGTTCGTCAGATATCGCTTGAGGTAGGAACCGAAAACAGCCTTTTTATACATGTCACGCTCGTGCCTTTCCTGCGCGGTTCAGATGAGCATAAGTCTAAGCCTACACAGCATTCGGTAAAAGAGCTTCAGGGAATGGGAGTAAAGCCGGATATAATAGTTCTTCGATGTGATGAGCCGCTTGAGGAATCAATATTCAAGAAGATTTCGCTTTTCTGTAATGTCAAGCCGGATTGCGTGATAGAGAACATGACTATCCCTGCGCTTTATGAGGCGCCGCTTATGCTTGAAAAGCAGAATTTTTCGGGAATAGTGTGCAGAGAACTCGGCATTGACGCACCGCCGCCAGACCTTGAAGAGTGGACACAGATGGTAGAACGCATAAAGGCGAGAAAGGGAAGCGTAAATATAGGCCTTGTCGGCAAATATGTCGGACTGCACGATGCTTATCTTTCGGTAGCCGAGGCGCTTCGCCACGCCGGATATTTTTATGACACTCATATAAAAATTGACTGGATAGATTCTGAAAAGCTGACAGCGGATAATGTTTCGGAACAGCTTTCAGGTCTTGACGGAATCCTTATCCCGGGGGGCTTCGGCAACCGCGGTATAGAGGGAATGATAACCGCGGCAAAATACGCAAGGGTTAACGGATTGCCGTATTTCGGAATATGTCTCGGAATGCAGATAGCGGTTATTGAGTACGCGAGAAATGTTGCCGGTATAGATGACGCAAATTCCGGCGAATTTGACGAGCAGTGCCGCAACAAGGTGATTGACTTTATGCCGGGGCAGAGCAATGATATTGACAAGGGCGGGACACTCAGACTGGGAGCTTACCCTTGCAGTATAGTGTCCGGTACGGTTATGGAACGCTGTTACGGTGCTTCGCTTATAAACGAACGCCACAGACACAGATATGAGTTTAACAATGATTACAGGGAAATACTTTCTGAAAACGGTCTTGTTTTCAGTGGATTATCGCCTGACGGCAGACTGATCGAAACGGTCGAGCTTCCAGGCAGAGACTTTTTTGTCGGCGTGCAATTCCACCCTGAGTTCAAGAGTCGTCCAAACAAACCGCACCCGCTTTTTAAAGGGTTCATAGGCGCTGCGGTCGCTTATTCCGAAAAAAACGATAAGTAAAGTATTCAGTCTCTCAAACCGTCCGTTTTAAAAACGGGCGGTGAGAGTGTCGAAAAAGTCGACACTCTCCCCCGTGGGAATGCCGTTCGCTCGAAAATCAAAGATTTTCGGACCGCACTCCCTACTCTTGCGGTACCCGAAAAAAATTTACGCTTGGAGCGCGTATTTTTTTCGACCGCGGCGCCATAACAAGCTCTTTTATCCCGCCACAGGCGGCAATCGCTTGTTAAGCTCCGCCAATACCACCCCTGCGCCCTTGAAAAACCGCTTAATAAGCGGATTTTCGCTTACAAGGAGTTTTTTCGACGCACCTGTCGCCGAAAAAACAAAATGCGGCAAAACGCCGCAAAAAAATGAAATTCGAGGTTTATCGACAGACTGACCGTCCGTTTTAAAAACGGGCGGTTTCATTATGTTTTCCATAAATTTCAAAAAAATGTTGCAAGAAACATATGCAGGTGTTATACTCATATTAACAGCTTGAAATAAGGAGCGGAAAGAAAATTGAGTATAACGTTCGACAGTGAAAAAAGAATATTCAGCGTAACCACAGAAAACAGTTCTTACATTATGGGAATCGCGGCAGATGAGATACTTACACATATTTATTACGGAGCAAAAGTGGAGCCGATCCCGAATATTTCTGGAATATATACGGATAGTATAAATAAATGCATGGGCCCGTCTTACAATAAGGAAAATCCGTACATATCCACAGCAGGCATTTACCAGGAGTACCCGACATTCGGCAGTGCGGATTACAGGGTGCCGGCTCTTAAAGCCGAATATGCGGACGGTACAAATGTGACAAGGCTTGTTTATGAGTCGCATAAAATATACAGCGGCAAGCCGGCGCTTGAAGGACTGCCGGCTGTATACACTTACAGTGATGATGAGGCCGAGACGCTGGAAATCACTCTTAAAGATAAATATTCACAGATGCGGGTCATACTGCTTTACAGTGTGATAAAAGGCTTTGACGCGGTCATTAGAAGCGCTAAGATAGAAAACTGCGGAAATGAAAAAATAAAGCTGCGCTCCGCGTTGAGCGCAAGTATGGATTTTTACAATTCGGGCTTTGAAATTACATATCTTTCAGGCTCATGGGCAAGGGAAAGGCATATTAAAACAACTGACGTTACACCCGGCAATTTTACTGTTGAAAGCAGAAGGGGAGCCAGCAGCCATGTACTTAATCCTTTTATCGCGATTTCTGAAACCGGAGCGAACGAGAAACACGGCGAAGTATACGGATACAGTCTGGTTTACTCAGGCAACTTCATTGCGGGAACCGAGAGCGACGATGACAGCGTAAGAGCCTATATCGGCATAAATCCGTTCAACTTTTGCTGGACGCTTGAGGCAGGTGACAGCTTCCAGACGCCCGAAACGGTGCTTGTATATTCGGCGAACGGCTTCGGTGAAATGTCAAGAACATATCACAGACTGTACAGAACAAGGCTTTGCCGCGGTAAATACCGCGACACGTCAAGACCGGTGCTCATTAACAACTGGGAAGCCACATACTTTGATTTCAACGAGGAAAAAATACTTGAGATAGCCAAAAAGGCGGCGGAATGCGGCATTGAGCTTATGGTGCTGGATGACGGCTGGTTTGGAAAGCGCGACAACGACAAATGCTCGCTCGGCGATTGGTTTGTGAATTATAATAAGCTGCCCGGCGGCATTGACGGACTGGCGAAAAAGGTGAATGCGCTGGGTCTTAAATTCGGACTTTGGTTTGAGCCTGAAATGATATCACCCGACAGCGAACTTTACAGAAAGCACCCTGACTGGTGCCTGCACCAGAAGGACAGATTGAGAAGTGAAAGCCGCAGTCAGCTTATGCTCGACCTGTCACGAAAAGACGTATGCGATTATATTGTAAAAGCGGTAAGCGATGTGCTTAAAAACGCGAATATTTCATATGTAAAATGGGATTACAACCGTAATATGTCAGAGGTCGGTTCGGCATTGCTTGACCCTGAGCGTCAGGGCGAGGTGGCACACAGGTATATGCTGGGACTTTACAGCGTTCTTGAAAAGATAACTTCCGATTTTCCGGATATACTGTTTGAAAGCTGCTCGGGAGGCGGAGGCAGATTTGACCCCGGAATGATGTATTATATGCCGCAGGCGTGGACGAGTGACGATACCGACGCGGTGGAAAGGCTTTATATACAGTACGGCACAAGTCTTGCTTATGCGTCCTCAATGATGGGAGCGCATGTTTCAGCTGTCCCCAATCATCAGGTTGGCAGAGTCACGCCGTTTGATATGAGAGGACTTGCGGCGATGTGCGGCAGATTCGGATATGAGCTTGACCTTTCAAAACTTACCGATGATGAAATACAGAAAGTAAAAGAGCAGGTAAAGCTCTATCATAAATATGAAAGCATCATACATAAGGGCGATATGTACCGTCTTTTGTCACCGTTTAAGTGTGACGCGTCGGCAGTGGAGTATGTGTCGGAGGGCAGGAAAGAGGTTCTGCTTTTCTATTTCAATATAAAGGGCACGCCTTTTATTCCCGACAGGAAAGTAAGGCTTGACGGACTTGATACCGAGTCTTATTACAGAAATACCGAAAGCGAAGAAGTGTATTCGGGAGCGGCGCTGATGAATATGGGACTTCTTATGCCGAGAAACAGTGATAATATTGCAAAACTTTTCGTATTTGAAAAAATCTGATTATCTGAATTGTTATTAAAAACACAGACTGACGGGTTACCGCAACAGGCTTTAGGGTCTCATGTAACACGTTGGTCTGTTTTTTGTTGTATACGGTTTATTTTGTCAATATAAAATTAACAGTCTGGTCAAAAATAGCAGTACGGCAGAGCTTGAAAAGAGTCGGAAATTATAGTATAATAAATTGATTATAAATTGAACGGAGAATAATTTTGCCGCAGATGATAAAAAATGATACGCTGCCTGCCGAGCAGAGCGTTTACGCCGCGAGAGCCGCCGCCCTTGCCGTGCGGAAATACGGGGAAAACCCGAAAGCCTGCGTTGTTACCTTTGGCTGTCAGCAGAATGTGAGCGATTCGGAAAGAATGAAGGGTATGCTTGTTCAGTCGGGATATACTTTGACCGACGATATCTCCGAAGCGCATTTTATACTTTTCAATACCTGCGCCGTAAGAGAGCACGCCGAGGACAGGGTATACGGCAATATCGGCACCACAAAGGCGCTGAAACATGCCAATCCCGAAATAATAGTTGCCGTATGCGGATGTATGGCGCAGCGGCAGAGCGTGGCGGATAGAATAAAGCGCAGCTACCCGTATGTCGATATGGTCTTCGGTACGCAGGTACAGCACAGACTGCCTGAGTTTATTTACAAACGTCTGTCAGGCGGGGGCAGAATTTTTGAACTGTCGCTTGATAACGGCGAAATACCCGAAAATGTTCCTATAAAAAGAGACGGCACCTTTAAAGGCTGGCTGCCTGTTATGTACGGCTGCGATAATTTCTGTACCTACTGCATAGTGCCTTATGTAAGGGGAAGGGAGCGCTCAAGAGAGCCTGAACGTATAATTGAAGAGGCAAGGGAAATGATAGCCTCGGGCTTTAAGGATATAACGCTGCTCGGTCAGAATGTCAATTCCTACGGAAAGGGCGAGCCGCACGGCGTCGATTTCGCCGAGCTCTTGAAAAGGATAAACGCGCTGGACGGGGATTTCCGCATACGCTTTATGACCTCTCACCCGAAGGACTGCACAAAGCGTCTTATTGACACTATAAGGGACTGCGAAAAGGTGAGCAGCCATCTGCACCTGCCTTTTCAGAGCGGAAGCGACCGGATTTTAAAGCGTATGAACCGCCGCTATACGAGGGAAAGCTATCTTGAGCTTATAAACTACGCAAAGGATAATATTCCCGATTTATCGCTTACTTCCGATATAATAGTAGGATTTCCGGGCGAGACCTATGAGGACTTTTGCGAGACCTTAAGTCTTGTAAAAGAGGTTGAGTTTTCCTCGCTTTTCACCTTTATATATTCTCCGCGCGAGGGCACGCCTGCTGCGGCTATGGAAGACCCGATAACAAGAGAGGAAAAGGGCAGATGGTTCTCAGAGCTTTTAAGGGCGCAGGAGGACATAGCGAAAAAGAATATTACAAAGCACATAGGAAAAACCTACCGTGTGCTGTGCGACGGTTTTTCGCAGAGGGAAGGCTTTATGACAGGTCACAATTCCGGTACGACTGAAATAGAGTTTCGTGGCGGCGCGGAAATGCTCGGGAAATTTGTAAATGTTTGCGTAAAAGAATATGACGGTGCGCTTTACGGCACTGTAACAGAATAAACATACGAAAGGAAAAATCATGATGGACGTTATAGCAAAAGCAAGAGAACTGGGAAAGGCAATTCAGCAGGACGAGCGTTTTATACGCTACGCGAAGGCGCGTCTTGCGAATGATGACGATAAGGAGCTTCAGGACGCGATAGGCGAGTTCAATCTTGTCCGCATGGAGCTTGACAGGGAGGTAAACTCCGATGAAAAAAACGATGATAAGGTAAAGGAGCTCAACGAAAAGCTCAGAAAGGTATACAGCTCGGTTATGTCGTCACCCGCTATGGTTGAGTATAATACCGCAAAGGCGGCTCTTGACACGCTCGTAAACGAGGTCAACGTGATAATCTCAAAGAGCATTGACGGCGAGGACCCGGACACCTGCGACACAAGCAGCGGCTGTACCGGCAGCTGTGATTCCTGCGGCGGCTGTCACTGATTAAATTCTGATTTGTAGCTGGGAAGTGAAAAAATGTCGAAAGTGTCGGAATTATCCCCGATGATGAAGCAGTATATCCGTATCAAAGCAGACAATGAGGACAGTATTCTGTTTTTCAGGGTCGGCGATTTTTACGAGATGTTCTATGACGACGCCAAAACCGCCTCCGAGGAGCTTGACCTTGTGCTTACCGGAAAGGACTGCGGGACAGAGGAGCGCGCGCCCATGTGCGGCGTGCCGTACCACAGCTGCGAGGCGTATATTGCGAGGCTTGTCGAAAAAGGTTACAAGGTGGCTATCTGCGAGCAGACAGAAGACCCGTCCGTGGCTAAGAAACTTGTGAAACGTGATGTGATAAGGGTTGTGACCCCCGGCACGGTAATTGAGGACGCAATGCTCGAAGAGGGCAGAAATAACTATCTTGCCGCTGTGGCTTTTTCGCAGTCGGGCGTGGGGCTCTGCTTTGCCGACGCCTCGACCGGCGACTGTCATATAACTTCACTGCCGGCGGAGGATTTTGAAAGCAAGGTAAAAGACGAGCTTTCGCGGTTTTCGCCGCGCGAAGTGCTTGTTCCCGAAAGTATTAAAGCAAAATCGGCGTCGCTTTACGACTATTTGAGCAGGGATTTTCCGGCAATGGTATCCGAAAGACCGGACAGCAGCTTTAATACCGATAATACCGCCGCGCTTTTCAACGAGCATTTCGGTGTTTCCGAACTTCAGAGGCTTGGAATTGAGCCGGGCAGCGCAATGGCGGCGGCTCTCGGCGCGGTAATAGAATACCTTTATGAAACCGGAAAAAGCTCAAACATATCGGTAAATCAGATAGAGGTATATACCGACAGTCAGTTTATGCGGCTTGATATGACGGCGATACGCAATCTCGAATTAACCGAGACTATGCGCACAAAATCCAAAAAAGGCTCGCTTTTATGGGTGCTTGATAAGACAAAAACGGCTATGGGCAAACGGCTTATCCGCAGCTGGACTGAAAAGCCGCTGCTTAATATCGCCGCGATAACCGCGCGCCAGAACGCGGTGGACGAGCTTTGCTCGGATACGGTATTAAGAGGAGAACTTGCCGAATACCTTTCGGGAATAAAGGATATAGAGCGGCTTATGACCCGCACGGTTTACGGCACGGCATCGGCAAGGGATTTGCTTTCTGTGGCGGCGACAGCGCACAATTTCCCGCTTATAAAGCAGTTGCTTAGCAGCGCTGAGTGCAGGCTGCTTAAAGAAATCTGCGCAGATATAGACCCACTCGATGATATAACAGAACTTATAGACAGCGCCATATCCGAAAAGCCGCCTGTAACCGTGCGTGAGGGCGGTCTTATAAAGGACGGATATGACAGCGAGGTTGACGAGCTGCGCAATATTATGCAGCACGGAGCGGACTTCCTTTCCGAAATTGAGGCGAGGGAGCGCGAGCGCACCGGAATAAAGAATCTGCGTGTTAAATACAATAAGGTCTTCGGCTACTATATAGAAGTCACAAATTCTTTTCTTGACAAGGTGCCGGAGGATTACATACGAAAACAGACGCTTACAGGCGGAGAGCGATACATAACCGAGGAGTTAAAGGACATAGAGAAGCGTGTTCTTAACGCCAAGGACCGTATAGTTCAGCTTGAGTACGAGATATTTGACGGTATAAGAAAAAAGGCGGCGGCGGAGCTTAAGCGCTTCCAGCGCACCGCCGCGGCGATAGCGAAAGCGGATGTTCTGCGCTCATTTGCCGATGTAGCGGTTACAAACAGATATTGCAGACCGCTCGTGAACAACAGCGGAACAATACTTATTAAGTCGGGCAGGCACCCGGTAGTAGAGCAGGTTATAAAAACGCCGTTTGTCTCAAACGATACCCTGCTTAATATGACCGACGAGCGCTGTGCCATAATAACCGGGCCTAATATGGCGGGCAAATCCACATATATGCGTCAGGTGGCTATTATAGTGCTTATGGCGCAGATGGGCAGCTTTGTTCCGGCGCAGATGGCCGAAATCGGGATTGTGGACGCTATTTTCACACGTGTCGGCGCGTCAGACGACCTTGCTGCGGGACAGTCCACGTTTATGGTTGAGATGAGCGAGGTCGCCAATATTCTCAAAAATGCCACCGATAAAAGTCTGCTTATACTTGACGAGATAGGCAGGGGCACCTCTACCTTTGACGGTATGTCGATAGCGAGGGCGGTGCTGGAGTTCGTGGCGGACAAAAAGAAGCTCGGCGCCAAATCACTGTTTGCCACCCATTACCATGAGCTTACCGAAATGGAAAACGAGCTTAAAGGGGTTAAAAACTATAATATTGCCGTGAAAAAGCGCGGCGACGATATAATATTCCTGCGCCGCATAGTGCCAGGAGGAGCGGACGACAGCTACGGTATAGAGGTTGCCAAATTAAGCGGCATACCCGACGAGGTTATAAAGCGCGCCAAGCAGATTCTTAAAAAGACCGAGGAGGAGGGGCTTGTCACTTACAGAACAGCCGCCGACCCGGATATGCAGCTGCCTCTTGAAATGCAGGGAGCGCAGGATATTCTGCATGAGCTTCAGGTGCTCGATGTGAATACCCTTACCCCGATAGAGGCAATGCAGCTGCTTTTCGACTTTGCCAATAAGGCAAAATCGGTATAATAAAGGAAAAAAGAGGTGTAAAAATGCCTGAAATAAATTTACTGCCAAAGCAGGTGGCGGAGCTTATCGCCGCGGGCGAGGTGGTAGAAAGACCGGCGTCGGTCATAAAGGAGCTGGTCGAAAATTCGATTGACTCAGGAGCGGACAGCATAACTGTGGAAATACAGCACGGCGGAATAACTTATATCCGCATAACCGATAACGGCTGCGGAATTTCCCGCATTGATGTGCCTAAGGCGTTTTTGCGCCATGCCACAAGCAAGATAAAAACCGGCGATGATTTGGCTTCAATAGCTACACTTGGATTCAGAGGCGAGGCGCTGGCGGCTATATCGTCGGTATCAAGGGTTGAAATGTTTACGAAACCGCCTGAAGAACAGTTAGGCACTCACTATGTTATTGAGGGCGGGTCAGAAACGCTCTGCGAGGAGGCAGGCTGTCCGGACGGAACCACGATAATAGTAAGGGATATTTTCTACAATACTCCGGCGCGTATGAAATTTCTTAAAAAAGATGTTTCGGAGGCTAATTCAGCCGCCGCCGTGGTGGACAGGATAGCCCTTTCCCACCCTGAAATAGCCTTTAAGTTTATAAGGGACGGCAGGCAGACCCTTAACACCTCGGGCGACGGCAATACCGCCGGCGCGGTTTACAGCGTTATGGGGCGTGAATTTGCCTCGACTTTAATACCTGTAAACGGCACATATGAACGTATTACCGTCTCAGGTCATACCTGCAAGCCGGTCTCCTGCCGCCCTACAAGAAATTATCAGCTGGTATTTTTAAACGGCAGACTTGTCCGTTCGGGAACCGTTACCGCCGCGGCGGAGCAGGCGTATAAAAACAGCGCCATGGTGGGGAAGTTTCCCGGCTTTGTGCTTTATATCACCGTTCCGTTCGATACGGTGGACGTAAATGTTCACCCCGCAAAAACCGAGGTGCGCTTTTCGGATGAGCGCCGAATTTTCGACGCGGTATATTCGGCGGTTAAAAACGCGCTTATGCAGGGTGACAGAAGACCGGAGGTAAAGCTTAAAGAACCGGTGTTCAACCGGTTTGAGCGAATGAATACAGAGCAGTTCCGTCAGCAGGCGATAAAGGAAGAACCTACGATAGCGGAGCGCGCGTATCCCGCCAGTTCGGGTTTACATAACATTACGAATAATGTTCTGCGCAGCAATAATAAGCCGGCTTTTGTGAATAATTATTCCACTGTCGGGAAGAACGGAGAAAGGGTAGAACCGGCGGAAAACGGCTATACAGCGTACGGTGCGGCGGGAAAAGCGGAAAACCGCATGAAACCGGCCCGACCGTTCACGCCGGCGGTATCGGTTGACATAACAAAAGAGCCTGATGAAGAATTACAGGCTGTGACGGAAGTATCGTCACAGGAAAAAGAGGAAAAGCCTGTGCCGGAGGTAGTGCTTATAGGCGAGGCGTTTTCTACATATATTATCGTTCAGTCGGGCGAGAGCATTTTTATGATAGACAAGCACGCCGCGCATGAGAGAATAATTTTCAACCGGCTTAAAAAGGAGCGCACGCTCGCAGTGCAGCAGCTGCTGACGCCGCTTGCCGTAACGCTTGAGCGCGAGGAGTATTCCGCCGTTATAAACGGTGCTGATACGCTGAGAGAAGCGGGCTTTGAGATTGAGGATTTCGGCAACAGCACGGTAAGGCTTACCGCCGTGCCGTCCTCGCTTACGTCTGAGGACGCCGAAAGCCTTATAAGCGAGCTTGCGGGCAGCCTTATGAAGAATTTTACGGCGGAATCGGAACGTCTTGACGAGATGTACCATTCGGTCGCCTGCAAGGCGGCGGTAAAGGCGGGCAGCAGGACAAGCGCGCTTGAGATGAAGAAGCTCGCCGAAACGGTGCTTTCCTCCGATGATATAATGTACTGTCCGCACGGAAGGCCGGTCGCTTTTGAGATAAAAAGGCGCGAGCTTGAAAGACAGTTTGGCAGGATACAATGAAAAGCATTAAAACAGTTTTTATAGCGGGACCCACGGCGTCCGGCAAAACGGCACTCGGAGCCGCGCTCGCGAAAAAATTCGGCGGCGAGGTGGTTTCCGCCGACTCAATGCAGATTTATAGGGGAATACATATCGCTTCCGCCGCACCCGACAGCGATGAGACACTCGGCGTTCCGCACCATATGCTTGAGTTTCTTGAATCTGAGCAGAGTTTTTCGGTGGCTGAATACGTGAATGCCGCGCGAGAGGTCATAAAAGATATAAACGCGAGAGGAAAACTGCCGTTTGTGGTGGGCGGTACGGGACTATATATAAGCTCGCTGGCGGACAATACCGTATATGCCGACGAGCCGACTGATTTGGATTTGAGAAAAGAGCTTAACACGCTTTTTGATAAAGAAGGCGCGGAAAAAATGCTTGAGCGCCTGTCTGTATTTGACCCTGAAAGCGCGGCGCGGCTTCACCCAAACAACCGGCGCAGGATAATACGGGCGTTTGAGGTTTATAAGCTCACAGGTCATTCTATAACCGAACAGAATATACGTTCAAAAGAGGGAGAAAAATATATAGAGCCGCTGCTTATCGGGATAACCTACCGTGACAGGGAAAAGCTCTATGAAAGAATAAACAGACGGGTGGATATTATGCTCGAAAACGGCCTTGAGGACGAGGCGAGAGCGGCGCTCTCGGGGAATCACGGCGGCGCGGTACAGGCGATAGGGCATAAGGAGCTTGCCGGATATATAAACGGAGAATGCAGTCTTAATGAGGCGGCGGAGTCGCTTAAGCGGCAGACCCGCAGATACGCTAAAAGACAGCTTACATGGCTTAAAAGGGATAAACGAATAAACTGGATATACGCCGACGAATGCCCCGATCCGGCAGGCGAGGCTGAAAAACTTATAAAACAATTTATCGGAACGGAGGAATGAATATGAGAGGCACCACAGTGCTTAAAGGCTTTGTAATACTGCTTGCCGCTGTCTTTGCGGTACATCAGTTCATATCTTCCGTTTACAGTCCGGTAAAAACCGAAACCGCAGTTTTTTACAGCGCTTCGGACGGGCTTAATATAACCGGACTTATAATACGAAGTGAAACGCTTGTTACCTCTTCCGGAAGCGGAGTTATGCACTTTGTGCTGGAGGACGGAAGCAGGGTCGCCAAAGACGGAGTTATCGCCAATATTTACGACAGCGAGAGCGCTTCAATTACACTCAGCAAAATTGATTCTGTAAATACGAAAATTGAGGATATCGAGGAAATGCTGAGCTACAATGATCTTGAGGCGGCCGACCTTGATATGATAAACGCGAGGGCGACACAGAGCCTCAATAACCTTATAGTAAGCGGCGCGTCGGGAAATTACGGAGACCTTCCGGAGCTTTCTGACGAGCTTCTGTCCGCCCTTAACCGCCGTCAGGTCGCTATGGGCGAGACAACGGATTTTTCAGCCCAGCTTGAACAGCTGAAAGCCGAAAAAAACCAGCTGTCAGCGTCTCTGCCGGCGGCAAAGGGAACGGTAAAGGCGGCGATGTCCGGTTATTTTGTCTCAAAGGCGGACGGCTATGAGACCGTGCTTACCTGCGGAAATCCCGAAAGCATTACTCCCGAATTTATGAGCAGTGTAAGCGCCGCCGAGCTGCCTGACGGGGTAATAGGGAAAATTGTTTCCGATTACGAATGGTATATAGCGGCGGAAATATCCATAAACGAATCCCTCAAATATAAGGAGGGCGACAGTCTTACAATATACACATCGGTAAAAAGCTATCCGAAGCTGCCTGTAACGGTTAAGAAGATAAACATTTCCGAAAGCTCCTCGTCTGCGGTGGTGGTTTTCTCCTGCAATGAGATGAACAGCGAGCTCGCTACGATGCGTTCGGGCCCTATGACCGTCGTAACAAAGGAATATGACGGCCTGCGGGTTCCTTCCTCGGCGCTGCGCGTCGTGGACTCAAAGCGCGGGGTTTACGTGCTTACGGGTATGCAGGTCAAATTTGTCGAAGTAAACGTTCTGTACAAGGACGACAGCTATATGATATGCGAAAAGCAGACGAGCGATGAATCGGTACTCAGACTTTACGATGAAGTAATAGTGAAAGGAAAGAACCTTTATGATGGAAAAATTGTCGGCTGATGAATTTGATATTAACTATAAAAATGTGCTTGAGAGGCTTAACGCGGCTGCGGTGAAATCGGGCAGAAAGGCAGAGGAAATAACCCTGCTTGCCGCAACAAAAACCGTGGACGCTGATACTATAAACTATGCGATACAAAAGGGAATAACCCATATAGGGGAGAACCGTGTTCAGGAGCTTTTGTCAAAGCAGGACAGGATTATCGGAGCGCACCGGCACTTTATCGGCCATCTCCAGACAAATAAGGTAAAGGATATAATTGATAAGGTGGAAATGATTGAATCGGTGGATTCCTTACGGCTCGCGGAGGAAATATCAAAGCAGGCGGTAAAGCGCGGAATAGTTATGGATATACTGCTTGAGGTCAATATAGGCGGCGAGGAGTCAAAATCCGGATTTTCTCCCGAAGAGACCGAGAACGCGGTAAGAAAAACGGCGCTTCTGCCGGGAATTGCCGTAAAAGGGCTTATGACAATACCGCCTGTTGCCGAAATGCCTGAAGACGCACGCAAATTTTTCCGCAATATGTACAAACTGTTTATTGACATAAGGGACAAAAACATAGATAATAGTTGTATGAGCGTTTTGTCAATGGGAATGTCAAACGATTTTGATATTGCCATTGAAGAGGGAGCGACTCTTGTCAGGGTCGGGACTTTGCTCTTCGGCAGACGCATTTATAAATAACAATACAAAGGAGCATTAAAATGGGACTTTTTGACAGCATAAAAAATATAATGAGCATTCCTGACGAGGACGAGTTTGATGAGGAAATAGAGGATGTTGAGGAGCAGAAGGCGCCCGAAAAGCCGAAAAAGACTCCTTCGTATGAACAGCCGGTGCAGAAGAGGGCCGAGCCGTCTGTGAGAGCGGGAGGAAAGTCAAAGACCGTCAGCTTCAGCCAGTCGCAGATGCAGGTTGTAATTGTAAAGCCCGACCGTTTTGAAGACGTGACCTCAATAGCCGACCATCTTAATCTTAAAAAGACAGTTGTTCTGAACCTTGAAGCGGCGAACAGGGAGATATCCCGCCGCATAATCGACTTTTTGAGCGGCGTCGCCTACGCGAATAACGGAAATATCCGCAATGTGGCGAAAAATACGTTTATAATCGTACCTACCGATGTAGATGTTATGGGCGAGCTTATACCCGAGGATTTTGACGAAAACGGAAACCTTTATTTCTGATGGATAGCGAGCTTTTGAGGGCGCGGGTGAAGGACACCGCGGATATTTGCCTTAAAACCTCAAGACCGAAGTTTTTCGGATTTCTTTCGGCGGGTCAGGCTGTACTGGCAAAGCAGATACTTGAGAATTTTGTCTGCCGCTCGGAGTTCTGGGGCGGATACGAGGGCGCGGAAAGGGTAATGCTCGGCTGTTTCCCCGAATGGGCGGACGTCTCTGATTTTCCGGTCTGCGCAGTTACGTTTACATACCGCAGGGGAGAAAATCTGTCGCACAGGGATTTTTTAGGCTCGCTTATGGCGCTCGGCATAACCCGTGAGACAGTAGGCGATATTCTCATAGAACAGGGCAGGGCAGTAGCTTTCGTGACTGCCGAGATAAAGGATTATATTCTTAATCAGATAACAAAGATAGGCGGTACCGGAGTTGCGGTAAGCGAGGGCTTTACAGAGCCGCTGCCCGCCGCGGACCGGCTTGAGGAATTTACCGACACCTGCGCCTCTGAGCGCATCGACTGCGTTGTGTCCTCGCTTTGCGGATATTCAAGGGGAAAAGCGGCAGAGGTAATATCGCAGGGACTTGTTACGGTAAATTCGGAAACGGCAGAGAAGCTGTCAAAGACGGTTGCCGCAGGAGACGTAATTTCGGTAAGGGGAAAAGGAAAGTTCCTTATAGATTCGCTTGAGATGAGGACTAAAAAGAACAGGATTGTAATAAAATATAAAAAGTATATTTAGGAGGTAAAACGATGCTATCGGCTGCTGAAATCAGGAATGTGAAATTCACCAAGGCTATGGGTGGCTACAAACAGGAGGAGGTCGATGTCCTGCTTGACAGAATAGAGGCGGATTATAACCAGTTCGACCGCACTCTTAAAGAATGCAGGCTTAAAATCGACACAATGAACAAGGAAATGGAAAGCCTTAAAAATTCGCAGAACAGTATACAGAATGTTCTGGTCAGCGCCCAGAAGCTGGCAGACCAGATAGTTGAAGAGGCAAAGCAGAAGAGCGAGGAGATTGTCAAGACCGCTCAGACCAATATAGAGACAATAACCGCGAGGGAAAAAGAGCTTGCGGAGGCTTTTGAAATAAAGGCGCAGGAAAGAAAAACAAAGCTCGAGCAGGAGCTTTCCGATATGGTCAAAGCGGCTCAGATAAAGGCGGACAGTATGAAAGCCGCGGCGGAGGACAGTGTGGCGCGTCAGCAGCTGCTGTACGATAAAATAAAAATGGAAATGTCGGCTTTCAAGGCGGCGGTAACCTCTAAATACAAGGAGCATCTTGAAATGCTTAAAGCGCTGCCGGATACGGCTCCTATGGACCCGAAGCGTATGGCTGAGATTGTCGCTGCTGAGCTTGACAAAACCCCTCCGGCAGAGAAATATATACCGGATTCAGGTGAAAAGGCTCACGAAACACCGGAAATCATTTCAAAGCCCGAAAAGCCGGAAACCGGATTCAAAATAACCGGAGACGAGCCGGCGGAGAAAACAGAGGAATAATATTCAGGAGGGAACCTGTTGGTTTCGTATATTCTTGCGGTAATATGCTCGGTGCTGGTTTTAGGCGCCGACCAGCTGACAAAATATCTGGTCGCGGCGGATTTTACCCTCGGTGAGACGAGGAATTTTCTGCCGGGCTTAATAGATTTCACTTATATACACAACAGAGGCGGCGCGTGGGGTATGCTCTACGGGCATACATATATTCTTTTGCCGGTCACGGTTGTCATAATGGCGCTCTGCGTGTTTCTTTATATAAAATACGGCAAAAAAAGCAAGCTGCTTTTCTGGGCGATAGCGCTTGTACTGTCGGGCGGAATAGGCAATATGATAGACCGTGTTTTCAGAGGCGGAAACGTTGTCGATTTTCTGCATTTTGAGTTCTTTCCGTCATTTCCGGTCTTTAATGTGGCGGACTGCGCGATAGTCGTCGGCGCGGGGCTTTTAATACTTTACTTTATAATAGATACGGTAAAGGATTACCGCCTTAAAAAGAGCGGCGGTGAAAGCGATGGAAAACAGGATTGAAACGGTATGCGGCGAGGGTGAAAACCGCCGCATAGATGTTTTTGCGGCTGAAACGGCGGATATTACACGTTCGCGCGCGGCAATGCTCGCTGAAGAAGGCTGTATTGCGGTCAACGGAACAAAGGCGCAGAAAAACACGAGACTCAAGCCGGGGGACAGGGTGGAAATCCTTGTGCCGGAGCCTGTAATTTATAATGCGGAGCCGGAAAATATACCGCTTGATATAATTTATGAGGACAATGACCTTCTTATAGTAAACAAGCCCAAGGGAATGGTGGTTCATCCCGCCGCCGGAAATTACGGCGGTACGCTTGTAAACGCGCTTATGTATCACTGCGGGGATTCGCTTTCGGGAATCAACGGAGTAATGCGGCCGGGCATTGTGCACAGGATAGACAAGGATACAAGCGGACTGCTTATGGTGGCAAAAAACGATTTTGCGCATAACGGACTTGCCGCCCAGATAAAGGAGCATTCCTTTACAAGGGAATACGAGGCGGTAGTTTACGGCAATATAAAGGACGATGCCGGTACGGTCGACGCCCCTATCGGCAGACACCCGGTAAAGCGCAAGCAGATGGCGGTAGTGTATCAGAACAGCAAGCCGGCAGTTACTCATTACAGCGTGGTCGAAAGGCTTGACGGTTTTACGCATCTGAGGCTGCGGCTTGAAACGGGCAGAACGCATCAGATACGGGTGCATATGGCGTATATCGGACATCCGGTCGCCGGCGATGAGGTTTACGGCCCGAAAAAGGTTATAACCGAGCTTAACGGACAGTGTCTTCATGCCAAAAAGGTAGGATTCGTTCATCCGAGAACGGGTGAATATATGGAGTTTGATTCCGAACTGCCGCCGTATTTTATCAGATTTTTGCAGAGGTGTAAACAGTAATGGGGATTTTTTCAGGCTGCCTTTTAGCCTGCGATATTGACGGAACGCTTATGGTAAACGGGGTAATAAATCCGAGAAATATCGAAAAGATAGATTTTTTTATGAACGAGGGCGGATACTTTTCGCTTTCGACCGGACGAACAGTCGGCGCCGTCGGTCCGGTGCTTTCAAAGCTGAAGAGGGTGTCACCCTCTATTGTAGCCAACGGAAGTATGATATATGATTTTGAGAAGCGTAAGGTGCTTGATGAGCTTTATATTCCGCAAAGCGATTATAATGCGGCAAGGGCCGTGCTTGAAAGCGGTCTTGATGTCGGAATTGAGGTGCACAGCGGTGAAAAGGTGCTTACAATCAAGGAAAATGCCGAAACCCGTGACCATCAGGAATACGAATGGCTTAAAAGTGAAAAAGTTACGTTTGAGGAAGCGTCAAAATACCGTTGGAACAAGGTCGTATATCTTTTCTCCACGGCCGAGGATTTAAACAAAGTAAAAGAGTTTGTCGGACAAAACGCCGTAAATTCAGTTTTTTCGGATACGTCGGCGGTAATAAAGGGCAGAAAACGGGAATATTATGAGCAGTTCCCTAAGGGTGTGTCGAAAGGATCGGCACTTGACAAATTAAGTAAAATCCTTAAAATAGATAAAGGCTGTGTTTTTGCGGCAGGGGATTATTTTAACGATATGGAAATGCTTAAAAAAGCGGACATCAGCGCCGTACCTGAGGATTCACCTGAGGAAGTGGCTGCCTGCGCGGATTTCAGAGCGGGAAGCTGCGAGGACGGTGCTGTGGCCGATTTTATAGATTATCTGACTGAAATAAGGAAAGGAATGGTTTGATGGACGCCGCGCTTAAAAAACAACTTGAAATTACGGCATGCAAGGTCAGAATGGGTATAATAGAGGGGGTGCACAGCGCCAAGTCGGGACATCCGGGAGGCTCTCTTTCGGTGGCGGATATACTCACATACCTCTATTTTGTTCATATGAATATTGACCCGAAAAACCCGAAAATGGAGAACAGGGACAGGCTGGTGCTCTCAAAGGGTCATGCCGCTCCGGCGCTTTATTCGGTGCTGGCAAACCGCGGATATTTTGATACTTCTTTTTTGACAACTCTGCGGCAGATAGGCAGCATTCTGCAGGGTCATCCCGATATGAAGCATATACCGGGCGTGGATATGTCAACCGGCTCTCTTGGTCAGGGAATTTCGGCGGCGGTCGGAATGGCGCTTTCCGCAAAGCATTTCGGTCAGGATTATAAGGTCTACGCTATTCTCGGAGATGGAGAAATAGAAGAAGGTCAGGTCTGGGAGGCTGCCATGTTCGCGGCTAATAAGGGTCTGTCAAATCTTACCGCTTTTATTGATTACAACAATCTTCAGATAGACGGCACAATAGAGGAGGTAAACTCCGCCTGCCCGATAGACAAGAAGTTTGAAGCCTTCAACTGGCATACGATAGTAATTGACGGAAACGATTTCGAGCAGATAGAAAAGGCTCTCAAAGAGGCGGAAACTGTGGACAAGCCGGTAGCTATAATTGCCAAGACCGTAAAGGGCAAGGGCGTTTCGTATATGGAGAACGCCGTAAACTGGCACGGCGCCGCGCCTAACGATGAGTTGTATGAACAGGCAATGAGCGAGCTTAAAGCCGCGCTTGCCGAGATGCAGTAAGGGGGTCAGCGTAATGTCAGAGGTTAAAAAGGTTGCAACCAGAGTAGGTTTCGGAAACGCTCTGGTAAAATTGGGAGAAAAAAGAGATGATTTTCTGGTGCTTGACGCCGACCTTGCGGCGGCTACACAGACCGGAATGTTTAAAAAGGCTTTTCCTGAAAGGTTTTATGACTGCGGCATAGCAGAAGCTAATATGATGGGAATAGCGGCAGGTATCGCCGCTACCGGCAAAAAGGTAATATGCAGCTCTTTTGCCATGTTTGCCGCGGGCAGAGCCTTTGAGCAGGTAAGAAACTCGATAGGCTATCCGCATCTGAATGTTATAATCGGTGCTACTCACGCCGGTATCTCTGTAGGCGAGGACGGCGCTACACACCAGTGCTGCGAGGATATCGCCCTTATGAGAACTATCCCGGGTATGACTATAATAAATCCGGCAGACGAGACTGAGGCTATGAAAGCAGTTGAAGCCGCGCTTGAAATTGACGGTCCGGTTTATATGCGTTTTGGCAGACTTGCCGTTCCGGTGATTTTCGGGGACGATTATAAGTTCGAGGTTGGAAAGGGTGTAGAGCTTAAAGACGGAAGCGATGTTACAATAATCGCGACAGGTCTTATGGTCAACGAGGCGCTTGAGGCTTACGAGCTGCTTAAGAACGAAGGCATAAACGCCAGAATAATAAATATGCACACAATAAAGCCGCTTGACAAAGATATAGTAATAAAGGCGGCAAAAGAGACAGGCGCTATTGTCACCGCCGAGGAGCATTCGGTTATAGGCGGTCTCGGCAGCGCGGTAAGCGAGGTTCTGTGCGAGGAATATCCGGTTCCGGTCGTAAAGCTCGGAGTTTACGATGTTTTCGGTCATTCGGGTCCGGCTCCCAAGCTGCTTGACGAGTTCGGTCTGCGCGCGGTTAATATTGTCGAAAAAGCGAAAAAAGCCATTTCAATGAAAAAGTAAAATCACAAAAAAATTCCCCTTACAGCAAGATTAGCTGTAAGGGGAATTTTCATATAAAGAAAATCAGCTGCGGGAGCATTTCTCAGCGTCTATCGCAAGCACGAGCATGAGCGCCGAAAGCGCGTCTGCGCTGTTGTAAACATCGATGACATATGTATCGGAAAGGCGGAATATTTCTTTTGAGACCTTTGCCACCACTCCGCCGCTCCCGTAAACGGTATAGTCCCATTCGAGAAAATCACCGTCGATATGCCAGCCGTTGTAATCAATATTATAGCGCGGCTTAAAAAAGGTAAACTCCTTGCTTATGCAGCCGATATATCTGCTTCCGGCATAAATTTCAAATTTGGGCAGAAACGTAAATATCCTTTCTTTTACGGTGCCTACCTCACAGCCCTGAGAATCAAATATTTTAAGGCAGTGTCCCCAGGAGAGCTGACCCTTTACGGTATAAAGTGTGCAGCCTGCCTCATCGTATATATCGTAGCTGTCAAACCACGAAAAAATACGCTGCTTGAAGAGCATACGCATAAAAATTTCTCCTATTCCTTGCTGAAATCCTCGAGAATAAGACCCTCGTTGCGCTCGGTCGCCCAGTTAATGTTCCACTCGCTTGTAAAAATCAGCAGATTGTTGTTCTTGAAATCCTGAACCCACTTTGTGTCGGAGGTCAGGTTAAGGGATTTTACGTCAATGTCCTTGTTTTTTATCCAGCGTATATACTGATAGGGCAGGTCGCTGCGTATTACATCTACATTGTATTCGTTTTTAAGCCGGTATTCAAGCACCTCAAGCTGTAAGACGCCGACAACGCCGACTATGACACGTTCCATACCCGTATTCGGCTCGCGGAAAATCTGTATCGCGCCTTCCTGCGCTATCTGCTCTACGCCTTTCACAAACTGCTTGCGCTTAAGGCTGTCCCTGTGTTCTATAACGGCGAAATGCTCCGGCGCGAAGGTAGGTATTCCCTCGTATTTTACGGTCTTTTTAAGCGAGCAGACAGTGTCGCCTATCGAGTAGATTCCCGGGTCGAACACACCTATGATATCGCCGGCGTATGCCTCGTTAATGACCTGGCGTTCCTCCGCCATCATCTGCTGCGGCTGTGATAATCTTACGGTTTTTCCTGCCTGTACGTGGTAATAGTCGGCTCCGCGCTCAAACTTGCCCGAGCAGATACGGAAAAAGGTTATGCGGTCACGGTGCTGCTTGTTCATATTCGCCTGTATCTTGAAAGCGAAAGCCGAGAAATTCTCGTCAAACGGGTCGATAAGCTCGCCGTCCGAAAGACGGGGAAGAGGCGGCGTGGTCATTTTAAGGAAATTTTCAAGAAACGGCTCCACACCGAAATTCGTGAGCGCCGAACCGAAAAAGACCGGCGAAAGCTCGCCGCGGCGCACCTTTTCTATGTCAAACTCAAAGCTGGCGCCGTCAAGCAGCTCTATCTGGTCTACAAGCTCCGCGCGCTGGTATTCTCCAAGCAGCTCGTCGAGCTTTTCGGTATCGGTAATATCGCATTTTATGGCGGTCAGCTTTTCCTGACCCTTGTGGAACTCGTTGAAAGCAAGAATTTCCCGCTTGTCACGGTCGAAAACGCCTTTAAAGCTAATTCCGCAGCCTATCGGCCAGTTTACGGGATAGGTTCCTATTCCGAATTCCTTTTCCAGCTCGTCGAGCAGCTCAAACGGGTCGCGTGCCTCGCGGTCAAGCTTGTTTATGAATGTGAAAATCGGAATGTGGCGCATAGCGCATACCTTAAACAGCTTTCTTGTCTGCGCCTCGATACCTTTTGCGGCATCGATTACCATTACGGCGCTGTCCGCCGCCATAAGTGTTCGGTAGGTATCCTCTGAAAAGTCCTGATGCCCCGGTGTGTCAAGAATGTTTATGCAGTAGCCCTCGTACTCAAACTGCATTACAGACGAGGTAATGGAAATACCGCGCTGCTTTTCGAGATCCATCCAGTCTGATACCGCGTGCTTTGCGGTGGCTTTGCCCTTGACTGAGCCGGCGGTCTGAATGGCTCCGCCGTATAACAGGAATTTTTCGGTCAGTGTGGTTTTTCCGGCGTCCGGGTGCGATATTATCGCAAATGTGCGCCGTCTGCTTATCTCGCGCTGTAAATCGGTCACAAGGTACTCCCCTTTAAAATTACTCAAACATTATAATTTTATCACAAAACAGCCGTATTATCAAGATTTTCCTTTTTTGCTTTTCCTCCCGCGACAGCGATATAAATAAGCGTTGCGGCAAGCAGGAAAAGCGGGTAAAACATAAAGGGTATAATCTCGAAGGCCGTCACGCTTTTTCCGAGCGTCGCAACAGCGCCGACAGCGTAAAGCATCTGGGCACCGTAGGGCAGAATGCCCTGTATAATGCAGCTGAAGGTGTCGAGCAGTGAAGCCGACCTTCTCGGCTCTATGCCGTAGTCTGCGCTCATTTCCTTTGCTATTGGGCCTGCCATTACTATTGCGACGGTGTTGTTGGCAGTAGCGATATCCATAAGCGTCACAAGAATACCTATTCCTATCTGACCGCCGCGTTTTCCTTTGAATACCTTTTTGATAAGCCATAAAAGAGCGTCAAAGCCGCCGTATGCGCGCATAAGGCCGCAGAGCGCCGATACAAGTACAGTTACCATAATGGTCTCATACATACCTGATGCGCCCGTTCCCATTTCGCCTAAAAGTTTTGTGAAACCTATCTGACCGAATATGATATTTATTACAGCGCCCGAAACAATGCCGGCAATAAGCACTATAAAAACATTTATTCCCGCTATCCCGCCTATAAGTACAATAATATAGGGGATAAGCTCGATAAGCGAGTAATCTCCGTTTACGGCGTCGGATATATCTGCGCGGAAGGAAACAAGAAGTATTACGGCTAAGGTCACAAGCGCCGCGGGCAGCGCTATTCTGAAGTTGGCAATAAATTTATCCCGCATTTTGCAGCCCTGCGTATTGCAGGCGGCTATTGTGGTGTCGGAAATAAATGAAAGGTTGTCCCCGAACATAGCTCCTCCGATTACAGACGCCACGCACAGCGGCAGCGAAAAACCGGAGGCGTCTGATACCGCTACGGAAATAGGCACAATCAGCGCTATCGTGCCGCAGGAGGTGCCCATGGCGGTGGAAACAAAACAGGAAACCGCGAACAGAACCGCTACCGCAAAACGCGCGGGTATCAGCGACAGCATAAAGTAAGCCACGCTTTCGGCGCTGCTCTGACCTACGACTCCGGCAAATATTCCTGCGGCAAGGAAAATGAAAATCATAGTGAGAATATTTTTATCCCCCACGCCCTTTGCCATTATTTCAAGCTTTTGGTCAAGCTTCAGCGCCCTGTTCTGAATACAGGCGGTCAGCACGGCGCAGAGAAAAGCCACGACTATCGGAACGGAATAAAATCCCATATCTATTCCGAGTATATACTCAAATGTGATACCGAGCCCGAGATATAAAATCAGAAATACACCTATCGGCAGCAGCGCCGAAAAGCGGCCTCTTTTGGTTTCGTCCATAATAAAAATCCTTTCTCAACAAAAAATCCCGCTGCTTACGAACGGCGGGGATTAAACATATATAAAGTATAACAGATACAGTTTTTTTGTCAAGCGGAAGACACGGCAGGTATTTTTTACCGCAAGAAAAGCGAGGACGGCAAAAATTTACAATACGGACATTTATTATTTATTAAAAGGTTAAAAAAGGGTTGTAACATAATATTTGGAATAATGCGGTTTATCAGCGGAAAAGCTCACTTAAACCGGAAAAGAGGGCAAAAATGTCTCATTTTGTGGAATTTAAAAATGTAAGCAAGGTATACACCATGGGAGAGGTTAAGATAAACGCTCTGAGTAAAGCGGATTTTTATATAGAAAAAGGTGAGATATGTGTTATTGTAGGGCCTTCGGGAGCGGGAAAAACAACCCTGCTTAATATTCTCGGGGGAATGGATACGCTGACGTCGGGAAATGTTTTTATCGACGGTGAGGATATTTCCGCCTATTCAAAGCGCAGGCTTACCGCTTACCGCAGATACGATGTGGGTTTTGTTTTTCAGTTTTACAATCTTATACAGAATCTTACCGCCCTTGAAAATGTAGAACTTGCAACACAGATATGCCGCGAGCCGCTTGATCCTATGACTATGATAGAAAAGGTCGGGCTTTCAGAGCGCGCGAAAAATTTTCCGGCTCAGCTTTCGGGCGGCGAGCAGCAGAGGGTATCGATAGCGAGAGCACTCGCTAAAAATCCGAAGCTGCTTCTGTGCGACGAGCCTACCGGAGCGCTCGACTATGTAACGGGCAAGCAGATTTTAAAACTGCTTCAGGATACAAGCCGTGAAACCGGAATGACGGTTGTTATAATAACCCATAACAGCGCGCTTACCGCGATGGCTGACCGTGTGATAAAGGTCAAGAACGGAACGGTGGTAAGCCAGACCGTAAACGAAAAAATAACCCCCGTAGAGGAAATTGAGTGGTAACGGTGTGAAAAAGCCGCGCCGATTACAATATGCAGAATGGAGACTATCATGCTTGCAAAAACAGTTTTGCGGACTATCAGAAAATCGCTCGGGCGTTATCTTGCCGTTTTATCGATAATTGCGCTGGGCGTGGGCTTTTTCGCCGGACTCCGCGTCACAAAAGAGTCAATGGTCAGCACGCTTGACGGCTATCTTGATGAACTTCAGTTTTATGATTTGGAGCTGGTAAGCACTTTGGGACTTACCGAAGACGATGTAAAGGCTTTTTCGGAGCTTGACGGAGTGAAGACCGCGGCGGGTTCTGTAAGCGCTGATTTCATATATGTCGCCGGAGACGGGTCGGACGCCGTACTGCACGCGCACACCATGCTTGACGGAATGAATAAATTGGATATAGTAAGCGGAAAATATCCGGAAAAAGCGGACGAATGCGTGGTTGACAGCAAGCTGTCCGGCGCGGTCAAAATCGGGGACAAAATAGAGTTTTCAAAAAGCAACTCGGAGGAGACGAGGGATACTTTCGCGTATGACGCTTATACGGTAACGGGATTTGTCAATTCACCTGAGTACATCTATTTTGAGAGAGGAACGACTTCGCTTGCGGGCGGCACCGCATCGGGATATATTTACATACTTCCGGACGGCTTTTCCGCCGATTACTATACCGGGATATATCTGCTGTTTTCAGAGCGTGAAAAAATTTATTCCGATGAATATGAAGAGCTGACCGAAAATATGAGCGGCAAAGCCGAGACTCTGCTTGACGAAAGGGCGGAAATAAGATATAACAGCATAGTTTCGGACGCCGAAAAGGAGATAAGCGACGCGCAGACGGAGCTTGACAGTAAAAAGCAGGAGCTTGAAGACGCCCGAAAGGAGCTTGAGAGCGGCAGAGCGGAATACGAGGACGAAAAAGAAAAGGCGTATAAGGAGCTTGCGGACAGTAAAGCTCTGCTTGATAACGCGAAAGCGGAGCTTGATAAAGAAAGACAGGAATTAGAAATCGCGAAATCACAGCCGACGGCGCAGATTCCCGAGGTCGCCGCGCAGCTGGCGGCGGCAGAGGAAGCGCTTAAGGCGGGCGAGCAGGAATACGCCGAAAATCTTGAGGCGTATGAAAAAGCCGCGGCGGAGGCGGAAGAAAAATTTGAGTCGACGGAAAAAGAGCTTGCCGACGCACAAAAAGAAATAGATGACGCCCAGCCTGAAATTGAGGACGCACAGAAGGAAATAGACGACGCGAAAGCGGAGCTTGCCGATATCAAGCCGGCTACGGTATATGTGCTTGACAGGACATCGAATGTAGGTTACGCGAGCTTTGAAAATGATACAGCTATTGTTTCGGGTGTGGCTAAAGTATTTCCGCTTTTCTTCTTTGTTGTGGCGGCGCTGGTATGTATTACCACCATGACCCGTATGGTCAGCGAGCAGCGAACCGAAAACGGCGTATTGAAAGCACTCGGATTTGGCAGCGGAGCGATTGCCGGACAGTATCTTTTCTATGCCGGCAGCGCGTCGGTGATAGGCTGTACGGCAGGATTTTTTGCAGGCTCAAAGCTGTTTCCGATGATACTCTGGAAAATATACCATATAATGTATTCGGTGCAAAGACCGATTGACTTTGTGCTTGACTGGTGGCTTTTCGCGGTATGCCTGCTGCTTTATCTAGTATGTATGATGGGAGTGGCGTGGCTTGTGTGCTGGAAGGATATGCGTGAATCGGCGGCGCAGCTTATACGTCCGAAATCGCCTGAGGCGGGCAAGCGCATACTTCTCGAACGCATAGGCTTCATATGGAAAAGGCTTAAATTTCTGCACAAGGTTTCCGTGCGCAATATTATGCGGTATAAAAAGCGTATGGTAATGATGATAATAGGCATAGGCGGCTGTACCGCGCTGCTTATAGCCGGCTTCGGCATAAGGGATACAATAAGGCCGATAGTTGATTATCAGTATAACGAAATAACGGTATATGATGCGTCGGTCAGCTTTCTTGACGGTCTTGATAAAGCAGGCGAGGAAAAATTCATAGAAACTGGCAAGGACGTGGTGGAGGATACGGTTTTCCTTTATTCCGACAATGTAAAGGCGGATACCTCCGACGGTGAGCAGTCGCTTACTCTCGCCGCTTTCAGCCGTGCACCGGAAGGATTTGTAGACCTTCACAGGGGAAATAAGAAAGTAGAGTTCCCGGGAAATGGAAAAGCGGTTATAAATTACCGTTTCGCCAAAGAGTACGGAATCAAAGAGGGCAGCAGCATAACGCTTACAGGCTCTGACGGTACTGAATTTACCGTGGAAATAAGCGGAATATTTGACAACTATATTTTCAATTATGTCTTTATGAGCGCAGAAACCTATGAGTCGCTTACAGGCGGCGAGGCGCTCTCTAATACGGCTTATGTGAATTTCAAGGAGGGGCAGGACGGTCACGCGGCGTCTGCGGTGCTGCTTGAAGATGATGCAGTCGCGAATGTTTCGGTGAGCGCGGATATGATAAGCAGGATAACCGGTATGCTTGATGCGCTTAATTATATTGTGCTTACGGTGTTAGTCTGCGCCGGCGCTCTTGCCTTTATAGTGCTTTACAATCTTACCAATATAACCATTATCGAGCGCTCAAGGGAGATAGCCACGCTTAAGGTTCTCGGATTTTATGTGAATGAGCAAAATTCTTATGTTTTCAGGGAAAATATAATTTTGACAGGCATAAGCGCACTTTGCGGAATACCAATGGGAATAGCGCTTTTAAGCTATGTTATGGCTCAAATTAAGATGAACAGCTTTTATTTCGGCTGCCGGCTTAACTGGCAGAGCTATCTGCTGGCGGTGGTGATTACCTTTGTGTTCACTCTGATAGTGGACGCGGCGCTTACTGCAAAAATAAAGCGTGTGAATATGGCGGACGCCATGAAAGCAATAGAATAATAATTTTAAATTATAAACCGGAGCCGCGGGTTGACCCGCGGCTCCGGTCAGTCTGTCGAATAACCCCAAATCTCAAGCGAGGTTTGGGGTTATGAATTTTAATTTATGGAAATTCAAGCAAAAAC
>CALWIZ010000030.1 GCA_944380885.1 uncultured Clostridia bacterium | reverse complement strand
GCCGAAATACCGTTATAGTTTCTTTTTATCTGACCGTTGGTAACTATTGAAATGTTGCCCGTTTCCTCTGAAACGACAAGCACAACCGCGTCGGAGTTTTCGCTCATACCGATAGCTGCTCTGTGACGTGTTCCGAGCTGAGAGGAAATATCCTCCCGCTGGGTTAGCGGAAGTATGCAGCCGGCGGCGTAAAGACGCCCGTCTCTTATTATCATAGCTCCGTCATGCAGCGGAGACTTAGGAAAGAAAATATTATTGACCATTGAAACAGACGGAGTGGCGTTTATAACCGTACCGGTATCAATAATCTCGCCGAGCTGCGTAGTCCTTTCAAATACTATAAGCGCGCCGACCTTATTTTCCTGCATTATTCCGGCGGCACGGCTCACCTGATCGATACACTCAATCATCGGATCGTCTTCATTGTTAGCACCCTGTGTTCCTACGAGCTTGGTATGACCGACTCTCTCAAGTATACGGCGAAGTTCAGGCTGAAAGATTATAGCGACAGCTATAATAATATAATCCACAAATCTTGATAGCACCCACTTCATAGTGGTAAGGTTCCACCAGTTCGCAATAAAATAAATCGCAAACAGTATGATAAGACCTTTGGCAAGCTGGCCTGCCCTGGTCTCTCTCATAAACCCTATCGCCTTATATATGATATACGCCACCAAAAGGATATCGATTATATCAAACGGTATCCTCATACTTGCAACAGCATATATTATCTGATTGAAAAATGCGTAAATCGCGGTTAATACGCTGCCCACCACTTAACATTCCTTTTCAACATACTTTAATTCATCGTATATTTTAGCATAAATATTTTTCCCGTTCAATAGTAAATTCGCATTTTTAAAATTTTTTTATTTTATAATGCTCTTAACCGCCGCAACAAGGCTTTTAATATCTGAATGGGTATTGAAAGAAGCCACTGAGACCCTGACCATGCCCTTATCAAGCGTTCCGGCCTGTCTGTGAGCGGAAGGAGCGCAGTGAAGTCCGCCTCTTACTGCTATGCCTTTATCGCTAAGATACTGCGCCACCTCCGAAGAATCCTTGCCGAACACATTAAAAGATAATACCGGAACATATTTGCCGTATGACGGCTCCGGAGTATAAAGCTCTATACGGTCGGTCTTCGCAAGTTCTCTGTAAAGAAATCTGCAAAGACTCATCTCATGCTCATACAGCTTATTCATTCCTATTCTGTTTACATAATCGATTCCGGCTGACATTCCCATTATTGCCGGCAGCGCTACTGTTCCGCTCTCAAATCTTTCCGGCATGGAATCAGGCTGTACAGGCTCAAGTGAATTTGTGCCCGTACCTCCTTCGATAAGAGTGTCTTCCGGCATTTTTTCGCATATAAGGACACCAAGTCCCATAGGCGCGTAAAGTCCCTTATGAGGAGCCACACAAAGAAAATCTATATTCATTTCTTTCATATTTATCGGTATCACTCCGGCTGTCTGCGCCGCATCAACGGCAAAAAACACACCCCTTTGCCTGCACAGCGCACCTATATCCGCTATTGGCAGCGTCTTTCCGAGTACGTTTGACGCTCCGGAGCATATTACGAGCTTTGTGCCGGCTTTTATTTTTCTTTCAAATTCAGCAAGGGTTTCCCTGTCGTCATAAAGTGAAACTCTCGCTGTCTCAAACTGGGCACCTGTTTTGACAAGCGGGCGTATAACCGAATTATGTTCCAGCGATGATGTGACCGCACGGTCGCCCTTATGCAATACACCTTTAATAACAGTGTTGAGACTTTGGGTGCAGTTAAGAGTGAATATTACGTTTTCAGGACCGGACGCCCCGAAGAACGCCGCCGTTTTTTCCCTTACTGAGTAAACCGCCGACGCCGCGCGAAGCGAATCGCTGTGTCCGCTTCTGCCCGGATTGGCGGAATATTCCCTTAAAGCCGCAGCGACTGCCGTTATTACTCCGTAAGGCTTTCTTCCGGTTGTCGCCGCGTTATCCAGATAAATCATAAAAAACACCTCCGTAAACCGTTTCAAAGATAACGGGGCTATTGTGTTCATACAACAACCCCGTTTGTTTCGTTATTTTTCGTTTATTTCAAGAATTTTTACGCCCGCGTCCCTCAGCAATTTTTCCGCCGGAGCGATATCGCCCGTAAGAATTATACTGTATCCGCAACCGGCGCTCCCCTTACCGGAGGTTATTCTCTCAATTTTAACGTTATATCCTTTTCGTCTTAACAGGTCGCGCCCTTTTATAGCGTAGGTCACCGTACCTGTCGATATAATGTACCTCTTCATCATTGTCACTCCGTAAAACAGCCGCCGTAAAGAGTGTTTTTCACGGCGGACATATTTATATTACATCATATGCTTTTTTTTCGGCTGTGACATACATTTATTTTTCTGCTTCGTTTTCCATTTCATTTTTATAATATTTTACCGTAACTATGAGCGCTACCGGCAGAAGAAATATACCTATAATTCCGAAAAGCTTTATTCCTATAAACATAGCAAGCAGCGTAAAAAGCGGATTTATTCCCATCTGCCCGCCGATTATCCTCGGCTCCGCGAAATTTCTGATAACCGTAATAACCGCGTACAGCGCGATAATTCCGCCCGCGGTTCCGATATCTCCCAGAATAAAAAGTACCGCTGCCCACGGCACCAGAACCGTTCCCGTGCCGAGCACCGGAAGAATATCTATTACCGCAGTAAGCGCCGCCAGCAGCAAAGCATGCTTTATCCCGAGCAGATAAAAGCCGGCAAGCAATTCGACAAAGGTGATAAGCATAAGTATTGCGTATCCCCTTCCCAGTTTAAAAATGCTTGTAATAAATATTTCTTTGACTTTACAAATATTGCCGTAAACGCGAGTTCCGATAACTCCCCTCGCAAACCGTACAAGGGAAGGAAAATCAGCCGCGATATAACACGCAGCCACGGCAGAGACAATGCAGCTTAAAAGTATTCCGGGCATACGTCCGGCTACATACGCCGCCGAATCCGAAACAAATCCGGTTACAGCGCTTATCATCGTATCGGAAGCCTTTTTAAAAAAGCTGTCGGCAAGTCCGGAAAGCTCTGAAGGCATATCACTGAAAAATGATTCCGAGCTTTTTTTGACCTTTTCAAAAAATGCGGATATATCTTCCGCGTATCCGCTGATTTCTCCCGCAAATGTACTGATTCCGGAAGATACTTTTATAACAGCGAAAACACATAAACCGGCGGCAAGCAGAAAAAACGCCAATGCAAGTCCTGCGGCGACAAACTTTCGTTTTATGTGTGTTTTTCCGGAAATAATAACCGCAGGTTTTTGCACAAGCCATGCTATAACTCCACCAACGATAAACGGAGTAAGATATTTAAGCAAAAATCTGAAAACAATAAAAACAATAGCCGAAACCGTAAAAAAATAAAACGCGTTTATGAGAAAATCCTTTCGTGCGTCCTGTTTCAAACATATCCCCTCTGTTGCATAAAAATTATATACTATGACAGTTATGTAAAAGATAAGAAAAAATCGGTTGCAAAGCAAGGTTATGCGTACTATAATAGAATACAACAGTTCGCGTACGGAGGACAGTTATGGAAGAAAACAGCTATCTGCTTGTCGACCCTAAAGTGTTGCCGCCGGTATTTGAAGGCGTTATACGCGCAAAGGAGCTTCTGGCAACAGGTCAGGTCACCAGTGCTGCGGCAGCGGCAAAGGCCGCAGGTATTTCACGCAGCGCCTTTTATAAGTATAAGGATTTTGTTTTTAAATATTCAGCGGGAAGCGCGGATACTCTCAATATAAACGCTCTTCTTTCTGACCGCGCAGGCGTTTTTTCCGCACTGACCGCAGGTCTTTACAGCTGCGGCTTAAATATAGTCACCGTATCGCAGGGACTGCCTGAAAACGGAATAGCCAATGTATCTCTCACGGTAGACACTTCAGGAGCCGGGATATCCCGCTCAGACCTGCTTGACAGACTGATGAAAACAGACGGCGTCATATCCGTAAAAATAATTGACGGAGGTAAAAAATGATTAATGTTGCTATAATGGGTCACGGAGTCGTCGGCTCGGGAGTCGCCGAGATACTTATCGGTCATGCCGAACGTATCGCATCAAAAACCAAAACACCTGTAAACGTTAAATATATTCTTGATTTGCGTGATTTTCCGGGTCTTTCATACAGTGACAAATTCATTAAGGATTTTAACACTATACTGAATGACGATGAAGTGAAAGTCGTCGTTGAGGTTATGGGCGGAATAAATCCGGCATATGACTTTGCAAAGAAATGTATTTGCGCTGACAAAAGCGTTGTCACCTCGAACAAAGAGCTGGTTGCCGCAAAGGGCGCTGAGCTTATCAAGTTAGCTGAGGAACACAACGTGAATTTTCTTTTTGAAGCATCTGTCGGCGGCGGAATACCCGTGCTCCGCCCGATAGCACAGTGTCTTGCCGCGAATGAAATCACCGCTGTTACCGGAATTTTAAACGGCACAACAAACTACATTTTAAATAAAATGATAGTAGATAATATGGACTTCTCTTCGGCGCTTGCACTTGCGCAGGAAAAAGGCTTTGCAGAACGCAATCCGGCGGCTGACATTGAAGGGCATGACGCCTGCCGGAAGGTCTGCATTCTGGCGGCTTTGAGTTTCGGAAAACACGTTTATCCGGAACAAGTATCTACCGAGGGAATAACGGACATTACGCTTGATGATGTAGAATCGGCTGATAACTTCGGCTGTGTAATAAAGCTGATAGGCAGCGCCCGAAAGCTTTACAACGGCAAAATCACCGCTTCCGTACGTCCCACGCTTGTAAGCCGCGACTGTATTCTTTCAGGCGTCAACGGCGTTTTCAACGCAATTATGGTTCACGGCGACCAGACGGGTGATGTTATGTTTTACGGCAAGGGTGCCGGAAAAGAGGCTACCGCAAGCGCTGTTGTCGCCGATGTGATCGACTGTGTCAAGCACATAGGAGCACGAAAATATCTTTCATGGGAAGACGGTTCACCTGACTATGTAGATAATACCGCCGACCTTAAAACACGGCTTTACGTCCGCGCCGTTTCATCGGACTTTGACAGTCTTGTAAAGCAGATTGAAAGTATCTTCCCCGAAATTTCATGTGTTAAAAACAAATTCCGCGGTGAAATCGCTTTTATTACAGACGAAGAGCATGAAAGCATACTGCGCTCTAAAATATCAAAAATACAAAATGCAGATTCTGTCAAGGTGCTCCACACCTTGTTCTGATAAATCAGGGGGTTTTTAACAATGTCACTCATAGTAAAAAAATTCGGCGGTTCATCTGTTGCCAACGCCGAACGAGTCTTCAATGTCGCCAATATAATAATAGAAGACTACAAAAAAGGTAACGATGTCGTTGTTGTAGTATCCGCTCAAGGCGACACAACTGACGACCTAATCGACAAGGCAAACGAAATAAATCCGGACGGCGGCTCAAAGCGCGAGCTTGATATGCTTCTCTCCGCAGGCGAACAGATTTCAATAGCACTGCTCGCCATGGCTATCGAAAAGCTCGGTTTTCCGGTAATTTCCCTGCTCGGCTGGCAGGCAGGTTTTTCAACTGATTCCAATCACGGAATTGCCCGCATCAAAAACGTTAATTCGGAGCGTATCCGCAACGAAATCGCAAAGCGCAATATAGTTATAGTGGCCGGATTTCAGGGCCTTAACAAGTACGATGATATAACCACTCTCGGTAGAGGCGGTTCGGATACAAGCGCGGTAGCTATTGCGGCTTCGATGAAAGCCGATGTGTGCCAGATATACACGGACGTTGACGGTGTTTACACCGCCGACCCGAGAAAAGTACCGACCGCTAAAAAACTTGACGCCATAACATACGACGAGATGCTTGAGCTTGCCACACTCGGTGCGCAGGTGCTCAACAACCGTTCGGTGGAAATGGCTAAAAAATACAATGTGGAGCTTGAAGTGCTTTCAAGTCTCGAAAACAAACCCGGAACAATCGTAAAGGAGACGGTAAAAATGGAAAAAACTTTAATCAGAGGCGTCGCCAAGGACAGCAATGTGGCAACGATATCGGTAGTAGGTCTTCAGGATACTCCAGGAGTAGCCTTTAAAATTTTCAACAAGCTCGCACAGCATAAAATAAATGTTGATATTATACTCCAATCTGTCGGCCGCGACGGCACAAAGGACATAACCTTTACCGTTCCGAAAAGTGATGGAAAAACGGCTGTAAAATCTATAAATACACTTATGGACAGTCTTAATTACAAAGAGGTCACTCTTGATGAATCGGTTGCTAAGGTTTCGGTTGTCGGTGCCGGTATGGAAAGTCACCCCGGCGTTGCCTCTAAAATGTTTGAAGCGCTTTACGATGCCGGAATAAATATCCGTATGATTTCTACAAGCGAGATTAAAATTTCCGTACTTATAGACGCTGAATGTGCCGATAAGGCGGTAAGAGCCGTACACGACGCTTTTATTTCATAAAAATATTTATTTAAAAGTTAAAACATACCGGAAAGCCGGCGAATAAACCGTCACAAACTTTCCGGTATGTTTTTTTTGTTTAGTTTTATTTAATTCCGTATTTCTTTGTAAGCCAGTCGGCAAGCGCCGTGCAGCCCGTTAGAATATCATCGTAGGTTTTGTCGAAATTTCCGGTATACCACGGATCTGCGACGCTGCGCTCATCATCGGTAAAACTCAAAAGCAGTTTTATCTTTCCGTTGCTGTCGCCTCCGAAAAATGCAAACAGGTCTTTAATATTACTGTGGTCCATACCGATTATGTAATCGTATTTTTCATAATCAGAGCGTTTTATTACCGTGGCATAATGATTTTCGAACGGCACCCCCTTTTCTTTCAGCTTTCTGCGCGTACCGTAATGCATTGGGTTTCCCTCTTCTTCCCTGCTCGTAGCGGCAGAAGCAATTTCAAATATATTACTCAAATTTTTTTGAGCTACAATATTTTTCATTACAAATTCAGCCATCGGTGAACGACAGATATTGCCAAGGCACACAAAAAGAATCGATATTTTCTTCATATTTTCTCCTTGTTATTAAAAGAGGATATCCGGTAAGGATATCCTCAAATTTATTTCATAGCATTTACTTCTTCAAATGTCGCAGTAACCTCGTCGTCCGGCGCTTTTGTAAGAAGACTCACTATTACTATCGCCAAAGACGCGAAAACAAATGCGGGCAAAAGCTCATATATATCAAGTATCGTTCCGGCGAAAAGCTCGTGAATTACAAATTTCCAGACAAATACCATTACGCCGCCGGTGATTATTCCGGCTAAAGCGCCCCATTTGTTTGAGCGTTTCCAGAAAAGCGCGAAGAGAACGACCGGTCCGAAAGAAGCGCCGAAGCCCGCCCACGCAAACGAAACTATGCGGAAAACAGAGCTGTTTTCATCGAGCGACATAAATACCGCGATAACAGAAATCACTATTACTGACAGACGGGCGATAAGCATTGTCTTTTTTTCAGATAGCTTTACTCCGAAAAACTCGCATAGAATATTCTGTGAAGCACTTGATGAAGCCGCAAGGAGCTGTGAATCTGCGGTTGACATTGTAGCGGCAAGTATACCTGCAAGTATTATTCCGGCAAGTAATGCCGGCAATATACCGTAAGTACTGAGCAGTCTTGCTATTTCAATTATAATACGCTCTCCGTCCGGCAGTTCTGATATGCTCCCGTTCTGAATCATACCGAATCCGACTATACCGATAATAATAGCGACCGCCATTGATATTACAACCCATACGCTCGCTATCCTGCGTGAAACCTTAAGCTTGCGGGCGTCCTCAATAGCCATAAATCTGAGAAGAATATGCGGCATACCGAAATAACCGAGGCCCCACGCGAAATTGGAGGCAATAGTAAGCGCGTTATACGAAATTTCCTTTCCGGTTTCAAGATCATGAACCGAATCAAAGCTTATAAAACCGGGAAGATCTTTTACATTTGCAACTACCTGATCCCATCCTCCTGCACTGCTTATTCCGAAGAAAAGCACCACAACAAGCGCTACCGTCATAACGATACTCTGTATTAAATCGGTTGTGGAGGCGGCTAAAAAGCCTCCGAGCGTGGTATATGCCACGATTACAACGGCGCTTAAAATCATCGCCGTAACATAGTCTATGCCGAAAATCGTGTTAAACAGCTTACCGCATGCCGAGAAGCCGGACGCGGTATACGGCACAAAGAAGATTATTATTATAACTGCCGCTATAAGGCTTAAAATGTTTTTATCGTCCTTATATCTCTTTGAGAAAAACTCCGGAATAGTTGACGCGTCGATATGGCTTGAATAATGCCGTATACGCTTCGCTACTATGAGCCAGTTGACATATGTACCTACTGCAAGACCTATAGCGGTCCATGACGCTTCGGCAAATCCGCCGATTATTGCGACGCCCGGCAGTCCCATAAGAAGCCACGAGCTCATATCCGACGCCTCCGCGCTCATCGCGGTTACAAGCGGTCCTAATTTACGTCCTCCTAAATAGAAATCGTCAGAATTTTTGTTCTTTTTTGAACAAAAAGCTCCTATGATAACCATTGCAATAAGATAAACAAAAATGGATATCAGAATATAAATATCCGTTCTGCTCATCAAAACCCCTCCCTCCCGATCAACAAAAATACAAATTATTTTAACATATTAATACATTTTATGCAATCTTTTTTACTCAAGAATATTTGTAGTAATGAAATCTACTCCCCATCCAACGAGCTTTTCTGCGTCTTTCCTGTCGTCAACCGTCCAGCAATTAACTGATATTCCGTTACTGTGCAGAACGGCAATATTCTTTTCCGTAAGTTTGCCGTGATAAATATCTAGACCAAAATTATATTTATTCAGCTTTTCAATAAGCTTTTCATCAACAGAATCCGAATACAGATACTGTATCACGGCTTTTTTGTCAAGTCCGCGCAGCGTGACAAGATTGCCATAATCAAAGGAAATAAATATTGTACGTTCAGCCGCGTATACGTTTTTCACGGTTTTAAGTATTTCTTTTATATCGTCCTTTTCAAATGGATTTTTAAGCTCAAGTACACATTCTTTACCATAGGTACGGCAGATTCTCAGATATTCGTCAAGCGAAGGCAGACAAAGATCCTGCCTTGATTTTCCTTCCTTATCAGTCAGGCGAAGAGATCGCAAAACGGAAAAATCGCTTTTCTCAACCGATAAATTTTCGCGTGCCACTCTGCCCGTGGTGTCATCGTGAATGATTATGAACTTTCCGTCGGCCGTTTTATGAACATCAGTCTCTATTCCATAATAGTCACGGTTACAAGCCGCCACAAACGCAGCAGCGGTATTTTCACATTCTATTCCGCTGAGCCCTCTGTGAGCTATGAGCTTTGTTTTTCCTTTTTTAATTTTTACAGTATCCATTTTATAAACCCCGTTTCTGAATAAATCGGTTATTTCGGTTTTGAAAACGCATAATATAATAATATATATGTTTTTTAAGGGAGAAAAAAATGAAAGCAAAATATTATATCACCGAATTTATCATTATCGGCATATGCGGCACTCTCTGGCATTTTTTATATGAATGGACCGGCAATTCCGCGGTTATAGGAATTATCGCACCGGTAAACGAAAGTACATGGGAGCATCTGAAACTGCTTTTCTTTCCCTCTCTGATATACAGTGCTGCTGAATACTTTTCAGTGCCGGAAAAACCTGAAAATTATATTTCCGCCTCGATTGCCGGAATTTTTGCCGGCATGGCGGCAATAACATCTTTTTTCTACACCTATACCGGAATTATAGGGAAAAATTTTATGGTGCTTGATATTTTCAGCTATTTTTTCGGCCTTTTTATTATGCTTTATACAAAACATAAAATTATACAGCACGGTTACTTTTTATCAGCAGCGTCTAAATATTTTTTTATAATTCTTACCGCCATTAGCTCTGTATTATTCGGAATATGGAGCTTTTATCCGCCTGATATAGCTATATTTGTTTCACCTGTATAGAATACAAATATTATTAAAACAGCAAGCAGCCGCTAAAGGCGGCCGCTTGCGTTTCTTAATAAATACAAAGAAATTTATTTTGAATACTTTTTGCGCGGAACATATGAGGTATGCAGGTCATGATGTGCCTTATGCCCGCCGAAACCGTCATACCACTCGCTGTAAAGCGTTTTGATAACAGGCGACTCGTGCGATTTTCTCAGCGGCATTGAGGCGTCCTGATCGTAGAGCGCCTTTGCGCGCTTCGCCTTAATATCAACCGTGTCCCTTACATACTGCGGCTGTATCGGCTGTCCGCCGCCGTTTACGCAGCCGCCGGGGCAGCCCATTATCTCAACAAAGGTCCAGCCGTGGGGATTGCCGTTTTTCATCATATCCATAACACATTTTGCCGCGGCGGCGCCGGACGCAACGGCAACATTGATATCGCTGCCGTTGATATTTACGGTAGCTTCTTTAAGACCCTGAGTGCCTCTTACGGCGTTAAAGTCAATCTCGGTGTTGTCTTTTCCGGTAAGCCAGTCGTTAGCGGTTCTGAGCGCCGCCTCCATAACTCCGCCGGTAGCTCCGAATATTACCGCAGCTCCGGTATCTTCTCCGAGAGGACTGTCAAACTCCTCGTCAGGCAGCCAGTCGAAATGTATTCCCGCGCGCATTATCATGCGTGAAAGCTCACGGGTGGTAATAGCGATATCTACATCAGGGACTCCCGCGGCGCTCTCATCGTCACGTCCGATTTCAAATTTCTTCGCGGTACAGGGCATAACAGATACCGAAACTATATCCTTCGGGTCGATACCCATTTTATCGGCATAGTATGTCTTTATAACCGCGCCCGCCATCTGCTGCGGCGACTTGCAGGTTGAAAGATGGTCTAACATATCCGGATAATAATACTCACAGAATTTTACCCAGCCGGGTGAGCAGGAGGTTATCATCGGGAGTGTTCCGCCGTTTTTGATACGCTCAACAAGCTCGTTTGCCTCTTCTACTATCGTAAGGTCCGCGGCAAAGTCGGTATCAAACACCTTATCAAATCCGAGTCTTCTTAAGGCGGCGACCATTTTGCCCTCGACATTTGTGCCTATCGGCATACCGAAGCACTCGCCGAGCGTCGCTCTGATAGAAGGCGCGGTCTGAACCACAACATGCTTATTCGGGTCAGCGAGAGCCTCCCAAATCTTATCGGTATCGTCCTTTTCGGTAAGGGCGCCGGTCGGGCACACAACGGTACACTGACCGCAGGAAATACACGGAACATTTGCAAGACCTACTTCAAACGGCGTACCGATAGCGGTGTCTATACCGCGGTTATTCGCGCCTATAACTCCGACATACTGCTCATTGCACGCGGCAACGCAGCGGCGGCAGAGCACGCACTTATTATTGTCCCTTACAAGGTGCGGAGTTGAATCGTCTATTTCATACACCGGCTTAAAGCCCTCGAACGCGGTAGAGTCAACACCGTAATCGCGGCAGAGCTTCTGAAGCTCACAGTTTGTGGAACGAACGCAGGAAAGACAGTTCTTA
This sequence comes from uncultured Clostridia bacterium, assembly GCA_944380885.1. GTDB lineage: Bacteria > Bacillota > Clostridia > Oscillospirales > Acutalibacteraceae > UBA737. The sequence continues at coordinate 22,661 of CALWIZ010000030.1, read as the reverse complement.
TTATGAACCGAAAGTATAAGCTCAAGCGTTGTTCTTCTTGCCTTCTGTATCTTTTCAGTGTTAGTGAGCACCTCCATACCCTCTGTTACGGGATATACGCAGGCGGTAACTATTCTGAAGCCTCTGCCCTCGTTGGCTTCAACAACGCAGATACGGCAGGCGCCGATCTCGTTTTTTTCTTTCATAAAGCAGAGTGTCGGTATTTCCACTCCCGCCATACGCGCAGCGTCAAGTATGGTAGAGCCTTTCGGTACGCTGACCGAAATACCGTTTATTTTAACATTTAACATATCCATCTGTATAAGGCTCCTTTCTTACTTTCTGACAATAGCGCCGAACGGGCAGTTATCTATGCATGCGCCGCACTTAATGCAGGCAGCCTGATTTATCTCATGCGGATTCTTGATAGTGCCTGTGATAGCGCCGACCGGACAGTTACGGGCGCACTTTGTGCAGCCCTTGCACTTGTCGGCGATAATTGAGTAAGAAACAAGATCCTTACATACTCCGGCAGGGCATACCTTATCCTTAACGTGAGCGACATACTCATCACGGAAGAATTTAAGTGTCGCGAGCACCGGATTAGGAGCAGTCTGACCGAGACCGCAGAGTGAATTCTGCTTTATGTAAAGGCAAAGCTCCTCCATTTTATCAAGGTCCTCAAGCGTGCCGTTGCCCTTTGTTATCTTGTCAAGCAGTTCAAGCAGACGCTTTGTACCGACACGGCATGGCGTACATTTACCGCAGGACTCGTCAACCGTAAATTCAAGGAAGAATTTTGCCATATCGACCATACAGGTGTCCTCGTCCATGACGATAAGTCCGCCCGAACCCATCATACAGCCGATAGCCGTAAGGTTATCATAATCAACCTCAGTATCGATAAGGCTTGCGGGTATACATCCGCCGGAAGGTCCGCCGGTCTGTGCCGCCTTAAACTTCTTGCCGTTCGGTATTCCTCCGCCGATATCTTCAATTATATGACGGAGAGTTGTTCCCATAGGAATCTCTACAAGTCCGGTATGCTTTATCTTGCCTCCAAGCGCGAATACTTTTGTACCCTTTGACTTCTCGGTGCCCATTGAAGCGAACCATTCGGCGCCGCGGAGAATAATCTGCGGTATGTTGGCAAAGGTTTCAACGTTGTTTTCTACTGTCGGAGAATTGTAAAGTCCCCTTACTGCCGGATACGGCGGACGCGGACGCGGTTCGCCGCGGTTGCCCTCGATAGAAGTCATGAGCGCGGTTTCCTCGCCGCATACAAAAGCGCCTGCTCCGAGACGGATATGAAGGTCAAAATCAAATCCGGAATCAAATATATTCTTGCCGAGCAATCCGTATTCGCGCGCCTGGTCAATAGCTATCTGGAGACGCTTAACCGCGATCGGATATTCCGCGCGGACATAAACATAACCCTGTGTGGCACCGATAGCGTAGCCGGCAATAGCCATAGCCTCGATAACGGAATGGGGGTCGCCCTCAAGCACCGAACGGTCCATGAACGCGCCCGGGTCGCCCTCGTCGGCATTGCAGACCACATATTTCTGCGGAGCCTTATTAGGCGCGCAGAGCGCCCATTTGCGTCCTGTCGGGAATCCGCCGCCGCCTCTTCCGCGGAGACCTGAATCGGTAACGCATTTAATAACGTCTTCAGGGGTCATTTCGGTAAGAACCTTACCGAGCGCGGCATAACCGTCCATAGCGATATACTCATCGATATTCTCCGGATTTATAACACCGCAGTTACGGAGCACAACACGGTTCTGTGACTTATAAAACGCGGTATCACCGAGAGCCACATTGCCGGTAACCTCTTCCTTATCGTTGCCTGTATCGTTATATACAAGACGCTCAACTATTCTGCCTTTAAGCAGATGCTCCTCGACTATCTCCTTTACATCGTCAGGAGTTACCCTGCTGTAAAAAGTACCGTCAGGATAGACGATAACAACAGGACCCAGCGCGCAAAGACCGAAACAACCGGTCTGTACCAGCTTTACCTCGTCGGCAAGTCCGTAGCTTTCGATATTCTCGCGGAAGGCTTTCTGAATATCCTGACTTCCCGAAGAGGTACAACCCGTACCGCCGCAAATCAACACATGTGCACGAATCATTTTTTTACCTCCAATTATTCTTTATGACCGGCGATTGTGTATTCATTTACAACATTGCCGCCCTTAAGATGCTCTTCAACAACACGCTTTGCCTTGTCCGGTGTCATCTTGACATATGTAACCTTATCTTTTCCGGCTTCAAAAACCTCAACGATAGGCTCATACTGGCAGATTCCGATACAACCTGTCTGGGATACGGTAACCTTATCCGAAAGGCCGGCGGCGCTTACTTCCTCAACAAGTGTAGCAAGAACAGGTCTTGCTCCCGCCGCTATACCGCAGGTCGCCATTCCCACTACAACGCGGATATCGTTTACTCCCTCACGGAGTATTACCTTGTCCTTCATTCTGTCCTTTATTGCCTGTAATTCAGCCAATGACTTCATATTGTTTCTTCCTTTCAAAGTTATAAAAGTTATATTTAAGAATACTGTTCTTTAAGATACTCCTTAATCCAGCAGATAACCTCATAGCTGTTAAGAGGCACATCTCCGAGAACAGCCCTCATTTCTCTTGTATCAAGAGTTACTGTTTTATCGCCTGTACGATGCGTAAAGAGAAAATCGGTATCCGGATGGCCCTGTATCAGTGTGGCTATACTCTCAGTCACATCGCCGAGCGGCGTGAAATCAATATGCTTCTTATTGAAACGCGCCGTAACCGTTGTACCGTGAGAATCCGGAAATTCGTCCTTATAACGTGAGGTTATCTCAACTCCCCCGCCGGTCATCTCAGCAGCCATTTTAAGCAGAGGTATACCCATGCCGACCTTTCTGGTCGTCCTTGTTGTATAAAACGGGTCTGTAACCGATTTAAGTATTTCTTCGGTCATTCCGCAACCGTCGTCCTCAATGGTGAGTATAAGACTTTCTTCTGTTTCGTCAACCGTTATCCTTGTAAGCTTCGCTCCCGCTTTAACGGAATTTTCCGCAATATCAAGAATATTAAGCGATAATTCCTTCATAACTCACCCCTAAGATACTTAATAAGCTGAACATTGACGTCCCGCCTATCGCAGTCAAGCTCTATATAGTCTGTTTTTTCCTTTATGTCCCAGATATAATGCGCGTCCGAGCTTGATATAAGCCTTTTCCCCGCCTTTCCGCATAACGAAGCGTATTCCGCAGTCTTTTCACGGTCGTGAAGCTCCGCGCAGGTAAACGCCGGACTATCCGGAAAAACACCTAACACCGCGATAATCCCGTTTGCCTGCCGGTCTATATGTGCCGGAAAGCAAACCCCGCCGAAGCGTTCCGCCAGTGCCGGCGCCTCGTCAAGCGAGACGGTAGTGGCGTTGGTCAGGAGAAATTTATCCGTTCCGACAGGATTATCGGCATCGTCGCACATAACCTGCATACCAAAGATATCAGGACGGTTTTCAACAAGCACACGTCTGCTTTCTATCAGCCGGTCAAACTCCATAGCGCCCTCAAGGCTCCCGAACAGACATACCGCGTGTATATCCTCGGCAGTTGTAAGCTCCATACCGGCGACCGGTATGATACCGTGACGCTCAGCCGCCTTAAAAAAAGCGGGACAGTTTTTTGCCGTGTTATGATCGGTAAGCGCCATTATGTCAAGACCGTTGAGCTCTCCCATTCCCGCTATACTGTCCGGCGTGGAATCGTCCCCGCCGCAGGGAGAAAGACAGGAATGTATATGAAGGTCGTAATAATACCTCATAACAGCCCGCTTAAAAGCACCGCCGCATCATAGCAGCTGCCGGAAAAGGAAAACACGTTTATATCCTTTGCTTCGGCAGTTTTTATAACATCGCTCTCAAGAGTTACTCCCTCGGCAAGTATTATACACGAGGTATCCGCCAGCGAAGCTACCGCCACGATATTTATATTTGACATAATGGTAAGCCAAGCGTCTCCGCTTTTAGCCCTTCCCATTACCCAGCTTAAAAGGTCTCCTATATATACGCCCGTAATCTCCCGGTCGGGGTCAGGCATGCAAATAGCCTCAAAGCCGTACTCCGTCAGCGCCTCAACCGTCATTTTCCGCTTCGCCGTCCTTTCCGCCGTCTTTTCTGAGCCTTATAAGACAATCTTCAAGGCAGGCATGTTTCTTTACGATATCCTCGGCAAGCGCTCTGCAGTTCGGAGCGCCGCAGGAGCCGCAGTCTATCCCCGGCAAAGTATCGCGCAGACGCTGGATATCAGCCATCATACGCATTGATTCCGCCATACTGTCCGAAAGTCTTGAAATCGGCTTATAGATGGGTATTTCGTTGAAAATATACCCGTCGGGTATATATCCGCTCTCCTCTTTTGAGGGGAAGTTCTGGGATACGGGAAGATAACGCCGCAGCGACTGGAGTCTTGCCTTTGCTATAAACGGATTCTGCATAGTCATTACTCCGCCTACGCAGCCGCCCGTGCAGGCGTTAAGCTCGATAAACTCAAGCGGCGGGATATTCCCGTTCTCGACCTGGTCGAGAACACGTATCACGTTGTCGATACCGTCAGCCGCGAGATAGTTTTCATTGAAAATAGCTGTCGCCTCGCCGCCGCTGGTTGCCCAGCCTATTCCTATGACACCGGAATTTGAGAGCGGCTTTACATCGTTTTCCGGCTTCATTTTCGCTATGAGCTGAAGATAAATATCGTTAATCGAAACGACCGTATCAACCTTGCTTTTATAACCGGCAAAGCCGTTTTTAACATAGCTCACTTTAGCAGGACACGGAGAAATAAAGCAGACCCCTATCTCCTCCGGCTTAAGCTCGGGATGCTCTTTTTCAGCCTTTTCCCTCGCAAGAGCCGCTGCAACCTCCATCGGAGGCAGCATATGTATTATATTGTCTGTAAGCGACGGAAAGCGCAGCCCTATAAGTCTGATAACAACCGGACAGGCAGAGCTTATCGCCGGCTTTTTGACTCCCTCGGTTTTTAGATACAGACGGGTGTAGGCGCTTACAAGCTCTGCGGCGGCAGCCACCTCAAACACATCGTCAAAACCGATTTTCAAAAGCCCGTCCAGCACATAGTCAACATCGTCAAGATTCTCGAACTGACCGTAGAGCGTGGGCGCGGGCAGCGCTATTTTCCATTTGAACTTATCCATAGCAGAGAGCTTTCCGCAAACAGCCTTTTTGGCGTTATGCGGGCACACTCTTATACATTCGCCGCAGTCGATGCACCTGTCCTGATTTATGACGGCGTGACCGTCGCGTATTCTGATCGCTTCGGTCGGGCAGTGCTTAAGGCAAGTGGTGCAGCCGCAGCATTTTTCAACATCAAGATAAACCGAATGCTCGTATGTATTCATAGTGAAAACCTGCCGGAATTTTTAAATATTTACCCTCATGGTGATGTCGGTCCCGACACCTACCGTGGATTTTATATCCATATAATCTGTATACCGTTTCATATTCGGAAGTCCCATTCCCGCGCCGAAGCCGAGTGATCTTATATTATCCGACGCCGTGGAAAAGCCCTCCTGCATTGCCTGGTCAATATCCTTTATTCCCGGGCCCTTATCGCTTAAAAGTATCTCGATATAATCCTCGGTAACCGTAACGTCGGCAACGCCGCCGCCCGCGTGGATTACCATATTTATCTCGCCCTCATACATGGCGATAGATACCCTGCGTATGGTCTCAGGTGACAGTCCCAGCTGACGCAGGTTCTTTTTGACCTGTACCGACGCTTTTCCTGCCGAAGTGAAATCGTCGCCGTCAACTATAAAATGAAACTTCAGTTCCTCAGACATTTTTGACCCTGTTGCCGTGCAGTCCGTTGCTGTAAAGCAGACCGCACGCCTCATACATTCTTTTTTCGGTGGCTAAAATCACTATACCGCATTCCTCGGCAAGCTCGATCATTTCGGCAGTAGGCATTTTCGAGCGGACAAATACGATACAGTTCATATCCATCATTTCCGCAGTGCGAATGACCTGCGAATTCACAAGCCCCGTAAGCAGCACCGCCTGATCCTTGACATACGCCAGAACATCACTCATCATATCGCTGCCGCACGCGGAGTAAACGTGTTTGTCGAGTTCATCAGCGCAGCATATGACCTTCGCGCCAAGCAATTCCTTTATAGTACTGATTTTCATACAGATTTATCCTTTCGGACAGATTTGTTCAGATTTGCGGATTATGTATTTTATTTTTCGTATTTCGCAAGTATATCGTCCACATCATCGACGGTAAGTCTTCCGTAAACCTCATCGTTGACAGTAAGCACGGGGGCAAGACCGCAGGCGCCGATGCAGCGGCAGGCAGTAAGAGAAAATCTTCCGTCCGGCGTGCATTCGTCCGCGCCGATTCCTAACTTCTCGCTCAGGCGGTTGAAAATATCACCTGAACCCTTTACGTAACAGGCAGTGCCGAGACATACCGAAATATTGTATTCACCTTTCGGCGAAAGCGAAAACTGAGCGTAAAAAGTCGCTACGCCGTAAACCTTTTCAAGCGGTACATCCATTCCCTCGGCTATTATGGTTTGTACTTCCATGGGAAGATAACCGTAAATATCCTGAGCCTGCTGCATAACTGCCATCAAAAGGCTTTTATCATGCTTATTGGCGTCGATTACTTCCCTCAGCTTTTTCTCCTGTTCAGCGGTTCCCCTGAAAGGCAGCTTACTGATTTTCTTTTGCATGAACCGAATCCTCCTACAAAATTTTGTATAGCGGTTTGCCCGTCCGCTGCGTGAGCGGAGTTATGTCCAAATCTACATATACTTATGTAGTATACCACATATTTTTTGCTTTGAAAAGACCTTAACGATAATTTTTTAACAAATTTTTGAAGTCTTTTTTTGTCGAATGTTTATATTTATTTTCGCGCATATCAAGGCAAAGGGAAATTATTGCAAAAATATGAGCAATATAGTATAATGTAGAGGAATTTTATCCGTGAGGTGCACTTATGACCCGCTTTAAAAAAGCGGCGGCAGTCATTATTGCCGCTTTGATTACACTGTTGTCCGCCGGCTGCAACGACACGTATCAGGACGCTATAATATATTTTGAAATACCCGAAAGACCGTCTACTCTTGACCCTCAGACCGCCTCGACTGATTCGGAGCTGTCGGTCACAGCAAACATTTACGAGGGACTGCTGCGCAAAAACGCCTCCGGCTCTATTGTGTGCGGATTATGCGAAAGTTTTTCGGTTGACGGACTGACATATACATTCAAGCTGCGTGATGACGCGGTATGGAGCAACAAAGAACCGGTTACATCGGCTGATTTTCTCTTTGCGCTGCGGCGTGCGGTTTCCCCGCAGACAAAAGCGCCGTTTGTCTCGCGTCTCTTCTGCATTCAGAACACGCAGGACATCTATAACGGCAAGGCTTCTGCCGACACGCTCGGCGTCTCCGCCCCGGACGATGCAACTCTTATAATAAAGCTCGCTTACGCCGACGAGGATTTTGAGGAAACCCTTACCACCTCGGTAGCCATGCCCTGCAATGAGAAATTCTTTACGGAATCGGCCGGAAAATACGGTCTGACAGCGGAGCACACTCTTTCCTGCGGCAGCTATGAGCTTACCAAATGGAACCGCGAAAGCAAGACCTTCGGTATACGCCTTTACGCCAACGATTTATACACCGGTACTTTTACGGCAAAAAATTCTGCCGTTTACATCACCAAGGACGAAGAAGAAACCGCGATGCAGCGCCTTACCGACAACAACGTTGACATTGCCTTTATAGATTCGTCACTCTCCGATACCGCAGAGCAGTCCGGTCTTAAAACCATCAACTATCAGAATATCTGCTGGTTTCTCACAATCAGCTCCGAATTCTCGCAGAATATGCGCAAAGCGTTCGGTATGCTCACTGGCGGTGAGGTTTACGGTGCGAATCTTCCATGCGGTTATACCGTAGCCACATCTGTTTTTCCGTCTGAAATCTGTGATAACGCAGACTCGTCAGGTATGACGCCTTATGACCTTCAAAACGGAAAAAAGCTTTTTTCTTCGGAAACCGATAAGCTTGAGGACAAAAAATTTCCCTCCGGCGTAAAGCTGTATTATTATGACAGCAGCGCAATAAAATCTACAGTTACCGATATCGTAGGCCATTGGCAGAATAATTTCGGAGCATTTGTAAATATTGAAGCGTCAAACAATTATGAAACGATGATATCGGAACTTAAAGAACAAACGCTTACGATGGCAATTTTCCCGCTCAGAGCGGGAAGCAGCAATATGGCTGAATACCTCGCCAATTTTGGAATTGTTTACAAAGGAGGCTCCCTATCTGAAATACAGGCCGATATTCTCAAATCAAACAATATTTTCCCGATAGCATTTCAGAATACTACAATCGCGTATTCAAAAGCGCTTAATGATGTTTTCACCAATCCAGGCAACGGTTATATAGATTTTTCATTTATTGTCAAAACAGAATAAAAGGAGGGGTCACATATATGAAAATATGTGATAACTGCGGCGCCTACAACTCCGACGACAGAGGATTCTGCGTAGACTGCGGAGAAAAGCTCGGGGATAAAATATCCGAAAAAGCGGAAAAAGAGCTTGACCGAAAGATGAACGAGATATCTGAAAAAATGTATAATAAAACCGACCCGCTGTATGTCTCGGTTTTTGACAGGACCGTGGGAACGGTATCACTGGTATGCCTGCTGCTCCTTTTTATAATCTGCGCGGCAGCTTTATTCAGACAGCAAAGCGTTATATTCTCGGTTTACGGCTTTATATGTCTTATTCTATCAGCTGTCGAAGCATTTTTTCCTAAAGTCAATTGGGAGATAGAAAAATTCCGGCTCAGTTTCCGCATCTCAAACCCCGATGACGCAGAACCGAGTGATTTTTACCGTATAATGCGGAAGCTGTCTGAAATTATTTTATGTGCAGTAGGTATTGCGGTTCTTGCCGTAGGAATATTCGCTGTTTCCCGTCCTCCGGTGGTGAAATACATAAATACGATTGCCGCAGGACACACCGGAACAGAAACCGCCGAGGAGATAATAAATTCCAATCCGGATTTATGGGAAAAAATAATAGACGGCGGCAGCTACACGGTCGACACATTTATTGAAGAGCTTGAAAAATCAGGCGAAAGCGGTCTTGAGGAAAAATTGATGATTCAGGCTGTTTGCGAAATAGAAGGGCTTGACGACAGCTATATGTCCGGAGACACGTCAAGCTTTTTATACAAATACCTAATGCGTGATTTTGAGATAATAACCGAAACATCAGTATATTAAGATAAAAAAATCCGTCCCCTGCTTTTAAGCAGAAAACGGATTTTTTCTTTAGTCTTTAAAGAAAAGCGGCAGCTTCTCAAGAAAAATAATGTCTTTTCTGTCGGCGGCGTCGCCCTCAGCGAGAAATGCGCAGGCAGCGACTTCCCTGCCGCCCGCCTCCTCAACGAGCTTGCGGACAGCGGCAAGTGATTCTCCCGTGCTTATGACGTCATCAATTATAAGCACCCGTTTATCCTTTAACAGCGCTGTCTCCGACTCTCCTAAAAACAAATGCTGTTCGTTCTTGGTGGTGATGGAAGTAACGTCCACCTCAAGCGGATTGCGCATATAAACCTTCATACCCTTGCGCGCGATTATGTAAGGCTTGCCTGTCTGGCGCGCCATTTCGTATGCTATCGGTATGCTTTTCGCCTCGGGAGTGATTATAACATCAAACTCCGGCAGCTTTTTTCTCAGTGCCTCACAGCCGGCTATGGTAAGCTCTACATCGCCGAAAATTATAAACGCGGCTATATCGAGCTTGTCGCTTACCGGAAACTTTTCAAGATGTCTCTCAAGTCCGGCAATTTTCATTGTATAATATTCTGACATAATGATACCCCTTTTTTATACGGCGGCCTTTCACCGCTTTTCAAGCGTTTCCGATAAATCAGCCGGGAGGCCACGCGAGGTTGCGGCGCGCAAGAAGATGAAAATGGATATGATGAACGGTTTGTCCGCCGTCCTCGCCGCAGTTGTTTACAACACGGTAGCCGTTTTCAAGATTTTCCTGCTTCGCGATTTTTGCTATCGCCTCAAAAACATGAGCTATCTCCGCGCTGTTGGACGAATCAATCTCGTCAGCCGAGCCGATATGCTTTTTCGGTATTACTATAACGTGGAGCGGGGCTTTGGGGTCAATGTCGTTAAAAGCGTAAACATACTCGTCCTCATAGACCTTTGTGCTGGGAACCTCCCCTGCTGCTATTTTGCAGAAAAGACAATCAGACATTTTTTCACTCTCCTGTCTGGCTTCGCGCGATATCCTCCACCGCCGCGAGAGCCTCTTTGATTTTGCTTATATCCTTGCCGCCCGCCATAGCAATGTCGGGCTTGCCTCCGCCGTTTCCTCCGGCAATTTTCGCTGTTTCTTTTACAAGGTTTCCTGCGTGCGCGCCTTTGCCCACCGCGTCTTTTCCGCAGGCGGCACAGAAGGTCAGCTTGCCGTCGTTTACTGACGCGAGCAGCGCAATAACATCGGCATTGTCAGCCTTTAAAGTTTCGGCGGTTTTCCTTAATTCCTCCGCCGGTGTATTCTCAAGCACCGCAGAGACAACACGGAGTCCGTTTACCGCGGCGGCTTTTTCAAGCAGACCGCTTATCTTTCCGGCCGCAATCTGCGCCTCGGCTTTTTCAAGCTGCTTCTGCGTATCCTTAAGCTCGTTCATAAGCTGTGCCGCGCGCCTTGCAATATCCTTTTCGGAAGAGGCTTTCATGGCCTCGGCGGTATCGGCCGCCAGCTTTTTATAATCGGCTATAACCTTTAAAACATTGTATCCGGTCACGGCTTCTATTCTTCTGACACCTGCTGCAACGCTTGATTCCGAGATAATATGGAAAAGTCCGATTTTCGCCGTATTGTCAATGTGGGTACCGCCGCAAAGCTCTATCGATTTATCCTTTACGTTTACGACTCTTACGATATCGCCGTACTTTTCACCGAACAGCGCCATAGCGCCGAGCTTTCTCGCCTCGTCGATCGGCATTTCGCTATTTTCAACACTGATACCGCTTAAAACGGCGTCGTTCACGAAGCTACTGACCTTATCAAGTTCTTCGGGCGTAAGCGCCGAAAAATGAGTAAAGTCGAAACGCACGGTATTTTCGTTTACAAGCTGGCCCGCCTGCTCGACATGGGTGCCCAGCACCTTGCGGAGCCCCGCCTGCAAAAGGTGAGCCGCTGTATGGTTGCGGCGTATCGCCTCGCGTCTTTCCGTGTCTATCTGCGCGGTGACCGTCATATCGGTGGAAAGCGTACCCTTTGACACCGTTCCGAAATGGGTGAATACCCCTCCGGCGGTCTTTTTGGTATCGGTGACTGTAAATTCCGCGCCGTCAGCCGTTATTACGCCGGTGTCTCCCACCTGTCCGCCGCTCTCGCCGTAAAACACCGTTCTGTCAAGCACGATTACCGCCTTTGCGCCTTCAGACGCCGCGACTGTATGCTCGCCGTCAACCACTATATCAAGAATTTTTGCCTGGCAGCTGTTTTCCGTATAGCCGTCAAACTCGGTCGCCGGAATACCGTCAAAGCTGATGCCGTCGCTCTTCCAGCTCTCGGCGTCAGCCGATTTGCGCGAGGAGCGCGCGAGCTTGCGCTGCTTTTCCATAAGCTCCTTAAAGGTTTCCTCATCGACCGTCATATTCTTTTCGGCAAGAATATCCTTTGTAAGGTCAAGCGGGAAACCGTATGTGTCGTAAAGCCTGAAAGCGTCCTCACCGGACAGAACTCCGCCGCCTGCCATAAGGCTGCTTAACATATTAAGACCTTGATCTATCGTCTTATTAAAATTGCTTTCCTCATTGGAGATGACCTTTTTGATAAGCTGCTCTTTTTCAACAAGCTCGGGGTATCCCGCCTTGTTCTCGGCTATCACGGTATCACACAGCTCCGACAGGAACGGCCTGTCTATTCCTAACAGCTTTCCGTGTCTCGCGGCGCGCCTTATAAGTCTGCGGAGAACGTATCCCCTGCCCTCGTTCGATGGAATAATACCGTCGCTTATCATAAATGTCGAGGCTCTTATATGGTCTGTAACGGCACGTATTGAAATATCGGATTTATCGTCATTTCCGTATTCCTTACCCGATATTTCACATACCTTGTTGAGTATATTCCTTATTGTATCGACCTCAAACATATTGTCAACCCCCTGCATTACGCAGGCAAGACGCTCAAGACCCATTCCGGTATCAATGTTCTTATGCTCGAGCTCGGTATATGTCCCGTCCCCCATATTGTTGAACTGTGAAAACACGTTGTTCCATATTTCCATATACCGGTCGCAGTCACAGCCGGGCTTGCAGTCAGGAGAGCCGCAGCCGTACTTCTCGCCGCGGTCGAAATATATTTCACTGCACGGTCCGCAGGGTCCGGTGCCATGCTCCCAGAAATTGTCCTCTTTACCGAGACGGACTATATGCTCCTCGGGCACGCCTATCTTATCCCGCCAGATAGCGTAGGCTTCATCGTCCTGCTCATAAACCGACGGCCATAAAAGCTCTGACGGTATTTCAAGCACCTTTGTAAGGAACTCCCACGCCCACTCAATAGCCTGCTCCTTAAAATAATCGCCGAACGAAAAGTTGCCGAGCATCTCAAAATAAGTGCCGTGACGGGCGGTATGACCCACACGCTCAAGATCCGGCGTGCGTATGCACTTCTGACAGGTCGTGACGCGTACCGACGGCGGCGTAACCTCGCCGGTAAAATATTTTTTCATAGGCGCCATGCCTGAATTGATAAGCAGCAAAGACTTGTCCCCGTTCGGAACGAGAGAAAAGCTCTTGAGCCGCAGATGACCCTTAGACTCAAAGAATGAAAGATATTTTTCCCTCAGGTCGTTTAATGAAGTCCACTCCATAAATCTACATCCTTAAACTGAATTTAAACATACCTTGTTATTATATACTCATTACGGAAATTTGTCAATCACCGAAGCCTGTTTTTTCCGCTTTACAAGGCGGTTTTTCTGTGGTATAATTCTTTTTGAGAACAAGTGTTCGGAGGTGAGCCGCCGTGGGCGACCGCATAATACTTCACTGTGACCTTAATAACTTTTTCGCGTCGGTTTCGCTGCTGTTTAACCCGACCCTCAAATCCCTCCCCGTTGCGGTATGCGGTGACAGGGAAAACCGTCACGGCATTGTGCTTGCAAAAAACGAAAACGCAAAAAAATACGGTGTCAGAACCGCGGAGACAGTTTCTGACGCACTCCGCAAATGTCCCGACCTTGTTATTCTTCCTCCCCTTATGGACAAATACAGGGAATACTCAAAAAAGGCTCACGCGGTTTACGAGCGCTACACCGATATGATTGAGCCGTTCGGCATAGACGAATGCTGGCTTGACGTCACGGGGAGCACACTGCTTTTCGGAAGCGGAGAGCAGATAGCCGAACGGATAAGAAAAGATATCAAAAACGAGCTTGGGATAACCGTTTCGGTGGGAGTCAGCTTTAATAAAGTTTTCGCAAAGTTAGGCTCCGATATGAAAAAGCCGGACGCGGTTACGGTAATATCGCGTGAGAATTATAAGGAAAAGGTATGGCCCCTGCCCGTTTCCGACCTTTTGTTCGCAGGCAGGAAAACTACCGAAAAGCTGCGCTCCTGCGGTGTTTACACGGTCGGCGATATAGTTATCTGCTCCGACGAAACCCTTATACGTCTGCTCGGAAAAAACGGCATGGAGCTTAAAAGATGGGCTCAGGGACTTGATTCTTCGCCGGTCTCCACACCTACGGCAGAGGATCTGCCGAAAAGCGTGGGAAGATCTGTAACCGGCTCAAAGGATTTTACCTCCTACGACGATGTATGGGCAACCTTCCTCACTCTTTCGCGTCCCATATCCGATACGCTCAGAAGTCACGGGCTCTACGCCTTCGGCGTGCAGGTGCATATAAGAACAGCATCTCTTGCCGTAAAAGAATTCAGCCGGACATACCGTGACTCCACAAACAGCGGATACATTATCGCTCGCCGCGGAATGGAAATTCTCCGCGCCAACTACACATTCGGTGAACCGCTGCGTTCGGTCGGTATCAGGGCTGTCGGTCTTAAAAATTATGAGTCAGCCGTTCAGTCAGATATTTTCGGTAATTCGGAAAGCATTGCCGCCCAGGAAAAAATAGAGGATTCGATTTATATGCTCAGAAAAAAATTCGGAAATTCAAGCATAACACGCGCTTCCGAGAAAAAGCAATGATTTGCAGCCTGTCCGGCAAATTCCTGATCTGATTTATTTTCCTTGCGCTTTTCCGGCTTATTATGTATAATAGTTATTACCTATACAATCATAAACAGGAAGTAACATTATGAAATACTATGAATATGACGGTGAAGATAACCGCAGCGAAACAGATATATATTCAAGCTCCGGCAGAAATACGGAGGACTCGTTTGAGGATATTTCCTCAAGCTCTCCCCAGTTTAAGGCAAGGCAGGCGGCCGCGCAGCAGAGACTGCCGGATATACGCTCAAAAACACAGAAAAAGCGCAAAAAGCATATCCTGCTTAAAACAGCCATTGTTTTTGTCTGTCTTTTAATTGCCGCCGGCACTGCATTTTACGCCTATGCTTACAAAACCATTGACAAAATAGAGCGCAAGCCGCTTGATGAAAACGACCTTGGAATAACCACATCCGATTTTTCATCAGTCCGAAATATCGCGCTGCTCGGAATAGATTCGCGTGACGAAAGCAATTCAGGCAGAAGTGACGCGATTGTTATTCTTACGGTTGACAAAAAGCATAAAAAGCTCAAGCTCACTTCTATTGCGAGGGACACGTATGTTTCTATTGACGGGCATTCAAAGGACAAGCTGACCCACGCATACGCATATGGCAGATCGCAGCTTGCTGTTAAAACACTCAATCAGAACTTCGGGCTTGAAATAACCGACTATGTGACAATGAATTTCTTCGGTCTGGCGCGGGTCATCGACTATATCGGAGGAGTTACGGTAGACGTCGACGAAAAGGAAATGAATGAGCTTAACAGAAATATCTTTCCGGAGATGCGCTCCCTCGGCGTCGAGTGCCCCGACCTCACCGCTCCCGGAGAGCAGCTTTTATGCGGCGGTCAGGCTGTATGCTACGCGAGAATACGCCATATAGACAGCGATGTCGAGAGAGGCAACCGTCAAAAAGAAGTTTTGATGGCTATGTTTTCGGCGGTAAAATCTATGAATCCGCTTAAGCTCCCTAAGGTTGCCGAAATGGTAATAAGCGAGTGTGAAACCTCGCTTTCAACCTCCGACATAATGGGTCTCGGCATATGGGCGGTGCTTTTCTCACCCGAATTTGAGCAGCTGAGCATACCGAACGAAAACATACCGTCAGCCGGAAAAACCATCGGCGGGGTATGGTATTATACATATGATCTTGATACCGCGAGAAACGAAATATACGATTTTATTTATGAGCTTAATTACTATTCGCCCGAGGCGGTCGCAGAGCGTGAGGCGGAAAGCGGCAATGAGTGAGCAGCATATGCATTTAACCGGAGGTGAGCGGAGTTGAAACGCAGAATTATTGTGACTGACATCGACCGTCAGAGCTCCCGTCTGCTTAAAAATCTTCTTACAGCCGCAGGCTATGAGGTTACAGTCGCTTCCGGTTTCGGGGAGTGCAAAACAGCTTTTACCTCAAGTCCTCCTGATATACTTATAATAGATCCGCTTTATCCTATGAAAGAGGGTATTCAAACTATTAAAAAGCTATATGAATATAATTCATGTCCGGTTATCGCGGTTTCGGAAAACGTATCCGAACGCGCGATAACCGATATTCTCGACGCCGGAGCAGACGATTATATCAGAAAACCTTTTTTCCCCGGTGAGCTTCTTTCGCGCGTCCGTGCCGCGGTACGCAGAATCGAGCTTGTGGAAAGAGCAAAAGGCTCTGACACGGAGAAAAGCTATGTCTCCGGAGAGCTGCGCGTGGATTATGACAGCCATACTGTAACCGTTTCCGGAAAAAATATTCATCTTACCAAAAACGAATTCAAGATACTTTCCCTGCTTTGCAGATATTCCGGCAGAGTGCTCACCTACGATTTTATAATCAAATCGGTATGGGGTCCCCAGATTTCGGGCGGAAACGGTATTTTAAGAGTAAATGTCACAAATCTGCGCAAAAAAATAGAACAGGACAGCTCAAATCCCCTGTACCTGTTCACTGAAAACGGCGTCGGTTACCGGATTGCCGAAAGCCGCTCCGAAAAATAGTTTTATTTTTTAATAATGTCAGTCAAAAATCTGTTTGTAAAGCCTGCTCTGCGCCATTGAAACATAATCCCCGTCCGCAATTATCAAATGGTCAAGCAGACGCACGTTTATATGAGCGAGCGCGTTTTTGATATTCGAGGTTACAGCTATATCATTATCACTCGGAACAGCTACTCCGTCGGGATGATTATGCGCTATTATCGCGCATACCGCCTGTCTTTTAAGCACCGCCTCGATAACGGTTCTTGTGGATATGCTGACCTCTGACACATCACCCTCGCTTAATATGTCGAACCCGAGTATGCTTCCGCTGCCGCTGAATGAAGTAATTGAAAACACCTCTTTGCTGTAACCTATATAACGGCTCAGAAGATAATTGCCTACTTCATCGATATTGGAATATTTATGGGTATTGCGTTTCTTATCAAACATATAGCGGCGAGCCACAGGCATTATCAGTTTAATAAGCGCGGCTGTATTGGTATTTACACCGTTTACTTTTACCAGCTCATCGACCGGAGCGTCGATTATGCCGGCTATACTGCCGAATCTGCTCACAAGCTCGTGAGCTATTTCGTTCGTATCTTTTCGGGGAATGCTGTAAAACAGAAGCATTTCCATTATTTTATGCGGCGGTGTGTCCTCATCAAAGCCGTTTTTCAGAAACTCCCTTCTTACTCTTTCGCGGTGTCCGCTGTGAACGTTTTCTTCCATTTTCACATTCCTTTCGGTTAATGTTTGACTGATTTACATTATATTATGAAAATTCTGTCATTTCAAGCACAATACAGTTTTTTTATCAAAATATTTAACGGAGCTTATCATATGAAATCCTTTACCGTAACAAAAAACGACGCCTCGCAGCGTCTTGATAAATTCATTGTAAAAAACTGTCCTGCCATGCCTTCATCGCTTATGTTCAAATACATAAGAACAAAGCGCATAAAGGTAAACGGCAGGCGCGCGGAAATAAGCACCCGCCTTAAAGAGGGCGATACAGTGGAAGCCTATATAAACGACGAATTTTTTGTATCAGTACGGCCGAAATACGATTTTCTCTCCGCCCCCGCAAAACTCGATATCGTTTATGAAGACGAAAACATACTTCTCGCAGACAAAAAGCAGGGTCTTCTTGTCCACCCTGACAAAAACGAATACGGTGACACCCTGATAGCGAGAATACAGCATTATCTGTATGACAAAGGCGAATACAGGCCTCAGGACGAAAACAGCTTCCGTCCCGCGCTTGCCAACCGCATTGACCGCAATACGGGCGGTATAGTAATAGCCGCGAAAAACGCTGAATCACTGAGAATTTTGTGCGACAAAATAAAATACCGTGAAATCGAAAAAAAATATTTAGCGGTAATTCACGGAGTGCCGAAAAAAAAGACAGATTTACTTGAAGGATATCTTGAAAAAAACGAGGAGAAAAATAAAGTTTTCCTTAAATCCGGAAAAACCGACTCCTCACTTACCATAAAGACACGCTACACCGTTCTTGAAAGCCGCGCCGGCCTCTCTCTTGTCGAAGTTGAACTTTTGACCGGAAGAACCCACCAGATTCGCGCACATATGGCGTCAATATGTCACCCGCTGCTCGGAGACGGAAAATACGGTAAATCCTCCGCAGACAAAAAAATGGGCTTTGACAAGCAGGCTTTATATTCTTACAGTCTTAAATTTGATTTTAAAACCGATGCCGGCATTCTCAATTATCTTAACGGAAAGCGTTTCACTGTTAAAGAAGTATGGTTTGCCGAACAGCTTTTCGGCAGCGGATACCGTAAGCTTCTTGACAATTCAAATAACTGATACACATATATACTGCGCCGTGTACGTCACAGAAAATCTTCTCTTCTGTAACGTACACGGCGCTGTTTTTTATGTATATAATCAGCTTATTTTAAGCCGAAGCCTCAGCTTGTCGCTTATCATAGCTATAAATTCACTGTTGGTAGGCTTACCGCGGTCATTCTGAATGGTATAACCGAAATAGGAATTAAGTACGTCTATGTCTCCCCTGTCCCATGCCACCTCTATTGCATGGCGTATAGCGCGCTCTACTCTCGAAGATGTTGTTGAATGATTTTTCGCAACCGTCGGATAAAGAACCTTTGTAACCGAATTTATTATATCGCTGTTTTTAACCGAAAGTATTATTGCCTCGCGAAGATAATGATAACCCTTGATATGAGCCGGCACGCCTATCTGGTGTATTATTTCCGTAACCATAAGCTCAAGCTCCGGATCGGTCACGACATTGTCCTTTACAACTACGGGGGAAATCTCATTTTTCCAGCCAGAAAGCTGTATTATACGTTCGGCCATGGTATTTATGTCAAAAGGTTTCAGAAAGTAATAGCTCGCGCCTGCATCAAGCGTTTCCTTTTCGAGCCGCTGATTGTCAAAGCTCGACATAGCCATAATCATAGGTTTTTCGCCGCTGTCAAGACCTTTGATACTGTTCAGAACGCCTATAATATCGAGATTAGGCATGAATACATCCGCAAGTACAACGTCAGGCTTTTCGCTTTTTATTTTAGAAAGTACTTCCTGCCCGTCTTTCTGACAAAGTATTACGTCCATTCCATAGCTTTTAAGCGCCTTTGAACAGCTTTGCCCCAATTCCGTAGAATCGTCAGCAATGACAATTTTTAACTTTTTTCCCATTATTTTGCTACCTCCAACATTTTTGCTTTACATATATTACCACGGTTTTACACTAATTTCAAGCATAATTACAAAAATAGTGTAAACCTTATATTTTTTTACATATACAGACATTTATTATTATATTTCGACTATGCAAAAACTGAATATTCGCATTTCTTAATATACGAAAACTCCCTGAGGAGACCTCAAGGAGTTTTTACTTATAAACAGAATCAAACGTCTTTTACGGCATACTGCCTAAAAAAATGACATACAGTGAATGTCATTATCCGTATAATAACACCATATAATAATTTTGTCAAGCACTGAATGTCAAAAAGGTGGTTATTATGTTTAAAAACAAAACTGAAAACGGAAGAAACAACATATGCGGAACAAGAATCGCAGAGCTACGTAAATCGGCAGTTCCTAAAATGTCTCAGCGTATTCTCGCAGATAAAATGCAGCTTTTAGGAGTTGATGTGGATAAAAACGCTATACAACGTATTGAAACCGGTCAACGTTTTGTAACTGACATAGAGCTGATTGCATTAAAAAATGTATTTAATGTAAGTTATGAGTTTTTGCTTGAGGATACCTGATATTTTCAAAAAACGCGAAAAAAAGAGAAAAACGTTGAATTTTTATGATTTTTAAAGATATTTAATTCTAAATAAAGCTTTTGAATAAAATCGTTTTAAATAGTCATTTGTCTATATTTGACGTTCATACGAACTTATTGTATAATAAAAACAACCTCAGATAACATCGGTAAGGAGGCTGAATATGAATGTAAAAACAATTCCCGGAACGGTTCTTCCCTGCGCGGAAAACAGCGATGCTGACGCATTTTCGGCAGTGGCTTCAATATGCTCTGCGGCGGGAGGTCTCAGTCTTTCGCAAATTGTAGGTATTACGGGACTTGAAGCGTCCACAATACAAAACTGGGTTAAACGCGGTCTTGTTCCGCGTCCTGACGGAAAAAAATACGGTGAAAGACAAATTGCGCGTATACTTATTATCAGTATACTGCGAGACTGTCTTCAGCTCGAAAAAATAATCCGGCTGATGGATTACGTCAACGGCTCTGCCGACGATGTATCAGATGATATTATCGATGAGGGAGAACTCTATAACCGGCTGTGTGCCATTATATCCGAACTGGATGAAAATATCTTTTCGGCGAATGATATACAGGCGGCGATAGAACGTCAGCTTCGCGATTATGAAGGGCCGAAGCTCGATTCAAAGGAATGTCTTAAAAAAGCGCTGAATATTATGGTTACAGCCGCAATATCATCACGTCTCAAGCAGAAAGCGAATACGCTCTTAAACGGACTTTTCAGCGAATCAATAACTGATTAGCAATAATACTGTTATCAGAGAAAGGGGGTTTATATAATGACATGGTTATCTGATTGGTGGAACGGTATGAGCATTTTACAGCAATGCTTTGCGGCGGTTGCCATACCTGCAACTGTGGTGCTTTTTCTTCAGACCATTCTTCTGCTGGTAGGTATAGGCGGCTCGCACGACATTGACCACGGTGAATTTTCCGACGGCAGCGGGCATGATTTTACAGACGGTCACTTACCCGACCATTCCGACGCCTACGATTCTCACGACGATGCTTTTCACGATACGGCGCACCATTCTTCAGGTCTGCGGATTTTCACGGTAAGGGGAATAGTCGCGTTTTTCGCGGTAGGCGGATGGCTCGGAATAGTGCTGTGCGATACTGCGCTTCCTTCAGCCGCCGTTATCATAATAGCCTTTGCCGGCGGATTTCTTGCGCTTCTTGTGATTGCGCTGTTCTTGAAAATGAGTTTAAAGCTTCAGGATCAGGGAAATCTCGAACTGAAAAACGCAATCGGAAAAACAGCGCAGGTTTATATACCGATTCCCGCAAACGAGGGCGGTTCCGGCAAGGTGACACTCACACTTCAAGAGCGTTATGTTGAACTAAGCGCAATTACAACCGCCCATACCGCACTGCACACCGACCAGATGGTAAAGGTTGTCGGTATAGTCAATCAAAGCACGCTTGTTGTAAAGCCGCTTAATGATGAAACGGTAACCGCCGCCGGTAAATAAAAATATATAAAAGAGGAGAGTTATTTATGCCAGAAAATATTGTAATACTTCTTGTAGTCATTGGCGTTTTGATTTTTTCGCTTATACTTATTCTATTGTCAAGATACCGCCGCTGCCCTTCTGACAAAATAATGGTAATATACGGTAAGGTCGGCACCAACAAGGACGGCTCGGCACGTTCCGCCAAGTGTATACACGGCGGCGCGGCGTTTGTTTGGCCGGTCATACAGTCATATGAATATCTTGACCTGACACCGATATCAATTAACGTTGACCTTGCAAACGCGCTTTCGCATCAGAATATCCGTGTTGATGTTCCGTCGCGCTTTACCGTAGGTATTTCCACGGAACCCGGAACAATGCAGAACGCAGCCGAGCGTCTGCTCGGACTTAAGCTCACTGAAATTCAGGAGCTTGCAAAAGACATAATCTTCGGTCAGCTGCGTCTCGTCATCGCTACAATGGACATTGAGGAAATAAACACCGACCGCGACAAATTTGTCGAGGCGGTTTACCACAATGTTGAAACCGAGCTTAAAAAGATCGGTCTGCGTCTTATTAACGTTAACGTTACGGATATTACCGATGAATCAGGGTACATAGAGGCGCTCGGTAAAGAAGCCGCCGCAAAGGCTATAAATGACGCTAAAAAATCCGTTGCGGAAAAGAACCGTGACGGTGCTATCGGTGAGTCCCAAGCGGTAAAGGATCAAAGAATACAGGTTGCAGAAGCAAACGCTGCCGCTATCGCCGGTGAAAACGAATCCAAGGCTGCGATAGCACAGTCTGACGCCACACGCCGCGAGGTCGAGGCAGACGCGCTCCGCCGCGCAACAGCCGCCGAAAAAATCGCAGAGGCAAAAGCGCTTGAAGAAGCATACGCCGCCCAACAGCAGGCTGAAGAAGCCCGTGCCCAGCGTGACGCCGCAACCCAGCAGGCTGATATAATCGTAAAAGCAAAGATTGAAAAGGAAAGAATGGAGCTTGAGGCGGAAGCCGAAGCCGAACAGGCACGCCGCAGGGCTCGCGGTGAAGCGGACGCCATCTACGCCACAATGGAAGCACAGGCGCGCGGTGCACAGGAAATACTCGCCAAGCAGGCGGAGGGTTTCAAAAAGCTGGTTGATGCCGCCGGAGGCGACCCGAACTGCGCCGTACAGCTTATGCTTGCCGATAAGATTGAGGAACTTCTTAAAACTCAGGTCGAGGCTATCAAGAACCTTAAGATTGATAAGGTTACAGTTTGGGATTCAATGGGTGGAAAGGACGGAAGCTCCACAACCTCGAATTTTCTTTCAAGTATGATGAAGTCCATACCTCCGCTTAACGAGACATTTAAAATGGCGGGAATGAAAATACCCGAATTTCTCGGAAGCGATATTTCTGACTCACCTGAAACCGCTCCGGCAGCGGAAACCGATACCGTGAAAGATGAAACAGCTGGTTCATAGCAATATATAAATCATTATATAAACAGAGCGGTCAAAGCAAATGCTTTGACCGCTCCAGTCTGTCGAAAAAGTCCAGTATAAGCTGGGCTTTTTTTGCATAAATAAGGTATAATAGAAGCGGTGATGAAAGTTATAGTAAAGGGAAGAGAAAACCGCGACCAGCTTG
>CALWIZ010000029.1 GCA_944380885.1 uncultured Clostridia bacterium | reverse complement strand
CGCCTTGAGACGCGGGTCGGCATTATGGGCTTTTAGCCCTTGTGCAAACCACCCGTTTGACGGGTGGTTATGATTGATTTTTACGGTTTGTTTCTTCCCCGTAATACGGTTTTATTATACGGTACACCGCGTTTTAAGGTGCATCAGGCGGCTGAACCGAGCCCTGATTTTTGCTTTTCATCCATTCTGTCGGCGAAAGCTTCATAATACTTTTGAATACGGTGGAAAAGTATTTCGGATTTGAAAATCCGGATTTTTCCGCCACCTCGTAAATTTTGTAATAGTTGGAATCGAGCAGAAAAATGGAAAAGTCAATTCTCATTTTTTGTATATAGTCCTGAGGGGAGATCCCCATTTCGTGCGTGAACTGCTTTCTGAAATAAGTTTCTCCGATATTGCACATCTGGGCAAGCGCCGGAATCCTGATATTAGGGTCTGAAAAATTTGAATCAAGATATTCAAGAGCGGGACGCAGCAATTTGGGATAATTTTTTGCCTGCTCGGTATTAGTCATCCGGTAATGCATTTGTGTTTCTTTTGAAATCAGGGTATATATTTTATAAAATATATATGTGCATTCATACCGCGATATGTCGTTGCTTATTTTAAATGTTTTCAGAATCCGTTCGAACTGAAACTCATATTCCGCCGGATTGGCAGGAACGAAATTTTCCGGCTGAAAATTCTGCCCGTTTATAATATCGAAAAATACGGCGATGTATTTGTCTGTCGAGTAAATTCTTTCAAACGGCATATTGGGAGGAATATATGTGATGCTGCCGGATTTTATATTTATTTTTTTGTTTTGGAATTTGTATACAGCATCGGATTTTATATGAAAAATCAGTGTATGCGTATTGAATGAAAAAGTAAGACTTTCATCTTCGGCATAAAAATTCGGCAGAGGAGATTTATATGACTGGACAAAAAAATCTCTGTTTGAGCAGTATTCCCTTGAAATATCCCCTCTTAAATTACGGTATCCCTCCTGCTCTACGTATGCAAACCCGCCCTGAGTCGCTTTTATGGTCATAGTTTTGGGATCCCGGTAAAACGGGAATTTTGCTATCCGGCAGCCGAAGGAAAGCCCGTATCTGAAGCCACACTGCTCAAAGCCCAATACCGCCTGAAAATCGCCGAAAGAACGGAGCGTATATGTAAGCAGGCAGAATTCGGTAAGATCATGCTCGGACTTTTTTTCCTTTATGCAGCGCAGCCTGCCTTTATCAATACGCCAAAAGTCGGAAATACGGCTTTTTTTGCCCTTGCTGCCGTCCAGTATTTTAAAATAATAACAGTCGAACCACTGCTCCAGCTCGTCGGCGGAGGAGATGCCGCTGAAATCTATATCAAAAACCTTTCTGCCGTTTTGGAATATGTAAAGATAGCGGAAAGCCCCCTCTGTATAATCGTAAGCGTTGGAAACCAGTGAAATATATCCGTCGGCAGGAGAGTTGAGCTTAAAGTCTGAGGAGGACGCCGCAATATCGTCCACCGTCATATTTACACAGTCTCCGTTAACAGACAGCGTCATTTCATGCGGTGTTTTCCGTTCTACATTTTTCTTGACGGGCAAAAAACAGGAAGGCGTATCAAATGATGCTGCGTCTTTTATGCTGAAAATCAGATCCGGCTGTTTGAAAAACATCAATAATCCTCCGTAAAGCATTTCCTTTATTATATTCCGTCGGAGAGCCAATGTCAATTTTTCGGCTGCAAAAATCAGAAAATCAAGTCGATAACAATATGTTGTTGAATATTTTAGCATAATATTTTTAAAATCAATGTTAATTACTTGTAAAATAATCCAAAAAAGTGTGACGAAAAACAAACCATAAAAGTCGAAAAAAAGGTTTAAAATAGCTCTGCGATGTAATACAATTATTATGGCAAATA
The DNA here is from genome assembly GCA_944380885.1 of uncultured Clostridia bacterium. Lineage (GTDB taxonomy): Bacteria > Bacillota > Clostridia > Oscillospirales > Acutalibacteraceae > UBA737. Next base: position 32,798 of record CALWIZ010000029.1, on the reverse strand, counting down.
TCTTATATATTTACGGAGGTGCTAAACCGATGAAACAGAAAACAAGAAAAATCACGGCTGTATGCCTGACGGCAGCGGTTATTTTATCTGTGCTTTCATCGATTATAGGCGGAGGATTTCTGATATCGGGCGCCGAAGAGGATGAAATCTTTACATACAGTAAGGATTTTACCGATATAGATGTTTCGCAGCTTAATGATGTTTTTACGGCGGCCGCAATAGCCGACGGCAAAGCCGAGACGGGGCTGCCGTCGGATTATTGGACTACGGAGAAAAATCCGGACAGCCATGTTGAGTGGGATAAGCAAAACGATTATCTGAAGCCGGTTGAATATACCGGAAAAACATTTTTGCTGACACTCAAGGATATACAGATGTCGGAATTCACCGCCAAGCTGGAATTCCTCAATACATGGAAGGAATACGGTATAATTTTCGGCCAGTCCTCTCCTACCGATACAAATGTTTCCACCAGCGGGACAAACGGCGCGGTTAAGGTGACGATGCACGAAAATGCCGGAAAAATCCGGGTACAGGGTGTAAAGCCCGCTACCGCGGCATGGCTTTCTGCCGAAAGGAAAGAGGGCTTCTACAACAACGGCACGGAAGCATATGACACGGTAGCACGGCCTGATTTCAGTACAACCGTAAACGGCACGAACCTTCATACTATGAACATTGAGGTAAAGGGCGGCAAAATGACGCTCTGGTGGGACGGCTACGAGGAGTACAAATGGAGCGTCGAGCTTGACGATAAATATATAGGCGGGTATATATCGCTTTACAGCCAGGGAAACCAGCAGGGCGGAATCAAGAGCTTCAGCATAACAGGCCCCGAGGGCATTAAAGAAGTGATTGACGGCGCAAACTGCGATTTTACGGTGCTTGAAACACTTGAGCAGCTCGATGACGCCTTCGACGCCTACCTTGTAAAATCCGGCAGCACAACCGGAACAGCAGGGAATGTCTCGGAATACTGGACCACCTCCGTATCCCTTGACGGCTATGTCTGGGCTTATCAGAATCCGTGGCTCAAGCCGAAGCACAGGAACAACGGCGACACCACACTGCTTACATATAATTCGGCTGTTTATACCGATACGGAAGTAAAAGCAGAATTCGTGACCAATTATGTGAGATACGGAATTATGGTGGCGCCTGCCGGAGAGCTTGCCACGGCGGAGAACGGCATCAGGGCGTATGTAGAAAGCGACGGTACCATAAGTATAGAGGGAGCGGTCGATGCCGGCTCGGCGTCGGCGATCGGAGGTCAGGTAAGAATCGGAGGCAAAAATTGGGTAAAGGGATATCCGATATCCGGATTTGTCTCTCCGTCAAGCAGCGATAATGAGCAGAGCAGAACTTCCTATCATCTGATAGTACGCATACTTAACGGAAATGTCAGCGCATGGCTTGAGGAATTTCCCGATTATATGATTTCCGCACCTTTGACGGACGATTTTACCGGCGGTTCGGTTTCGCTTTATTCTACCGGATATGATCAGGGCGCTTTCAAGTCTGTAAGGATAGAAGAGCTTCAGGGTTCTGATCCACAGCCGTCCGAAAGCGTATATTACAAAAGCTTCAATACAACAGACAAAATAGACGAAAATGAATTTTCGACTTATTATCTCGGCAATCCCGCCGACCCGCCTAAAGAAACAGCGATAGGCGAGGCTTTCAGACTGGACAAGGGCAGACTGGTTTCGAATCTTGACAAGGCGGGAGACGATAAATCCGGCTTTGCCGCACTTACCTTAAAAAATAAGCGGTATGAAAATTTTGAGCTTACGCTGCGTTATGAGCAGGATTGGAAACGCTACGGTGTAATGTTCGGTACGGAGATGGGAAAGTTTGCCTTTAAAGACAACGGCGCGCAGCTTATCAGCGACGGCGGCGCAATTGTTTACACAGAGGCAGAGGGCTACCGTGACATAAAAGGAGCGCTTTATTCGACCTATTATACCGAAGCGAATAATCTGCTCTGCCGTGTGGGCACGGATAAAATAAAGGATACCTTCACCTCCTTCGGCTCAGTCGACGCCACTATCAACAATAAGCCTATACACACCCTGAAGATAAGAGTGGTCGGGGAATATATGGCTATTACCGTTGACAACGACGCTTCTACCCGTGTCACGGTGCGAATGGATAATTATGACGGCGGCTACATATCCCTTATCACCAATTCCTCCGCAGACCGCACCACCGGCGCGATATGCTCGATAATGATAGAGGAGCTCGGTGAGGACGCGGAGCTGGAGACCGATCTGCCGATAGAAAGCGGTAATTTCCAGACGTTTGATGAGGTGGAGGAGATGTTTGACGCCTACTATCTGGAGGATGCCGAAAAATCGACAGAGCTTGAAAAGGTGGAGCTTAAGGAACACTGGCGGATAAATAACGGCGGTTTCCTTGCGAGGAATAATTCCGCCTCGGGTATAAAGGAAACCTCCGATATAGAGATGCTTACATACAGCGCACGCGAATTTTACAATTTTGAACTCACCTATACATATCAGCAGACCTATCAGCGGCTCGGCATCGTAATCGGCGGTGACAATAAAACGTATCCGCTTTCGATAGTCGACGGCAGAACGGTCGGCACGGGCGGAAGCATATTTTATGTCGAGGCGGAGGGATATCCGAATGCCAAGGGCGATCTTCACAATTATACCTCGCTGCATTACGGGCTTTACCGCATAACCGATCCTGCCGCTCCGGGATTTATGGATGCAAACAATAATGCGACCGATAATGTCAACGCACGCAAGGTACACAGTGTAAAAATAATCGTAAAAGACAAAATGCTTTACGCTTTTCTTGACGGAAGGGACGAACCCTATGCTTACGTAAAGCTCGGCGACGCCTATGACGGAGGTTATGTTTCGATATTTTCGAGCGCTTCAAACAGCTATGGCTTCGGCAGCTTTACCATAAGTGAGAATATAACCACCCCGATACCTGCTGCCGGCGGTGCGGGACAGCAGGGCGACGAGTATACAGCCGATTTTGATACGGTGAAATTTGACAGCAGCGGCTTTACAAGCTATTATCTTGAAAAGCTTTCCGGCAATTCGGGCGGAGATATGACCGAGTGGGATTTTGACGATATGTGGACAGCCGCCAACGGCACGCTTAACCGCTCGGAGCTGCTTGAAAACGGAAGCGACGCGGAGCGCGTGGCTGTGCTTACCTATAATAAGCGTCTAACGGATTTTGTCGTTACTTACGAGTATCAGAAATCCGATAAGCGCCTGATGTTCCTTTTCGGTGCAGAAAAGGGCAAATATCCGCTTTCCAACAAGGGCGAGGGAGATCTTGAAAACGGCGGTGTGATACTTTATCCCGAAAATGACCTCGGCGCGGGCGGAGGGCTTATCGCTCTCGGCGGAGTGGCAAGGCTTAATATGGGATACAGACCCGTAAATTCCAAAAAGATGCTTCTTGACGGCTATCATGTGCTTGATCCCGACAAGCCCGCAAGCGAAAGCTGGACATCTAATTTCGGCACCTGGCATACCATGACGGTTGCGGTAATAAACGGTCATTGCTATATATATCTTGACGATTACGGTATGATAGCCGATTACGCTCTGGCGGAGGGCTATAACGGCGGCTATATATCTTTCGCCTCGTCCGGAAACGGTCATGGCTTCGACAATATAAGAATAAGGGATCTTTCATCACTTCCGGGGAATGCGGTGATAGCAGTTGAAAATCCGCATGATATAAGCGTAAAACCCGGTTCTGAGATTCCCGCACTGCCGGATGAGGTGAAGGTCACCCTTAAAAACGGCAGCACGGCATCGGCCGAGGTGAGCTTCAGTGAGGTTTACTGGGATGCCGATACAGAGGGTGCATACCGCTTTACGGCTATGATAGAAGATTCCGCCGCCTTTACGAATCCGGGAAAAGCAGGCGCGGTGCTTAATGTCAGGGTAAAGCAGGATATTCCGCAGCAAAGCGATGATTACAGGTACTGGAGCTTTGATACGGACGATGACCTTAGTGAGTTTAAGTCCGCTTTCGTAACCGACACAGAAAACGGTTATTCTTCTGCCGATCTTGCAAGATGGTTCACCAATGACGGAAAGCTTTCACGCGACGAATACCGGACTCAGGACGGTTCATCCAAAAAGAATGTTGCGATACTCACCTATACGGGCTCAACCTATAAAAACTTTGAGCTTGAGGTGGAATATACACAGCATTACAACTGGGTCGGCGTGCTTTTCGGCTCAAAGGAACCGGGGCAGTACATCGATCTGAACGATGTTCACAGCGCGGAGAATCCGACTGCGGCATATGTCGAATACGAGGGCGTCCGTAACTTTATGGGCAATATTAAGAACACCAACTATTACAACCGTACCGATGAAACGATATATAATGCCAGGGAAGACATAGATTTCCCGGAGGACTATTATACAACGGCAAACGGTCATACCGGCAATGTCCATAAAATGAAGCTGCGTGTCGTGGGAGATCAGGCAATGCTTTGGTTTGACGATCAGACAGATCCGTTTGTCGCCGAGCTTACGAATTACGAGGGCGGTTATATTTCGCTGTTCAGTACGGCAAAGGGCGGACACTTTGACGATTTGGAAATAACAAGACTTGATGAAAAGGGAAATCCCGTTTCGGAAACCGCTGTTGCGGCAAACGGGAAAATGGATTTGCAGATCGATCCAAACGCTTCAACCGAGCTTGTGATACCGAAACGCAGTACTGCCAAGGACGATATTCCGGCAGGCGAAAATAATCCGTTAAACGAACCGGAAGAAGATGCCGGGGCTTCGCCGCTTATAATTGCTCTTGTCGTTTTAGACGCGCTTATAATAGCAGCATTTGTTGTGTTTGCCTGCTGTGCGGCTGTTAAAATGCGGAAAAGAAGAAATACAGGGAGGATAAACCGATGAAAAAACTAATCTCGATGCTTTTATCTGCCGTTATGCTTTTAACGGTGCTCTCAGGCTGCGGCGGAGGCGGTGAGGAAAAAACCGGCAGTGACAATAATATTGATTCTTCTGTCGCCGAAGATACCGGCGTCAGAGACGAGGCTGCCGATTACGATGTAAAGGGAACCGTATCCGTAGGTATAAATTCTTACAGGAATTCAGATTTTGAAATGCTTTTCAATACATTCAAATCGCTTTATCCGAATGTGACCGTGGAGCCTATCGTTTTTGAATCGTCAACCGATGACGCTACTGCCTATCTCACCTCACAGGCAATGGCCGGCAGGCCGCTCCCCGATATTATTTTCGATGACGCCGGCTCGCTGCCTACTTATATTCAAAACGGCTGGGTATACCCGTTGTCTTCGTTTATCGAGGGAGACAGCGATTTTGAAAAGATTCCAAAGAATATAACCGATCCGTTTACCTACGGTGGCAGGCTTTATGCGCTTCCGCAGACGCTGCACAGCAATATGCTGCTGGTAAATACCGATCTGGTCGAAGAGCTTAATGTGGATCTTCCCGAATATGACTGGAACTGGGATGATTTTACCGCATTTATAAAGGCTTGTACAAATTCCGAGTATTCCGGCGTAGAGGATCTCTCAGATCAGTATAACTGGGGACCGGGCGCTATGAGCGACGACTGCACTATCATAGGATATAACTATGAATCGGAAAGCTATGACCTTACAACCGTTCAGACATATGTGAATTATGTTTTGGACATAAAGAAAATAAACGGTGTAGAAGCTACTTCGCTTAAGCAGAATGCTTCTTCAGGAGTCAGCGACTATGAAAAGAAATTCGGTGTGGCTCCCGGTACAGATGCCGCTTTTATCGCGGGAAAGGTAGCCGGAACCTTTACCGGTACATGGCGCTATGCCTACTGGATGCAGCAGGACCTTCCCTTTAACTGGGAAATGTATCCTATTCCGCAGTCATCTCCGGGAAGGATACCTTTCCATATTGATTACTGCTGGATGACCACCAATGTCACGGAGGACAACGCCGATGCCGCATGGGAATTCCTGAGATTTGTGACGTACAGCAAGACCGGCAACCTGGCGAGACTTTCATCATACGATGAGGATCACATTACTTCCGATATGTATAATACCTATTATATTCCCTGTACCACCGATGAAGATGTAATGGAGAAATTTGAGTCGCTCCCCTACGTTACGGAGACGGTACTGTATCTGTCGGATAATTTTTCAAACGGATATCTGGGAGATCCGGAAAAATCCGTTCCCGGATTTGAATCTGTAGAGTACTCGATTATAGGAAAACCGGCATACGAATCAATAAACGGTATGTATGACTTTTCCTCAAGAATGGCGGACGCGCAGTCACGTGCAAACGCGGAAATAAAGGAATACAAGAAAAACTTTGAAACTGCGCTTGCAAAATTTGAGAGCGAGTTTACAGGCAGGAAATAATCAGGCGATAAAACGGAGGCTGCTTTATTTATGAAAAAGGTCTTGAAACGCAAAACGGCTGCTGCGCTGCTTTTAGTAATAATTTTCATTTTCGGTATTGCGGTCGCGGCGGCGCCTTCAGCCGACAAGACCAGGGCAGATGCCGACTATATTACCGGATTGTCGGCAGCCAGTTGGATTGCTCCCGAAATATACAGCGACGGAGCCAAGGCGGAAAACATTCTTCTTAACGGCAGTCCGGTAAGCGGAGAGTTTGAATTTGAGCTGAATGATGTCCTGACCTTTGAAGAACCCGGCAGGATGCAGGGGGAATATTATATAGGTTTTCTCTATTCGGTAAATGAGGCCAAGCCGACCGATACATTGTTCACTCTCAAAAGCGGAACAGAGGAATACAGCGCTTATCTGCCGATCGTTTGGAAGGATGAAACCGGCAATGAGCGCTATTCCGCCGACCGTTACGGCAATGAGATCGCAAATTATCAGATACCGTGTACCGATACGGTATTCAATCCGCTGCTTGATAAAAGAGACGTGAATCTCGATGAGCTGAGCTTTACGGCTGCAAACGGGAAGTTTGAAATAAGAAATGATACGCAGACCGTTACGGTAAGTGAGATAATTTTTTACAGCAGTAAAGACGCGGTGACATACGAAGAATATCTGAAAGAATACTCAGACGCCGAGGATAACGCGGACGGTCAGGTAAGGTTTCAGGGCGAGAATTTTTCTATAAAGTCGGATTCATACATCAGAAGCTCAAACATAAACAACATCGCGCTTACTCCTTACAATACATATAAAAGGCTTATAAATAATCTTGACGGAGCTTCATTCGCTTCTGCCGGACAGAAGGTTATATGGGAATTTGAAGTTGAAAACAGCGGCTGGTATGAAATAGGCCTGAATTTCTGTCAGAATTCCGCTTCAAGCAAAAAGGTCTGCCGGCGCATAGAAATTGACGGTGCCGTTCCGTTTGCGGAGCTGGAGGAATACGCTTTTGAGCAGACCGACAATAATACCTTTACATATGAGTTTTTGTCCGACGGCAGAGAGAATTACAGGTTTTATCTTACAGCCGGCCGCCATACAATAGCTCTTACCGCCAGACTTTCCGAGAAGGCGGCGGAAATTTACGACAGTATACTGGCGCTTACAGAGGAAATGAATGAGCTTGGAACGGACATTTCCAAGATAACTGCGGGTGTATCGGATAAAAACCGCACCTGGGACATAGACGCATACCTTCCCGACGCTGTAAGCGATATAAAGGGTTATATAGAAAGAATAAACGGTATTTACGGCGAGCTTGAGGAGCTTGAAGGCGAAGAACCGGTTTATGCCGACAGTCTCAAGACCGCCGCGGAGGTATTGAAAAAGCTGCTTAAATCGCCGCGGAAAATACCCAACAATCTTGAGCTGTTTAATACAGGCGACAATTCTGCGGTCAAATATATAAGAGATGTTACGGCGTCGCTTACGAATCTGAGCCTCGGAATCGATGAGTTCTGCGTCAAGGCATCAGTCAGCGGATTCAAAGATACAGGATATCCGTTTACGACAAAAATCAAAAATTCGGTTCAGAAGCTTTTGTTTTCACTTACTTCGGAAGCGCAGCAGAATACCGTAACGGAGAAAAATGACGGCGACATGGAGGTTTGGATGTCGCGTTCGTCGATATATGTGCAGGTGCTTCAGGGCATGGTGGATTCCGCGGAGGATTTGAATGATTTGAAAGTGGATATATCCATAATGCCGAACGAACAGAAGCTTGTTCTGGCATCTGCGGCGGGTACGGCGCCGGACGTCGTTATAGGGGCAGCGATAGGGACTCCCTTTAAATTTGCGCTCAGAGGCGCCGCGAAAAATCTCTGTGATTACGAGGATTTTCTGCAGTTTTATAACAGCCAGTACAATATCGAGGGTCTTGTGCCCTGCTATTATGACGGCGGGATTTACGGCGCCGCGGAAACGCAGGACTATAACGTGCTTTTTTACAGGAAGGATATTCTTGAAGCTCTCGGCATTTCCGTGCCCGATACCTGGGATGACGTCAAGGAGATAATGCCCACTCTTTTAAGATACAACAAAAATTTCAGCCTGCCGATAGCAAATGTAATAGGCTTCAAATCTTTCGCTACAACCAGTCCTTACATATACCAGAACGGCGGGGAATTTTACGCGGAAAACGGCGCTGGAGCAGCTTTCCTTGATGAGAATACCGTTAAGGGCTTTGAGGAAATGACAGAATTATTCAGGGTCTATGCCGTTGATGACTATGTGCCGAATTTTTATAATTCCTTCAGAAACGGCACCACGCCGCTGGGACTCGGCGGAGTATCGGTGTATGTCCAGCTTACCGCGGCTGCTCCGGAAATTGCGGGTCTGTGGGATATAGCTCCGGCACCGGGCGTTAAGGCTTCGGACGGCAGCGTTATCAGAAGTATGAATTCGGCACAGACTGCCTGTATGATATTTGCAGATACCCAAAAGCCGGACGAGGCATGGAAATTTTTAAAGTGGTGGCTGTCTGAGCAGACTCAGGAAAATTTTGCTTCGACGATGGAGCTTTCATACGGTACGGAATACAGGTGGAATACGGCGAATCTCAAGGCGTTTGAGGAAGGTTCATACCCTGAAAGCCACAAACAAATAATTAAAATCGCCTGGGAAAATCAGAAAGAGATTGTTCAGCATCCGGCAAGCTATATTGTCGAGCGGGAAATAAGCAACGCATATACGAATGTTGTCGTAAACGGTGACACCGTCATAGAGGCGCTTGAAAAATCCACTCTACTTTCAGACAGGGAAATAGTAAGAAAGCTGAAGGAATTCGGCTTCTGCGACAGTGACGGGAATCTGAACAGAAATTATCCCGTTAAAGTAATCGAAGATATACAGGCTAAATTATCGAACGGAGCAGAGAATGAGAAAAAACAATAAAATTCGGAAAATCAAACAGCCGCCATGGCTGCTGCTTACGCCGTATGCGGTGATATTTATTATTTTCATTATAATTCCTGTCAGTGCGGCCATTCTGCTGTCCTTTACATATTTCAACACAATCGAGCCGCCGTCGTTTGTCGGTCTGAGAAATTATATAGATTTATTTACTTCCGATACTACGTTTTTGCAGTATGTGTTGCCCAACACTATAGCATACGCCTGCTTTGTCGGCGCGGGAGGCTATATTTTGTCGTTTTTCCTGGCGTGGTCGCTTTCACAGCTTACTCACAGGGTAAGAACCGTAATGACAATAATTATTTATTCTCCGTCAATGACCGGAGGCATACTTATAAGCAAGATCTGGACGGTTGTTTTTGACGGAAGCGAAACAGGGTATCTTAATTATCTGCTTATGGACTGGGGAATCATTTCGGAACCGATAAAATGGCTTCAGTCCTCCGAATGGCTGCTGCCCGTTATGATTATAGTGGCGCTCTGGAGCAGTATGGGAGTCGGCTTTCTTTCGATTTTTTCAGGCATAACCAATGTAAATAAGGAGCTGTACGAGGCGGCGCGCGTAGACGGTGTGAAAAACCGCTGGCAGGAAATTATTTATGTTACTATTCCGTCGATTATGCCGCAGATGCTGTTCGGCGCGGTAATGACTATCGTAAATACCTTTCAGACCAGCGGAGTCGGCGTCGCGCTGTCAGGCTCCAACCCGACGCCTAACTATGCGGGACAGCTTATCGGCACTCATATAGAGGATTACGGGTTTATAAGATATGAAATGGGCTACGCGGCGGCTGTATCGGTCGTACTGCTTATCTTTATAAAGTTTATGTCGGCCGGGGCAAACAAGCTGTTTGCCGAAAAAGACTGAACGGAGGGATACAGGGTGAAAAGAATATTTAAGAACCGCATTACCGAAAACGGTCTTAATCCCACGCATTTTCATACCGGTCAGCTCAAGATACTTGCGTATATGGTTCCTATCTGCGTGGTAATGGCATTGCCGATAGTTTTCATCATAATGAATGCCTTTAAGCCTATCGACGAGCTTTTTGCGTATCCTCCGAGATTTTACGTGAAAAATCCTACGTTGCAGAATTTTTCGGATCTGTTCAGTCTGACGAGCCAGACCAATATCCCTATGAGCAGGTATCTTATAAACAGCATAGTTTCCACATTTCTTACAGTGTTTCTGACTATTGTTTTTTCAGCGAGCGCAGGCTTTGCTCTTTCTAAAAAAAGGTTCAAACTCAGAAGCACGCTTTTCAAAATCAACCAGACAGCGCTAATGTTTGTGCCGGTCGCCGTCCAGATACCGCGTTATTTTGTTATAGTTTATACCGGACTCAGCGACAGCTTCTGGAGCAACATAATTCCGCTGCTGGCCGCGCCTACCTGTGTGTTTTTGCTTAAACAGTTCATAGATCAGATACCGGACGCACTTATAGAGGCGGCGGTTATAGACGGCGCGGGAGATTTCACCATAATGCGCAGAATAATCTTCCCGCTCATAAGATCTCCGCTGTCCACTGTCGCTATAATCACTTTTCAGACGGCATGGAATTCCGTGGAGGCTTCTACCTTTTATATTAACGACGATTCAATAAAGAATTTCGCTTTTTATGTCAGCACACTGAGCAATCAGTCGGGCAATGTTGTTGCGGGCGCGGGCGTATCGGCCGCGGCTACGCTTATAATGTTTCTGCCTAATCTGCTGCTGTTCATATTCCTTCAGTCACGTGTTATGAATTCAATGGTACATTCGGGTATCAAGTAAGGAGCGGTTTGTGAAAAAATTAGTTGCTTTATTGCTGCTTGCCGCAGTATCGGCGTCTCTGTTTACATTTGACGCTGCCGCGTCCGAAAGTACCGCCTATACCTTTACACAGTCGGTAAATAAGGAATGGATAAGGACACAGGACGCTTATATGCCGTCGGGCGCTCTCCTGAACGGCGGAGAGCTTTCCTCTCCGAACGATTTGTTTATTTACGGTCAGAAGCTTTATATAGCCGATACCGAAAAGATAAATGAAGAGGAGACGGGAAGGGTACTCATATACGACACTGTCAGCGGTGATATTTCCGTTATAGGCAGCGGATTTCTTAAAAATCCCACGGGTGTTTTTGTCAATGATGAGGCGGTATTCGTGGCTGATAGAACAGAGGAGGCTGTGTATAAATTATCCCACGGCGGGGAAATACTTATGAAGCTTTCAAGACCCGACAGCTATCTCTTTTCGGAAAAAAGCCAATATGCTCCGACCAATGTGGCGGTCACTAAAGACGGGATAATTTTTGTCTGCGGGATGGGCTCGTATGAAGGTCTTATGCAGTTTGACAAGAACGGTGAGTTTCAGGGCTATTTCGCCGCCAACGAGACCGAGATGACCTTTACAGACAGGCTTCAGGAGCTGCTGTTCAATGAGGAACAGATGTCTTCTCTGCTCAACCGCATACCGAACCCGATTACAAATATAGATATTTCGGACCGTGACCTTGTATACAGCGTTACCCAGCTTGAGGCAACCACGCTCTGGTCGGTGGCTTCACAGTCGGAAAATGCGGTGAAGTATCATAATATGGCAGGCACCGATATATTATCCTCCGAGCTTATAGAGGGCGAGCATAATTTCTGTGATATCGCGGCATATAAGAACGATATAAGCTTCGCCGTCACTTCAACAGGGATCATTTATGAATACGACGGTTCGGGGAATGTGATTTTCTCTTTCGGGGGTCTTTCAACATCCGGGCGAAGCGGTCTTTTCGGCAATGCCGTTGCAATCGATGTCGACAGTGCGGGCAATCTGTATGTTCTCGATAAGGAACAGGCGCTGGTGCAGTTTTTTTATCCTACTGACTTTGCGGACACTACGCATACCGCGCTGTACAATCTTTCGAGGGGCGATTATCAGGACAGCGAAGATGACTGGCTTGAGCTGCTCAATCTGAACGGTATGTCCTTTATAGCACATCAGGGCTACGGCAAGCTTCTTTACAAGCAGTCACGCTTTAGCGAGGCTGCCGAACAGTTCAAAATCATAAAAGACAAGGAAAGCTATTCCGAATGTATGTGGGAAATCAGGAATATATGGCTTCAGAAAAATCTTCCGTATCTGATTATCGCTTTAGCCGTTATTGCCGCTGTGTATTATACTGTCAGGTTTTTAAGAAAAAGGGGTGTAATAAGACCCCGGCAAAAGAAAAGCGGCAGATTTTCCGTTCTCTTCAAAAGACAGTGCTCTTATCTTACCGAAATGATGAAAAATCCATTTGACGGGTTTTATTATATAAAAAGAAAGCAGCATGGCGGCATTTTAAGCGCTACGGTTTTGTATATACTGACCTTTGCCGTTTATATACTGGATATGTTCGGCCGAGGCTTTGCCTTTACTATGATAGACGCCGAGAATACATATCTGCTTTCGGTAGCGGTAATGTTCATAGTACCTGCCGTTCTGTGGGTCACCGGCAATTTTATGGTAAGCGCCATAAGCGAGGGAGAGGGTACTTTCAGGGCGGTATATACCGCAACGGCATATTCGCTTGTACCGTATCTTATTTTGGGGCCTCTGGCGGTTATATCCACCTATGTTTTTACGCTCAACGAATCCATAGTGGTGGTGCTGCTGTGGACTGCCGGCGTAGCTTGGTCTGCGGTGCTTTTGTGCATCTCGGTAAAGGAAATACACAATTATACGGTTAAAGAGACTGTGAAAATCATCCTGCTGACGCTTTTCTTTATGATTATGGCAGTGATTGTTTGCGTTATTGTCTATCTCATTATACAGCAGACCGTTATTTTTATAAAAGATATTGTAAACGAGGTGGCATACCGTGTCGAAATGTAGGAATATTTCTGCCGGGCTGACAGCGGCGGTGATTTCAGCCTGTGTTTTATTGTCTTCGGCTGCCGGACCGTCCTCCGGTTCTGCCAATGACGGTTTCGGCAGCGGCAATATATATGAATACGAGGTGCTGTCCAACCGGCACACACAGTATGTCGAAGCAGGGCGGGCAGTCAGTTATCTTACGACCGAGGGATATGAGGAGAAGCTTTCCGGCAGCGCGATTTCGCTTTTTTACAGCAGTGAAGAGGAAACAATAAGGGTTTTGGATAAACGCACCGGATACATATGGGGCTGTGTTGACGAAAACAGTGAAAGCGGACTTAATAAAAAATGGGAGTCGAGGGCAAATTCTGTCTGCTATATAACGTATTTTGACAGAAAAAATTCACTTGTCGGAGAAGGGCTTTCCGAAAACAATTTTACTTCGGATTATAAATGGGGAAAGGATTCGGCAAAATGCAGCGTCAGTTCAAGAAGACTCGGAATTTCTTTCGATTTCACTTTGACAGTTGAGGAGGACAGTCTGATTTTTTCGGTCGACGACGCTTCAATAGAGGAAACAGGAGCGTGCCGGCTTGCCGAAATCAGCTTTGTGAACTTCTTCGGCAGCGTGTATGAGGACAGTGTTCCGGGATATGTGCTGGTTCCGGACGGAAGCGGAGCGCTTATCAGGTTCGGGAAAGCCGGAAAATACAGTTCAGGCTATGAAAGGGATGTCTACGGCAACGATCCGGCAATAGAGCCTGCAGTTTCGCTTAATAATCTTAACGGAAACCGAACAGACGATTTTGCCACCGAGGAACATACCCTGACATTTCCCGTTTGGGGAGTGGTTCACGGCGAGGGGCAGAATGCATTTCTGGCAACTGTTGACGGCGGGGCGGAGTATTCGCACATAAGTGCGATTCCTGCCGGTGCCGAGACTGCCACAGTAAAATATACGAGAGCCTACGCAACATTTATTTACCGCCGTCTTTACGACAAAAGGGTTTCTAACAGCAAAACGGTATCGCTTCCGCAGGAAAACCTTAATGATGTGGGCGCCGAAATAACATATAAGTTTCTTGAAAGCGAAGACGCCGATTATTCCGGTATGGCGAGAAAATATCGGGAAAAGCTGATAAGCGAAAAGCTGCTTCCGGCAAACGCAGCAGGGTGCGCAGAGGCTTCCGTGTTTTTGAATATAATGGGCTCCGAGGTCAAGGAAGGGCTGCTTTCAAACAGCATCGTCAGGCTGACCGATGCAGCAGAGGCTAAGGAAATACTGAAGGATCTGTCTGCGTCCGGGGTAACGTCTTACAATGCGGTGTTTTCCGGCTGGACCTCCGGAGGATACAGCGGTTTCGGATACAATGATTTTTCCTTTGAAAGAAAAGTAGGAGGAGAGAACGGAATAAGCGGTCTTAAAGAGTATATAGAGGACAGCGGAAATAAATTTTCACTGACGCTGCGTCCGGTATACGTAAATGAGGATCAGGTAAATATAAACCGTGAAACTGCGCTCAACGCTACAACCGACATTATAAAGCAGTCCGTGCCGAATAATACGCTTATGTATCCGGATAAATACCTGATAAGGCATTCACTGCTGACTGAATGTCTTGAGGCACTGAATAAAAAGCTTTCGGGATATGACATTTTCTGCGAGGATATTGCTGAGATATGCTATTCTGATTACACAGTAGGAGAGGAAACATCCCGCAAAGAGGCGATGGAAAACATAACCGCGGCAATGAGCGGCATAAAAAGCGGAATAATGCTGGATTCCACAAATCTTTACCTGCTCCGTTTTGCCTCCGGAATCGTGAATATTCCGGTATCATGCAGTCAGTATGTATATGAGACCGACAGTGTGCCGTTTGTGCAAATGGTCCTGAGGGGCAGCGTCGATTATTACGCGCCGTATTCAAATCAGGGCTTTTATTCGGACGCAAGCGTGCTGAAGATGATAGAATACGGGGCATGGCCTTCGTTTATGCTTATGGCGGCCGATAACTTTGAGCTTTATAATACGCCGCTGGAAAATTATTTTTCACTTAATTATGATAACTGGAAAGAACGTATAATATATGCGTTTGATAAGGTCGGCGGTGCTCTGGCAGCAACTGACGGCACGGCGCTTGTGTCCCATACGGTCGTTTCCGAGGGCGTTTACCGTACAGAATATGAAAACGGCTGTGTAATATGGGTCAATTATATGAACAGTGATTTTTCGGGGCCGGACGGCATTGTAGGTGCCAATAATTATCTCGTAAAGGAGAATAAACCGTGACTGAGGCGATAAAGAAAAAAGGACTTACAAACGCACGGCGCAACAGTCTTATAGGCCTTTCCTTCCTGAGCCTTTGGATAATCGGATTTTTGGCTTTTACGCTGTATCCGATCATCCTTTCGGGATATTTCAGCTTTAACCGGATAATTATGGGGGTAAACGGTACGGATTATGAATTCGCCGGCCTTGAGTTTTTTGACCGGGCGTTCAATGAAGATACCGAATTTAAGCCCAAGCTGCTGGAGTCGGTCGGATTTATCGCCTATGCTACGCCAATAATAGTTATTGTGGCTCTTATCCTTGCGATGATGCTTAACCGGAATTTTAAGGGAAGAACCTTTTTCAGAGCTGTGTTTTTTATGCCGGTAGTGATTATGTCCGGTCCTGTGATTTCCGAGCTGCTCGGAAAATACAGCGTCGATTTTTCGGTAGCGACACCGTCGCTTTTCGCATTCATAGATTCGCTGCCGCAGATATTCCGTTCGCCGTGTATGTTCGTTCTTGAAAATCTTGTTACGGTGCTTTGGTATTCCGGCGTCCAGATTTTGATTTTGCTTATAAGCATACAGAGCATAAGTTCGGAGCTTTATGAGGCGGCATCCATTGACGGCGCTTCCGGATGGGAAAAGTTCTGGAAAATAACACTCCCGTATGTGGCGCCGACAGCCGCTGTCTGCGCTCTGTATACTATAGTCGAGCTTGCGAACGATTCCACCAATTCCGTCAATACTTATATATCTCAGAAAATGTTTGACAATAAGATCGGATATTACAGCTATTCGACGGTAATGTCGTGGATTTATACAGTTGTTATAGTTCTGATGCTTTTGATAGTATTTCTGCTGTTCGGCTTTTTCAGGCGAAAGGAGAACAAATAAGCATATGAAGATAAAAAGCAATATTATAAGAAGAACGCTGATTGGGAGCAATGAGAAAAGCGGACTTGTTGTAAATCTGATTATGTATGTTCTGCTGATATCAATAGGTTTTGTGTTTCTTTATCCGGTGCTTTATATGCTGATAAACAGCTTTATGTCTCCTGAGGATCTTATCAATCCCGCCGTTTCATGGCTGCCGTCAGGTTTTTATTTTGAAAATTACGCAAAAGCTTTCAAGACTCTTGATTTCGGTTCGAGCTTTTTCAATTCGCTTTATATCACCGCAGTATCCACATTGCTGCAAACGGCCGTATGCGCCGTAACCGGCTACGGTCTGGCAAGGTTCAGGATACCGATGAAGGGACTGTTTCTGGCGCTGATACTGTTTACATTTGTAATACCTGTGGAAACTATTCTCATACCGAGATACGTTATGTTCAATACGTATAAGCTTCTGGATACACCGCTTACGTTCTGGCTGACAGCCTTTACCGGTCAGGGTCTTAAATCGGCGGTTTTCATTCTGGTGTTTTTTCAGATGTTCAGAAGCTATCCGATTTCCATTGACGAAGCCGCAGAGCTGGACGGAGCCGGAAAATACCGCATATTCAGCCATATAGCGCTGCCGATGGTAAAGCCTGGTATAGTCCTTACGGTTCTTTTTACATTTGTGTGGTATTGGAATGAAACAAGGCAGTCCGGGTTGTTTTTCGGAACGGCAATAAAAACTCTGCCTATGAAATTAGGAAGCTTTGCCGCATCGTATTCTGAGGTATACGGTGCTGCGGCCGGCACATCGGATCCGGCGGTAAGCATAAATGAAGCGATAACGCTGGCCGGTACGATGCTTTCATGCCTGCCGGTTCTGATTATGTTTGTGATACTTCAGAAGCAGTTTGTCGAAAGTATTGCCAAAACAGGCATAACAGGCGAGTGAAGCAAAAGCAAAATTTATTGTTAGGGGTATAATGATGTCAGTACTTATTGCCGAAAGACCTTACAGACCGAATGTGGATCTGCGGAATCCCTCAGCAATTATCGATCTTGATAAAGGAAAGAAACGTTTTCGTTTCACCTTCAGCGTCTCCAAACTGGTGACAATGTATATTTCGTTTCCAAAAGATGGCGGTATCCGTATACATAACGGCAGACGCGGTATGTTTGATGTTGAAGAGCTTTGTGATATCGTTTATGAGCAGATTGACGGTAACACTCTTAAAATGACGGGCTGCGGAACATCCGCGATACTGAGCTATCTTTGGGATAATTGGTATATACAGGTTTTAGATGGTAACGGTATTATCAAAACCGTTATAAACAGTCATGTCGGCCGGTGGGGATATTCCGAATTCAGAGTAGGACTTGATATAGACGGACGCCATTCACTGACATATCTTGATTTTCCGATAAGAGACGGAGAGCTTTTTTACGGAACCGGAGAGAGGTTTAATTCATTTTGCCAGAACGGCAGCAGGATTATGATGTGGAATGTTGATGTGCAGTGTGTCAACAACAACCTTAATAATGAGTTTTGCGATAAGCCGCAGGGATATAAAAATATTCCGCTCATACATTCGACAAACGGATACAGTGTGTTTTTCAATACATTTCTTCCGGTAGAATTTGATTTCGGAGTTACCGACCCTC
Organism: uncultured Clostridia bacterium; assembly: GCA_944380885.1. Taxonomy (GTDB): domain Bacteria; phylum Bacillota; class Clostridia; order Oscillospirales; family Acutalibacteraceae; genus UBA737. The sequence continues at coordinate 14,789 of CALWIZ010000029.1, read as the reverse complement.
ACAGACTTATCACCGAGATATACGGCGAGGCGCTGGATCTGTTTATCTGGACCGGAAGCGCGAAGGAAAATATAAAAAAATATCACCGTCTCACGGGGAAGCCGTTTATACCGCCGAAATGGGCGTTTGACTATTGGATAGGCGGGGGCTGGCCTGTATGGAACACTCCTGATACATCGTCTGCTTTTAAAAAAATAATCAAAGTGATAGACAAATACAGGGAATACGGAGTCGAAATAAACTGCGCTTATCTTGAAACCGAGCCTACGGAAGAAATCCTATGCGGGCTTCGCAGCCGCGGAGTACGTACATTTATGTGGACTAATTCCTGCCTTGAAAAATTCGGGGAAGAAAGACTCGAATATGACAGCTACCGTATAAAAAAAGCCAGTGAACCGGAAAAGACTATGAATTACAATTATATTGATTTCACCGCACCGGAATCTGAGGACGTGATATGTGAAAAGTTCGCGCAGCCGTGGGATTACGGTGTCTGCGGCGAAATGGTGGATTATGCGGATTCGCTTCCGGAGGATTCGCTTTGCAGCAACGGAAAAACGGGCAGACAGATGCATAATGAGTATGCCTTATGGTACGCAAAGCAGATGAACAGGGCGTTTTACGAACGGCTCAGCGATGATTTTGTTCTGTTTCAGCGTTCCGGATGTGCCGGCAGCCAGCACTATACCGCCTCATTTGCGGGGGATATACCTTCAAGTTTTTTGGGTCTTAAACGGGCTGTATATGAGCTGCTGTCGGCCTCCGCCTCCGGTATATCGGTATGGGGAAGCGATATAGGCGGCTTTTCTCTGGCCGATTATCCTGCCGGAAGTGCGGAAATGGAGGAGCTTTACATCCGCTGGCTTCAGTTCGGAACGTTTTCCCCTCTGATGCGCGATCATTCGTGGAATGGTCATCACGACCCATGGACCAACGGTGAATTGGGAGCAGAGGTTTTTAAGGATTATTATACACTGCGGCTTATGTTGACCGATGCCGTTTATTCTTCTGCACTTAAATCCGGAAGCTGCGGCGGGACAATGGCGGAATCTATGGCGGTGTCATATGATATGTCGCCGGAAATAGATAACCAATATATGTTCTGCGAAAATTTTCTTGTCAGACCTGTTCTCAAACTTGGTGAGCGCAGAACGGAAGTTATAATTCCGGAGGACGGATTTACCGATGCGTATACCGGAAAGATATATAAAGCCGGGAAACATCTTGCGGATGCCCCGCTTAAAAGGATTCCGCTGTTTATAAGACCGGGAGCGGTAATACCATTTAACTATTACAGCGATAAAGCGTCTGCGGCGCTGAATAAGGGCGATTATGAAAATGCCCTGCTTGTGACGGCTCCCGTTTACAGGCGTGAAAACGATATTTATGGCTTCGGTGAAAGCTTTTGCATAGTAAACGAGCCGAACGAAAACGGCTTTGAGCTAAAATCGTGCGTTCCCAACAGCAGAAAAATTGTTTTATTGTACGGAATCAAAGCGTCTGATGTTACTTCAGATGCCGAAATTATATCTTTTAATGAGCAAAACGGCTGTGTTTCGGTCCGGCTTGCCTCAGAATGGGAATGGATAAAAATTATAACAGAGGTGCTTTAAATGAAAAACGCAATAAAAAGAATCATCGCTTTTGCAATGAGTTTTGCTGTCTTTGGCACTGCTTTCGGGATTGCGCCGTCGGCGCTTACCGCCAATGTTCCCGATATAAGTGTCGATTGGCAGAACCCGGATGAAATTGCCGAGGTTGAAATGCAGAAGCAGCAATTCATTATATCCACAAAAACCGGCAAGGGGAAAATAAATAATCTGTTTTTATCCTTTCCCGCTGACGGAGGCTTTCATCTGACAGCCGATAACAAAGGCTTTTTCAGTCCTGACGCGGTCAGTGATATTTCCTATTCGACCGAGGGCGCGGCGATTGTCATGAAAGCCGGTGATACCAAGGTGAAGCTTTTTACGACTGCGGAACCGTGGCGTATAGAGGTTTACAATCAGTCGGACGAAATGGTGGTCTGGTTTACAGCCGGACAGATTTTCTTCGGATATGACGATGATGGCGCGCTCAGAAAGGTAAAGATCACCTCTTATGCCGGAGAAGATGAAAAATTTTACGGCCTCGGCGAGCGCTTCGGCGGATTTATCCAGAACGGCAAGCAGGTGGAAATGTGGAATATGGATGCACTCAATCAGCTCCAGTATTCCTACGGCGATCACAATGTCGGCTATAAAAACATTCCGCTGCTGCACAGCAATTACGGATATTCCGTATTTCACAACAGTAATTATTACGGGATAGTTGACGTTGCCAAAACAAAAGCAGACGAATGTTCGTTTGAGTTTTACGGCCCGGTGCTTGATATGTTTGTCTGGACGGGAAATACACTTGAAAATATAAATAAGTACTGCCTTCTTACCGGAAGCAGCGTTACTGTGCCGAAATATGCCCTTTCATACTGGCAGGGGCAGTCGCAGTCAATGTGGCTGAGCGAAGGAGATGAGCCGGAAACGGTACTCGGCATACTCAAGACCAATATCGAAAAATACGAGGAGCTAAATACACCGATAAAGGTCGTGTTTATAGAAGGAGTCGGTTCAAACACCAAATATTCCTCCGTGCAGGACTATCTCAAATCAAAGGGAATAAAATTTCTGGGGTGGAGCGATTCAAGCTACCGTTCTTTCGATGATAATTATACCGAAGCGGAGATAGCCGAGCAGGCAGGTCTTCCCGGAGCGAAAATGCCGCTTGTAAAATGGAATTACGCCAAGCTTTCAAACTATTACGGCAACGGCGGGGAAAAATATGTGGATTATTCCAATCCCGATTCGGTCAAATGGCTTAAGGCGCGCCTGAATAAGTTTATGGATAAAGGCCTCATAGGAATGATGGTGGATTATAACGACAATATAATCGTTCCCGAAACATATTACCCTTATGTAAAGCTGGACGGAACGGTAATGCACAATCTCTCGCAGTATTACTATTCAAAGGCATTTTACGAAACCTTTGAGGAGAGGTACGGCAAAGGCAACTTTGTAAATATCGTGCGTGCAGGGACAGCCGGTACGCAGAGCTTCGGCGCCGCTTTCGGAGGGGATCAGTCAAGCACATTCTTAGGCCTCAGACAGTCAGTCTCGGCGCTTATTTCGGCGGCAGCGTCCGGCATCAATGTATGGGGCAGCGACATAGGCGGTCTCGGAACGTTAAACGACCCGCGCAAATATGATGCAGAGCTGTATGCGCGCTGGCTCCAGTTCGGAACCTTCTCTCCGCTTATGCGCACTCATGGACAGACAGGCTGGCGCGATCCGTGGAACTACGGCGATGCAGAGAGTACAAACAGGATTTTCCAGAAATATTACTGGACGCGCGAAAGTATTATAGAACTTTTAAATTCCGGCATAATAAGGGCAAGCGTTGAAAATTATCCGCTTACACAGGGTATGGTTATAGCTTTCCCTGAACAAAGTGAACTGGCGGACAACAACACGCAGTATATGTTCTGTGACAGCCTGCTTGTCTGCCCGGTTACGGAATCGGGCGAAACCTCTCTCAAGGTGCAGTTCCCTGAGGGAAGATGGGTAAACATCTGGGACGGCTCTGTTGCCGAAAGCGGTGTGTATACTGTCAGCGCTACCGTAGACAGTATTCCGGTATATCTCAAAGCAGGCGCGGCATTCCCCGCCAAGATGGGCAACGAGCTGCGGTTCGGAACGGCAAACACTGTCGGAGATACCGCAGAGGTGCTTGTGACGGCTCCCGCGACAGAAAAAAATGAAAACAAGATTTACAGGGATACCGAAACGTCAGAGATAATTGTATGCGATAAAAGCGGAGAAAACAGTTACAGCATATCTGCCGAAGCAGGCTGCAAAAGCGGAATTGTGCTGGCAATGGGATGCAGCGCCGGAAACGTCACTGTCGACGGTATAAGCCTTGAAAGGCTCAGCGAGCGTCCCGGCGCATTGAGTACACAGCAGGGTTATTACTGTGATCTTGAAAACAACACTACGATAATTGTTGCCGGAAGCGGATGGAAGAATATTGAATATACCGATTCTACCGAAAGACTGGTCAATCTTGCTCTCAATGCCAAGGTCACAGGCAGCGGCATCAATAAAAAATATGAAAAGAACATTCAGGATATAACCGACGGAGATTACGGTACATATCTTACTTTTCTTGACGACGGCGAAGAGGCATCGGTGGAAATCGATCTCGGAAAGGTCTCGCGCGTCAACAAGCTGCGTATAAGCTGGGGGAACGGCTATGCGGAGGATTATCTCATAGAAGCCTCGCGCTCCGGCGGGGAAGATGCGGATTGGGAAACTGTTTTTGAGCAGACGGGCGGCGACGGAGGCACGGATGTCATTACGCTCGACACTATGAAAGAATACCGTTATATCAGAATTTCAAATCTTGTGCCGGACAGCAGAATAGGCGCAAAGCTTGCAGAGGTTGAGGCTTACGGCGATACGGTTGAGACCGAAGCCGAACGCGAGGTCAGCATAAATAAGGCGGAGCCTGAACCGGAAGAAGAACATTCCGCTCTTAAAATCGCTGCGGTTGTGCTTTCCGGACTGGCGTTTGCGGCTGTCGTTTCCGCGGTGATAATCATTATTATAAACAGGAAAAAAGCCTGACGGTATATTTTCGGCGGTACGGCGTTTATCTGCTGATTAATATAAATTTTAATAAAAATGGAGGCAATATCATGAAAAAACGCAGCAAAAGAATACTGGCGCTGCTGCTTTCCGCGGCATTGTCGGTCACAGCATTTATGCAGAGTGCGGGAGCTGCGGTTCCGTCTGCTCCTGACGGGACTGCAGGGCTTTCCGGCGGCATAAAAACCTACAAAAAAGATTTCAGCGGGATTTCTCTTTCTGAAATCGACGGGGATTTTGTTTCGGCAATAGTGAAGAGCGCTGATGGCTCGGTAACAACCGGTACACCGTCTGAGCAGTGGACAACTGACGCGCTTGATGCCCCTTGGTATTTTCAGAATAATTATCTTAAGCCTCGTCAGAAGGGGGATATATACCTTTTAACGTTAAAGGACACTCAGACCGTAAACTTCAGGGCAAAGGTTGAATTGCTCGACGCATGGCGTGAATACGGTATTATTTTCGGACAGGATACCCCGACAGATACAGATCTAAATTCGGGTGCAGTCAAAGTGAGGATGCACGAGCATAACGGTAAGATATATGCAGAAGGAGTGCAGTCCGAGTCTGCACTGTATCTGGACAGTTCTCTTGATCAGGGATTTTATCAGAACGGAAATACTGTTTACGATAAAGTGAACAGATTTCCGAGTCTGATAGATGAGATAAATACATCTAAGGATAACGAAAAATATATCTCCGGCACATATAAGCTTAATATTGAAGTTATAAACGGGCTTATGAAGGTCTGGTGGGACGGATATGAGCAGTACGCCTGGACGGTGGAGCTTAATGACAGCTATGACGGCGGTTATATTTCGCTTTATTCTAACGGATATGATCAGGGCGGAATAAAAAGCTTTGAGTTTGAGAATCTCGGCGGTTATCGCTGCAGCTTTGACGATATAGATGTTTCTTCGCTGTCAGATACTTTTTCGGCATCAAGTATCTCTAAAACCGGCGATGTAAAGACCGGGACACCGGAAGAAATATGGAGCACCGAACCGAATCCCAGCGGCAGCACGGGCGGGGATAAACAGAATAATTATCTGAAACCGGCAGTGAATGACGGATCGACCAATCTCCTTACATTGACGGGGGTAAGCCTTAAAAATTTCAGGGCGACTATGGAATTTCTTAATAACTGGCACGATTACGGCATTTATTTCGGTCAGAAAACCGGGACGGATACAGACACTTCAAACGGTGCGGTAAAGGTTGGAATGCAGGAAAATGCAGGGAAAATCCGTGCCGAAGGGGTAAATAATACCACACCGATATGGGTGGGCAGCAGGGATTACGGCGCATTTTATCCGTACAATGATCCCAGCAGAAACTTCACTTATAATAATGAGGTTATTTCAGGGTTTGATTCAAACGTAAATTCCACCAATCTGCATACCCTTAATATTGAGGTGGTTGACGGGGTTTTAAAGGTCTGGTGGTCTGAATATCCGGACATTGCCTATTCAGTTCAGTTAAATGAAAAATATACCGGCGGTTATATTTCGCTTTATGCTACCGGAAATGCTCACGGAGGCATAAAGAATTTTGCGGTTGTTGAGCTTGACGGTTCTGATTATTCATATACATTTGCCGGAAGCGAAATTTCAGAGCTTGACAGCGAATTCACTTCTACGGTATATGACAGCGCCTCCGGTTCCTCACAAACAGTTCCGGTGTCACAGAGCTGGAGAACCGATAATACAGAGGATGCTTCGGCCGGCAAGGGCTATATTGAATGGCAGTATCAGAATAATGCTTTGAAGCCTTACGGCAGGGTAGGCGCCGGAAAAATCTATGCGCTTACTTCCGGATTGGAGCTGTCGGACAACTTCAGCTTTAATTATACCTACATAATAGGTCACGCCGAATACGGTGCGGTGATAAGCGACAGACCTGAAAATTATACCGAACTCAGTGACAATGCCGTGTTTGTGACCGTCAACAATGCGCAGATAGGCAGCAGCTTTATACCGATGCTGAGAGTAAAAGGGGCTATCGATACCGATACCGCGTCTGTAGCGGATACATCGGTGACGCTTTATAACTCTGATCCCAAAACGGTCAACGCATATCTTACGGATACCGATTTTGGTTCATATGACGCAAAAGTCAATAATAAAGCAATGCTTCAGCTGAACGTAAAGGTCGAGGATCAGACACTTACGGCATGGCTTACCGGCTATGAGCAGGCAGCGCTTACTGTGAAGCTTACTGCAAAATATATCGGAGGCAGGATTTCTTTCTGCTCAAACGGCTGCGACCAGGGCGGATTTGTGAGACTGAATGTAAATGAGCTTCCGGATTCGGCAGAAAAAAGCGCCGAATTAGGGCTTTCGGTAAAAAATCTCGGCAAATATACCATGATTACTCTTGATACAGATCTTGCTTACAGCGCGTATGACTTTGACCTCGGTTTTGACAGTGCGCGTTATGAATTTATGCTGGCGGTCGCCGCAAAGGAAAATATCCTTATAAATAATGATAATCCTTTGATTGCGGAAAGCGGAAAGCTTCCGGTTGAGGTTTACGCCAATCCGGGCGGAGAAATAATGACGCTTTATTTTAAAAATCTCGATTCCTCTATGGATTGCAGCGGCTTTGAGATTACCGGAATAAGCGCGCATGCCGCGAATAACAAGCCCGTAGCCGTTTCCGGCGGAATCAGCGTGGAAAAGGATTATAACGGCGACAGGGTAATCAGCATACTTGATCTTATAAGGGCCAAAAAGCTTTCCGCCGCAGGTACGGATGAGGTGGATTCCGGCAGTCTGGCGTCCCTCCGCAAGGTATTGCTCGGTATTTTTGATGATGAAGAGGTTTCGCCGCTGCTTGGCAAAAGCGCACTTTATTTAGGCGATTCCATAGCATACGGCGCGGCTGATTCATACGGCTTGTCATGGGCGGGAAGAGTAGCTCAGACAGGTATGAAATATGAAAATCTTGCCGTAAGCGGTTGGACGCTTCTCGGCACCGATATAACCGGCAGAGGTCAGATAGCAACACAGCTTGATTCGGCAAGCAGTGATTATTATGATTTTGTAATACTTGAGGGCGGCGTGAACGACATACTCATAGCCCAGGATGTTCAGTACGGTATAGATACCGACGATATAGAGGCGGCGCTGGAGGATCTTATCGTAAAGACTAAACAAAAGTTTGCGGGCTCGGTGATAGGCTATATAATCAATAATGAATTCGGTGCCGATTCCTCTACTATGGAATGGTATATTGCTATGGCAAAGGATGTATGCGAGCGTAACGGTGTAGCATGGATAGATCTCAATTCCGAACCGTACGTAACGGAAAATTTTGACGCCGAAAAGCATCTCCCCGACGGTCTGCACCCGAACGCAGACGGCTATGATATTCTTTCGGTGGCGATAACCGAATGGATGGAGGGTCTGGCTGAGGAAAATTATTGAAGGAACCACATTTGGATCGACCCGGAAAACGGGAACGATTCAAATGGCGGTGAGCATGATTTTCCTTTAAAAACATTGAAAACAGCTATGGAAAAAGTGCCGGACGGCGGTACGGTCTGCATTGACGGGACCTGCAGGGCGGAAAAATCAGATGTCTTCGGCGCAGCCGGAAAGAAAATTGCAATTACCGGCGGAGCACTTGATATTTCTGAGCTTTGCGAATTTAAGGTTTCCGGGGACATTGTTTTAAGAAATATAACAGTCGAATCAAGAGGTTTTATAATATACAGGGCCTCATAACCTGGTGCTTTAGTGCTTGCTGCCATTGCTGCAGTCGTTACGGACGGGCAATGGCAGCAGTATATTTTTATCAGATGCGGTCAGTTTTACTGCTGAATTACCGATAATCAATCATATAACTGTAATGGAGAGTAGGGAAAATGAAAATAGCCTGCTATACCGATATACACAATCAGCAGACTATGCTAAATATGCCGACGGTGCTGAGGCAGTCGGCTGTTGCGGCGGCGGAACAGACCGCAGCGGAATGGGGCAAGGCGGATATCTCAATTGTAGGAGGAGATAATATATCGGATTATCCGTATTGGGACAGATCCTGCGCGCTGCCGTATGTGAACTGGCTGGATATCAAGGGCAAGCTGACGGAGAATTTCAAAAGAACAGCCGTGGGCGGGCGCGTACTGTATGTTTCGGGGAACAACGATCTCATTTTGGGAGATCTCCCGACTGCGGATAATCCGCCGTATAATGCCTGCGATTTTTACAATACAGGACCGATGAAGGAAACGCTGGGAGAGCTGACTGAAGGGGAATATTACGGGGTATATGCAAAATCAAAAGGAAAACAGGCAGGGATTTATCATCTGGCATTTCATTATACGGTTGACGGCACAGACTTTTTCGGTATAAATATCGACCCTGATGAGGCCTTTAACAATCATGACTGCTGTTATAATCCGGAGTCGCTTGAATGGTTAAAGCACAAGCTTTCGAAAACCGATCCTAACGGAGACAAACTGATATTTGTTATAGGTCATGTATCGGCAACGGTACGCAGAACAGACGGCACCGTGCTGTATGACTGCGATATGGACAAAAAAAGGCAGAAAGCGTTAAAAGAGGCATTTGCCGGTCACAAAAATCTGTTTTACCTGTACGGGCATGTTCACGGACAGGATTATCTGAGGCGTCATTCGTGGGAGGGCGTGCTGCATTTTGACATTAGCGGCAGGCTTATGGAAACTCCCGGCGGAATAATCACCGCGGAGCAGAAAAAAAGCATAGGCTTTCATACGGTGCATATGGGGGGGCTGCGGCCCTTTGCGACTGACAGACCGTTTGAATATTTTGAGAACGACGGTATCGCGGGAATTCTGCCGGGTACGGAAAAGGCTATTGCTTACGAAAGCACGGGTACGCCTAAAGTAGCGCAGTATCTGCTTATAGAAACCTTTTCCGACAGGGTGGTATTTTCCTATCGCAATACGGGAACGATGCAGGGGTTCACACCTGATGACAAGCCGGAAAAATATGAAGTGGCTATATTATAAATAAATAGTCGAAGGAGCTGACACCGGAAAGATGGAACGGTTTAATATAGGCTTGGAGCTTGTGCTGAGAGTGGTGCTGAACCTGCTTTTGGCGACGGCAATAGGCGGACTTATCGGGAACGAGAGAGGGCGGCACGGCAGGGCAGCGGGGATATGGACGACGAGCATAATAGGTATAGCGATAGGGTACGGATTTTACATAGGAGCGATAGCGGCGGCGGTATTTTGTCTGGGGGCTACGGTGCTTTTGTCAAAGCTTGAGAAGAGGAGAAAATTTCTTATTGTATTTTATATAGAAATAGACGATATGTATAAAACGAACGAGGTGATAGACCGGCTGATAAGTAAGCTGAATGTCGAATTCACATACAGGGTAACGGCACCCAAGAGCGGATATGACGGGCATTTGGGAATAGACATAATCATAAATAAGAGGACCGATATTGACGTAAAGACGTTCGGGAATATGGAAAATATAGTTTATGCAGTTGAGGAATAGGCATCCGTAGACAAAACAAAAGGAGAGGGAAAGATGGAAATATTGATCATAGGAGCGGGAATGATGGGGAGCGCGATGGCGGTGCCGGCGCTGGAAAAGGGACACAGAGTGACAGTTGCCGGAACGCCGCTGGACGCGGAAATAATAGACGAACTGAAGCGCAGCAATTATCACAAGACCCTTAAACGGGAGCTGAGAGGAGATATAAGCTTCAGGCAGTATGAAGAAATAAGTGAGAATATTCCGGAAAGCGATGTGGTTGTCAGCGGGGTATCAAGCTTCGGAGCCGGCTGGTTTGCTGAAGAGGTGATACCGAAGCTTAAAAGCGGGCAGAAGGTACTTGCGGTCACAAAGGGGCTGCACGGGAAGGACGACGGTACGCTTGAGACGATTCCTGAATGGTATACGGGATTAAGAGAGGACATATACTTTAATGCGGTGGGAGGACCGTGTATAAGCTTTGAGCTTGCCGACAGGGTAGAAACCGAAGTGGCCTTCTGCGGGCGGGACAAAAAAGTGCTGGAAGAGCTGCGCGGGATATTCGGGACAGAGTATTATCATATATCGGTCACAGACGATGTAAAAGGCATCGAGACGGCGGTGGCGCTTAAAAACGCCTATGCCATGGCGGTGAGCCTTGCGATAGGAGCATATGCCGGAAACAATCCGGAGCAGTCGGGCAGGTACAATGCGCAGGCGGGACTTTTTTACGAGTCGGTGAGAGAAATGCGGGAGCTGATAAAGCTGCTCGGCGGCGGGGAAAACGCACTGGCGTTCGGAGCGGGAGACCTTTACGTTACGGTATTCGGCGGGAGAACGCGGAGGCTCGGAGTGATTTTAGGTTCCGGCATAGAATTCTCCGAGGCAGAGGAACAGCTCAGCGGAGTAACGCTTGAATCGGTCGCCGTCATAAGGCTTATGGGGAAATATCTCGGAAACAGACTGGCGGAATATCCGCTTATGGCGCATATGTATGAGCGTATAACCCGAAATACGGTACCCGATATACCGTGGAACAGCTTTCTGCACGATTATTTAATTGACGGATAAAGCAGGGCAGCGGTTTATTTGTCTGTTTTGCAGTATCTTAGTGTAAAACAAAAATCAGCAAAAGGAAGAAGTTCGGTAAAAGAACTTCCTCAATGCACATAAAAACGGTAAAATGAATTGCTTAAAAAACAAAAATACCGTGAAGTGTGAAAATGAGTATGGCAGAAGAAAGGATAAACTTCAAGGAAATTGAAGAAAAAATATATATCTTGAAGTATGTGCTTTAGGCTGTGCAGGGGCTGAAAGAGATATCGGAGACAACAGATGTAAAGGTTTAGGAAAACAGAGACAAATGCATTTCAGGATAACGGAGCTTGACAAAGCGGCTGAAGGGTATTATAATTTATACAGAGAACAGAGATACAAAGTACGGCAGTCGCTTTGTATCTCTGTTTGTTTTTTTGGGGGCGGTATTTGTGTATAAACAGAATATAGCAGAGGCTTTGGAACGGACGCCGGTAATCGCCGCTACCGATTCCGCGGGGTGGCAAAGGGCGCTTATGTCCGAAACAGAGGTGCTGTTCCATCTGAACGCCGATATAATGACTGTGGCCGAGGATATAAAAAGGGCGAAAGCAAAAAATAAGTATATATTTGTGCATATAGATTTGGCGGAGGGTATAGGGAAAGACCGAGCCGGGATCAAATGGCTGTCTGCACTCGGAGCCGACGGCATAATAAGCACAAGTGCACAGCTTATACGCAGCGCAAAAGAGTTTGGACTCACGGCGGTCCAGCGTTTTTTCGTGCTGGATACCAAAGGAATGAAATCAATAAGCGAAATGATTGAGATTAAAAAATAGATTGATCTCGTGTACGGCGGTTTTCAGGGATACAGGATCTTTGCTCCGAACATTTTTTTAAATTCGTCTGACGGCTTGCTTTCGGTAATAATATAATCTATATCTTCTATGCTGCATAGGTTATGTGAGTATTTTTTACCGAATTTTTGGCTTGCACAAAGAAGTACCCTGACCTTTGACTGCTTTAACATATGCTGTCTGAGGTGGTTTTCTTCTATGGAAAAATCTGTTAGCCAGCCGTCTGCGTCAACTCCGCGGCATGAAAAGAAGCAAATGTCGGAGTTGTAAAATGATATTGTGCGATGAGCGTCTTCACCGACAAGCGAAAGACACGACGAAATTATCTTTCCTCCGGTCGATTGAGCCGCTATGCTGTATTCGCTTGCCCTTATGAGCGCTTTTATTCCGCTGGTTATAAGGGTCAGCCGGGATTTTGTGCTTAAAAACGGGATTATTCCGTATGCGGTGGAGGAAGCGTCGGTCATTATAAGGTCGCCGTCCTTTACGAGCTCAGCGGCTTTTTTTGCTATGACTATCTTGGCATCCGACTGTTCAAGCTCCCTTATCAGAAATGGGATGCGTAAAGCCGAGCTGTTATTTTCCTCAAGAACAGCTCCGCCGTGAGTGCGGCGTATCAGCGACTGCTTTTCCAATAAGGAAAGATCTCTTCGTATGGACGGTTCGCTGGAATAGAGCCTTTGAGCCAGTTCCTTAACAGTAACAGTTTTCTCTTTTAAAATTATTTCTAAAATTTCTTTTTCCCGTTCTTTGTTCATATAATCACCGTCTAAATCTGTTTTGAAAATAAAATTGAGCGTTTTTTCATTTTACGTAGCGATTGTTGACTAAATGTTTTAATAATTATACAATAATATATAATAAAAAGTAAAGCTGCATTTTGAGGATAAGATAAAAATGGAAAAGTATGACAGTCATACTCATAGCATAAATTCTTTGGACGGAAGACAAACGGTATATGATATATGCCGTTCGGCCGTAGAAAAGGGGCTTGCGGGTGTTACCGTCAGCGACCATGCGGACATGTGGTATTATTTTTCCGAAAAGACTTTAGACAGAATAACTTCATCCGTAAGGGATATTTATGAAGCAGCGGAAGAATATGACGGTAAACTCAGACTTTTTCGCGGAGTTGAAATGTCGGAATACCTTTACGATGTTGCGAACGCTGAAAATATTTTAAAAATAACGGATTTCGACGTGGTTCTCGGCTCGGCGCATTGCATTCAATTCGGAGAATTGAGGGACGCCTATTCTCGTCTTGATTTTGCGGTAATGACCGACGAACAGATTTATGAGTTTTTGAAAAAATATCTTCAGGAGATTTCAAAATTGCTTGACGCGCCATTTTTTGACGTTCTTACCCATCTTACATGCCCGCTGCGATATATCAACGGTAAATATAATCGCGGTATAGATATTATGAATTTTGAAAAGGAAATAAACGGTATTTTAAAGAAAGTAATAAGCCGCGGGATTTCGCTTGAGGTTAATACATCAGGCGTCGGCACATCGTTTGATTCGCTTATGCCCGATGAAAGGATATTGGGTGTATACAGGTCGTTAGGCGGCGAAATGATAACGCTCGGAAGCGATGCGCATACATCGGACCGTCTGGGAAACGCTTTTGACAGCACAGCCAAGCTTTTGAAACGTATAGGATTTAAAGGATATTATTTTTATGAAAAGCGGATAGGAAATTATATTTCGTTTTAAGGGTGGTTTTATTATGACAGACGTAACGGCACTCGGAGAGCTGCTTATAGATTTTACTCCCTACGGAACAGCGGAGGACGGATGTCATCTGTTCGGGAGAAATCCGGGCGGCGCGCCGGCAAACCTTTTGGCTACTGTTTCGAGGTACGGGGGGAAAACTGCGCTGATAACCAAAGTCGGGGCGGATATTTTCGGGGATTTTCTGATAGATGTGCTGCGCAAAAACAAAATATCAACCGAGGGCGTAGTAAGGGACGGTATCCATAATACCACGCTTGCCTTTGTAGAGCTTAACGCTGAGGGAGACCGTTCGTTCAGTTTTTACAGGCGCTTCGGCGCGGATATTTTCCTTACTCCCGAAGAAGTAAATTCGGAACTTATCAGGGATTCAAAGGTATTTCATTTCGGTTCGCTTTCGCTTACGGATGAGCCGGCGGCGTCGGCGACTGACCGCGCGCTTAAAACGGCGAAAGACAGCGGATGCGTTATTACATATGATCCCAATTACAGGGCGGCGCTGTGGCCGAATAAAGCAACGGCGGCCAAAAAAATAAGGGAGTACGTCCCTTTTGCTGAAATTATAAAGGTATCGCGTGAAGAAGCTCAGATGATAACCGGAATTGAAACTCCCGAAAAAGCCGCGAAGGAAATTTGCGGAATGGGTCCGAAAATCGCATTGGTGACAGACGGCGGAAACGGCGTCACCTATGCCGCGCAGGGCTGTGTAAGGCATATTCCGGCTTTTGCGGTAAAGGCGGAGGATACTACCGGAGCGGGAGATATTTTCTTCGGTTCGTTTATTTCCTCTTTGCTCAGGCTTGAAAAGCCGAAAGAGGAGCTTCAAATATCCGAAATAGAAAGCTGCGTGAAGCGCGCGGTAAAAACGGCGGGACTAAGCACAACAAAGAAAGGTGCCATTCCATCTATACCAAATGAAAAAGAGGTTGATAAAGGTTGAAACATTGTAATCTAAGCAAAATTCCGAAAAAGGGCGCACAAAACCAAGCCCCCTGAAAGCGGGCAAA
>CALWIZ010000028.1 GCA_944380885.1 uncultured Clostridia bacterium | reverse complement strand
TAAGCGTGTCCATTTCCGCTATTCCGTAATATCCAAGCCATCCTCGCATAAATACCTTTATGTTGTTTAACACGGTACGTTTATCATAGGGCTTATATTAACGCTGAGACCGGAGCGGTATTCACCGCTCCGGTCTCAGATAAAAATATTTTAATTACTATCGCGGTTCATTGTTCAGTGTTTCTTTCTGATAAGAAACTTATGCCTTAGAATAACCGCCACGGCGCCTGTCATTAATAATACCGTAAACAAGATAATATAATCTTCATTTCCGGTTTGCGGTATATCCGAATTTCCCGAACCGGCGTCAGAATTATTCTGACCGCTGCCGTTTCCGTTTGAACTGTTTCCGTCATTATTACCGCTATTAACGTCTGAGTAATTATTGTCATTATTATTATCAATGTCTTCGCTGTCACCGCTGCCGTCTGAGCCGTTATTATCGCTGCCGCCGTCATCTGTGATAAGCTTGAGAGCGTCTTTTGCCGCATTCAAAGCTGCCGCGGCACTATCGACCTCTGCCTGAGTGGAATTTGGATTGTTAAGGACGGCCTTTGCCGCTTCCAATGCCGCAATAAACTCTGCCTTACCGGCTTCTTCATAATCCGAAAGCTCAATCGCTTCGGCATTTTCTATCGCAGCCTTCAAAGCCGAGGTATCAAGCTCTGATACAAAGAACTGCATGGTTTTGCTGACGGTGGAGTGACCCGCCTCGTCGGTAAGAACCGCATACCATTCATATCCTGTATTCATCTCAAGACCTTCAAAATCTACGCTTACGCTCTGGCTGCCGACAATGTTCTGTGCCTCACCTAATGGTTTGGCATCTCCGCAGGATATGGTGAGCGAATCGGTTCTGACAGAGCGTTCGGTATTACCGCCGAAATCAACCGGAATCACAAATTCTTCCATGTTTTTCTTATACATTCCGGGGGTTTCCGTCTGAGGCAGACGGCTAAAGCCGAATTCCGTGCTGTCGTGTATGGGGGAATAGGTGTTGAAATAAACAAGGTCATTTTCAAGGTCGATATGCATATTTCGCACGTAACCGCCGCCGCCGTACGGAGCGCGCTGGTAGTCAGTGTCAAGGCTCCATACTATATGCTCGTGGGCAGTGCCTTCGCCTTCAACATCATACCTTATATTAGAACCGTGGTCATGACCGTTAAGCACCATTTTAACATTTACATACGGTTCAACAAGCTTTGCTTCAAATTCAAGTGACTGGTCGCCCTGCAGGTTACCGTAACGGTCAACATACATGTGGGTAACGATGATCACCGAATAGTCGGGATGCTCTTCAATAGCATTCTGCGCCCACTCGTATTCTTCTTCGGTCGCCCAGTATCCTACGGTGAGTATCATAATTTTAGCGCCCTTTTCTTCCATAAGATAATAAGCGCAGTCATTATCCATAGAATCACCCCAGTATTTTCCCGCAGAATTCTTAAGGCGTTCAGCAGAGAAATACTTCTTGTAAAGAATAAGGTTGCTGGGCTCTTCGCGGTCATAGTCGTGGTTGCCCCAGCCTATGGCGTAAGGAATGTTGTTATCGTTGAGGATTTTGTAAGCGGCGTCCATATTCTGCCACTGGTATTCCTGATTGAGGTAAGGACGGTTTGCTACATCACCTACAGAGAGAACCATTTTTGACTTTATGGAATCGAAGGTATCGGCTATCCACTGGAACTGTGTGAGCGCACGGTCGGGATATGACTGTGCATAAAGCTGAGTATCGGGGACTATCTGGAAGCTGAAGTCATATTCTCCCGTTGAAGGACGGAAATCGGTACGTTTTGCAACATCGTTTCTCATTCCGCGCCAGATAAGCAGATACATCTTGTTACCGTCAAGGATATTCTCGTTTTTAACGGTTATATCCATGGTGCCTGCGCCGGTTTCTTCATTGTAAGCATGGGCAAGCTCTGACCAGCCGTCCGCCGCATAGTCGAACACATAAGCGGTGACTTCTCTTTCGGTGCTTCCGTTCCATACAATATGGAATTTATCGTTGGAAGCCTGTGCATCCGTAAGGGTAATTTCATAAATTTGATAAGGTGTTGCATTTTCATCTGAAGTTTCTGTGAAAAGCTTATCCGATTTTGTTCCGTCTCCCGGACGGATGGCGTCAGCCAGTTTTTCCTGAGTGCTGCCGACATAAAGCACGGTATTTTCTTCATTAAGAGTAACAAGCTCGTTCTGGTAAAACTGAGCGGTAAGCTTTTCAAGGTCGTCGGTCTTTACTGTCAGGGTAAGAGTGTTGCTTTGGGTATGAAGCTCTCCGCTTGAAGACAAATCGGAAAGCTCAGGCTGTGCGGGTGCTTGTTCATCGGTAAGAATAAGGGTTATCGCAGCTTCTGCGGTTTCGGTCTTATCGTCTCTGAAAGCGGCGGTCAGTACAAGTTCCTGTTCATCAATCCCATTTACGGGAAGCTCAAACTCAAACTCTCCGAAATCAAAATTACCGCAGGAAACAGTCTCTCCGTTTATTTCGGCAGTGATCTCGGCAGGTTTGTTTATAACGCCGGAAACCGTGGTCTTGCCGTTTTCAAGATGAGCGCCGGTGTAAGGCTGAGCTATAGAAATTGCAAGCTCTTCGGCGTCTTTTTCTACCATTTTACCGTATTGAACAGCGTCTCCGAAATAGTTATTGTAACGGAAGTTTTCCCATTCAGCACTCACCTGATTGCCGGTAAGCTGTATTTCGTCTATAATACCGCAAAAGGCTCCGGCTACTTTGTCCATATCAGAATACGCGCCTATTACTGTGGAGGTATCGGCATCTAAAAGGGTACTGTGGCTTTCAACAAAGCTGTCGTAAACACACACACCGTCAATATAAAGAGTGACCGTTATGCCGTCATAGCTCATAGTCAGCAAATGCTTGTTGTTGTCTATCGGAACGCTCTGGTCATTTGATTCACAGCTTGTAATAGCAGCGTTCTCCCACCAAATTCCTTTATAGCGGCTTACCGCCGTTTTACTGTCCGGATCAATTCCAAGGAAGAAGGTGTCATTGCTTGAAGCATTAGCATCAAACGCGTCCCTTGCTATCAGTGCGGCGGTTTCCTCGGTCATTTTAGCAAGATTTTCCTCTGTTGCGGTAAATACCGCGCTTATGCTTAAAGCTTTGTATCCGCCGCCTACATTACCGTAGTCTACCTTATTGTTTTCAAAATAAGCGCCTACGGTTCCGTCCTCGGCAGTAACTGAAGTGATATCTCCGGTAACGGTGCCTGTATGCTGACCGGTAGAATCAGTGCGCATTTCGGCGTCCTTTGAAGCAGTGCTGAAATGGTCTACAAGCTGATAATCATCATTCCATACATCGGAGGGGTCGTTATCGGCTTCTTCTCCTCCGAAATACGCCCATATATTTACTGCATCGTTTGCGGGTATTTTCGGTATTCTTACCCAGACCGTGCTTACATTGTCCGGGTCCCAGTTTTCAATCTCATATGAAAGCGGCAAACCGTTCATAGAATAGAATTTCAGGGTGTTTCGCTCTGTTCCCGAGGGAATGTTCTGAAGCTTGAGGAGTACCGGAGCGTCAGTAAACTCCTTTGCGGTATCATTTCTTACTGCTATGCTCTGGCGCGTTTCGGCAGTCGGGTCGTTCCACTGTATCAGAGTGTCGCCTACTTGACCCATCGAATAAAGCTTTTCAATCAATGCAAGGAGCTTATCCTTGTTGATTACAGCCTTGCGCTGGCTATCGTTCAGCTTAAGGAAAGCGCTATACGCCTCTTCTACCCTGTCGGTATCGGCGGCTGTGACCTCATCTGCCGAAGGAAGACCGTTTATTATTTCTATAACGGGAGTAACCTCGCGGTCAATGCCGAAGCCGTCCATTTCAACAGCGGGTGCGCCGGTTATCATCTGATATATATTGACCTCAAGACGGGTATCCGTAACCGTTATTCCCGCAAAATGCTGAGCGTTTGCATTTTGCTCGGAGCGGTCAAAGAGTTCCAGATATTTATCCATATCGAGACCTTCAACGTCTGTGCTCTGCTCGTAATGCTTCGCACCGGCAGTGTTCATAACCAGATAAATGGTTCCGTCAGGATTCATTGCGTATTCTATTCTGTTGCCGTTTTTGATCTCGGTGAAGGTTTCGGTTTCGGCAACTGCGCCGTATGCCTCGCCGTCTTCATCATACTTTAACACCTTTGTGCGGGCGAGGATATGGTCGTGACCCTGAAGCACAAGGTCAATATCAAGCTCATCTATAACCGGGATAAGTATTTTTCTGAGTCCTTTGACATCCTCGTCCATTATATGCGTAGCGGTGGTGTATACGCCCTTATGGAGATTAAGTATTACCCAGGATGCCCCTCGCTGACGCGCTGCTTTGACATCCTGTCTTAACCATTCAAGCTGAGCGTCCGATATAGCCTGAGCGGCGTTTTCGTTGGTATTGAGTGTCACAAAGTGAGTGTTGCCGTAATCAAATGAATAATATACACCGGTGGAATAATCCTGATCATTCGGGGTCTCAAGATTGAAGTGGTCGTAAAAAACATTCTGCTCATATTCGTGATTGCCTGCCGCGGGAACTATAGTGGTATTCATCATGCTCTCCTTTGAAAAGTTGAGCATATCCTTCCACATCTGCTCATCGGCGCCTGTCTGAACAAAGTCGCCGCTGTGTACTATAAACTCTGCATTATCTACCGTGCGGAGCGCTTCTGCTATGGTATTTGCCGAAAGCTGAGCTTCCGCGGAGGATTTAGCCTGAGTATCTGTGAGGTTTATAAATGTGAAACCGCCGTTTTTCGGAGCGGTCTTAAAGCTGCCTACAAGACTGTATTTTCCGGAGTCCTTATCACCGACCTGATAATAATATTCCGTGTCTGCCTCTAATCCGGAAGCGACAGCCTTATATCTCCAGCCGTTTTCAGTCTCGGTCGCCGTAGGGATAAATTCCAAAGCGGAATCAAAGCCTGTAGTCTTGCTTATCCTTACTGCGGGCTGCTCACATTTGCCTTCGGTATACCAGGTGAAGCCCTTTTGAGTGGAGGTGTCACCGTAAAATGTTACCGAAACCCGGTCGGGAGTATGACCGACATCAATGTATTTAAGAGCCGGATGACCGAGACTCGACTCCCATTTCCATACATTTTCAAAATCCCAGCCGAGGGTATCTTCATAAAAGGACTGCGCTGATATTTCGTCCTCTGAAACGCTCTTGCCGAACTTGCTGTTCGGGTCGTCGCTTCCGGCGGCAACAACGCCGTTTATTGTATAATCCTCAATAACATAGTTGTTCTCAAACACATTTGAATTAAACTTATTATAGGTTCCGATAAGTCTGCCGTTGAATGTTTCATCTCGGTTGCTGGTGACAGTAGTTTCTCCGTCTGCGACTATCGTATTATATACCTTCACCCTGTTAGGATAAGCTGTTACCGGACCGCTGTACTTGTTTGTGGTAAGTACTGTCTCGATATAGCAGCTTTCAACGACCGTACCGCTTCCCTTGGAGTACCCGAATATCGCACCCGGCTGAAGCCCGGCATTTACGGTTCCGGTAAAGTAGCAGTTGGTAACGGTGCTGCCATCGTTCTCGGCGGCAAAGCCCGCTGCCTTATCAGAGCCGGAGGCCTGAATATTTGCGTTTATAATAGCGCAGTTTTCAAAGGTCGCGTTTGCGCTTTTGGCCGTCAGGACGCCTACCAGCGGACCGCTGTCCTTAGTGCCGCCGGTCACTATGATATTCGGGGTATCAACAGCAAGATTTTTTATGGTGCCCGTGTTTTCGATTATCATAGCCAATCTGTATGTACTGATGTTTTCTATGCTTCCCTGCATATTAAGACCTAAAATGACATGCCCCTGTCCGTCAAGCGTACCTGAGAAGCTATTGATTATAGTCGGCTGCTCGGTCAGATACAGGTCGTTTGTCAAGGTGAAAACCTTATCGCTGCCAATATATTTCGTGTTGCCTTCGTTCAAAAGTTCAGCGAATAAATTATAATCTGCTTCAGATCCAATCTGATAAGGCGACTGAACTGTGCCCTCGCCGTTAAGTTCCCCCTCTGCACCGGACGCATAAACAAAGGTGAGCGAGGTAAGACTTCCGAGCATCATCGCCAAAGTTGTAAAAAGCGCTAAAGCACGTTTGAATTTTTTCTTTATAATTGACATAATTTTTCCCTCTCGCATTTCTGAAAATATATCTTACTAATCTCTTCTTATTTTGCCGCGCACTACCTTCTTTCGCTTAATCTCAGCTTAAATCATCGTCTTTTACAATAATTTCAAACCATATAATATTTTATCGCAGCGCCATTTTTCTTCAATCGCGGTTTGGTAAATTGTGTGTAAAATATGGGTAAAAGATCATCCTGGAATCAACTCTGATTTTTACATAAGCGGAAATTTGAATATCGTTATATGCAGCGTATTTCTTTAATTCCCGCGGCCGGTCCCCGAAAGGCTCCTGCCGCTGATTATTTGAAGAATATCGGGCGTAGATAACCACTCTCAAGTTATATCTCCGGCAACATTATCAAAAAAGTTTTTCATTATTTTTGTCCGAAACTCACCTTGCATATATTGCTATAACCCAGATATTTGATGTTTTTAATTCATTATATAAATATACGTTTGTAACCTGAAAACGAAAATTTTTCGCATAAAAAAGCCTCGAACACAAAATTGCGTATCGAGGCTATCAACATGGTGCCGGTGGTGGGACTCGAACCCACACGGGTGATTAGCCCAACGGATTTTGAGTCCGTCACGTCTGCCAATTCCATCACACCGGCAAAAAACTTGTCCTGATTATTATACAATAATCCTTTTATAAAATCAAGAGTAATTTATTATCAGCGCTCAAACAACCGGCGCGGCAGAAACTTCTGCCGCGTCGCTTACATTTATGTGCTTTTAAACAGCTACATTTTCAGCATTTCGTCCACGTTAAGCACAAATACAGTCGCTCCGCCGGTTGACACTTCTTCAGGCAGGCTATAATTCGTAAGTCCGGCTCCGAATGCCGCGTCAGGCTTCTTAACCTGATTACGCACCGTACAGAATTTTTTGAGAATATCTATCGCTCTTTCTACTTCCTCATCCTTTGTTCCGATAAGCAGTGTCGTATTTCCGACCAGCAGGAAACCGCCGGTTGTTGAGAGCTTTGTTACAAAAAAGCCCTCTCTGATAAGAGCCGATGATACGCTCTGGCTGTCGTCATTGCATACAATGGCGAGTATGAGTTTCATTTTTCTTCCTCCTGTTCTTATTATCTGACAGTCCTCGGCGACTGTTATAGGAAAGAATCAATCAGTCTTCGGCTTCGGGAATCCAGCTCATTGATATTTGAAATTTCATACCTGTTGTCGTTTACATCTCTGAGCTGAACGCGTGTGCCGTATATCAGCTTGATGCCGTGAAGAATATTGCGTATCTCTATTACCACGTCTCCGCAGTTTGTCTGTGCCCATATCCTGAGCACGCCGTATTTTTCCTTACAGTCGGTTATTTTTGTGACTTTAGGTATCAGGTAATACTCGTCAAGGCATTCCTCTATCGTTGCTCTCTCTTTTTCGGGAAGGGTCTTCATATCACGTATTATACCACGTTCTACCCCATCCTCGTCAAGCAGGGTGATATATTTTTCAAGTCCCGAAAGAGGAAACAGACGGCGCGGCTCAAGATTTTCAAATTTTCTTCCGTCGTAAAGCTCCATATCAACAAGCGTTATATCCTTTCTTGTGAAGCGCGCCATATCATTGTCAATATAAAGTCGTGCCATCAGTCAAACCTCTCTTCCTCTTTGCTCTTGCGCACCTGATCGGACATTGTCTGAATCTGTATCAGCTTGTAATACTTGCCCTTAAGCGCCATAAGCTCTTCGGGTGAGCCCATCTCGATTATTTCGCCCTTGTCAACAACAATAATCTTGTTTGCTTTTCTGAGGGTTGAAAGACGGTGAGCTATCATAATTGTGGTTCTTCCGCGTATCAGACGCTCAATAGCCGCCTGAATAAGACTTTCTGTTTCCGAGTCAACCGACGCCGTAGCTTCATCGAAGAAAAGTATGCTCGGATTTTTAAGCACCGCGCGCGCGATGGAAAGCCTCTGCCGCTCGCCGCCAGAAAGTCCTGTTCCCCGCTCGCCGAGCACGGTATCGTACGCGTCAGGCAGTCTTGCTATAAACTCGTGTGCGTTTGCCACCTCCGCCGCGCCTATAATACTCTCGACCGAGGCGTTGTCGCTTCCGTAGGCTATATTATTATATATGGAATCATGGAACATCATAGGCTCCTGCTGTACATAGCCTATTTCCGAACGGTAAAACTCCATATCAATATCACGGATATTCATTCCGTCAATAAGTATTTCCCCGTCATAGTTGTCATAATACCGCATAAGCAGGTTTATAAGGGTCGATTTTCCGGCGCCTGTTGTTCCTACTATACCTACTATGTCGCCCGGTTCAATAACGATATTTACGTTGCTCAGCGTCTTCTTAGACCTGTCAAACGAGAAGTTGATGTTTCTGAACTCAATACGTCCCTCAAGCTTTTCGGGGTGCTTACCTTTTCCGAAATTCGCCTCCGGCTCGGCGTCAATTATATCAAGTATCCTTTCCGCCGAGTTAAGCGCGCTCTGGTACGAGTCGTTCAGATTGGCAAAAAAGTTGACAGGACCGTAAAACATTGACGTATATGAAAGGAACGAGACAAGAAGACCGGCTGAAATAAATTCGGGGCTTTCTATTACGAGCTTTCCGCCTATTCCCCATATTATCAGCGAACCGCAGGTTATTACGAACCCCACAATATTAGGGAACAGCGTGGTTATTTTAGACGCGCTTATATCGGTTTTAAGCCATCTGTCATTATACTTTTTAAAGGTATTGAAGCTTTTTTTCTCGTTGGTAAACGCTTTAATAACACGTATTCCGGGAATCGTATCGGTCAGTATCGAAGTAACCGCCGACCAGCGCCTCCATATCCTGCGGTAAAAAGGCGCTATCTTTTTGCCGAATATTCTCGCGCCTATTACGACAAACGGAACCGGAATAAGTGAAAGCAGGGTAAGCTGCCAGTTCATGGCGAACATTATCACTATTATTCCTATAAGCAGGAAAAACTGAACCACTACCTCCTGCGTTATTCTGAGCATAAATGACTGTATGTTCGAAGTATCGCCGCTGATACGGTTGATAACCGAACCGGTAGATGTTCTGTCATAAAACCGCATAGTTAGCAGCTGCGCCTTTTTATATACATCGTTTCTCAGGTCGGCGACAATCTTGTCTCCGCTGACGCGCAGAAGATACGAACGCACCGCTCCGACGCCGTACTGTATAATATAAGTGGCGAGCAGCACGCCGACACAGACGCCGAGCATACCTTTATCACCGGCAGGAAGAACATCGTCTACCAGCAGCTTGGTCATATAAGGCGGCAGCAGCGACACGGCGGTTGTTATTACCGACAGGAACATACAAAATATCAGAAGTGTCTTGTAAGGCGTCACATAACCGATAAGCTTCTTGACAATTTTATCCTTTGACTGACAGTTCATACAGGGCGCGCCTGGACGTATAAGGTTCCTGCCGCACTGCGGGCAGATGCAGAACTGCTTTTCAAACGAAGCCTCGACTATCTGCATTTCCTCATGCAGATCCTTGCCCGCAGCTATATTCTGTATAAAGAACGCCGCGGCGTCATACAGCGACGCGACCTTGTAGGAAAAGCGCATAAAGTTGATGTGTTCCTTTGAAAGGTCAATAAACTCCTTGTCGCTTTCGTCCATCGAAAAAATAAGTATCGCGTTGCCGTAATAACGCTTTACCGCGGCACGCTTTACCTTATCGTAGCTATGTACCCTGACGCCGCCGTCAAAGGTATCGTCAAACCCGTATATATGCTTATCAGTAACCGCGAGAAATGTATTGCTGTACCTGCTTTTTATACTAAGGTCTCCCGAAACAGTAAAAAGCAGGGTTTCATCTTCCGGAATATTTTTTTCCAGCTTCAGTATATCCGTATCGGACAGCGCACGGTTAGCCGCGAACTGTATGCCGCGAAACGGTTTGTTTACCGTAAACGCCTGATCGGTACGTTCTTCAGGGTGTTCCTTACAGGAACATCCTGATTTATTTTTTGTATCTGTGCATGAATCGTCTTTCTTCGGTTTCTGTTTTAAATTTTCCATAATAAAACCTTCCAGCTTAATTGCTGTAACGCAATGATAGCTTTCTTGCGAAAGCCTTGTTTTTATGGGTCGTAATTACGGTAATCCGCTTAATCCCAAAATAAATTTGTCCGCCGAAGCATTTTATATCACATTGGTACACCTTCTTCCCGGTTTACCTATGATTTAATTTCTCATTGATACAGCGGTATAATATACCAACGGTACACAAATGTCAACGCTTTTTTTAATATTTTATAAAATTTTTTTATAGCAAAAAAAAGACGCCGCGAAAGCAGCGTCAAAAAACAGACTTTCAGTATTTTCTTATTTCAAGGCTCGCGTCGTCTCCGCCTTTTTCTATCCGTTTTATCACTATAAAATAGCTGTAATCGTCGCTCACCTTTACGCATACCCGCTCGCCGCATTTTTTTCCCATTACCGCCTTGCCGAGAGGTGATTCGCGGCTTATAAGCCGTTCAAGCGAGTTTTGTCTGAGCGAAGTCACTATCCTCACGCTCTCGGTCACATCGTCCTCTTCTACATAATATTCCACCGTGTCAAAAAGACCCACTTCGTCAGCCTTGCTCTGCGGAGTTATCACCCTCGCAGTCTTTATCATATTGCGCAGATACCTGATTCTGCTCTCGTTTTTTCCGCGCTCACGCTTTGCTGCGTGGTACTCGGCGTTTTCGCTTAAATCGCCGTAGCTCCTTGTCAGCTTTACCTCTTCAAGTATCTGCGGACGTATCACGGATATACGGTACTCAAGCTCTTCTTTCATTTTGTCAATGTCAACCTTTGTAAGCTCGTCATACATATTCTGTCCCTCCGTTCAAAGGCTTATAAAGCTGAATTTTCCGCTTTTAATGATTGCCGCCCTTTTGAAGCCGATGCTTTTTGCAAGCGACACTGCCTCACAAAAGCCGTAATCAAGGAAGTTTTTATTGTGGCAGTCGCTCGAAAATATAATGTCACCGGCGTTTTCATTTATCATTTTAAGTATTGCCGGCGACGGATACGGTATGCTCCTTTTGCCCCTTGCCATAGCGCCAGTATTTATCTCAAACGGTTTGCCGTAAGGCACAAGTGCCTTTACCGCTTTTTCAGCGGCGGCAAGAAATCTTTCGCTCTCGCCCCAGCCGTTTTGCTCGCTGTACTTAGATACAAGATCAAAATGGCCTATTATATCCGCGTTTGTTTTTCGGGCAACGTCTGATACAAGCGAAAAATAATCCTCAGCAAGCGCGTCAAAATCTCCGCCGTAAAGTTTTTGCACGGCGTTTTTTATTATCTCCGCCGTATTATCAACAGCGATGTATTCACCGTTTTTAAATACATAATGCACTGAGCCTATCACATAATCATAGCAATCGGTCGGCTCTTCTGAAAAATAGTCCTGCTCTACTCCGCAGAGTATTTCTATTTTTCCGCTGTATTTTTCCTTAAGCTCCGCGATTTCAGCACGGTATTCCGTCGCCTTTTCGGACGTCATGGCAAAATCTTTGTCCATTTGAGTATAACTGTGCCCCGAAAAGCCGAGAGCGAAAAAGTTTTTTTCAAGCGCTGCTTTTACAAGCTCCTCAGGAGTATCACTGCCGTCACAGAAGACAGTATGGGTATGATAATTACATTTTATCACTTGCCATTTTCTCCTGCTTTACCTTATGGTCGATAATATGGCGTGAAGCAAGCTCCCGTCTTACGTCCTCTACCGAAATGCCCATTTCAACCATCATTACCATAACGTGATACGCAAGGTCGGCTATCTCGTATATGGTCTCCTTTTTGTCGTTGTCCTTGCCGGCGATTATAACCTCGGTACACTCCTCGCCCACCTTTTTGAGTATCTTGTCTATACCCTTGCTGAAAAGGTAGGTAGTATATGAGCCCTCGGGCATATTTGCCTTTCTGCCCTCTAAAAGTCCGTAAAGTCCCTCAAGGGAAAACTCGCCGCGTTCACTGCTCTCAAAAACGGTATTTGTAAAGCATGAATCAGTACCGGTATGACATGCCGGTCCGTCCTTTTCCACAAGCACGGTCAGCGAGTCCATATCGCAGTCGGCGGTTATTGATACTATATGCTGATAGTTGCCGCTGGTCTCGCCTTTAAGCCAGAGCTCCTTTCTTGAGCGGCTGTAAAAGCATGTAAGCTCTTTTTTTATAGAAATTTCAAGGCTTTCCCTGTTCATATACGCAAGGGTAAGTACCTTTTTGCTGTGCGCGTCAACCACGACAGCGGGTATAAGTCCGTTTTCATCAAATTTAAGCGCGTTTATATCAACCATTATCATAACCTCACAATTATACTGTTTTCTCTGAGTAGTTTTTTAAGCTCCGGAATTTTGACCTCGCCGAAGTGAAATATTGAAGCGGCAAGCCCTGCGTCGATGTCGGGTATTTCCTTAAAGAGCTTTACAAAATCTTCCGCGCAGCCGGCTCCGCCCGATGCTATAACCGGCACGTTTACCGCCTCGCATACAGCTTTCAGCATCTCTATATCAAAGCCTTTTTTCACGCCGTCGGTATCAATGGAATTTACCACTACCTCGCCGGCACCGTTATCAACGCACCGCTTTATCCAAGACACCGCCTCCATGCCGGTATCGTCCCTGCCGCCGCGCGCGAACACCCTGAACCCGCCGTCCACACGCTTAACGTCTGCGGAAATCACCACGCACTGACTGCCGTACTTTTCCGCCGCCAATGGTATAAGCTCCGGATTTTTTATAGCTCCCGAATTTACGCTGACCTTGTCGGCGCCGCATTTAAGCACCCGGTCAAAATCGTCAAGCGTATTTATCCCGCCGCCCACAGTAAGCGGAATAAAGATGTTTGAGGCGACCTCCTTTAAAATATCGGTGAACAGCCGTCTTCCGTCGCTTGAGGCGGTTATATCGTAAAACACAAGCTCATCGGCGCCGCAGTCGCTGTAATATTTGCCCAGACTTACAGGTGAAGAGACATCGTTTAATCCCTCAAAATTAACGCCTTTAACCACCCTGCCGTCCTTTACATCAAGACATGGTATTATCCGTTTTGTTATCATTTCGCCGCCTCCAGTGCCTCTTTTAAATCAATAGCGCCGATATAGTACGCCTTTCCGATTATCGCTCCGTAAAGCCCAAGCTTTTTAAGCGCCCTTATATCGTCAAGTGTCGAGACGCCGCCCGACGCTACTATATCAATATCGAATTTTTCCGCAAGCTCTTTATATAATTCTCGGTTTGTGCCCTGCATTGCCCCATCCTTTGAAATATCGGTGCATATAAGGGTTTTAACGACTGTGTCGCGCATTTTTTCACAGAAATCAAAACAGCTGTAACCGGATGCCTCTGTCCAGCCCTTTACCGCCACAAAGCCGTCCTTTATATCAACGCCCACGGCGATTTTATCACCGTATTTTTTTACCGCGGTTTTAAGAAAATCCTGATTTTCAACCGCGGCTGTGCCGAGTATCACACGGTCTACACCTGCGCCGAGATATTTTTCCACAGTTTCCATACTGCGTATTCCGCCGCCTATTTCGGTAAAAAGCCGTGTGTTCTCCGCAATACTTTTTACGGTTTCAAAATTCGGCGTGGTGCCGTCTTTAGCGCCCTCAAGGTCTACAAGATGTATAAACTCAGCGCCCTTTTGCTCAAAATCACGCGCCACCTCAAGCGGATTTTCGCTGTAAACGGTCATTTTTGAGTAATCGCCCTTAAAAAGCCGCACCGCCTTGCCGCTGTAAAGGTCTATTGCCGGAAAAATGTTCATTTTTCTACCTCCGTGCCGCAGAACGCGCGGAGTATGGAAAGTCCGATTTCGCCGCTTTTTTCAGGATGGAACTGACAGCCGACTATATTTCCGTTCGCCGCGGCCGCAGTTATTTCTATACCGTATTCTGTTGTTGCCGCCACGCTTTCCTCACAGTCGTCGGCAAAAAATGAATGAACAAAATAAACGCAGTCGCCGTCCTTTATTTCAGAAAAAGCGGGAATTTTTTTCTTTATTTTAAGCGCGTTCCAGCCGATATGCGGAATTTTAAGTTTTTGCGGAATCCTGCCCTCCATAGGCACAACATTTCCTTTGATAAGTCCCAGTCCCTCATACTCGCCGAACTCATAGCTTTTATCAAATAAAAGCTGCATGCCGAGGCAAATGCCTAGCAGGGGCTTACCGTTTTCCGCCTCATTTTTAATGATTTTGTCAAGTCCCTCGGCTTTCAGTTTGCCTATTGCGTCGCCGAAAGCTCCCACGCCCGGCAGTATCAGCTTATCCGCCCTTTTTATCTTATCCGGGTCGCCGGTAATCACCGTGTCAGCCCCCACAGCTTTGAGCGATGAGGAAAGCGAAAACAGGTTTCCCACTCCGTAATCAATTATAGCAATCATTAAAGCACACCCTTTGTTGACGGAATTTCATTTTTATACGCTTCCTCAATTTTTACCGCCGCCGCAAGACTTCTCGCCGCAGATTTAAAAGCTCCCTCTATTATATGGTGCGAGTTTGTTCCGGCAAGCTGTTTAATATGAAGCGTCATACCGGCGTGACGGACAAAGCCAAGGAAAAATTCCTCAGTAAGCTCTGTATCGAACTCTCCGACCTTTTGCGCCGGAATATCAAGACCGTATGAAAGGTGCGGTCTGCCGGAAATGTCCACCGCTGTCATAATAAGCGCCTCGTCCATAGGCAGCAGCATACTGCCATAACGGACTATTCCCCTCATATCGCCGAGAGCGGTTTTGAAGGCGTCGCCTAACGCTATTCCTATATCCTCGACTGTATGGTGGAAATCAACATAGGTATCTCCCTTGCAGGAAACCGACATATCAAACCTGCCGTGACGGGCGAAAAGGGTCAGCATATGGTCAAGAAAGCCGCAGCCGGTGCTTATTTCGCTTTTTCCTGCGCCGTCAAGCTCCAGTGTCAATTTAATATCGGTCTCGTTTGTTTTTCTCGCTATTTCAGCATTTCTCATACCTTTTCCTCCGTTATTTCACGCACAGCCTTTAAAAACGCTTCCATTTCCTCACGGCTTCCAACAGTTATGCGGTTATACTCGCTTATGCGCTCCTTATCAAAATGCCTTATAAGTATTCCTTTTTCCTTAAGTTTCAGATAAAGCTCTTTTCCTCTGATTTTACCGCTTTTAGCAAACAGAAAATTCGCCGACGAGTCGGTCACGTAAAATCCCATTTTCTCAAGTTCTTTTTTAACATACTCACGGGTCTTTGCGATTCTGCGGCAGTTTTCCTTAAAATATCCTCCGCTTTTAAGCGCCGCAGTACCGCCAAGCTGGGTCAGGCGGTTAATATTATACGGATTTGTCGAATACTTTATTTTTTCAAGGTCTTCTATTATCTCACTGTCCGCAAAGGCAAAGCCGAGCCTTGCCCCCGCCATACTGCGTGACTTTGAGAATGTCTGCACCACAAGCAGGTTTTTATATTTTTCAGTAAGCCTGTAAGCGCTTTCCGCCCCGAAATCCACATACGCCTCATCGATAAGCACCACGCCGTCGGGATTTGACGCAACTATTTTTTCTATTTCCTCAAGACCGAGCGCAAGTCCCGTCGGCGCGTTAGGATTGGCTATCACCACAAGCTTATTTTTACCGCAGAAAGCGTCCACGTCCAAAGTAAAATCATCATTAAGCGGTATTACCTCAGTCTTAATACCGTAAAGTTCGGCAAACACCGAATAAAAACCGTAGGTTATATCAGGAAAAACCGCTCCTTTACCGCCGTAAGCCATAAAAGCGAAGTTAAGTATCTCATCAGAGCCGTTTGAGAGGAAAATATTTTTCCCGTCTATTCCGTATTCTTCTGAAACAGCCGCGCGCAGCACCTTGCATTCCGGGTCGCTGTAAAGCCGCAAATCCTCTATTTCCGCTTTTCCTATTGCCTTTACCACGCTTTCGGGCGGCGGATATGGCGACTCATTGGTATTGAGCTTTATATATTTTTTGTCACTCGGCTGTTCTCCGGGAACATAAGCCTCAAGAGCCGACAGTCCTCCGCTTAAAAATCTGCTCATTTCTTCTCACCCTCAAACCGGACGGTCACACTCTTCGCGTGAGCGTCAAGTCCCTCTTTTCCGGCGAAAAACGCTATACTTTCCGCGACCCTGCCGAGCGCCTCTTCAGTATAGTAGGTATACTGCGATTTCTTTACAAAATCATCTACCGAAAGAGGGCTTGAGAACCTCGCTGTGCCGGATGTAGGCAGTGTGTGGTTCGGTCCTGCGAAATAGTCGCCCAGCGCCTCCGGGCAGTACCTGCCCATAAATATGCTGCCGGCGTTCTTTATTTTATCAAGATAATCAAAAGGATTGTCAACGCAAAGCTCTAAATGCTCCGGTGCTATCTCGTTTGCCACATCTATCACATCAAAAAGATTATCCGCTATAATTATTTTGCCGTTATTATCTATCGATGCACGTGCAATTTCCGCTCTCGGCAGCAGGGGTATCTGAATTTCAAGCTGCTCACTGACCTTTTTTGCCAGCTCCTCACTGTCGGTCACAAGCACGGCACTTGCCATTTTATCGTGTTCAGCCTGTGAAAGCAGATCGGCAGCTACAAATTCGGGATTGCTCTTACCATCCGCCACTACAAGTATTTCGCTGGGGCCTGCTATCATATCAATGGATACAAGCCCGAATACCTGACGCTTAGCCTCAGCCACAAAAGCGTTTCCGGGGCCTACTATCTTATCTACCTTAGGTACGGTTTGAGTGCCGTATGCCAGCGCCGCCACCGCCTGCGCCCCGCCGGTTTTGAAAATCCTGTCTACCCCCGCAATTTTCGCCGCCGCCAATATCGCCGGATTTACCTTGCCGTTTGCCGACGGCGGAGTAGTGATGCAGATTTCCTCACAGCCTGCAATCTTCGCCGGTATACTGTCCATAAGCACGGTTGAGGGGTACGCCGCGGTGCCGCCCGGAACATAAAGTCCCACCTTTTCAATGGGCGTTATCTTCTGACCGGTGATATAACCGTCCCCGTTTATTATAAAGCTGTTTCTTACCTGTGCCTTGTGAAATTCCCGTATGTTTTCCGCCGCTTTTTTGAGTATTTCAATAAATTCAGGCTCTACAAGCGAAAAAGCCTCGTCAATCTCTTCCGCCGTGACCTCAAGCGAGGAGAGCTTTGCCTTGTCGAATTTCTCGCAGTAGTACAAAAGCGCCTCGTCGCCGCGTTTTTTTACATCTTCTATTATATCGCTGACTATGCCCGAAACATCTGTCGCCGCTGTACCGCGCGCGAAAATTTCCTCAGCCGGCACATCGCCGTATTTCATTATCTTTATCATTGCTCATTCTCCAGACAGGCGTCAAGCCCATTTTTAATATTTTCGATTTTTTCTGTCTTGAATTTATAGCTTGCCTTGTTGGCTATAAGCCGCGCGCTTATCGGCACTATCGTCTCGACCGGTTCAAGATTATTTTCAAGCAGGGTTTTACCCGTTTCCACAATATCGACTATAACGTCGGACAGTCCGAGTATCGGTGCCAGCTCAATAGAGCCGTTGAGATGTATTATATCTATATCCCGGCATTTTTCGGCGTAATACTTTCTTGCTATATTTGAAAACTTAGTAGCGACACGCAATGTTTTTGAAGTGTCATCGCAAAAATCCTTTTTAGCCGCCACCGCCATACGGCATTTGCCGAGTCTCAAATCAAGCAATTCGTAAATATCCGGCTCATATTCAAGCAAAATATCCTTTCCGGCGACGCCGATATCCGCCGCGCCCCTTTCAACGTATATGGCTACATCAGACGGCTTTACCCAGAAAAACCGCAATCCGAGTTTTTCATTCTCAAAAATCAGCTTACGGTTGTTCGCCTTTATAGAGGGACACTCGAAACCTGCCGCCTCAAACATCGCGTAAACCTTTTCACCAAGCCTTCCCTTTGGAAGAGCAATATTTACAAATCCGTCCTGCTCCCCTGTCTTTTCATCGATACGCTCAAGCGAATCAAGATAAACCGCAAATCCTATTCCGCCGGACTGTCTGCCCATTTTACGCATCAGCTTATCGTATCTGCCGCCTGACAGCACCCTTGTCTCGGCGCCGCCCACATAGCCCTTGAACACCGCGCCGCTGTAATACGCCGCCGAATCGACTATTGAAAAATCGATATTTATCCTGTCCTTATATCCCGCGTCCGCCGCCTTGCGGTATATGTTCTCAAGCTCCGCCGCCAACGATGCCGCCTGTTCGGTTCCGCACGCCGCCTTTACGGCGTCAAGCGCTTCTCCGGCATTCCTAAAATTACGGGTAAGGCAGGAAAGGGCTTTAGCCTCCTCCTCACTGCACACCGAGAGCAGCGCGCCGGTATTCTTGCTTGTCACCGCCTCAAGCACGGCTTTCCGGCGGTCGCCTGAAATTCCGCAGCCGTCTATCAGCGCCTCAACAAGTCCCGCATGCGACAGGTCAAGAACAAAATCGCCGCTTATAAGCGAAAGACTTTTAAGCGCCAGCAGCACGACTTCAACGACCTCATTTTCACCTATGTCGCCCACGCACTCAAGACCGGTCTGCATTATCTCCCTGTATGTATGGGAGGTTTCGGAAATACGGTAAACATTCTCGTTATAATAAAGCCGCTGCACCGCTCCCGGCTCGTCCTTGAAGTTTTTGAGGATTGAAAGCGTGACGTCGGGCTTGAGCGCCAGAAGTCTGCCGTTTGTATCATTAAAGGTTATCACTCCGTCCGACACAAGAAAATCCTTATTTTCGGAATAAAGATCATATTCCTCAAACTTGCTCATCTTGAACTGGCTGTACCCGCTGTCCCTGTAAAGACGTCTTAATTCAAATACCGCTTTTTCATCATTCTTGAGAATACTCTCGTCAAAGCTCACTGCTCTTCCCCCATTCGCTCTATTACGGTTTTATATCCTCCGCTGCCGTAATTAAGGCAGCGGCTCACCCTGCATATTGTCGCGGTGCTGGCCCCTGTAATCTTGTTTATGTCAACATAGCTTTTTCCCTTATTCAGTTGACAGGCAACCTCTATTCTCTGGGCTATCGCCTCGGTCTCCTGTATTGTGCATACGTCCTCAAAAAACGCCGCACATTCTTCCTCCGTTTCAAGAGAAAGCACCGCTTTATAAAGTCTTTGCAGTCTTTCCTTATCCAGCTTATGCATAATTTTACGCACTCCCGTTTTTTAATACTTTAGTATTTTATCACATCAGCGTACTAAAGTCAAGCACTTTAAAAAAAAGGCGGCAGTGCCGCCCATTATTTCTCAAAAGCCAAAATAATTTACTGCGGCTTTGAGCCGCTTTATAATATTATTTTTTTATAAAGGAAATCGCCTTATAAAGGCAGGCGAGAATAAACTTAAAGTTTATAACAGCCAAAAGTATAAGGCAAACCGCCTGAACCGCTATCCAGTAAGGCAGCTCAAGCACCATAAACACTGTCTGAACAAGGATCAGAACGGTATTTACCGCGACATATCCGCCGTACAGCTTAAACGGAATATATTTCCTTGAATTGACAGCGCGTATCAGAAATACCGCGAAATAGCTTACAAAAGTAGCTATCGCCGCTCCCTGAACGCCGAGCGGAGAAGGTATCAGCAGGAAATTAAGAACAATATTTATAGCAGCTCCCGCCATGGCGGTAATAAACGATATTCCGCTCTGCTTTGTGACCACATAAACGGTACCGGTAAACGAGACGAACGCCGTAAATATCATAGAAGCAGACAGCAGCGGCACATATTCCCAGGCGGAATAATACTCCTCAGCGGAGAGTATCCTGATAGCGGGCTTCGCAAATGCTATTATAGCTCCGCCGGCAAGGAACATTACAGCCTGAAACGACCGCCATACACCTGTAAAAAATTTTATATGCTCGCGTCTGTCTCCGTGTGACTCTATAACAGCGGAAAACTGCCACGCCTGCATGAAAATAGTTGAGACAAGTGTAAGAATAGTCGGTATTTTATACGAAACGCCGTATATTCCGTTTTCCGCGCTCCCTATGAGTGCATTAACCATATAGCGGTCCGAAACGCTTGTTATCCACCAGAATATCGTAGTGGGAATAAGCGGAATACTGTACTTCACCATTTTGATAAAAGCGGATTTTTTCGGTCTTTTCGTAAACTGTCTCCACAGCCGTTCCTTGATAAAAAGAAATACGGTGCAGATAGAGTCGGCAAGCACGACCGACAGGACATAGCCTGTAACGCCTATGCTGAGGACTGCGAGGAAAAGAATATTAAGCGTTATAACAAGACAGGTATTGATTATTCCCTGAACCGCGAAAAGTGCAGTATTTCCTGTCGCTCTTATAAACTGCGAGCACAGCGAATGGTAGCATGACGCCATCGTATATATTATTATGAGCCAGATATATCCTCTGAATTCCTTAACAGTATTAAGCAGAGGAACAGCGGCAAAAAACAGCAGTGAGCCGGCGGTTATAGTCAGGAAACCTACAGTAAAAATACTGCGCCTGCCGCGCTCGTTATCAAGCGCGAACCTGAAGACGCCCTCTGTAATTCCGAGTGAAATTATGG
The DNA here is from genome assembly GCA_944380885.1 of uncultured Clostridia bacterium. Classification (GTDB taxonomy): domain Bacteria; phylum Bacillota; class Clostridia; order Oscillospirales; family Acutalibacteraceae; genus UBA737. Next base: position 16,361 of record CALWIZ010000028.1, on the reverse strand, counting down.
GGAAAAGCAGATTGGCGGTCTGAGTGATAAGGTCGGCGGTGCCGTAATCAGACGGAGTAAGATAGCCGGTATAGAACCTGACCATGAAAAAAACCAGTATTTTTGAGCCGAAAGTACCAATGCTTATAAGGAGAGTGTTAGACATCAGTGTTTTATACTTATTCATTGCAGGTACGCCTATCCCTCCCGTTCCATAAATCTCTGCATTGAATTATATATTATCATAATTTTTTCCTTTTTACAATACAAATATCCGCAACATGCAACTTCTTGAACCTTTCCGGACAGAAATACAGCTTTTTTACACAGAAAAGCATAAAGCGCCCGAACCGCAGCGGTTCGGGCGCTTCGCATAATCATATTTTGCCTACGGAATTTATTTTCCGCATAAAGACTTTATTCCTTAACAAGAACCTTTTCTATTTTACCTATTATCATATAATGAAAATCACCGTTGTACCAGCGCAGCGGCTCTTTATCCGTAAAAGCGTCGGGGTCAAGCTGACTGACATACTGCTTTTTGCAGATTATTACCATTCTCGCCTGCTCAAAATAAACCGTATTGTCGGAAAATACCGGAGTAAGGCCTGTAAGCGCCGTCTTATCGGTATCTCTGCCGGATTTTGAGCCGCACACCTTATGTATTTCCTTATTGTCACCGTAAAAGCTGAGTGTAAAATAATCGCTGTTATTTATAAATTCAAGAGTATACCGCTGTGGTCTTATAACTGTTATCATACAGTCGCTGCCCCACATTTCTCCGGCAAAACCCCACGATGCGGTCATCATATTGTATTTTTCCCTATTGCCCGCCGCGACCAGCATCCATTCGTCCGCTATCGCCTTTATAAGATTTGTGTCAATTTCCTTTGCTCCTATTTCTCTGAACATAAGCGTCCCCCGTTTCATTTAGTATATTTATATTACTGCACCTGCGCTATTATACTTTCAAAATAATCCTTTGCCTGCTCAAGCTGAGCGTCCGCTCCGCGCTTTTTTTCGTCCGCTCCGGCATCGGAAGAAACAATACTGAGTATCTCCGATTTTGCCACCTCCGTTCTGCCGAGAATAAGGTTTATCAGTTCTTTCGTATATTCCTGTTCACCGCGAGAAGTGACGCGGTTTATGTATTTTGCCGCCTCCACGACGATTTTGCCTATAACCGCCGCGCCGTATTCGATCTCCGGCGAAACATAAGCCTGCTTTTCCACCTTAGCCTCAAGCGCTTTAAGCGGCGGTGTGGCGTTTAGTTTTGACTCAAGCCGTTCCCTTTCGTTTTTAAGCGCAATAATTTCGTTCTCACGCTCCGCCAGCTGCTTTTCAAGCGACGCAACACGCTCCTTGGCAGCAGTAAGTTTATCAAAAAGCTGTATATTCTGCTCAAGCAATTCTTTTTTACTCATACCGCACCCACCTGTATTTTTATGACAGTCACTCCCGTCGGAAGTAACCGTTTTAATTCTTTTATAAATAGATTTTATGCACCGTGAAAACAACGCCATTACAAAGACCGCGAGCAGAGAACCGCAGAAATCTATCAGCACGTCTCTTGCCTCGCAGCTTCTGCCCGGGACAAAAAGCTGATGTATTTCATCGCTTACCGCCCAGATAAGGCAGACAGCCAGACTGATAATAATCCGCGCTGAATACGCTATCCTCCGGTAGCTCACAAATGTGAGAAATGAAAAAACGCCGAGCATGCCGTAAATGGAGCAGTGAGCGGATTTTCGTGCCGCAAACTGCAGCGAGGCTATGAGTTCCTCTTTTCTGAAAGCCGAAAGCCCGTCAAATCCCGGATAAAAAATTTTTAAAAGGGTTTCAATAAAGCTCCCGCTTGTTTCAGATGAGACTTCCGCCGTCTGCGAGGAAAGATAAAATATTACTCCCATCCATGATAAAAAGAGTAACGCAGTTACTGTTCTGAATACTTTTATCTTTATTTTACTTCCCTCCGAAAAAAGCCGCCGCCTGCCGGCAGCGGCTTGAATTTTTATTTTACCTTTGTATAATAACGCATCGGATCAACCCAGGACTGATTTACTATAAGTCCGAAATGGAGGTGCGGGCCGGTAGAGTATCCTGTACTGCCAACATAGCCTATGACCTGACCTTTTGTAACGTGCTGACCGGTTGAAACAGCGACCGATGACATATGAGCGTAATAAGCGGAATAATGATTTCCGTCAGACCCTGTTCCGTGGTCGATGACAACATGGTTTCCGTAGCCCTTGCCCTGTCCTGATATTCCGCAGCAGTCGCTGTCTTTCCTATAGTTATGCGTACAGTGATTTATACTTCTGGTTACAACACCGTCCGCAATGGCGACAATAGCCGCGCCGTAGGTGCCGTTTGATATATCTATTCCGTTATGATTGGTACCCCAGCGGTATCCGAAATATGAGCTTATTCTCGTAATTGACGGCACCGGCCATAAAAACTGACCGCCGTCATATACCTGTCCGGTTCCGGAATTTCCGCTGTATCGTATCGAATCGAGTTCTGCCTGCATTTCCTTTAACAGCGCGGCATTATCGTCCTTATCGCCCTGCTTGTCAGACTGCTGACTTTCAAGATTTGAAATAATAGCCTGTATCTGATTACTCTGCGATTTAAGCTCATTCTGCTTGGCGGTTATAGTTTCCTTTACAGCCATCTGGTCCTTAAGCAGCTTATTGTTTTCCTCCTGCTTTTCATTGAGAACATCTATCGCCGCCACTATATTTTCTATAAGCAGCTTATCATGCGCCGAAACAGAAGCGGTCAGCTGTGAAAGCTGTAAAAACTGGGAAAAATCCTCCGCTCCGAGCAGTATCTGTACGTTACTGTCCGAATTACTCATATATATAGCGCGCAGACGTTTTTTAAACGCAAGCTCGTTTTCCTCAATTTCCTTGTTTTTCTGATCAATTTCAGCCTGATTTGCCTCAATTTTAGCGTTTATGCTGTTAATCTGCTGATTGCAGAGATCTATTTCCTTCTGAACAAGCGCCATCTGCTTTTCAATAGCTTCCTTGCGCTTTTCCTGTTCTTCTTTTTTATCCTTAAGAGCGTTTATTTCGTCCTGAAGTTCAGCCTGCTCTTTTTGTATCTCACTTATTTCAGCCTGTATCTGACTCGGGGTTTTAGCCGATACGGCAGGCGTTGATACAAGCGCTCCTACACAAAGAGCAGCCGTCAAAACAAATGATAATATACGGACAAATCTTTTTTTCATTGTTTTCCTCCAAAAACACGGATCATATGGCGGCGAACTCACTGCCCTCACGGCGCAGATATTTGCTTATCATAATAACGCTTCCGAGCACGCCGGCAAAAATGCCTATTCCTATAAACACGAGCAGCAGCCACCACGCGACATCTGAATAATATACAATGTCGGTAGTGCCGAGTGTGGCGATTATCGTCTCGGTAGCAACACGGTAGCAGAAGTACAAAAGTCCCTCTGCAATCAGCGCCGAAACCAATCCTATCAGCATACCCTCCACCACAAACGGGATCCGGACAAATGAATCAGTGGCTCCCACAGCCTTCATAATGCTTATTTCCAGCTTGCGGTTATACATTGTAACCCTTATCGTATTTGATACGATGACAAGCGAAATAACCATAAGTATTGCGATTATCCAGAAACCCGCAATACCGACGCCGCGCTTTATAGCGGCTATTTTATCGGCAAGGTCGCTTTGCGACTGTATCGTGTCAACGCCGTCAAGCTCCATTATTTTATCAATGGTCTCGTCAAACTTTGACATATCCGTCATAGTTATTTTTGCGGCTCCCGACATGGGGTTTCCGTATTCATCGTCAAGAAACGTGAAATAGCTCTCCTGCCCCTCTATCATCGACTCCTTGACGCTTTCGAGTCCTTCTTCGCTTGTGATATACTCGACAGCCGCCACATTGTCAATCTTGGCTATCTCGTCGCACAGCGCCTTTGCCTCTTCATCGTTATGGATAACATAGTCGCTCGGTTTTATCCCGTTTTCGTCAGCCTTGTCGGTGTCGTCGGTCGTGCTCGCGGTGCCTTCGCTGCCCTCAGAGCTTTCAGCCGACGTTCCCGCCTCAGCTTCCTCCGGATCAGAAGCTGTATCCTGTGAAGCGTCAGACACAGACGAATCAGTACCGGACGACGATGAATCGGTATCGCTGTCACCTCCGTAAAGCGCCCAGTTGTAATCCTTCATGTATGCCATTACAACATTCTGCTGCTCAAGATTGCCTACCGCCTTATTCACATTCTCGGAAATTAGTATCGCAAGTCCGATAATTACCATACAGGCTACAAGCACGCCTACCGACGCTATTGTCATAAGCCGGTTTACCCACGCGTTTTTAACTCCCTCGCCGGCGAGGTACCTCATACTGCTGAATTTCATTGAAAACTACCTCCGGCGTTGTCTGCTACAATTTTTCCTCTCTCAAGCATTATTACTCTGTGCTGGAAATCCCTTACAAGATTATGGTCATGCGTTACCATAAGCACGGTAGTTCCGCGCTTGTTTATCTCGGTAAGCAATGAAACTATCTCATATGACATATTCGGATCTACGTTTCCCGTAGGCTCGTCCGCTATTATAAGATCAGGCGAGTTTACAAGCGCCCTCGCAAGACCGACACGCTGCTGTTCACCGCCTGAAAGCTGCGCCGGCATCGAACGCGCCTTGTTGCCGAGGCCCACCTTTGAAAGCGCTTTTGAAACCTCTCTGCGCACATCACGGTCACTCGCCCCCACAACGTGCATGGCAAACGCCACATTCTGAAAAACATTCATAGTCGGTATAAGTCTGAAATCCTGAAAGACTATTCCCATTGTTCTTCTAAGCAGCGGAACCTGCTTGCGCGGCATAGTGGTAAGATTAAATCCGTTTACCTTTATTATACCTGTGTTTGCCTTTTCCTCACGCATTATGAGTTTCATAAAGGTGCTTTTGCCGGCTCCCGAAGAACCGACTATAAAAACAAACTCTCCTCCGGTTATCCTTATATTCACATCCTCAAGGGCATGGGTGCCGGTGGGATACGTTTTTGAAACGCCGCGAAATTCTATTATAGGCGCAGCGGCAGCAGTGCCTCCGCTCTGTAAGCGCATTTCTTCCATTTAAAAAAGTTCACTCTTTCGATCAATACTTAATGGGGTTGCTCTTGAGGTATTTATTGACCATAAGAGCGATTTTGAATATGATTGCGTGGTCAAACTCACGCAGGTCAAGTCCTGTTATCTTCTTGATTTTCTCAAGTCTGTAAACAAGAGTATTTCTGTGTACAAACAGCTTTCTCGAAGTCTCCGAAACATTCAGGTTGTTCTCAAAGAAGCGTTGTATCGTGAAAAGTGTCTCCTGATCAAGACTCTCAATAGAACCGCGCTTGAAAACTTCCTTTAAGAAGGTTTCGCACAGCGTTGTCGGCAGCTGGTAAATAAGACGCGCGATACCGAGATTGTCATACGAAATGATGGTTTTCTCAGTATCAAACACCTTGCCGACCTCAAGCGCCGCCTGCGCCTCCTTGAAGGAACGGGCGAGATCCTTGAGATTGTCAACCGTGGTGCCTATGCCTATAACCACATGCAGATAAAACTCGCCCGAAATAGTATCGGCTATCGTGGAAGCGAGCTTTTCGATTGTCTTCGACTCAATGCCTGTCTTTGTCTCTTTTACAAGCGCAATATCTGTCTCATTTATGTTGATTACAAAGTCCTTGGTCTTGTCCGGGAAAAGATTCTGAACAATATCGTATATGGATACGTCGTGTGTCTCTATCGCGCGGATAAGTATAACTGTACGTGTAACATCGGAATTGAAATAAAGCTCACGCGCTTTGAGATATATATCTCCCGGAAGAATATTGTCAAGAATTATGTTCTTTATGAAGTTGCTTCGGTCATATTTCTCATCGTAATAGAATTTTATATTTGCAAAGGAAACGGCAATTACCGAAACATACTTGGAAGCGATAACGTCCTCTCCCTCGACAAATACGACATAATTGGCACCCTGTGTTATTCCTATGCTTTTATAGGTAAAGCCTGAAGAAACATAAACGTCGTTTGACGGAACCGCAAAAGCCTCAACAGTCTCGCCGACACGGCCGAGCTCGCTGCATGCTATAATAGTGAAATTTTCATCAATAAGGCCGAATGTACGGTCTACAGCGTCCTTCATCTGATGAATTACTCCCTGAAAAAGGCGGTTAGACATTGATATACACATCCCTTAAAATTTAGTTGAATACTATTAAATTTATTTTACACAATCCCGAAGCATTTTGCAAGCGGTATTCGATAAAATACATAAAAAAGTTACAAAATCATTACAAATCAGAAAAACGCTGTGTTTTATTAGGCTCCGGAATAAATTTCTACATAAAAAAAGAAAAAGAAGCCCCAAGGGGCTTCTTATCAGTCATTCACATAAGGAAGCAAAGCTATCTGGCGGGCGCGCTTGATAGCGGTGGTAAGCTCACGCTGATGAGCCGCGCAGGTGCCTGTGGCTCTGCGGGGTAAAATCTTGGCACGCTCGGAAATAAACTTGCGCAGACGCGCTACATCCTTATAATCAATGGCTTCAACGTGGTCAACGCAGAAATGGCATACCTTCTTGCGTGCCTTTCTGTGCATAGGCCTATCGTTTCTCTCGTTTTCCATCTGACAAACCTCCTAACCTTTAAAAACAGTTCAAAGTATTAAAACGGAAGGTCATCGTCCGACATATCGCCGATGTCCGAAAAATCGTTCGCGCCTGCATTGCTGTACGAAGCGGCGGGCGCTGTCTCTGTTTCGGGAGCGGACGCGGCGTCACGCTTCGACTCGACAAACTGAACATTATTCGCAACGACCTCAAAAGCGGTCCTCTGATTTCCGTTCTTATCGGTATACTTGCGGGTCTGTATTGAGCCCTCTATACCTATCATATTGCCCTTTTTGAAATACTTGGCAACGAATTCCGCCGATTTGCGCCACGCCACAATATTGATGAAATCAGTCTGCGGCTCCTCACCAGAACGGTAACTGCGGCTCACGGCGATGGAGAAAGAAGTAACAGAAATACCCGTTTGTGTGGTTTTAAGCTCCGGATCCGCGGTAAGACGGCCGGTTAAAACTACCAGATTGAACATTCTTACTCCTCCTTACTTTTTGATGACCATAACGCGCAGAACACCCTCGGTAATCTTTGCGATACGCTCAAACTCAGCCGGGAATGACGGCTCGCTCTCAAATGTATAGAATACATAGTAGCCTTCCGCCTCATCGTTGATAAGATAAGCAAGACGGCGCTTGCCCCAGTCATCAACATTCTCGACTGTACCGTTTTTGGCTATCAGTTCGTTGAACTTCTCCTTTAAAGCGAGAGTCTCTTCCTCAGACTTCGCGACCGAAAGAACAACGGCAGCCTCATATTTGTTAGCCATTTTCTTTGCACCTCCTTCTGGACTTTTGGCCCCGGATAAACCGGAGCAAGGAGCTAATTTTATAAATCAGCACTCTGTATTATATCAGTCTTTTACCGGCTTGTCAACAAAATTATTGATTTTACGGACTTTACATATTATAATATAGTAAACGGAAGCAAAGGAATGAGAAAAATGCTGCTGACAATAGACATCGGAAACACCAACGTCACCCTCGGCGCGTATGACGCCGGTATCCTTTCCTTCACTGCGCGTATGGCGACCGACAGTGCCAAAACCGCCGACCAGTACGCGGTGGATATAAAAAATATTCTCGCGCTTTACGGGCTGTATCCCGAAGCTATTGAGGACTGCATTATTTCATCTGTCGTTCCCGCTGTCGGCCACAGTATAAGCGGAGCCGTCGCGAAGCTGTGCGATATCGTGCCTCTTATGCTCGGTCCCGGTGTGAAAACCGGACTGAACATTAAAATCGACAATCCCGCCCAGCTCGGCGCCGACCTTGTTGCCGGAGCGGTAGGTGCTATCGATGAATACACCATGCCCTGCGTTGTAATCGATATGGGCACGGCGTCCACGATAAGCGTGCTCGACCGCAGCGGCGCGTTTTTAGGCGGTGTGATTGCCGCGGGCGTAAGGCTCACGCTCAACGCTCTCGCCCAGAACACAGCGCAGCTTCCTTTCATTCCCATTGAAGCCCCTGCCTCGGTCATCGGCACAAATACGGTCGAATGCATGCAGTCGGGTCTTGTCTACGGAACCGCCTCTATGATTGACGGTCTGCTCGACAAAATAGAGGAGCAGCTCGGCGAAACGCCTACCGTGGTTGCAACAGGCGGAATGTCAAAAGAGATAATCGCTCTCTGCCGCAGGAATATAATTTACAACGAAAATCTCCTGCTTGACGGTCTTCGCGTAATTTACGAGAAGAACAACTGACAGCAATATTCTTCCGGATAAATCCGGAGGATTTGCATATTATTATGAACTGTACCCCTTTGCGGGACAGTATCGGAGGTAATTTTTATGTCAAACACAAGAACAAAATCAATGAACGCCGCTCTGCTCGGCCTGTTCACCGCAATCATCGTAGTATTGCAGCTGATGAGCTATCTCATCAAAATAGGCACGTTCAATCTTTCTTTGGTACTTATACCAATCGTGCTGGCAGCTGTAATGTACGGTCCGAAACACGCTTCGATACTCGGTGGAGTTTTCGGCGTAATAGTGGTAATAGCCTCAGTTGCCGGACTTGACGGCGGCGGTAATGTGCTTTTCCAATCAAGTCCTGTGCTCACCACTCTCGTATGCCTTATTAAGGGCATAGCCGCCGGCTTTGTTGCAGGAGTTATAGCCAACGCGCTTAAAGGCAAAAGCCTGTATGCCGCCGTAATTCTCGCGGCCGTTGCGGCCCCTGTCGTCAACACCGGTATTTTCGTGCTTTCCATGCTGCTCTTCTTCAAGGATACTCTTAACGCATGGGCAAACGGAACTGCCCTTGCGTATTATATCATAGTCGGTCTCATCGGCGTGAACTTTATAATTGAGTTTGTTATAAATGTTGTTCTTTCGCCTGTGGTTCTGACTGTGACCCGTGCTTTAAAGAAAGAAATCAGATAACTAATTTGAAAATAAAAAAACAAGCCCCGACGCAGAAAAGCAGACTGTGTCGGGGTTTTTCTTCACCGTTACGGATAAAACAGTGCAAATATATCACCTTACGGTTTCAAGTCTCACGGTTTTAACCTTCTTTGCCCTGCCGGGAATAAGATACGCAAACGGATAAGCAACCGCGCAAAGCGCCAGAGCGGCGTAAATATCGACTATCGAATGCTGCTTCAAAAATACTGTTGAAATGCTTATAAGCACGGTCAGCGGCACTAATACCGCCTGAAATTTAAAGCTGCGCAGCTTTTTACATTTCCATGTAGTGAAAAGCACCGCGAACGAGCCTATTACATGGAGCGACGGGCAGACATTTGTATTCGTGTCAAAATTGTAAAGCGCTTTTACTATATCAACACAGAAATTATCCCTTGCGAACTCGGTCGGACGGAGATTCTGACAGGTCGGATAAACAATGTAAATCACCGTTGTAACCGTGTAGGTTATCATTATAAAATACATCAATTTTTTAAACGCCGGAATATCATACAGTCCTGTATATACATGTATGCCGAAAAGAAACGCAAACCAGAAATAATACGGGAAGACAAAAAACTCGCAGAAAGGTATTTTCGCATCAAAAGCCACTTCAACCGGATGATATGTAAGGGTCAGCCCGCGCTCGAGCAGCCAGAAGGTAAGCCCGTAAACCGGCCAGTATATAAGCAGCAGCAAATGCCTGTACTCCGGAGAATTGAGATTCCACGGTCTTAAATTTTTATAGTTTACCATATACGCAGTCTACATCCTTAAGTACATAATTTCGGATAGCCTCAACCGCACAGGCGGGGAAATCGCTTTTCAGGGTCTCGGACATCCGACTAAGCCGCTCACTGTCTTCAAGGCAGTCGCATACAGCGTCGCACAGCTCTGTTACCGTGCCGCGCATATCCGCTCCCCCGCCCTTTAAGAAAAATTCATAGTTTCTCGTCTCACAGCCCGGAACTGCGTTTATAAAAAGCATGGGAAGCCCCTTTACGGCAGCTTCGGTGGTGCTCAGCCCTCCCGGCTTTGTGAGTATAAGATTCGCCGCGTCCATATAAAGCGGCATTTTTGCGGTATAGCCTATTATCCGCAGATTTTCCGGCTGCGGATATTTTGTAAGCGTTTTATAAAGCTTTGTATTATTGCCGCATATCACGACCAGAACAGAATCCGGCGGCATCTGGTACGGCAGACATTCCGCAAGCGCTTTGATAGGTCCGCAGCCCATACTCCCGCACATAAGAAGTACTATTTTTCTGCCGGCAGGAAGAGAAAGTTCGGATTTTGCGACTTCAGGGTCTTCCTTGCTGTAAAAAGCTATACGCACCGGTATCCCGGAAGGTATCAGCTTTGAACGCGGAATACCGTTCGCCGCAAATTCGTCCGTGAGCTTTATATGCGGAATAAAATACGCGTCAAGCGCAGTCTGGTTGACACCGGGCGAACAGGTGTAATCTGTTGCCACAAAATATGTCTTTATACCGCATTTGCGCCGCTTTTTAAGCTCTGTCATCATCATCGCCGAAAAAACATGGGTGCAAAGTACAGCATCATAACTGTTTGTATTCAAAAATTCTTCCAAGGAGTCACAGCCCTTGATAACAAGCTCATATATTAACGATTCATCGCCCTCTTTAGGCGGATGATTTTCTTCGTATCTGTAACTTACCCCAAACAGCTTAGGCATTTTTCGGTAAATGAAAACATGACCCTTACTTATAATTTTTGATTTTTCCGGCGACCAGAATGCAAGCGCGTCCTTGATATCACATTCATCGCCAAAGCTCTCGAAATATTCTTTTACCGCTTTCGCGGCGGAATTGTGACCCTCGCCGGTATTACAGGATAAAATCAGGAACCGCAATTATTTCTCTCCTCCCGTTTTAACAGTCTGTCCCTGAACCGTATAAGATGCGGACGGTTATACCGCTGAATAAGTATAAACGGAATATTTCCGGCTATAAAAACCGCCGTAAGAATTATCCCGATATAATTTTTCCAGATAAAATAAATTCCGAACGCCAGAAGACAGAGCCCGCAATGAACGCACTCCGCTACGCAGGTCTCCTTTATCAGCGCAGTAACACTGTCGCTGGTATTATCCGGCGACACACGTTTCGGTAGCATATCCCGCATTATCCGGCTCATATCCGGCAGACGTGTTTTCCACACCTTTATGCCTATGCGTTCGTATATTCTTCCGCCCTTTTCCCATACAAACACTGCATACGGGAATTTTTTCTCGCTGAACCAGCCGCGCGGAAGCGACTCGCCGATATAATGAGCAAGAATGCCTATGATAGCCGCATATACAACGCTCGACAAAAGTTTCATTCTATCATCCTATCGTGTTGTTTGTGAACTTATAATATGATACCATAAATTTATGAATCTATCAACACCGAAAATCACTCTTAACACTAAAAAGCCCTGAAACAGGCATTTTGACTTGAAAACTTTTTTAAAAAAAGGTATAATATGTATTGTTTGTTGTTTTTCCCTCATAATAAGCGTGGAGGGAGAAAAATGAACAGCAACAGCAAAGAAAACAGCAATAACAAAAACAGTGAACACTATGAAATGATTGAAGAAATCAAGGAAACCGGCTCTGTTTCCGCGTTTGACGGGAAGCACAAAATACATTGCCTGACAATAATCGGTGAAATTGAAGGACACAGCGTGCTCCCGGAGCAGAGCAAGACCACGAAATATGAACATGTGATTCCACAGCTTGTAGCCATTGAGGAAAGCCGTGATATAGATGGCCTGCTTGTCATTCTAAACACAGTCGGCGGAGATGTTGAGGCAGGGCTCGCTATCGCGGAACTGATTTCGGGTATGAAAAAGCCCACCGTTTCTTTTGTTCTGGGCGGCGGACATTCCATAGGCGTTCCGCTGGCGGTGTCCGCGAAACGATCATATATTGCGCCGTCCGCAACAATGACGATACACCCTGTCAGAACGACCGGACTTGTGATAGGCGTACCGCAGATGATGAACCACTTTGCCCGAATGCAGGCGAGAATCACCGATTTTGTGGTCAGAAACTCGTCTATAACCGCCGAACGCTTTACCGAACTTATGATGAACACAGATGAAATGGTGACAGACGTCGGTTCGGTACTTTCCGGCGAAAAAGCGGTAAACGAAGGACTTATTGACAGCATAGGCACGCTCAGCACCGTAATTGACGGACTTTACAGACTTATTGATGAAAGCTGACCCCGCAAGCGGCAGCGCGCAGCGCTGCCTTATATACATAAAAAATATTGAGACTTTAATTCAAAATATACGAACATAAAAAACAAAACATATCAAGGAGAGTAAAAATGGCAGCGTCAAAAAAAGGCGGAAGACCGCGCTCAAGCGCAACCGCCACAAAAATGCAGAGCAGATCGCAAGCGAAGGAAACGGCGGCGGGCAGAAGACAGCTTTTATCCGTAATCTGGTTCGCGGTAGCGGTATTTCTGCTATTTATTGTCTTCATCAAGGGGCAGAACGTATGGCTCGCGATACATAATTTTATTTTCGGTGTTTTCGGCGTTACCGCTTATTTCTATCCGTTTCTGCTCGGAGCGGTTGCGGTGCTTGTTGCCGCGGACAAAATCGGAGGCTCGATAAACGCAAAAATAGTCGAATCCGGCATACTTGTCATTTTGATAGGCGCCGCGGTGGACATCTTTGTGAAGCACGATACGGCGCTTTCCTTCTGGCGGCATCTGACTGAAGCGTACAAAGCCGGCATAAACCTGAAAAGCGGCGGGTTTCTCGGCGCCCTTATCGGTCAGCCGCTGTATCTCGCCTTCGGGAAAACCGGCGCGGCTATTACAGTTATACTGCTCATTTTCGTTTTTATTATGATAATAACCGGCACCACGCTCGTTTCACTCTTCAAAACAGTGTCAAGACCCGTGAAATCAATATCTGAGCAGGCGGAAACCGCTTATCAGAACCGTATTGACCGTATGGCAGAAGAGAAAGAGGAAAGAACCCTTAAAGTACTTAAGGGCTTTAATGTTGATATTCCGGTTGACGATATCCCCGAAAAACGCACCCACGGAGCAGAGACGCTTGACGAAAAGCAGAAAAAAGTTATTTCCGCATATTACGCCGGAGCAGACGAGCCGGCAAAACCGGCTGAAGCCAAACAAAAAGAGCCTGTAAAATCCGACGAGCGCAAGGATATTGACAGTGCGCTCAAAGCCGCGCGGGAAGAAGCGCTTAACGAAAAGGAAAGCGTTAAAGCCCCCGAAAATCCGGCGGAAAAAACCGATGTCAAGGCAGAAACCGAAAAGTTTACGGAGCACCTGCTTGAAAACGAAACGCAGTCCGAAGGGTACAAATTCCCGCCGCTCAGCCTTCTCAAGCCTTCCGAGCGCCGGAACGCGGCCGCTCTTTCGGCTGAGCTTGACAGCACCGCCGAACATCTTGTGGAAACGCTTAAAAGCTTCGGTGTTGAAACAAGGATAGTGGACATCAGCCGCGGGCCTACCGTAACAAGATATGAGCTTCAGCCGAGCGCCGGAGTTAAAATCAGCAAAATAACCAACCTTGCCGACGATATAGCGCTAAATCTCGCCACTGCCGGAGTGCGCATTGAGGCTCCTATTCCAAACAAGGCGGCGGTCGGAATTGAGGTGCCGAACAAGACAAGCGCAGTTGTAGAAGTCCGAGGCATACTTGAATCGCCGGAATTTACCTCTTCAAAAAGCAAGCTGACGGTAGCTTTAGGCAGGGACATAGGCGGCAATGCCGTTATAACCGATATCGCAAAAATGCCGCACGGTCTTATAGCCGGCGCCACAGGTTCCGGTAAATCTGTCTGCATAAACTCGCTTATAATAAGCCTGCTTTACAAGGCTACACCTGACGAGGTAAAGCTCTTAATGATAGACCCGAAGGTGGTTGAGCTTGGCATATACAACGGTATACCCCACCTTCTCGTGCCGGTCGTCACAGACCCGAGAAAGGCTTCGGGCGCGCTCGGCTGGGCGGTAAGCGAGATGGAAAAGCGCTATAAGATGTTCGCTGACAGGGGCGTGCGCGACCTCGCAGGCTACAACCGCCTTGTGGAAAACCTCGGCGACCCCGAAGTGCTTAAAATGCCGCACATCGTTATAATAATAGACGAGCTTGCCGACCTTATGATGACGGCGCCGAACGAAGTAGAGGACTCCATAAACAGAATTGCCGCAAAAGCCCGTGCCGCCGGTATGCACCTGATAATAGCCACGCAGAGGCCGTCGGTAGACGTTGTAACCGGTGTTATCAAGGCTAATATCCCGACAAGAATAGCTTTCGCGGTTTCCTCGCAGATAGACAGCCGCACCATACTCGATTCCGCCGGAGCGGAAAAGCTGCTCGGCAGGGGCGATATGCTTTTCAGTCCGGTAGGTTCCACAAAGCCGCGCCGCATACAGGGCTGCTTTGTAAGCGATGATGAGGTAGAAGCCGTAGTAGAATACATAAAAGGCGACCATAAAGCCGATTATGACGATGATGTAATGGTGGAAATAGAGCGTCAGGCGGCGGTTGAGAAAAAGCAGAAAACCGGACTTGCCGAGGACGGTCCAGATGAGGATCCGATGCTTTCCGACGCTATCAGGGTAGCTGTTGAGAGCGGACAGGCATCAACCTCGCTTTTACAGCGCAAGCTGAAGCTCGGCTACGCGAGAGCCGCAAGAATAGTTGACGAAATGGAGCAGCGCGGAATTGTAGGGCCTTACGAGGGTTCAAAGCCCCGCAAGGTGCTTATAACAAAAGAACAGCTTATGGAACGCGAGGCGGCGGGTGCAGATGAGGCTACGGAATAAGAAATCAGTACGCTTTATTGCGGCGGCGTGTTTTTTCACCGCCGCAATCTTCATACTCGCCTTTTACAGAGGCGTTTTCGGAGACCGTCTGCAAAGAGTTTTCAATCCTGCCGCACCGGACACTTCAAAGGATTTCGTGAAAATTCTCGATGTAGGTCAGGCGGACAGCATTTTGATTTATTCAAACGGTTATTCAATGCTTATAGACGCGGGGCTGCCCTCCTCGGGAGAGGATATTTCATCGGAGCTTGACGCAGCGGGCATAAAAGCGCTCGACGCGGTTATAATAACTCACATTCATTCCGACCATGCCGGCGGTATCGCATACATAGCGGAAAGATACGAAATCGACAATCTTATTCTGCCTGAACCGCCCTATGACGGAGAGGCAGACACCGAGATTATGAGCGCGCGAAATTCAGTAGCGGAAAACGGCGGAAATATTTATACCGCTGTGCAGGGAATGAATTTTGCGATAGGCGAATTTGAAATAACTGTCCTCGCAAGCTACGACGATATGTCGGACGAAAACGACCGCTCGGTAATAGTTATGGCTAAGGTTCAGGACCTTGAATTTCTCTTTACGGGTGACGCGGGAAGCAAAGCCGAGGAACAGCTGCTTGATGAGCATATCGATGTTAGCTGCGACGTGCTGAAGATCGGTCATCACGGAAGCTCTACCGCCACCTCCGACGAATTTCTCGCAAAGGCGGCTCCGGAATACGCGGCGATATCCGTAGGCGAGGACAATATTTATTCACATCCGTCGAAAGAAGTGATTTCGGCTCTTGAGTACCGTGACACCGAAATATTCCGCACCGATACGGACGGCGATATAACATTTCTGATCGAAAACGGTGAAATAATTACCCAAACCCAAAAAACCGAGGAATGATAATATGATATATACCCTTACTTTCAATCCGGCGCTTGATTATGTAATGCGGTTCGGTAAAATAGTGCCGGGCAGCGTATGCCGCTCCGTATATGAGGAAATAACCGCCGGCGGAAAGGGAATAAATGTCTCGGTCGTGCTCAAGGAGCTGGGACTGCCCTCCACGGCTCTCGGCTTTACCGCCGGTTTTACCGGAGAGTACATTGAACGGCTGCTTGAGGCAAAAGGGATAAAATGCGAATTTATACGGCTTGACAGCGGATTTTCCCGCATAAATGTAAAGCTCAAGGCGGAAAATGAAACTGACCTTAACGCCCGCGGGCCTGAAATACCGGAAGAAAAAATAAAGCTGCTCTTTGATAAGCTCGCCCGCCTTAAAAGCGGAGATATGCTCGTGCTTGCCGGGAGCGTGCCCGACACACTTCCGCCTGATATATATGAAAAAATACTGGCTATGCTTTCAGGAACAGGCGTGCGCTTTACGGTGGACGCGACCGGAAGCCTGCTTATGAATGTGCTTAAATCATAACCACCCGTCAAACGGGTGGTTTGCACAAGGGCTAAAAGCCCATAATGCCGACCCGCGTCTCAAGGCG
>CALWIZ010000027.1 GCA_944380885.1 uncultured Clostridia bacterium | reverse complement strand
GCTTAAACCCGCAGGTTTAAGCCGTTTTTCGCTGGCAGGGGCAGAAGGGATCGAACCCTCGGCACTCGGTTTTGGAGACCGATGCTCTACCAGCTGAGCTATACCCCTAAAATGCTTATTTGGTGGGCCATCACGGACTCGAACCGCGGACCGACCGGTTATGAGCCGGTTGCTCTAACCAACTGAGCTAATGGCCCGAACAAGCAAGGATTATTATATCACAAAATACGGATTTGTCAATAGCTGTTTGACAATTTTTTTGTTTTTTTAAAACTTAAAGATTGCGCTGTCATTTAACAGACAGATAAATCTGAAAAAGCACCGCATAACTTTTTGAAATCAAAGAGAAAAGTCTTCGGGTTTGTAATTGTCTGATATCTTTGTGCGCTGAGGCTCACGCCTTAAAGGGTCATATCTGTAATGTCTGCATGAATCGCCCGGCAGTGTGACGCCATGCCGGCTGCAGAGCACCTCACCGCTTATTACCGAGTCTTTTCCGTACACGCAGTATTTACAGGCACGCGGAAGATTTTTATTAAAAAAAGAAGCCATCATAATCACCGCAGATATTATACTATATCGTTAAGCAGATTTCCAGTATCTTTTTTTCTGAAGAGCGAGATAATAAGCAGAATCAGCATACTCGCCATAGAAACCGTAAGCGCGGTGCCGCCGTAATTTGCCTTAAAGCTGATTCCCGCCGATACGCTCAATGTTATTCTGAAAAATTTTAGCAGAAGCATACAGATACCTGATGATAAAAGACCGTGAAGTATTCTTGCGGCTGCAAATAAAGGAAAATTAAATTTAATAAGGCTGCCCACACTTATTACCTGACACCATATGGAAATTCCCGCAAAGCCGAGAAGAAAAGATATTGCAGGAATGTTGCGCATATTCTGCACACCGTTTGTGACCTCAAGCAAAGGTGAAATATAACGCAGAAAAGAAATGTTTTCCGATAATTTGTCTATATACGAGCTTATCACCGAAAACAGTATCACATACGCGCATACAGTCATAACCGACGCCGCAGCATCGGATACTGAGCTCACAAAATTATCTGAGATACTGATTTGCATATGGGCATTCTGTGATATCGTATTTTCTTTTTTTATAAAAAAGCGCATAAGAAAACTTAGAATAAGCGCGGAGATTATGTGTGCTGCAAGAAGTATGTATCCTGCTTTACGCGAACCTAATGTTGAACTTCCAACCGCGAGAATTACAAACGCGGGTCCGGCGTTGACGCAGCAGCAGAGAAGTACCCCGGCATTTTCCGGTGATATTTTTCTCTGTCTTACCGATTCATTCAGCAGTTTGGCTCCGGTAGGGTAGCCACCGATAAAGCTGAAAAGCATTGCCGAGAAATTCTGGGCGGATATACCGAAAAGCCGTCTTGTGAAACTGTCTGCGAAATTTAAAATTCCGAGAGCTCCGCTTTTCATAAGAAAAAGCACGCATACCGTAAAGGGAAAAAGAGACGGAATTATTACTCTTCCTGAAAGAACAATGCCTTCGGCGGCTCCATTGCCGCATATTTCAGGCTCGGTCACGATAAATAAAGCGAGAACGACCGCGGCAGCGGCGGAAATCGGCAGAATAATTTTTTTCTTTTTCATACAAGTCACCGCCTCTTTAAATTAAGTATATGCTTTTAAGCATTATTATAATGAATTTTTCATAACATTTATTGCAGGGGAGTTGTATACAGTGTCTGAAAAATTTAAGTTCAAATCGGAAAAGCCAAAGGAAAAATGGCAGATATTCGGCTGCGCGTCAGCTGATAAAGAAATAAAGAATGTTAAGGGGCCGAGACTCGAGCTGTTCGGGAACAGGGAAATAATAGTTGAGGGGTGTATGGGTGTCTTTGAATACAGCGATACATATATGAAGCTGAAGCTGCCTAAGGGTTCGCTTATAGTGTGCGGCTGTAATTTTGACATAGTGGCTTTTGAGGGCAGTACGATAACAGTAAGAGGGAATATATCCTCTATTGAATTTTGTATATAGGTGATACTATGCTTTGGCTGTACAGATTTCTTACAGGATATATTGAAACGGAAATCAGCGGCGATGTTGCCGAAACGGCAATCAACCTGTGCGCGAAAAACGGAATAACGCTTTGGAATGTAAAGCGGCGTGATAAAAAACTACGCGCGAAAATGACCGTAAGAGATTTCAGATGTTTGCCGGCGGTACTTAAGAAGAGCGGTATAAGAATACATATTCTGAATAAATACGGATTTCCTTTTGTTGCTGCGCGCTATAAAAAAAGATGGGGGATACCTGTCGGAGCGATTGTTTTTTTCTGCTTTCTTGAAATTATGTCGCATTTCATATGGACTGTGGAGGTAAACGGCAACAGCAATGTACCGGAATACGAAATCATAGAAGCCTGTGCGGAAATGGGGATACACGAGGGCACGCCGAAAAGCAGCATAGACCCCCAGAACGCCAAGCAGAAGCTGCTTTTAGAGCTTGATTCGCTTGCGTGGGCATCGTTTAATATAGAGGGCTGCCGTCTTACCGTTGATGTTACAGAGGCAATACAGAAAGCGGAGGATAACAGCGTACCCACAAACCTGAAGGCATCACATGACGGGGTAATCACAAAAATCGATATAACTTCGGGGAACTGTATGGTAAAAGTAGGCGATACGGTGGGAAAGGGAGATCTGCTTGTCTCCGGAGCGATAGAAAGAGAAAATTCCACAAGGTTCGTGCATTCTTCCGGAAGCATTACGGCTCGCATAGAAAAAGAGATAACGGTTGAGGCTTATTATGAACAGGAAATAACGGTAGGCACCGGAAAGACAAATAAAAAAAGCGTGCTTTCGGTTTTCGGTATAGAAATTCCGCTTTTTCTCGGAAAGGAAAGCTATACATATGAAAGCAGTTTAAAGGTGAAGCAGGCGGAGTTTTACGGTCAGAAGCTGCCTTTAAGGCTTTATACCGGATACTTTGAGAAAACCGGAAAAAAAACGGTAAAATTCACGGAAAATGAGCTTAAAAATCAGCTTGAAACGCTTTTGAATAAGGCGGCGGAGGTAGAAAATTTAAGCGATTTTGAGGTCAAAAACCGTGAATATGACGAAATAAACGGCGGTATTTGCCTTAAAGCGCTTGTTTCGGCGGAGTTGAACATAGCCGCGCAGGAAATTCTGTTATTTAATGCTGGAAATTGAGAAAAAATGTGGTATAATATATAAGAAAAGCCAAAAATTCAAGTATTTTAAGTCTTAAGGAGTAAAGGGATTGTTTGAACAGACGGTTGACATTGAGCGTATAGAACAAATTGTAAATCTGTTCGGTAATTTCGATGAGAATATAAAAAGGATAGAGAAAAAGTACAGAGTGGTTATAACCTCGCACGGCAGCCAGATAAAGATAACCGGAGATGTTACCGATGTAATGCACGCCGCGAGGACGGTAGAGGGTCTGCTTGTCATGATAAACAAGGGCGAGCAGATAACCGAGCAGAGCATAAATTATGTGGCTGCCCTCGTGGAAGACGGGGAGGACGGCAATATAGCTGCCCTTACCGATGCGGACTGCGTCTGTATAACCTCAAAGGGGAAGCCGGTAAAGCCCAAAACAATAGGTCAAAGACAGTATGTTGAGGCGATAAAGAAAAACACCATTACAATAGGAGTGGGTCCTGCCGGAACCGGAAAGACTTATCTTGCAGTAGCCTCGGCGGTAAGCGCTTTCAGGGCAAAGGAGGTAAATCGCATAATCCTTACCCGTCCGGCGGTTGAAGCGGGGGAAAAGCTCGGGTTTCTTCCGGGTGACCTGCAGCAGAAGGTAGACCCGTATTTAAGGCCGCTGTATGACGCGCTGTTTGATATGATGGGAGCGGAAAATTTCCAGAAATGTCAAGAGCGTGGAGATATTGAGGTGGCGCCGCTTGCCTATATGCGTGGCAGAACCCTGGACGACAGCTTTATCATACTTGACGAAGCGCAGAACACCACGCCGGAGCAGATGAAAATGTTTCTGACAAGGCTCGGCTTCAATTCAAAGGCAGTGGTTACCGGAGACGTTACCCAGATAGATTTGCCGGACGGCAAAAAATCCGGACTTAAGGATGCGGTAAGAATATTAAAAAACATTGAAGGAATTGCTATTCATTACCTTACGGGGCGTGACGTTGTCCGTCACAGACTTGTACAGGAAATTATAAAAGCTTATGAAAGAAGTGCTGAAAAAAATGAGCGTAAAGGTTAATATCAAAGACGAACAGAAAAAAATCAAGCTGCCCACAGGAACAAGGCTTCTTATAAGGAAAGCCTGCATTGCCACGCTGAAGCTCGAGGGCTTTGAGGACTCGGCGGAGGTAAATGTGACGCTTGTGAACGACAGTATGATAAGGGAAATGAACAGGCAGTTCCGTAATATCGACGCGTCGACAGACGTGCTGTCGTTCCCGCTCGGCGAGAACGGTCAGTATGACACGAATCCGGAGACCGGAGCGAAAATGCTGGGAGATATAGTCGTGTCGGTTGAGCACGCGCTCGCACAGGCGGATATGTACGGTCACGGAATTGAGCGCGAGGTAGCGTTTTTAACGGTACACTCAATGCTTCACCTGCTCGGCTACGACCACGAAAAGGGCGGACTTGAGAAGACCATTATGCGCGAAAAGGAAGAGCAGGTGCTCGACGCGCTGGGTCTTGCGATAAATAAATTGTAATACATAATTTTTCAAAGGAAATTCAGATGGAGCAGAGAACAGCGTTTGTAACTATAATAGGGCGTCCGAATGTCGGCAAATCATCTCTTATGAACCGTATTTTAGGGCAGAAGGTGGCTATTGTTTCGGATAAACCGCAGACCACCCGCACAAGGATAATGGGAGTATACACAAGGGGCGGGGATCAGCTTGTATTTATAGACACTCCCGGCTTTCACAAGCCCCGCAATATGCTTGATAAGAGCATGAACAAAGCCGTGGGGGACGGTATGTCAGATGTTGACGCCGCCGTGCTTGTCGTCGAGGCTGCGCCGAAGTTCAGCATTGAAAACGGGCTTCCGCCGGCTGAAGCGGAGCTTATAAAGGAGCTGAAGCGCAGGAAGCTTCCGGCAGTGCTTGTTATAAATAAGATTGATCTGCTTGATAAAAAGGAAAAGCTTTTGAGTCTTATAACTCTTTATACAAGAGAGTTTGATTTTTCGGCGGTGGTGCCGCTTTCCGCCAAAACAGGCGACGGTACGGATATTCTGCCGGACGAGCTTAATAAATTTTCAAAGCCGTCGCCGCATTTTTTCCCTGACGGCGAGGTGACCGACCAGCCCGAAAAGGTAATGGTAGCAGAGATGATAAGGGAAAAGCTGCTACGCCTGCTTGACAAGGAGGTACCGCACGGAATAGCGGTTGACCTTGAGAAATTCATTGAGCGGGATACCGCCGAGGGTGAACCGATAATTGAGGTAGAAGCCACAATAATATGCGAAAAGGAGTCGCATAAGGGCATTATCATCGGCAAGGGCGGCAGTATGCTCAAAAAGGTAGGGACGCTGGCAAGGCGCGATATTGAGGACTTTTTCGGCATCAGAGCCTCGGTCAAGCTTTGGGTAAAGGTGAAGGAAGACTGGCGCAACCGTCAGGGGCTTATCCATACCTTCGGGCTCGACTGAAAAATTTATAAAATTTACTTTACTTTTATTTCCTATCATAAAAGAAGCCTGCGGGCAAACACTTTTAATGTTATCTTTTATGACAGGCGGTAAAAGAAATGGAAATTGAAAAAACGTGGGAAAAATTTATAAAAAGCGGAAGTGTCAACGACTATCTGTCTTTTGTCAATTCGCGCAAGGAGCACGAAATAAGTGAAGGAAACAGAGACGCGCTTTACAACAGAGGCTTTGGTAATAAAGGAAATGAACGTGGGAGAGAGTGACCGTCTGGTTACTCTCTTTACGCGTGATTACGGGATAATCCGTGCCTTTGCGCCGGGCGCTAAATCCATAAAATCGAAAAAAGGAGCGGCTACATCGCTGCTTACATATTCGAGCTTTACGCTTGTTAAAAAGCAGGACGCTTACAGGGTTAGGGAAGCATCCCCGATAAGGATTTTTTTCGGAGCGGGAAGCGATATCGCCGTGCTGGCTCTTGCGCAGTATTTCTGTGAGTTAAGCAGCGTGCTTGTGTCTTCGGGTGTGGCGGACGGTGAATTTCTTCGCCTTATACTCAATTCCCTGCATTTTCTCACAAAGGAAAAGCGTTTTCCGCCGCTTATTAAAGCAATAACCGAGCTGCGCGCAGCGTCGGTCGCCGGATTTATGCCTGACCTTATAGCATGCTCTGGCTGCGGAAAATTTGAGGACGGTATAATGTATTTTGATATAGCGGAGGGGACTCTTTTCTGCGGGAATTGCCTGCCCGCAGGTCGGAAAACCGCCGCGGTGGACAGAACTGTCCTTACGGCTATGCGGCATATTATCTATTCTGAGTTTTCAAAGCTGTATGCTTTTACAGTGCCGGATGACAGCGCGAGACGGCTTTCTGATATTACGGGCGAATATATAACTCACCAGACCGAGCACAGGTTTGCCACACTTGAGTTTTACAACAGCATTAAGGAGTAAAAAATGGATTATAATATCGGAAGATATTTGAAAACCCTCGAGCTTGATAAAATACTTGAAATGTTAGCCGGCGAGGCTTCTCTTGCGGATACGGCGGAAGCCGCGCGGGGAACTCTGCCTGAAACCCGTATTGACGAGGTAAAGAAACTGCTTGCCAACACGGGCGACGCGTATATGTTCATGGCAAGGTATTCAGCGCCGTCATTCGGAGCGGCATGCAATGTCTCGTCATCGCTCCGCAGGGCGGAGGCTTCGGCGGTGCTTTCCATTCCGGAGCTGCTTGATATCGCCGAGACGCTGAGGGTTATACGTTCGGTTAAAGGCTGGCGGGAAAACTGTTCGGGCGTTCAGAAAACCTCGCTTGAGGAGCTGTTCGGTGCGCTTGTACCGAACAAATATTTAGAAGAAAAAATCACTTTTGCCATAAAGTCAGAGGAGGAGCTTAATGACAACGCTTCTCCGGCGCTTTACGATATAAGGCGTAAAATTTCCGCAAAATCCGCCAAAATCCGTGAAAGTCTTGAGAGGATAGTAAGAGGACCGAGTGCGAAATATTTGCAGGAAGCGATTATTACCCAGCGAGACGGAAGATTTGTCGTACCGCTCAAAGCAGAGCATAAGGGACAGATAAGCGGTATAGTGCACGATACTTCGGCTACAGGCTCCACAGTTTTTATAGAGCCTATGACCGTAGTGGAGACCAACAACGAGATAAGGGTATTGAGACTTCGCGAGGCGGAGGAAATAGAGCGTATTTTAGCCGAACTTTCAGCCGAGGCCGGCAGCTTTGCGGACAGTATCATTTATTCATATCAGGCGCTTTGCGAGCTTGACCTTGTTTTCGCGAAAGCGAAGCTCGCGTATAAGATGAAAGCGAGTATGCCCGAAATAAATAAAGACGGACATACGTTTTTAAAGCGTGCCCGTCACCCGCTTATAAACTATAAAAGTGTTGTGCCTGTCACGGTTGAGCTCGGAAAGGAATATGACACGCTGATTATTACAGGACCGAATACCGGCGGTAAAACCGTTACGCTTAAAACGGTCGGTCTGCTTACGCTGATGACTATGTGCGGACTTATGATTCCGGCGGACGACGGCAGCAAAATAGCCGTTTACGGAAAAATTTTTGCCGACATAGGCGATGAGCAGAGTATCGAACAGTCACTATCCACGTTTTCGTCTCATATGGTCAATATAATTTTCATAACCGAGCAGGCGGATGATGATTCTCTTGTGCTGTTTGATGAGCTGTGCGCCGGTACCGACCCGATAGAGGGCGCGGCGCTGGCAAAGGCGATACTTATAAGGCTCGCGGCATATGGTGCGAAAACGGTAGCGACTACACATTACGCCGAGCTAAAATCATATGCTATTGATAACGACAGGGTAGAAAACGCCTGCTGCGAGTTTGACGTTGCTACTCTTAAACCGACATACAGGCTGATTATAGGTATGCCGGGGCGCTCAAATGCCTTTGCCATATCGAAGCGGCTGGGACTTGATGAAAGTATCATCGAAAACGCGAAAGAACAGGTTTCGGATAACGATATGCGGTTTGAGCGGGTGGTTGAGTCGCTTGAAAAAGCGAGGAAACTTGCCGAGGAGGAGCACGCCAAGGCGCAGGAGCTGCGGCACAGGCTTGACGAGGCGAAAAGAAAGGCCGAGCAGCGTGAGCACGAGTTTGACATAAAGCAGCAGAAGCTGATGGAAAAGACCCGCGAAAACGCCGACCGGATTATTGAGAACGCAAGATATAAGTCTTCACAGCTTTTAAACGAGCTTGAGGAAATGAAAAAGCAGCTCAACGCCGAAAACGCCGCAAAGCTGGCGGAAAAGGCGAGAACCGATTACAAAAAGACACTTGATGAGCTTGAAAAAAGCGCTGACCCGGTTATGAAGCGCACGGCTTCGGGCACAGCGGTGACAGCTGTGAACAAGGGAGATATAGTTCTTGTTGCCGATATAAACCGAGACGCTACGGTAATAGACGTAAAGCCTGCCGAAAAGCGCGCTTATGTTATGGCTGGTTCGATAAAGATGTGGACTGATTTTGAAAATTTAAGGCTTAAATCGAAAAACAGCCAGACTACCGAGTTCAAGAAAACCAGAAAGGTATCTGGGCTTGTCTCAAGGGGACAGCGCTCTGTATCAGGCGAGGTTGACCTGCGGGGAATGGCATCGGACGAGGCGATAATGGAGCTTGACAAGTACATCGATAACGCGGTGCTTTCCGGTATAAATACTATCACGATAATACACGGAAAAGGTACCGGAGTACTCAGAAAAGCAGTTCAGGCGCACCTGCGCGGTCATAAAAATATCAATTCGTACCGTACAGGCACCTTCGGCGAGGGTGAAACCGGTGTTACGATAGCAGAGATAAAGGAATAAATAGATCCGTACAGGACCGTTCAAAACACCTGTCCTGTACGGATTAACATTTTTATAATAAGTAAAATTAACATACAGTTAAAAAAATCATATGCTTTTTTTGGTAAAATAATATTAATAAAAAATGAAAAGAGTGATAAAATGAGCGGGAGAATGAACAATGAGTATAATGCGATTACTTCGGAAATACTCAAATATACCGAATACTGCACCACAAATTGCCGTATAGAACCGCAGCTTTATATAGAACACAAAGTCAACCGCGGCCTTCGCGATCTTAATGGAAAGGGTGTCCTTACCGGTCTTACCGAAATTTCGGAGATAGTTTCCAAAAAGGTTGTGGACGGCGAGGAGGTACCTTGTCCGGGACATCTTTATTACAGGGGCTATGACGTTGAAGACCTTGTAAAAGGTTTTATAAATGACAAGCGTTTCGGATTTGAGGAGATAGTGTATCTTCTGCTTTTTGGTGAGCTGCCTACCGAGGAACAGCTTAAAGAGTTTAACGGTGTGCTTACTTCCTACCGTGCGCTCCCGGGTACTTTTGTGCGTGATATAATAATGAAAGCACCCTCTACTGATATGATGAACTCTCTCGCAAGAAGTGTTCTTACCCTTTATTCATATGACAGTGATCCGGACAATACGGATATATCCAACGTACTGCGCCAGTGCCTTCAGCTTATAGCAAGATTTCCGCAGCTTTCTGTATACGGCTATCATTCTTATGATTATTACATAAAGGGAAGCAACAGTTTCTTTATACACGAGCCGCGTCCGGAGCTTTCCACGGCGGAAAATATACTCTATATGCTGAGGCTTGACGGCAAGTACACTCCCCTTGAGGCAAAGGTGCTTGATATGGCGCTTGTGCTTCACGCCGAACACGGGGGAGGAAATAACTCTACATTCACCACCCATGTTGTCTCATCATCCGGAACGGATACCTATTCGGCTGTCGCTGCGGCGCTCGGTTCGCTCAAAGGACCGAAGCACGGCGGCGCTAATATCAAGGTTTGCGCTATGTTCAACGATATAAAGGCAAATGTTAAAGACTGGGACGATGAGGAAGAGGTAGCCGATTATATTAAAAAGATACTTCATAAGGAAACCTTTGATAAGGCGGGACTTATTTACGGTATCGGTCATGCGGTCTATTCGGTATCTGACCCCCGCGCCCTGATATTCAAGAGCTTTGTCAAGAGCCTCTCAGATGAAAAAGGACTTGACAGGGAGTACAGGCTTTACAGTCTGGTTGAAAATCTGGCTCCGCAGATAATCGCGAAAGAGCGAAAGATGTATAAGGGAGTCAGCATAAATGTTGACTTTTACAGCGGATTTGTTTACGATATGCTGGGGCTTCCGCACGAGCTTTTCACCCCGCTTTTTGCCATAGCGCGTATCGCGGGCTGGAGCGCTCACCGCATAGAGGAGCTTATAAACGCCGGTAAGATAATAAGACCTGCTTATATGAGTGTAAGTCCTCAGCGTGATTATATTAAAATGTCAGACAGATGAAAAACAAAATGCGGTTCTTTGCCGCGGAAAATTAAAATTTGAGGTTTATCGACATACTGAAACCCGCCTTCAAGGCGGGTTTTAAGATGTTTGCTTTATGGAGGAATAAATAATGCGGCACAGCCACCCGAAAATTCTGATGGCTATATCAATGACGATATTCGGCACATTGCCGGTATTTGTAAGAAACATTCCGCTTTCTTCGGCTGAAATCGCGCTTTACCGCGCCGTTCTTGCTGCAATGC
The DNA here is from genome assembly GCA_944380885.1 of uncultured Clostridia bacterium. Taxonomy (GTDB): domain Bacteria; phylum Bacillota; class Clostridia; order Oscillospirales; family Acutalibacteraceae; genus UBA737. The sequence continues at coordinate 26,728 of CALWIZ010000027.1, read as the reverse complement.
TTACAGGCGCATATCTTGCAGTTACAAAAAAACGTATTGTTTTTAAAAACATACGGTCAGAACTGCCGATTATACTTGTTTCGGGCGCCGCTATGGGAATCAACTGGATACTGTTGTTTGAGTCATATAGATTTACTTCGGTCTCAATCGCGACTCTCAGCTATTATTTTGCGCCGGTAATAGTAACAGCAGTATCTCCTTTTCTTTTTCATGAAAGACTTACCGCGAAGCAGATAATCTGTTTTGCCATGTCAACGACGGGAGTTATAATGATTACCGGTGTAGGAGGTATAAGTGGTGACGGTGACTTAAAAGGAATAGCATTAGGACTTTCGGCTGCGGTGTTTTACGCAGCTGTAATACTTCTCAATAAGCGTATTAAAACGGTTGACGGTATAAACCGCACATTTATACAGTTTGTCGCGGCTGCGGCTGTGCTTTTGCCTTACACGGCAGTTACGGGCGGTTTTAATTTGCTGTCGCTTGATATATCAGGAACAATGAACTTACTTACGGTCGGATTGTTCCATACCGGTATCACTTACTGTCTTTATTTTTCTTCCATTACAGGAATAACCGGTCAGCAGGCCGCGGTACTCAGCTATATTGACCCTCTTGTCGCCGTTGTAATGTCTGTCACCGTGCTCGGGGAAAGCATAACACCGCTTCAGACGGTAGGCGGGTTGATGATTCTCGGTTTTACGCTTTTAAATGAAGTAAGAATAAAAACAAACCGGACTTGAATAATCAGGTCCGGTTTTTAACGCTTATTTTACTTTTCCGAGCTGGCTTATAGCGTCAGTAATGGTTTTTTCAAATGCTTCTTTTCCGTACTTGTCTACCTCTGATTTGTTTTTCGCGCCGTGCGTAAGACAGCCGGCGCCGCCTATGCAGCCTCCTACACATGCCATACCTTCAATAAAGTTGGCATCAAGCGCGTTTTTACTCTTTTTAAGCAAAGCAATGCGGCATTCCTCTATACCGTCGCAGGAACAGGCTTTAAGCTCAAAGTCAGTTATGCCGCGTTCCTTGAGACCTTCCGCCACAGCGTCAGCAAGACCGCCGCAGCGCGCAAAAATTCTGCCAAAGTAAGAGGCATTGTCAAGTATGTCCTCGTGCATATCCATAATTTCAAGGTCACGGCTGTCAAACAGCGCCTGAAGCTCCTCAAAGGTGAGCACGCAGTCGATGTACGGGCGCACCTCTTCCTTCTGGAACTCCATTTTCTTCGCGGTGCAGGGTCCTATGAATATAACTTTTGCATCCGGCTCGTGCTCTTTTATGTACTTTGAAATTGTGGCAGCGGGGGAGAGATTGTGTGATATATTGTCCGCAAGCTGAGGAAATTGCTTTTGAATGTAGCTTACAAATGCGGGACAGCAGGAGCTTGTAAGAAATCCTTTTTCGGCAAGTTCTCCCGATTCAGCGTATGCTACCATATCCGCGCCGAGAGCCGCCTCAACTACCGTATGAAAACCGAGCGCTTTTATTCCGGCAATTACCTGACCGAGCTTTGCGTAGGTAAACTGACTTGAAATTGACGGCGCCACAACGGCAAATACCTTGTTATCCTTGTTTTTGAGCATTTCAATGGCATCAAGTATAAAGGATTTATCTGTAATCGCGCCGAAAGGACATTGATATACGCAGGCACCGCAGGAAATACATTTATCGTTGTCTATGCAGGCTGCCTTTGTATCATCTGTCATAGAGATAGCTTTGACTTTGCAGGCGCTTATGCATGGACGCTTGAAATTCATAATTGCGCTGTAAGGACATACCGTAGCGCACTGACCGCATTCGACGCACTTTGTTTTGTCAATGTGCGCTTTTTGATGATGATCAAATGTTATGGCTCCTTTACGGCAAACATCTTCGCAGCGATGTGCCAGACAGCCGCGGCATGCCTCTGTGACATTATAACCGCCCATAGGACATTCGTCGCAGGCTATTTCTATTACCTCAATTACATTAGGATTGCTTTTATCGCCGCCCATAGCAATTTTTACGCGCTCTCCTAAAATAGCGCGCTCTTTGTAAACACAGCAGCGCATTGTAGGCTCGGTGCCGGGAACTATGGCTTTAGGAATGTCAAGCATATTCTGCATAAGCGTTCCTTTCCACGCCTCACGCGCAACCTCGCGCAGTACCTTGTATTTAAGATGCTGAACTTTTGTATCAAATTTTCTCAAAGTTTTTCTCCTTGTCTGCCGCTTTAAACCCCCGCGGCGGTCATTTTAAAAATAACTTACTTTTATGCGCTTGCCCATTTTTTTAAGGCATTCAGACAGCTCTGTTACCAGCTGCATTTTGATATTGAAATTTATCGGAAGGTCAGGGTTCTGGTGTGCGGGATTGACCGCTCTTCCGACAAAGAAATTTATATCTGTCGCTTCCTCAAAGAGCATACGGCATATAAGCGAGGCGCCGTCTCTTTTTACGCCCCATTGTGAATAGGATTCGTTTTCTTTAAGGTAATCCTTCGCATATGAAAGCACCTTGTTTATGGTTATGACGCCTTCGGTCACAAGGTCAACACCCTCAAGTTCGGCTATCGGCGGAACGTCTTTGTCTATAAATTCCAGCTTAGGCTTAAGCGGCTTTCCGAGGTACTGGGCTGCTATTGTGGAGGTGGTACCTCCGCATATGATGTGTTTTCCCTCCTTTGAAAAGAAAAGCGACATCATTTTGTTGCAGTCGTCTCTGTTTGACGGAGGACCGAAAAGCAGATTCATAGGCTCCCGCTTTCTTATGCGTATTACACAGGCGGTGGCGTCATCTCCCGGCTTTCCGCCGTAAAGACGGTTACATTCGTCAATGAGTATCGTCGAGAGCGTTTTGGCGGTGTAGCCTACCGAGTAAAATGTCTTCATAAACTCTACTATGTCGCTGCGTTCCCAGCCGAAATTGTATTCTGTGCCTATTCCGGCATGAGGACAGCCATCGCTCATAAGAATGAAAACATCGTCCTCTTTAAGACGTATTCTCGACTGGAATATCTTTTTACCCTCAATAGTTACCTCTGTTTTCGGGTAGTCGTATTCCTCTCCGTCGCGAAGGAGTATAACTGTCGGGTTATCGTACTGTATAAGCTCGGCTTCGTTGCTGTTCACTATACGTATTATGGTAAAGGTGGAATAGGCAACCTTTCTTACCGAGCATACCGGCAGTGTCTCGGCTATAGTGTGCACACAGTCCTCAAGTGACAGCCCTGCCGCTATCATTGTGGAAATTATTTTGGAGGTCAGGGTTGAGAGAATACTTGCCTTTACGCCGCTTCCGAGTCCGTCAGCGAGAACAACGACTGTCGAGCCGTCCTCCTGCTCTATGACATCAACATGGTCGCCGCAAAGCTCCTCACCCTCGTGAAAAATGCTGCGGTAGCCTATATCGGCGCAAAGATTATTCATCTGTCATCGACTCCTTGAGCTTTGTAAGAGCGATCTTTGTCTCTGCAGCGGTTTCACCGAGCAGTGACGCTATCTCCTGTACTATGCGCATCTGCTTGTCGACCACCCTGTCGGCGGTCTCCACCGTCTGACGGCTTAAATCCTCTTTCTTTTGCTTCTGCTCCTCTTCCTCGGTTACGTCGCGCATTATGCAGATAAGCGCTTTGTATTCCTTGTCAAATACAATCGTCTGTTCTACATATTTATCGTATTCGGCAAGATATACCTTGCTGTCGCGAAGCGAGCGTCCGGTGCGCTGTACGTCCATAAACGGCTTGGGGTCGAGTATGCGTATTATAGGCTCACCCATAACGTCAGACGCCCTCGGTATGTTCATCAGCTTAAGCGCCGCACGGTTTATCTGCTGTACCTCATAATCTTCATTGAGTACAACGATGCCGTTCGGAGTGTTGTTGATGATATTGTCAGAGAAGTTTTCAGCGCGCTCCTTAAGGAAGGGCAGACACATCGAAACCTCCGCCTTGCCCTCAATTATGGCAATCGCCTTTTCTCGGCAGGTATTGTAGCCGCAGGAGCCGCAGTTGAGCTCGTCTTCCGGCTTTAATTTGCCCATTTTTTTAAGAGCGTCGCTTATCTCTTTTTCAGAGGGCTGAGGCGCTTTGCGCTCTATGTATTCCATATTCTTGCGCAGTGTAATAAAATCCGGCTGCGCTACGTCAAAATCCTCTTTGCCGGCATAGTCTGATACCGCCATATAATCCCTTACGGGCATACGGTGGTATTTTTCCATAACCGGACCGCCTATACAGCTGCCCGCGCAGGCGGACATCTCTATAAAGCAGTTATGTATTTTGCCTTCCGCGATGTCGTGAAGCGCCGCCTTGCAGTTTTCCACGCCGTCTATCGCGAGATAGGTATAGTCAGGCCGCATATTAGCCTGCATTGTTTTGAGTATTCCTCCCGTGGTGGGGAAGAAGCGTGCGAGACTTCGGTCGTTTTTGTCTAATTTGTGCTCTAAGGTGACTCCCGCTTCCGCAAACCAGTTGGTAAGCTCCTCGAAGGTCAGCACCGCGTCTGTAATTCCGGCGTAGTGGTCAGCTTCGTCCTTTTTGGCGACACATGGACCTATAAAAACCGTCTTGGCTTCGGGTATGCGGCGCTTTATATCCTCGCAGTGAGCCTGCATAGGGGATAAAACATCCGCGAGATAGGGAAGACACATCGGATAGTATTTCTGAATGAGAAGATTTACCGAATGGCAGCATGAGGATATAAGTATATCACGGTGTTCGTCCTCAAGCAGCCGCTCGTATTCGCGTTTTACTATTGTTGCTCCGACAGCGGTTTCCTCCGCGTCGGCAAAGCCCAGCTTTTTAAGCGCGGATTTAAGCTCTTCAAAGCCGACTCCGTCATAATTGGCTATAAAAGAGGGGGCAATGCTTGCTATGACCGGAGCGCCGGAATTTATAAGAACCTTGGCGCGCTCGGTCTCGTCGGCTATTTCCTTGGCATTCTGCGGGCATACAACAAAGCACTGACCGCAGAGAATACACTCATTGCCGACAATGTGCGCCTGATTTCCCGAAAATTTTATAGATTTTACAGGACAGTGCCTTATGCATTTGTAGCAGTTTTTGCAGTTGGATTTTTTCAGCTTTAAAAACTCAGCCATTTTCGTTCCATCCTTTATCGAATAAATTTACGGTATTTACGGACAGTATCCCCGCCGGCATGAAACCGGCGGGGTTGAAACGAATAAAAGATTATTTTGCCTTGGCGAGTATGTGTTCTTCAAAGAAAGATTTTGCGGTTTCGGGGGATACGGAATAAAGCTCATCGTCAACAGTGACGCAGACGCCTTTCTGACAGTTGCCCATGCAGAAAGTGCCGCCGAGTTCCACGGTGTCTTTAAGACCGTTTTCGGCAATAAGATACTGGAATTCTTCAACTACCTGTCTTGAACCCTTTAAGTGGCAGGAGCTGCCTATGCAAACTGTAACCTTCATTTTCTTACCTCCGGAAAATTATTCGTAATCTACAACGTCAACCCATGAAAGCAGGAATTCTCTCTCCTTCGCGTTGCCCTTGACCGACTGAGATGCGGCTACGATAGGCAGCCACTTCTCGATGTACTGTCTCGCGGTGTCGCTCTTTTTGCAGAAGAGATCCATATATTTCTTGGCTCCTTCAATGTTGCCGTCAAGCCAGAAGAGCAGATAGGTTCTCGCAACATCCGCCGAGGCGTTACCCTGAGTGGCATGAGACCAGTCGAGAATGTAGGGTACGCCGTCGTCGGTTATAATAATGTTTGAGGGGTTGAAGTCGCCGTGGCATACCTTGTTGTGCTTGGGCATACCTTCAAGACGGGTGTGAAGCTCATAGCGTGTGGTAGCGTCAATGTCAGCTTGGCTTATCTTACGGTTCATTTTATCCTTGAGCTTTGTAAGCAGAGGAGCTTTTTTCTCGTGAATACTCATCTGAATATCAACAAACTGCTCGAGGTACTCATCGAATTTATCGGGGTTTTCCTCCATGAGCTGCGCCATGGTTTTTCCCTTGATATATTCGCTGACTATTGCCCACTTGCCGTTTTCCGTTGTTACACCGAGAATTTTCGGGATATTAAGACCGGTCTCTTCTATACGCGCCTGATTGAGAGCCTCATTCAAAATATCAGCCTTTGAATAGTCGCTGTCGAAGACTTTAACTGCCTTGTCCTCGTCCTTGTATATTGTCTTGCCGGTTCTGACTGCGATGATTTTATCAAGTTTCATTTTATTTACCTCCAAAAGCTCTTTTAATATCAGACGGTTTCATGTGTGCCGTAGTAAGCGTTGAGATACATCTGCTTGATTTCGCTCATCAGCGGATAGCGCGGGTTGGCTCCTGTGCACTGGTCGTCGAACGCCTGCTCGGTCATTTCGTCAAGACGCGCAAGGAAATCTGCCTCGTCCGGAACATAGTCCCTTATGGTCTTCTTTATGCCGACTCTGTCTTTAAGCTCGTCGATAGCGGCGATAAGGCTTTCAACCTTTTCCTCATCATTCTTGCCCTTGAGACCTAAGAAGTCGGCAACTTCGGCGTAGCGTGCCATTGTGTGCGGATGGTCATACTGCGGGAATGTACCCATCTTTACCGGAACCTCGGCAGAGTTGAAACGTATTACTTCGTCTATCATAAGAGCGTTGGCGACACCGTGCGGAATGTGGTGGAAAGCACCGAGCTTGTGAGCCATTGAATGGCATACTCCGAGGAAAGCGTTGGCAAAAGCCATACCTGCCATTGTGGCGGCATTTGCCATCTTTTCACGGGCAACAGGGTCATTCTGACCGTTGTCATAGGCGGCAGGCAGATATTTGAATATCATCTGGAGGCTGCGGAGAGCCAGACCGTCGGTATAATCGGTAGCCATCATCGAAGCATAAGCCTCAAGGTCGTGTGTTACGGCGTCTATACCGGAAGCCGCGGTAAGACCCTTAGGAGCTGACATATGCAGATCAGCGTCAACAATAGCCATATTCGGCATAAGCTCGTAATCGGCAAGCGGATATTTTATGCCGGTGTCGGCATCAGTGATAACCGCGAACGGGGTAGCCTCGGAACCTGTACCGGCAGAGGTCGGAATGGCAATAAAGTATGCCTTTTCGCCCATCTTCGGGAATGTGTATATTCTCTTTCTGATGTCGCTGAAACGCATAGCCATATCCATAAAGTCAGCCTCGGGATGCTCATAGAGAACCCACATTATTTTCGCGGCGTCCATAGCGGAACCGCCGCCGATGGCGATTATAACATCAGGAGCGAAGGCTCTTAACTGTTCTGTACCCTTCATAGCGCACTGAAGCGTCGGGTCAGGAGCAACATCGGCGAAGGTGGCATGCTCAATACCCATTTCATCAAGCTTTTTTGTAACAGGCTTTGTGTAACCGTTGTTGAAGAGGAAGCTGTCTGTTACGATGAAAGCCTTCTTCTTGTTCATAACATTTTTAAGCTCATCAAGAGCTACAGGCAGGCAGCCCTTCTTTATATAAACCTTTTCAGGCGCTCTGAACCAAAGCATATTTTCTCTCCTCTCGGCAACTGTCTTGATATTTATAAGATGCTTTACTCCTACATTCTCGGAAACCGAGTTGCCGCCCCATGAGCCGCAGCCCAGAGTGAGCGAGGGAGCCAGCTTGAAGTTGTACAGGTCGCCGATACCGCCCTGTGAAGAGGGAGTGTTTATGAGGATACGGCAGGTCTTCATTCTCGCGCTGAATTTGGCTATCTTTTCCTTTTCGGTCACGGCATTAAGATAAATTGAGGAGGTGTGACCGTAGCCGCCGTCGGCTATAAGATGCTCAGCCTTGTCAAAAGCGTCGTCAATGTCTTTCGCCTTATACATTGCGAGTACGGGGGAGAGCTTCTCGTGAGCGAACTCCTCTGAAATATCTACGCTCTCAACCTCACCGATGAGTATCTTGGTCTTCTCGGGAACCTCAACACCGGCAAGAGCGGCGATGGTAACCGGCTTCTGACCGACTATTTTGGCGTTGAGCGCACCGTTTATGATTATGGTCTTTCTTACCTTTTCGGTCTCCTCGGGGTTAAGGAAGTAGCAGCCTCTGTCGGCAAACTCTTTCTTAACTTTCTTGTAAACCTTGTCAAGAACTATGACCGACTGCTCTGAAGCGCATATCATACCGTTGTCAAAGGTTTTTGAATGAATTATGGAGTTTACGGCAAGGAGTATATCGGCGGTATCGTCTATAATGGCAGGTGTGTTGCCCGCACCGACGCCTAAAGCCGGCTTTCCGCTTGAATACGCTGAGTGAACCATTCCGGGGCCGCCTGTCGCGAGTATAATGTCGGCTTCCTTCATAAGAAGTGTGGTCATTTCAAGAGACGGAATATCTATCCAAGCAATTATATCTTCCGGAGCACCGGCTTTTACAGCGGCTTCAAGTACGATTTTAGCTGCTTCAATGGTGGATTTTTTGGCTCTCGGGTGAGGGCTTATTATAATACCGTTTCTGGTTTTAAGTGAAATAAGGGTCTTGAAGATAGCGGTAGATGTAGGATTGGTGGTAGGAATAACCGCCGCGATAACGCCTATAGGCTCGGCAATCTTCTTTATGCCGAATTCCTTATCTTCTTCTATAACACCGCAGGTCTTGGTGTTTTTGTAAGCGTTGTAAATATATTCGGAAGCATAGTGGTTTTTAATAACCTTATCCTCAACAATACCCATTCCGGTTTCCTCAACCGCCATTTTGGCGAGGGGTATACGGGCCTTGTTTGCGGCAGATGCGGCAGCCTTGAAAATGGTGTCCACCTGCTCCTGTGTGTATTCGGCAAATTTTTTCTGTGCGTTTCTTACCCTATCAATGGTTTTTTCAAGGGTTTCCACGCTGTCTACTACCGGATAAATCTTTTCCATCGTTCTTTCTCCTTTGTTAAAATACTTAATTGACGCTTTTTGAAATCAATGCGAGATTTGCCGCAATGTTTTCGTTTTTGATGCATACATTGTCGCCCGCGCGAAGATGAACCGGAGCGAAATTCATAATAGCGGAAATTCCGCTTTCCACCATACGGTCGCAGACCTCCTGCGCGAAAATATCCGGAACCGCTATTATTCCGATTTTGATACCGTTTTCGGCACAGAAGCTCTTTATTTGCGTTATAGGCTTTATAGCTATCCCGTGTTCGGTACGCCCGTACACGGCGGGGTCGTTGTCAAACGCCGCTATAATGTTTAAACCCACGGCTTCAAAGCCGTCGTAATCGAGCAGTGCCTTGCCGAGCTTACCGGTGCCCACAATTATAACCTTATCCTTACGGTTGTATTTGAGGTAGCTTTCAAGGGAGCTTATAAGCACATCGGTATCATAACCGGTTTTAGGTCTTCCCGAGCCGCACGCCGCGGATAAATCCTTGCGAACCTGAACTTCACCGAGATCGAGCGCCTTTGCGATAGAGGTCGCCGATATGCAGGGATATTCGCCTTTCGGCAGGTTTTTGAGAAAACTCAGGTATACCGGCAGACGGTTCAGACAGGCGTTGGAAATATTCCGTGTCTGCATCAGAATCCTCCTTTACTTTGATTTGTTAATATTTTAACATACCTGTCTGCACCTGTAAAATGCGATATTTGTATATCGATATATAAAAATCGATATACCGCATACTTATTATACAGCCTGCGGGCGTTTAATTCAATATTTTTTTATTTTTCAGGCATTAAAGTGAAAATATGAGCAGAATAGAAATGAGACGGGCAGGCTCGTGGTTGACAAGGCTGTCCGGTAAAGATATAATTAAATGAATAACTTACCGTTTCAAACAAAAAATGACAGAGAATTAAGAATAACACTGCCTGCACAGACGGCGGAACGGAGATGTGTATGAAAAAATACGATTATCTTTTGGTCGGCGGAGGACTTTTCTCGGCTGTTTTTGCTTACCGGGCGGTAAAAAGCGGAAAAAAATGCCTTGTTGCCGAAAAGCGCGGACATTTAGGCGGAAATCTTTACTGCGACAGTATCGAGGGGATAAACGTCCACAGGTACGGCCCCCATATTTTTCACACGTCTGACGCAAGGGTATGGAAATTCGTAAACAATGTCACGGAGTTTAACAGATATACCAACTGTCCTCTTGCCTGCTATAAGGGCGAGATATACAATATGCCTTTTAATATGAATACGTTTAATAAAATGTGGGGTGTCCGCACTCCGGCGGAGGCTAAGGCAATAATTGACAGGCAGCGCGCCGCGGTAACCGGCGAACCGGCAAATCTTGAGGAACAGGCTATAAGCCTTGTGGGCGGAGATATTTACAGAAAGCTGATAAAAGGATATACCGAAAAGCAGTGGGGCAGAAGCTGCACAGAGCTTCCGAGCTTTATTATAAAGCGGCTTCCGGTAAGATACGTTTACGATAATAATTATTTCAACGACCGTTATCAGGGTATACCGGTTGGCGGGTACAACGTTATGATAAGCAGACTTTTTGAGGGATGCGATATAATGCTTGATACCGATTATAATGCCGACAGGGAAAAATTAAGCGGTATGGCGGAGAAGACGCTTTATACCGGCACTATTGACTCGCTTTTCGATTATTGCTTCGGCAAGCTTGAATACAGGAGCCTTAAATTCGAGACAGAAGTGCTTGACAGTGAAAATTATCAAGGCGTTGCGGTCGTAAATTATACCGAAAGCGAAATACCTTATACAAGAATAATCGAGCATAAGCATTTTGAGTCGGCGAAAAGTGAGAAAACGGTTATAACAAAGGAATATCCGGTAAGCTGGGAGGAGGGCATGGAGCCTTATTATCCGGTGAACGACGATAAAAACAACCGTCTGTTTGAAAAGTACAGGAGCCTCGCGTCGAAAAAGGAAAATATGCTTTTCGGCGGCAGACTGGCGGAATACAAATATTACGATATGGATAAGGTCGTAGCGTCGGCGCTGGCGCTGGCGGACAACGAATTCGGAGTAAGTGATGAGTGAAATCAAAATCAGTATAATTATGCCGGTTTACGGCGTTGAGGATTATGTCGGCAGGGCGATAGAAAGCATGCAGGCGCAGACGCTTACGGAGTGGGAGTTTTTCTGCGTGGACGACGGTTCCCCTGACAGGAGCGGCGAAATATGCGACAGATACGCCGAAAAGGACAGCCGGATCACCGTAATTCATAAGGAAAACGGCGGAGCGCCGAGCGCGCGCAATGCCGCGATTGACAGGGCGAGAGGGAAATATATGTATTTCCTTGATTCCGACGACTGGGCGGAGCCTGATATGCTTGAGGATATGTATAATCTTGCCGAGCGTGACGGGGCGCAGCTTACGGTAGCGGGCTATTATATAGACACATATTATAATGATACCGAAAAATATGTTCAGGAGCAGTCCTGTTCTGACGCGGTTTATAAAAACAGCACCGAGTTCAGGAAAAACGCGCACAGGCTGTTTGATAAAAACCTGCTTTACACGCCGTGGAACAAGCTGTATTTATCAAGCTATATTACCGAAAACAGGCTGTATTTCCCTGAGACATTCTGGGACGATTTCCCGTTTAACCTCAGTGTTGTACGGGACATAGAGAAAGTTTCCGTCACTTCCGGAAAATACTATCATTTCATACGCAAGCGTGCCGAGAGCGAGACGGCTAAATACCGTGCCGATATGTACGAAAAGCGTGAGGAGGAGCATGGCTGGCTGCTTGAGCTTTATGACTATTGGCATACGGATTCGCCTGAAATAAGGGAATTTCTCGCGAGAAGATACATTGAGCGTCTGATAGGCTGCATAGAGAATGTCACAAACAGGAACTGTACGCTGAAAGCGGCGGAAAAAAGGGTGGAAATCAGAAAAATGATATCATCCGACCGCGCCCGTGAGGCGGTAAGGACAGCAAAACCGAATTCGGGCTATATGAAGCTCATGCTTCTGCCGGTCAGATGGAACAGCGCCGCTCTTACAATGCTTGAGGGCAGAGTTATTTCGGCGGTGAAGTCAAGAAATACAAAAATTTTCGCACGGCTAAAGGCGGAAAGATAGCAATAACAGTGTATAAAAACAAAAGCTGCGGCAATTCTCGCCGCAGCCCAGTATGTCGATAAACCTCAAATTAATTTTTTGCTTTGTTTTCCTTGCATTTTCCGGTTATGCTTTCTATTTTCATTTTCCATACTCCGGTTCGGGCAAGGCTCCGGCTTACGGCGTTGTCAAAATCGTCCATATTATCGGGCGTAAATTTAAGGCATAAGGCCCTTAAAGCCTCAATTTTCTGCTTTTCGTCCGTAACCTCCGTAACATTACCGCTTACGACGGCGGACTCATAAGCCGTTGTGAATTTTCCCGGAATAACCTGCACTCCGGTAACACAGGCGAGAGAGGCGTAAGGGTTCACGCGCAGTATGTCGAGCTTTGTGCCTTCGGTTGCCGTGTGAAAATAGATCTCATTTTCAATTCTCACCACCGACAGAGGAACACAGTAAGGACGCCCGTCAGGTGTGACAAGCGAAATAACGCCGTAATCGCATCTGTCAATGACATTAAGTGCAAAATTCCTGTCCCGTTCACGGTCCTTTCTTCTCATAAAAACACTCCTTTTGATTTATTATATCATTGTACCGGTATTTTTTAAAGAGAAAAAGCAAAATAAGATAAAAAATACTTGACTTTAATGTCCGCCTGCCGTATAATATTATAGTCGCCTAAATATGCTGCTATGGCTCAGATGGTAGAGCGCGTCCTTGGTAAGGACGAGGTCACCGGTTCAATTCCGGTTAGCAGCTCCAAACGAAAATCCGTTCTCGTAAGAGGGCGGATTTTCGTTTGTATTATTCACTATTCATTTTTCATCATTCATTATTCATTAAATAAATGAACGGATTTTCAAATGAATATTGAATAATGAAATCGCTTACGATGATGAATAATGAATAATTATTGCGGCTTTACCGCTTTTATGCTATAATACACCCAAGGCGGTGATGATATGAAGAAATGTCCCAATTGTAAAATGATAGTAGATGCGGATAACGAATGCCCCTTTTGCTATGCCACGATAACCTATGAACCGATTGTTAATCGTGATAAAGAAAAGTATGTTTTTAATAAATACTTTATTTGGCATCTAATAAAGCAATGTTGGTTTTCAATGCTCTGCTTAATCATTGTTGTTATAAGATTGTTCTGCATAATAAACACATTAGATTCTTTTGTGCTTTTTCCCATTGTATGTCTTTTGGTTTCTCTTATAGGTTCGTTGTTTGGACGGAAGATAACCAAATATATGCAATGGAAATATTCAGAGGGGTATTCTGAATTTAGAACTGTTAGCATAAAATATATAACCGGAGTTCTTGCTATATTATTTTCTTTTGTTATGCATTAAATAAAATGTTAGTTTTTTAATAAAATCCTCGGTTTTCGCTCAGTTCTTTTTTGGACACGAGAGACATAAAGACCTTTCTGTTTTTTTCGGAAAGGTCTTTTTGTTATCCGGAAGAATAGTGTGCAGGCAGTATTTTTACGTCAGGATTAACGTAGCTGATGAGTTTTTACAGATGAAGCCCCTGTCTGACCTTCAGTCAGACAGGGGCTCTATTATATTCTAAAGTATTTCAAAGGAAAAAATTCTGTATTCTTCAGCACCCCATGTCTTTTTGGGGATAAGACGGACGATTTTTGCTTTGCAGTTCATTTCAACATAAACGAGACGCTGATGATTTGCGGTACGGGTGAATTTACGGATATTTCCGTCGCAGTCTTCCGCTTTGATCTCAAAATCCGAAATTACGGTAGAGGGAAATCTTTCGTATTCGGGTTCTTTTGTATATCGGCAGGGCATATTGTGATATTTGCGGTTAAGGTTACTGTCAAATATAATGCGGGCGCAGCTTATATCCGTCTCTTCCGGTAGCCGGTATTCTATATAGTCTCCCGACTTTCCTGTCCAGCAGTTTTCCTCTCCGCGTTCTTTTCCGTTGCGTACTGTCTCGCTGCTGCATTCGGCTGCTTCGGAAAGCGGCGAGATTTTTCTTGTTTTTCCGGGAATATAGCAGTCGTCCGCCATCAGAGTGTCCTGAAGTTCGGCGATGTTGATATTTCGTATGTCGGTATCCTCGTCAAGCGCCTGTGCCACGGCGGTGCCGAGCGCCTGACCGAGTATCGCGCAGGTCGCCATAACTCTTGAGGAGCTGAGCGCCGCATGGGTCACGCTGATATTGCGTCCCGCAAAAACAAGGTTTTTGATATTTTTGGAAATCATACATCTGAGCGGAAGACCCCACGGAGACGGAGCCGGGTGATAAATTGTAGGGTGACCGTCCTTATAGTTGAACCCGGCGGGGAAGTGATCGTCCATTGTCCAGCCGGCATAGGCTATAATATCGTCAAATTTTCCTCCCGCCTCGACATCGTTCTGCGTGACGGTATACTCTCCGACATACCGGCGGCTTTCACGCTTGCCGGGTAAAAAGCCTATCCATTCAAGCTCCCAGTTGTCGGCACCGTGATCGCCTTTGTTTTTGATGTGATCCCAAACTCCGAAGCATATTTTCACAAGCTCGTCACGGCACCGGTCGGTATCGTGTATGCAGTCCCATTCACCTCCGAGTTCTATCCACCAAAAGTTGTTGTCAAGTCTGTGATCTTTATAGGGCAGGTCGGCGTCTGTCTCATACGTATACGCCCATTCAGGAGGTATAAATTCAACCTTTTTGTCTGTTTCACGTATCTGGAAGAGACAGCTCATTCCCATGGTTTTCTTATCGGCGGTATCCGGCGGTATCGTTTCGCCGAATTCGCTTTTTGCCTCTCTGCCGTAACGGTAAAGCGCGCCGGTAAGAGGCGCGAGTATGGAGTCGCCTGAACAGTCGGCAAAATATGCGGCGGTTACGGTGTGAAATGTTTCGGCGTTTGACTGCCATGCGGTAACGCTTTTAATAATGCCGTCGGAGCAATCCGCGTCAAGTACGCTGCTGTTGAGCAGAATGGTAAGATTTTCCTGATTTACCGCCTTGCCGTAAAGCACGCTGTCCCACAGCGTAAACTTTTTGCCGGGGTTGAAATAAAAGTTTTCGAGCACAAGCTCCTCAATTATGCCGGTTTCCCTGTTATCCTTTCCGTGGGCCCCGCATACCCACATACGCACCTCGCTTGAAGCGTTTCCTCCGAGTACCGGTCTGTCCTGTATAAGAACGGTTTTAATGCCGTGTCTCGCCGCGGCGAGAGCGGCGCAAAGACCTGAAAGACCTCCGCCCACAACGCAGAAATCCGCACTGTAATTTAATTTTTTCATATCTTTTTTCTCCTTAAACACAGAAAGATAAATCGGATATAATAAAATATATCATATATTATGCAAAAATGCTTGCAGTTTAAAGATACCGTAATTGTAATTTTATGCAAAGTTTTTTAAAAAGTATCTTTAGCATTTGAAATTTGGCATTTAAAGGTTTATACTTTATTTGTAAATGTATTGAACAATTAAGGCTTTAATTTAAGCAGCTACGGAGGTCGATGGTATGATAACTGTTGCTGATAATGTATTTGACGGCGAAAGGGCACTTTACGGCAGCAGGTCGCTTAAAATTAAAAACTGCCGGTTTGACGGACCGGCAGACGGCGAGAGCGCACTTAAAGAATCTTCGGATATTGCGGTTGAAAAAAGTTATTTCAATCTGCGCTATCCGTTTTGGCATGATAGAACGCTTGAAATTTCGGATTGCGAAATGACTACGATGTGCCGCGCGGCTTTGTGGTATTCCGTAAATGTTAAAATAGAACGCACAAAGCTCCACGGTATAAAGGCGCTTCGCGAATGCAGGAATGTTTCTGTTTCTGACTGCGATATTATTTCTCCGGAATTCGGCTGGAACTGCGGTAACGTAAGTATGGAAAACTGTACCGCTGAAAGCGAATATTTTATGATGCGTTCTACGGATCTTGATTTTCGTAATGTGAATATGAAGGGAAAATACTCATTCCAGTACATAAAGAACGCCTTATTTGAAAACTGCACTTTTGATACAAAGGACGCTTTTTGGCATGCCGAAAACGTTGTTGTGAGAAACTGCACAGTAAAAGGTGAGTATCTCGCATGGTACTGCAAAAACGTCACATTCGAGAATTGCAGTATTTCCGGAACACAGCCTTTCTGCTATTGTAAGGGTTTGAAGCTGATAAACTGCAGTATGACAGACGCGGATCTTGCCTTTGAGCGGTCAGCGGTAAAGGCTTATATAACTACACCGGTAATAAGCATTAAAAATCCGTATTCGGGTATTATATCGGTTCCGTCGGCAGGTGAAATAATAAGAGACGATGAAAATGCGAAAGCAAAGATTATTATAAGGGATAACACCTATAAGGATAATGACGCGGCAGGATAAATACGTTTTTATATCTGTATATTGAAAAAACCGGTTTTCGTTCTAAGCTGTGAACAGAAACCGGTTTTGTTTTTTATATACGGGATATTAGGCTTAAGCTGAGCCTTTATTCAGGTATTTATTTTAAACGAGAAAACATTTATTCAGTCCTTATTGTGATAGAGTTGATAACCGGCTGATCCTCCGCCGCTATTGTTCCGTTACCGTCGGTGGGCTCCGCTGACTCGCATATTTCGTCAACTATATCCATACCGTCGGTAACATAACCGAAGGCGGCATATTTTCCGTCAAGGGATTCGGTATTGTCTTCATGAACTATAAAGAACTGTGAGCTTGCACTGTTGTAATCGTTTGACCGCGCCATAGATATAGCGCCTCTTGTGTGCGAAAGCGGATTGTCATAGCCGTTTTCCGAAAATTCACCTACAATGTTTTGGTCAGAGCCTCCGGTTCCGTCCCCGTTTGGATCGCCGCCCTGCATCATAAAGCCTTCAATTATGCGGTGAAAGGTAAGCCCGTCGTAAAATCCGTTCTGCGCCAGATTGACGAAATTCGCAACTGTTACGGGAGCTGCTTCCTGATCGAGCTTTACGGTAACTGTGCCATAATCGGCTATGTCTATATCGGCATAGTATGTGAGCGAATCGTCAAGATCAATCACAGGTTCTGAAATTACCGACGAATCTGTCGTTTCTCCGCTGCTGTCTGATGAACCACTGTCTGATGAGGTCGGGGAATTTTGTCCGCCGACAGCGAGAAAAACAGTGAGCGCTGCTGCCGCGCATATTACTACAACTACTGCCGAAATGACCGCCGCTTTTCTTTTGCGCTTTTTTTCCGCCGGTAAAGCGATAGAGTCTATTATATCAAAAACAAAGCTGTCCGCGTCCTGCGGCACCTTGGTTTCTTTTTCTGCTGAGCGTATTTCTCCGATAAAATCGCTGTAGGTTATATCGCTTCCGAGACGTTTCCCGATTATTCTGCCTATGTTCTGTTCTTCGGCTTTTAAAGCCAGCGTCAGGGTTTTGATATCAAATTTAAGCATATCCGCCGTCTGTTCGGGGGAAAATCCCGCCACATTGCGGAGCACGAAAATATATCTGTGAAGAACCGGAAGGCTTTTAATCGCGGCAACAGAAGTCTTTTCGCTGCTTTCGGGCAAAATTATTTCATCAGTGATGCGAAAATTTTGCTTCTGCGGCAAACGGAACGAACGGGGATCCTTTTTTAATTGTCTTTTGCGGCAGTATTCTACAGTCTTAAGAACGGAAATACTGGAAAACTCTTCTTCGGAAGCCGCGCCGGTCGCTCCAGAACAGTTAAGCATATCTTTGAAAACGTGTTTGAAAACCTCCTGCGCTTCGTTTTCCGAGCCGGTAAGCAGCAGGGAAATATAATAGACCTTCTGCTTATTGTTACGGTATAACAGTTCAAGTGCTTTCCGGCTGCCTTTTGCTGCCTGTTGTACAATATCCATTATCTTTTCCGCCTTTCTTTTTGCGCCTTGATAGCTCTGATAGGATTTTTGCAAATACAGTTTTTTGCGTATCAGAGAAATATTACCGGCACAAATATAAAAAGTTAAAATTTTTCCGATATTTCGATTATAATTGAAGAATTTTGTCTGAAAGAAAAAAATTTGTTAACATTTTATACGAAAATGTGTTTTCAGACAAAAAACAGCCGCCATTAAGACGACTGTTCCTATAAAGTATTTTTGCCGGTTGAAGCGGAAAGTTACGCTTTAATCTCGTATCCGCCGACCGGACGGACATTAAGCACACAGCAGGTATCCTTGCCGAAGACCTTTTCTATCATTTCCTTGTAATCCGGCAGAGCGTCTGTCGGAATATAGCACTGTATGGTTCCGGCAAATCCGCCGCCGTGGACGCGGCAGGCGCCCTTATCTCCGAGAAAGCGCTTTGTAAGGGCAATCGCGAGAGAAAGACCCTGTTCGGATACCGCGGAAGTAGAATAAAGGTTCTGGAGATAATCGTATGAGGAATCGCCTGAGGCGTTGACCTGCTTTAAAAATTCCTCAAAATCGCCTGAAATCAGAGCCGCTTTCTGCTTTTCAACGCGTATCTGCTCGTTAAAGAAATGAAAAGCCCTCAGTATGGCGCGGTCGCCGCACTTCTTGCGTAAATCCGCAAGACTGCCGTAAAATGCGGTTTCATCGGCGTCACGAAGGAAATCCACCCCGAGAGCATTGCTGATCTTCTTGCATTCCACTGTAATATCGGCGTAATCCTGCGTAAGATCGGAATGGTTTCCGCCTGTATCCACAACGCAGAGCGTATATCCGTATGAGTGTATATCAAGTTCGATTTTTTCGGTTATCGGATTTGACGGGTCGTTAAAATCGGCATATGTAAAGCCGCCCATAGAGCTTGCCATCTGGTCGAGCAGGCCGCAGGGCTTTCCGAAGTACTCGCGCTCCGCGTACTGACCGATTTTTGCGACGGTTATTGCGTCCGCCTTGTTGTCAAACATCATACCGTTTATTATAGTTCCCACAAGAACCTCAAACGCCGCGGAGGAAGAAAGACCTGAGCCCTTCATTACGTTTGATGTGGTATATGCGTTAAAGCCGGAAAGCTCGCAGCCCATTTCTCTGAACCGGCTGCACACGCCTCTTATAAGTGCCGCGGCGCGTCCGTTTTCGGAAGCCTTCGCCTCAAGGTCACTTATGTCGATCGTATCCATATCAAAGCCTTCGGATTTTATGCGTATCTTTCCGTCTGTGTTGGGGGCCGCAACCGCTATAACATCAAGGTTTACGCTGCCCGCAAGCACACAGCCGTGCTGGTGGTCGGTGTGATTTCCGCCTATTTCGGTTCTGCCCGGAGCGGTAAAGAGCCTTATATCCTCGGTTTCCGGAAAAAGGGACTGAAAGCTCTCACATGCCGCGAAATAACGGGCACGCGCGGTCTGCGCCTCACCGTAGAGCATATTGAAATCGGAGTCGTATTTTCCGCTTTGAATATTGGTTTTTATCTCGGTAATATTCATGACATACCTCCGGTAAAATTATTTTGAGATTATAGCGAGCGTATCCCTCGCAATGGCAAGCTCCTCGTTGGTGGGTATTACATAGACGTTTACCTTGCTGTCGTCGGTTGAGATTTTTATTTCCTTGCCGCGAATAGCATTCTTTTCGTCATCTATTTTAAGACCCATAAAACTCAGGTTATCACACACATATTTGCGCAGGTCCGGATCATTTTCGCCGATTCCTCCGGTAAAGGCTATCGCGTCAACACCGTTCATTGCAGCAATGTAAGAACCTACAAACTTCAGTATCTCATAGCGCTGCATATCAACCGCAAGCTGCGCGCGCTCATTGCCGGCGGCGGCAGCGGCGGTAATATCACGGTTGTCGTTTGAGACACCGGAAATTCCGAGCATACCTGATTCTTTGTTGCAAATTCGGTTTACATCAGCTGGTGAAAGGTGTTCTTTTTCGGCTATGTAAGTAAGCGCGGATGGGTCAAGTGTACCGGTGCGGGTTCCCATCATAAAGCCGTCAAGCGGGGTAAAGCCCATAGAAGTATCAACGCATACGCCGCCTTGTATGGCTGTGATTGAGCATCCGTTTCCGAGGTGGCAGGTGATTATCTTTATATCTTTTTTAGGTTTGCCCTCTATTGCGGCAACCCTGTCGCTTACATAGCGGTGTGACGTACCGTGCGCGCCGTACTTGCGGACGCCGTATTTTTCATAGTACTCATACGGCAGGGGATACATATAAGCCTTCGGAGGCATTGTCTGGTGAAAAGAAGTGTCAAAAACGGCAACCTGCGGAATTTTATCTCCGAAAGTCTTTATGCAGGCACGGATCGCGAGGACGTGCGCCGGATTGTGGAGCGGTGCGAGTGCGCCGAGCTGCTCAATTTTATCAAGCACGTCAGGAGTGATAAGACAGGATTCCGGGAAAATGCTGCCGCCTTGTACTATTCTGTGACCGATAGCCGATATTTCGTCAAACGAGTCGATAACCTTAGCTTCACTTTTGGTCAGCGCGTAAACGACAGCCTCAAAAGCCTCACTGTGTGACGGCATGGGAGTTTCGGCTGAGTAAGTGCGCCCGTCAGCCGCTTTGTGTGAGATAGCGCCGCTTACGCCTATTCTTTCGCATAGTCCTTTTGCGAGCACCTGCTCATTATCCATATCAATGAGCTGATATTTGAGCGAAGAGCTGCCCGCATTTACAACAAAAATCTTCATTTCCTACATCCTCCGTAAAAAAAATCAGGGTAATATAAAAACTTCTTGAAAAGTATTCCTTAACTAATATATAATACTTTATATAAGCGTTTTTTTCAAGTTTTTTTTGAAATGATGTGAGATTTTGTCAGCTGTAGGTATAATAGCGGAATTTAATCCTCTGCACACCGGTCATATTTATCTGATACGGGAGGCGAAAAAGTACGGCGCAGCGGTTGTCGCCATGAGCGGAAATTTTGTTCAGCGCGGCGATGTCGCAATAGCGGACAAGCGTATAAGGGCTAAGGCGGCGCTTATGTGCGGAGCCGACCTTGTACTTGAGCTTCCGGTAAGCTATTCGCTTTCAACGGCGCAGAATTTCGCGCTCGGAGGCGTGTCCGTGCTTAAAGCGGCAGGATGTGACAGTCTTATGTTCGGAAGTGAGTGCGGTGAGATAAAGCAGCTGGCGGAAGCCTGCGTAGTGCTTGAAAGCGCAGAATTTTCAAGTACGGTCTCAAAGCTGCTCGCCACCGGTATCACCTTTGCCGCGGCGAGGGAAAAAGCGGCGGAAGGTTCCGGAATTGCTAAAGGACTTCTCTCAGGCGCTAACAATAACCTCGCGGCAGAATATATGCTGGCGGCAAAAAAGATAAACGCGGGTTTTGAGTTTTTGACTGTTACGAGAAAGGGAGCGGCTCACGATTCGACTGCAGCGGCAGGCGGATACGCATCGGCATCGCTTTTAAGACAAAAGCTGCTTGAGGGCGACCGAAATTTCTGCCGCACCTATATGCCGGACCGCGTTCTTAATCTTTTTGAAAGCGGCAGTATCGCGGATATAAGGCGAATCGAAAGAGCGGTGCTCGCAGTTCTCCGCGCAAAAACCATAGATGAGCTTAAAAAATTGCCCGATATAAGCGAGGGAATAGAAAATAAGCTTTTTTCGGCAATAAGGGTTGCAACCGGGCTTGAAGAACTGTATGATACAGTTAAGGTAAAGCGCTATACTCACGCGAGGATAAGACGACTTGTTCTGAACGCGTTTTTAGGCATTGACAGCAGGTTTTTTATGAAGCCGGTGCCGTATGTCAGAGTTCTCGGCTTCAGCAAGGCGGGTGAAGAGCTGTTAAGGCGTAATGCGCCTTTGTCGCCTGTTCCGGTAATTACGCGCGCAGCCGATACAGCAAAGCTTTCTGCGGACGCAAAATGGCTTTTTGAAGCCGAATGCCATGCTACCGACCTTTTTGCGCTTGCTCTGCCTGAAATCAGACCCTGCGGGGCTGAATATACCGAAAAAATTATAAAAACGGAGTGTTGAAAAATGGTAAGCATCAGGGAAATCGATTCTTTCAAGAATTACGGGAAATGTCTCTGCGTTTCAAACGGAACTATCGAGGCGTATGTGACCGTCGACATCGGACCGAGGATAATCCGTTTCGGATATGTCGGCGGACAGAATATAATGTGCAGCAACCGCGACGCTTTTCCGCCTAAGGACGACAAAGAGTTCACTGATTATTTCGGCGAGGGCAGAAAATGGGAAAACTTAGGCGGCCACAGAATATGGGTGTCCCCTGAGGCGTACCCGGATACATATTATCCTGACCTTGACCCGGTAGATTATGAGATTACCGAATACGGAGCGGTATTCACTCCGGCAGAGGAAAAGGAAAACGGCGTTGCCAAGACTCTTGAAATAAAAATGGATCCTGATGACGCCAATATGCAGGTTATAATGAAAGTAAAGAACATATCCGACAAGGCGAAAAAGTTTTCGGTATGGGGACTTTCGGTTTCCGAAAAGGGCGGTTGTCTTATAATTCCGATGAACACAAAGGATACGGGGCTGCTTTCCAACCGCATCATATCCGTATGGCCTTATACCGATATGAGCAGCGACAGAATTTACTGGGGCAGGAAGTATGTCACTTTAAGGCAGGATGAAAATGCTGCGGAGCCTATAAAGCTCGGTTTTGATCTTGACTGCGGCACGGTTTACTACTGCCTTAACGACAATGTTTTCTGCAAGAGATTTGATACAAAGCACCCGTATGCCGAGTATCCGGACGGCGGCTGCTCATTTGAGACCTATACCAATGAAAATATGATTGAGGTTGAGTCTTTAAGCGAGCTTAAAACCGTACAGCCGGGTGAGGTTTCAGAACTTACGGAAAGCTGGTCGCTTTACAAGAGACCCTGTGACATTGATTTCAAAAATGACAGTTCAATAGAAAATATGCTTTCAAAGCTTTAAAGCTGTCTTAAAATAAAAAAGCGTGTGCCTGGTCGGTCAGGTACACGCTTTTTGTATTTGATACCTCACGAGAACACAGGACATGCAACGCATAAGTATTTGGTACGTGTCGAGGATGTCAGGGCGTTTAGGAAACGGCTTTCAAACGATAAGGTGCTTATTGCCAGCCTTACCGGTAAATTCCCGAGCGGAAAAAAGGAAAAGCCGGAAATAACAGTTGAGATTACAGAAGATAACAGCGAGGCGTTCGCGAGGTGGCTGAATAATGAATGGGCAGAGCTTCCTGAAGCCCTGCCCATAAAGCAAGCGTCTGAAATTACGGGCATAAATCCGCAGTGTTTCAATGAAATGGTACGGAAACACAAAATGTATGGAATTATCATCCGCGGAAAGCAGTACTGCCGAAAAACCGAATTGATCGCTTACTTGTCCGAACCGATCCAACTGGTAAAAACAAAGAACCGGACATACTACAGGTTAATTGATAAATTTATGGAAACCATAAAGAAATAATGTAAATAAATGAACGCTCCATCGGCGTATGGGCACAACGCCGATGGGGCTATTTAAAGCAGCACCATATAATACTGTACTTCAATCTGTTCACTTTCGGCAAGCTTCATTCTCACCTCGTCGATTAAGATATCAAAGGAAGTATTGCTAAACAAACATATTATTTTAGTTTCCTGCCACTTGACTTTTCTTTGATAGTTTTATTTGCCGTAAAGGTAAAATACAATATAGTTTAAAATACGGGCAGGTAAAAGCTTTGCCAGCAGGCAGACCAACTGATAGGAAAGGCCAACAGAACAAAGAGGTTTCACTTTTCTTTTGCCTGCAAGACGGACGATTTTGCGTGCCACGGTTTTGGGAGACATTCCGTTTTGTTCGTCCTTCTCCATGCGGAAAACACTGCGTGAAATGCGGCCTTCATATACTTCGTCACCCACTGCTGATTTTTGGCGGGCAGAAGTAAACTCGGTTTGAATATCTCCCGGCATTACCGCACATACCCGGATTCCCCAAGGACGGACTTCATTTGCAAGGGCAAGGATATAGGCATTGATTGCCGCTTTTGAAACGGAGTACCAGCCCTGAAAAGGAATGGCTATGCAAGCTGCCACAGAACTGACGGCGATAATTTTTCCGTATCCCTGTTTGCGCATTTGCGGTAAAACGGCTTTTACAGCATTATCGGTACCGAACAGATTTACCTCAAGCTGCCGGTGGGCATCGTCCGATTCGGTATACTCCAACGCGCCTGAAATTCCGAAGCCCGCGCAGCACACAAGGACGTCAATACGGCTTTCCTTTTCAATCACTGCCTCAATCTGCTGTGACAGAGAGACGGTATCCGTTACATCTGCACATAAAGAAACGACATTCTCCATGTGTCTTTCATGACGGCTTATTGTGTAAACAGCATACCCCTTTGCGGCGAAGCGTTCCGTACAAGCTGCACCGATTCCGCTTGTGCCGCCTGTAATCACAACTACCTTACGCATATATAAATATCTCCTTTATGCTTTGCAATAAACGGTGATGGCATGGCTCACGGATTCGGCGGTGCCATTTCCGCCGGCCAGGTCAATCATTTTAATTTCGAATAACACAGGTATTTTTATGTATGATTATAATAAATCAATTTTTTAACTGCTTGCAACATATAAATGAATTTTAAAGCGGAATATTCAGAGTTTTTTATTATGACTGAAACAATATTTGAACAAATGGTCGGCACATACACCATGCATGGCGATTATTTCCTGCCTGATATTACCTTTAATTTTTATGCGGCCGTCGGTGATTTTTGTCTCCATTGTCATACGGCCAAGGCCCCATTTAGCCTGTAATGCGGGCGTGATGTAATGTGGCTTGATATCGTCTTCGGTCATTTGCTTTTTATCTAAAATCACTGGCAGCCCTCCTTTTTGCCTGAATCGGTCAAATATCCCAAAATGATTTTAATTGATATGTTCTTTATTTCCTGTACAGCTCATCCAAAGTTTTACCGTCTCTATTTTTCCATTCCACCCAGCCGTTTGTGGAACCGCCGAGAACAAAATCACTGGCTCCGCTGGGCGTTTTAAAATCTAGTGTCACTTTTAAAATATTTTTACCGTCAACATTCACGATGGATTGTTGAGAGATAAGTTCTTCCCTTTGTCGATTATACTTTTGCAGATGTGCGGGTTTATCAATATTGATTTGCGAACCTTCCAGTACATCAAATTTTTCACTGTCATATATCCCGAAAGCTGTAATGCCATTACGTGTCGTATGTAATATATCTGCTTCATTTAATGTGCTTTTTGCGTCATTCATCTTGTAGCCTTGTGTTGCCATAATAAACTGGATTTCCTCGTAGATTTCCTCCACTGCCGCAAGGTCATACTCATCAATCTCATATTTCGGCACGATATTGTTTTCAACCTTATACCGTTTGGATTCCTGCGCTTTTATAATTGCAAATTTTTCAAGACCGCTGATCATATCCAGCGTAAAAGTTTTACTTTCAGCAAGAAACATAATTGCTTTATTCCAAAAATCTTTGGAACGATTGTGATCGTCAAGCCGGGTAATACCATTCCGGGTTTGCCCAATATAAAGCTGCACAATCTTATTTCCGTCATCTTCATTGATCAGATAGTATATTCCCGGACGGTTAATACCGGAGATATTTTTTGCTTCTGAAAGTAGCGGCCTTGGAATGACATAGGTCGTCATAGTAGAAAGGTTTCGCCGAATGGAACGAATGCCGTCCGGCTGCCCATTGTGATAGATCATTTCAAGTTTTTTACTGATCGCCATAGTCATTCCCCAATCTTTTCTGTAATTCTCTACATCTATACATGTTAATCTTATGATTACTGGTTCTTATTTCTCATCCTCTAACAGCCCATACGCTCTGTAATAGGACAACATAGCCTGAAGTTGCAGTTTATTGGCAAAAAGTTGGTGGTAGGTTACAGTTTTCTCTTTGCCCTCAGCCTTGAGCTTTGCCATCTTTTCCACAGTTGAGTTATACTGGGAAAGGATGGCTTTTAGCATATCTTCAAAAGCTTTCAATCTATTTTCGTCCATTTATAGACCTCACTTTTAAGTGGATACAATAATACGAAATAATTATACAGACAACCATCTCTAAAATCAATGATTTTGTAGATTTGTGAAGAACAAAAAACTTTTATAGAAAATGTGACAAAAAGCATCTGTATGTTTTTTGCAAAAACCTTTGCCGGGGCCGCTACTCAGTAGATTCACAAACTGATCAAAGAAAAAGCACTGCACGGCATTACTGTCCGTGCAGTGCAGTACAAATCCAAAAGTGACAAACATTTCATCGCCGAACCAAATTGCTTCGGTAAAGAATGAAACATATAAAAGTCTAATGGAAAAATCGAGAAAAACAAATCACATAAAACAGAAAAGTATAGGATTACAAAAAGAAAAGAACGATCAGTGACAGAATAATTACTAACCCTGCTATAAGCATTACTGCACAACCGACAGGCTTTCTGTCCTTTTTATATTTCCGGTAAGATGATGAAGCGGCCGAAACATTTTTAGGCGTCACAGTTTGAGCGGGCTTTGTAACTTGTTGATAGACAGTTTCTTTGTAGTATAATGCCAAAGGATCGGTTTGATTCATAATACGATTATAAAAATTATCAAGCCATACCGTGTCCTCCAGAGAAGACATATTTTCTTCTTCTGCATAGTTTTCATGGGCAATCTGATTGCGTATGTATCGATAATGCTTTAATTTAAGATAGTCTTGTTTCCATCCGGCGATACGATATTCTGCCGATGGTTTGTCTTCCATATCATTTATATAGCCGGTAACGCCTATACCGTTTATATCTTTACAAAGGTTGTCAAGGTGGAAACCGCCAAATAAAACCGCGTGAGGAGCAAAATGAAAAAAGCCGCGAAAAGCGGCTTTTCAGATGTGGATATTCAGT
>CALWIZ010000026.1 GCA_944380885.1 uncultured Clostridia bacterium | reverse complement strand
TATAACTTTTTACGCACACCCGCATAGCGGGTGGTTGTTTGGTTTGCTCTTTGAGCAAACCAGCCTAAAGGCATTAACATAAAATTCAACGCCCGCGGAGTTCCGCGGGCGTTGAATTCTGTCGGTAAACCTCAAAATTTTTTTCTGCGGCGATAAGCCGCATTTTATTTTTTCGGCGACAGGTGCGTCGAAAAAACACCTTGTAAGCGAAAAGCCGCTTAACAAGCGGGTTTCGGGGGCGCAGTGATGGTATTGGCGGAGCTTAACAAGCGATTGCCGCCTGTGGCGGGATAAAAGAGCTTCTTATGGCGCCGCGGTCGAAAAAAATACGCGCTCCAAGCGTAATTTTTTTCGGGTACCGCAAGAGTAGGGAGTGCAGTCCGAAAATCTTTGATTTTCGAGCGAACGGCATTCCTACGGGGGAGAGTGTCGACTTTTTCGACACTCTCAAGCGCCTGAGTGTGGATTACTCAGGCGCTTTTTAAAATATAACCGCTGTCGGAAAAATCTTTTTACAATCCTGCAAAAACAGTTATTATTTTTCAGACTGATTAAAAGATTTATATCCGTAACTCAAATTATTTTTGAAAATAATCGGAGCAAATTACTATGCCGTTGTCAAGTGTAAACTCAACATAATATTCTGCCGCGTTTTCAGGAATTTTTATTTTCCTTTCAGATGTCTCGATATCATTTATCTGCCATTCCTGTTTCATAAAGCAGTTGTCTATACCGTATTTTATGTGTTTTACATATTCCATTTTCTCGGTTATGTAAAAAAGGCGTATTGAGCTTACCTGCTGTGAAATATCTGCTATAAGTTCGCCGTTACATATTCTGCAGCTTACCGCCGGCACGTCTTTTTCGTTAATTATACAGTCTGCGAACCAATAGCTTTCCTCACAGTTATATGCGTTTGTATGTGAGTGGTACATAAGATGCTTCATTGACAAAAGAGATTTAGGGCTGCTTTTGGATACTGACGCGTATGAAAGCGCATTTGAATTAAGTGAAAAGCAGCAGTCATCATTCCAGCAAAGCCACATTACCGGTGTTTCAAGTCCGTCATATCTTTTTTCGGCAAGCCATTCACTGTTTTCGGGAAGCCTGAACGGTTTGTCTATTTGCGATAACCCCTCGGCAAGAAACGCAGAGCCGTAAATCGGTACCGCAAACGCAAATCTTCTGTCTATTCCGATTACGGCTGAAACGATAACACCGCCCCATGAAATTCCGGAAATTCCTATTTTGCCGGAATCAACACGACTGTCCGCCAAAAGGATATTATGCGCAAGAATGACCTGTGAAACTGCATGATAAAGCCATCTGTCACCGGCAGAAATATTTATATCGTTCATTCCGCTGTTATCCGGAGATACCGTAAATCCCTCCGAAACGATACCCTTCGGTATTTCTCTTACCCATTCCCCGCGGTTTTGCTCACTGAACGCAGTATGCTCCTTTGCCGGAAAATATCCTGTAGTATCCATTGCCAAGGCTATATATCCTCGGTCAATCCATTTATTCATCCATTCGCAGTCGGGGTGACACCCTCCGCCGTGAACCAGTATTACAGCCGGAGCCGGAAAACAGCAATGCTCCGGAATGCCGATAAATGCGAAAATCTTTGTGTCGGTTCCGTTTAACGGAACGCCGGCGAAAGAAAAAGCCTTTATGCGGGAATATCCGTCAGGGTCATACTGCGGACAGTACTCCGCCGAAGGATATATCTCGAATTGTTTTTCGTATGAAATCTGATCTGTACCGTCCATTTTTCTCACTCCTCTTTTTTGCCGCCATTCCGTTTTTCATCCCAGAAATCCATAAAATATTTCCAGTCCTCGGAAGTTATACTGTGCTTTCCTGATTTCATATGATATCCGATACTGCCTTCATGATAAGTCCTGTCGGCCTCAACCGGCTCATCGGGCAAAGCAACGCCCTTTACTCCGTATATTTCCGAATAAACCTGACTTGCAAGTCTGCATGCGAGCCGCTCGTTGACCGGATCCGCCCATTCGTCCTCACTGCAGCTCTCCACATACAGCAGCCGCGGCGCTATAAGCGACAGCAGCATATGCTGATCAACCGGCAGCATTTCTTCGTTATCATCAAACTTTCTGAAATTTTCGCAGAACCAATCGGTTCTATTTATGTCTTTTATGTGTTCCCCTGTTTTTCCGCGAAGAACCGACGCTCCCATACAGCCGGAAGCGTTTGAAACCGCAAAGGAAGCCCTGCTGTCATTAGCAGCACACCAGAGAGCGGTTTTTCCTCCGCGCGAATGTCCCGCAACAGCAATACTGCCAGTATCTATATCATCGCGCGTTTCAAGATAATCGATAACTCTAGACATTCCCCATGCCCATGCGGAAATTGTAGCCCAGTCATTGTTTCTTCGTTTTTCCCTGTCAGGAGCAAGTACGCTGAAAACACCTTTACGGTAATCCGCTTTATTCTCCCAGTCCGGATAAATGCCTGAAGACGGCAGAACAAATACGGCATATCCCCGCCCTGCTATATCAAGGACAGGCAAAAAATCGCTCTGCGGCTCATTAAGAAGGTCTGAACGTTTTTCCTGAGCCTCAATCATCAGATAGACAAATGCCGGAATCCTTTGTTCTGTCTGAGGAATAAAACCCATTATCTTAAACGAGTAATCCGAAAAGCTCGCTGTTATTTCATTATATGTGATTTTATGACCGTGAAAACCGCTTATGCTTTTGGTTACCTTAAAGTAAATTCCGTCAGGCTTTCCGACCGGACATTTTCCGTACACATAATCGCCGAAAAGCGAGGCTATCTCATACCTTCGGAAATTTTCCCATAAAAACCGGCTTCTTATTTTCTCGCCGCTTAAGGACGTCAGTATATCCGGATAATTCATTTTTTCACCTTTCCTTAAAAATAATATTTTTCAGTAAAATCAACAATCGGTTTCAGGTTACTTAATCCGTGAGGATGATGGCCGCAGCCCGGCTTTATAACCTTTTCAAACGGAACTCCGCTGTTTTCATACAGCTGTGCCAGAACCTCACCGTTTTCCGCATAAGGGACAACCCCGTCGCTGTCCCCGCATACAAGAAAGACCGGTATGCGGTTCTTAATTAAAACAGGTACCTTATCTATCGGGTGGGAGCGGTAATTTATAAGCTGTGAAACCGTTATTCCTCTGTCACGCAGAAATTCCTCATACATTTCATCGGTTCCTTCGCCTACGCCGCACGGACAACTTAAAAGGTTGAGCACAGGAGCGTCGAGATAAAGAGCCGCAACATATTCCGGATATTTTGCAGCAAAATAAACCGCGTGCATTCCTCCGCAGCTCATTCCTACCGGCATACATTTATCCGACAGAGCAAATTCTTTTTTAAGCCGCACCGCCAATTCCGCCTTCGCGTCATCATCAGAGTCCATGTGCCAGCGTGTGCTGTTTGATATATAGGCAAGACTGTAACCTCTTTTGAGCATTTCGATTTCAAAATCAGGAAAAGCTCCGAAATATTCGGTTTTAAGCAGCCATTTTCCGTTTTTTTCTATATCCGGAAAAACAAGAAATGTCTCTCTCCCGTCAGTTTCAAACGACAGTTTTTTAAATCCGTTCCAGCTGTCTTCAGAATAATTCATGCCTTTTCCTCACTTATCTAAGCGTATTATTCGCGCACGGTTTTTGCCGCCGCATTTTACTCTCAGAATACCGTTCTCATAGCAATATGTATAGCTGCCGAAATCGCCCGGATATACGGGAAAAGCTTTACTAAATCCGTATTTCCTAAGATCAATATCAAAATTTTCGGTATCCATATTCCATAAAATCAGCAGCATACTGTTTTTTGCCGCGTCGGCGTATCCGAGCGCGTTATATGTTCTGTCACCGAATTTTCTGAACGGACAGACATATTCCGGATATGCTGAAAATATAAAATCTCTGTATTTTTTATATTTTTCGATACCTTCTCTGATTAGAAGAAGATTATTTTTGTCGCAGCGGTCTATTCTTCCTGAAAGATACATATTGCCTGAAAAGCCTGTCACGATATTGAAAATTGTCTGTTCGCCGTCAGAAAATTCCGGAGCTCCGGTTTCAGGAGCATCCTTACCGTAAAGGGCGGGATACGGATATGACCATACTCCCGCGCGTTCCGCCGGGACAAGCGCCGAAATACCGACCGAAACAGACGGATAATCAAGATAATTTTCCTGATCCGACGTAGATTGAAGGTCAAAATGCTTCAATGTGGAATAATCAAAACGCATAGCTCCGGAGCCGCAGTTTTCTATGATAAGATCTGGAAATTCCTTATAAAGGCTGTCAACAAACTCTATAAACGCCGCATGATTCCTGCGCGTTCCCTCTGAAGCAGAGGTGCCGTAAATATCGGTTCCCGCTCCGGTACAGTTATTGTAATCGTTCTTTATAAATCTCACACCGACAGAATATACTTCGCGCACCGAGTTTCTAAGGTATTGCCGTACATTCGGGTCTCTCATATCAAGCAAAGGTCTTTCACCGCTCACCGGCACACCGTTTCTTGCAAGAATTTTAAGTCCCTTTTTCTGCGCGAAATCCTTAGAGCATGACTCAAACTCAAACCATACGCCTGCGCGCATACCCTTTGACCGGATATATTCAATTATTCCTTTAAAGCCGTAATTTCCGAATTTACCGTCGTCCCACTGCCAGTCTCCGAGATCCTTATGCCAGCCGTCGTCAATGCAGAAGCATTCGCATCCGATTTCCGACGCAATGTCTATTAAGGGTATCAGTTTTTCGTCGCTCGGCATTCCCCACAGACAGTTCATATAGTCATTGAACACCAGCGGAAGCGTGTTGTTTCTTAACGCGTATTTTCGTTTATATGCGAGCATTTCTCTTACCGCGTCGCCGAAATCACCGTTTACAACTCCGTAAAATGCCGGAACAGCCTCGTATTTTTCTCCGGGCTTCAGAACATACGTCCACCCGAGAGCTTCGTCAGCCGCCGTCATAGTAACGTTAAATCCTCCTGAGCCGGTTCCTCCGTATACCGAGCACTCTATCTTCCAGTCACCGCCGCTTTCAATTTCAAAGAACCAGCACTTCCGGTCTTTTTTGTTTTCAATTATAAGCGCCGGATAATATTCGCCGCATGACCATGATGAGCGCGAGCTTACCGAAAAGCTGTTCTTTGCCCACAAATGTCCGCTTGTGGCGTACATTCCAGCTTCGGAAAGAGAAGATTTACGCCACTGTCCCTCTCCCTGCCAGATATTCCGGCAATAGTGAACCGTCCAGTCGTTTCCGCTTTCATACCACGTCTGACCGGAAAGTCCCACATATACCGCCTTTGCAGAAGACAGACTGTTTACAAGCAGAGGTTCTTCTCCCGTATTCTCTATAACCGTATTCTGCAAGACGACATTAAGCGATCCGTCAAGCTCGGTTTTTGCATAGATACGCGCACCGGTTTCCCTGTTGATATATACCGTTTCTGCCCCTTTTTCCGAAAACTCTGTTTTTTCAACAGAAAGAAGATTGTATTCCTCGGTACATTTCCCGTCCATTACACGCATTACGGTGTTGTTATTCACAACCGCGTGAACATTCAGATTATCCCATTCCTGCGCCGGCAGAATATCTGGCTTTGAGGCGCTGAAGAAAAATCTTCCGAGACTGTCGCAGCCTGTATAAATTCCGTTACGTTCATAATATCGCATATAAATTTATCCCCTTATTTTAATAAACCGCCTCCGCAAAGGCAGATCACTGTCCTGCGGAGGCAAATATTTATAAAATCATACTTAAGAGTTTGTTATGTCTTATGAGGTCTTTTACATCGACATATCCGTCTCCGTTAAGATCCATTGAGCCGGCACAAGGCATCGCGCCTAAAAGCGCCTTTTTAAGAAGCGCGGTATCCTGTGCGTTTACGGCTCCGTCGCCGTTTAAATCGCCGAATGTGCCGTCTTTCTTAACGCTTATATCGTCAATGAGAATCGTTCTGCCCTCGGTATTGTCGTAGAAATTGAAGCGAATACTGAAATTTTCGGAAAGATCGGGCAGCATATTTCCGCTGTCGCCGTAATCAAGATATCGGTCAGGCAGCACGGCAAACATACTGCGCAAAGGTATCTCAATATATCCGTCAAATCCGGCAGGAGCTTTTATATACCTGTCAAAATAAGTTACTTCCGAATTATAGCTGCCGTCGGCGTTGAAGCCACAGGCACCCGCAGAAAGATAGCCGACCGTCTCCGAGCTGTTCGCGGTGGCGGTATCCTGCACAAAGGCAATATTGAATGTAAACATTTCCTCAGGTGAACCGTCGGGTATTTTTATACGCAGCCTTAATGACGCGTAATCAGAGTTTGCAAGCATAAGAGTAGCCTTATCAAGCCCGCTGATACCGCCAAACTCAGACCATGAGGTCTCTGCTCTTACATAGTTTCCTTCTCCTCCACCCGGAACGGTCAGAGCAAGCGAAACATCACCCGAAAGAGCGTTTGCAGAACCCACCAGACGGTTTGCCGCGCTTGTTGTCGGATAACCTCCGTTATAAGAATAGTATGAAACCGACGCAGCAAACGGCAGCTCATATTTTTCAAAATCAAGCGGAACCGTATAGCTTTCCGGCTGCTCGCCACGCAGCATTTCATAGCCGAGCGCACGTATCACGGCATAATGCTCCTCATCGCTTGAACCGCCGTAATAGCTTATATCGTCTATTACAGCTTCTGCCCCTGCCCATGAAACATGATTGTCATATACTCCTCCGAACATAAATGAAAGCTCATAATCCGCCGAAAAATCGACAAAAGCCGACATATCTGTTTCAGGCGCATATCCTGTCCATGTAGCGTCATCAAGCCTTGCAGAGCTGAATGGCACGAAAAGATAACCGTCAAAGTTTCCGGGAAGGTACAGACAGAATTTATTATCCGATAATTCTGTCTTATTTCCGTCAAGGTCATAAATTACCGCGCCCGACCTTCCGAGCCATGTTTTTGATTTGCCGTTTTGATAGAGGAGAAGACTTAACGGGAGATTGTCTTCTGCAGACGCTCCTGTTATTTTTATTCTCATCATTATGCCGCTCAGAGCCTCTGTTCCGGTTTTAAGCGAATCCCATGAAAATTCGGCGTTTCCTGCCACGGCAGCATGATTTGTCTCTATTTTCTGCGAATTATCCGGGAAATCGATTTTAAACGAAGCGTTCCCGTTGAGCGCCTCACCGCCTGTCACATATGACAGTCCTGACGCCGATGCGCCGGAATTGGTGAGTGAGGTGAACGGACGCTGAATCTCATTGTCAAATGTAAAGGGCAGCGCGCTGTTATCCGTTATTATGCTCATATCGTCTACATAAGTGTCGGCGCCGCACCATGTATCGTTTGTAAAGAAAAACCATACCGAAAACGGTTCGGACATATCCGGCATCTGATCTTTTGTCGCAGTGGAATAGCCGATGTAACCTTCGGTATTTGTCATTCCTGTGAACGGAATATAAAGATATCCGTCAAAACCGGACGGCAGGCTTATATTGTTCTGCTCAGTGTTGCTTCTGACCGATGTAACCTCATTACCGTTAATGTCATACGCAAATTCTCCGTGAGCGAGATAAATCTGGTCAGTTATTCCGTCCTGCTTTATACGCGGCGCGAAGTTGAAGGGGCTGCCGTCCTCAGACTCGGGGAGCTTCATCCTGATACGGATATACGCATAATCGCTTTTGCCGTTTTTCGCGGCGTCGGCCAGCTTTTCAAATGAAAGCTCCTCTATTCCGGCGACCGGCATATATCCGGTAGTGATGTTTCCGAGTGTCTGATTGTTCTGTTCATCAGTCCAGCTGATATTAAGCTCGGGAACCGAAATTTTAAGCGAATAATTGCCGTTTAAAGCCTCGCTGCCGGAGACCAGTGACATATAACCGCTGAATTTTTCATTCGGCCATGATTTGTTTCCGTCAGTTACCTTTATGTATGTTGCAGTTGCCGAATTCCAGCCGGCAGGCAGCTCAAGGCCCTCAAAGTCAAGCGGGAAGCTGTAATATTCGGGCTGTGTAGCGGCAAGCAAACCGTATCCGAGCGAACGGATCATATCATAGTGGTCTCCCGAATAAACAGCTATATCGTCAATCAGTACCTGAGTACCTATCCAGCCGTTTTCACCGCTGTCGTAAACCGCTTTGAAATTTATGCTCAGATTGAAGCCCTGAGAGAAATCCACAAATGTGGAAGTATCGGCTTCAGCTGAGAATGAAGGCCATCCAGTGCCGTCGGTTTTCGCCTGCGTAAACGGCAGGAAAATAAATCCGTCAAAATCAGCCGGAAGCGTTACCGAAAAGCTTGAGCTCGGCGCTGTTATCGGGTTGCCGTCCGTATCGTAAAGAACGGCGTTTCTTCCGAGCCATGTATACGATTTTCCGCTCTGGGTAGCGAAAAGGCTGAATGCAAGCGGTTTTGAAGCGTCAGAGCCCGTAATCTTCATACGGAGCATTATTCCGTCGACCGTGCTTGTGCCGTTTTTGAGCTTATCCCATGAAAATCCGCTTATTCCTTTTATATTTCGCGAAGATACCGCAGAGGTGCGCTGCACACCGTCAGGAACAATAAGAAGCGAGTAGT
Organism: uncultured Clostridia bacterium; assembly: GCA_944380885.1. Classification (GTDB taxonomy): domain Bacteria; phylum Bacillota; class Clostridia; order Oscillospirales; family Acutalibacteraceae; genus UBA737. The sequence goes on along the minus strand of CALWIZ010000026.1, from coordinate 29,469 downwards.
CGCCGTTAAGAGCGTCTTCTCCTCCGGCTGTTTCGGTAGCATATTTGTATGCAGTATTATTTTCTATTTTCTCAAGGCTGAAAATATTATTAAGTCCGCTTTCAAAGCCGAGCGGCATATCAAAGAGCGCATTCTGCGAATATTCCTTTAAAGCCGCAAGCTGTGAAAGCTGCGCCGAGTCTATCGCTCCCGAAGCTGAGCAGGCAACATCAAACGATATAGCCGCGCCCTTGCTCAGTATATTGTCGTAGCAGTGCCTTACAAGGGCGTCGGTATCATAGTGCGTACCGGGGAATCCCCAGTTGTCACCGAGGAAGGTAAGAAAATGCTTCTGATAACCGAGCGGAGACCATCTTGAATTTGCCGAATAATCGTAAATATCCGTAATATCGAGCGTATTCGGATGGCATATTTCGCCCGCCGTGTAGTCCTCACACTCAAAGCGGCAGTCGTCAGCCTTGGTGCCGTTGTTGAAAGCAACAACAGCTTCTGCATTGCCAGCTGTAAGCGCAGTCTTATAGCCTTCGGCAACAGTCTCTGTAAAATCTACCGAGTCATAGCAGCCGTCTATCCACCAGCCGGATATTTTTTCTGCGTAATATTCGGAAACGGTGCGCATAGCCGCGCTCATATTGGAATAAACCGTATCGTTTATTTTCCAGTTACCGGATACAAATTCGGTGGCGCCTATTTCAGCTGCAAGCTCTGCGTTGCCGGAGGGTGCGCTGGGTATCCAGTAAAGCATAAGCTTTATTCCCTTCGCATTCAGAGCCGTATAAAGACGTGCCACAAGGTCATCCTCCGCGGCAACGCCCTTCGCCGTGACCGAGCCTGAGCCAAATCCGGGTATATCACTTCCGGCAAAGATTGTATCAATCGGTATGCAGTATCTGCCGTCAGCTTGTGTCAGCGTAACCGTTACCCACGACGCTCCGGCCGTTTCCGCCGCAGACGCGAAAGCTTCCGAATCAAAGCTCTTGACCTTCTCCGTCCATTGCTCATCCGTCATACCGCTGTTTGAGAGATAATGGAGGAAAATACCGTATCTGCCGTTCATGAAATCTGTTTTATTGCTGTATGTAGCTGCGGAGGAAGTAACCGGTGCAAAAACAAAAGCCGAGAGTACAAGCATTATAGATATAAAAAGTGAAACTGCTTTTGAAAATTGTCTGCTGATTATCTTTGACATTTTTTCTCCTCCTGTTTTTTATCAGTTAAAGCCGGTATACCGTGTATCTCCCATTACGTCGTCATTCTCGTTCTGCATCGCGGACGCAAAACGGCTTATAGCGGTTGCCGGAGAAGCTCCGTTGGTTATCTCAACCGTAAGCATAGAAGAACTGTATCCCGAAGAGTCCGAAACGAGAGAGAGTGAAGCCCCTGAAATATCGGTAAGAAGATCGTTGTTCATCAGCTTGTAGAAGAAATCATAATATTTCTGATCCTTGAAAACCGCCGAATGCTGAGCGCTGTAAACCGATTCAAAGTTTTCATACCATGAGCGCGATATTTCATCTATGACATAGAGATATTTAGCCGCGTCTTTCTGATATGCGACGGGTATCACATAGGCAAATCCGCCGCTGGAATTGAGCGAATAATCCTCTGCGTCAGGTCCCTTCGGGAGCGGTACTACTCCCATTCCTCCCTCGTCCTTCTGCTTTAAGTAGGAATCAGTCGCGGCTGATGAGGCTCCCATTACCATCGCGGTCTTGCCGTCCCATAGATTCTGATAGGCGGTATCCCATGTTCCCTGCGGAACATAGACGCATTTATCCGAATACATCCATTTATACACATAATTGTAAGCGTTTAAAGTTTTGCTGTCAGAAAGTGTCTGCTTCCATTTTCCCTCACCGTCAAGTCTGCCTATTGAGCCGCCGTTCGCGTCAATAAAATTGGTGACCCACGCGGTGGCGGGAAGCTGGCAGCCGTATACCGTTATATTTCCGGAAGCGTCGGTTTTGGTGAGCTTTTTGCAGTATTCCTCAAATTTATCAAATGTCCATTCGCCCTTTAAGTACAGCTCATAAGGATCTTCCAGCTTATTGTCCACCGTTACCATATTTACATTGTAATACATTGCCGGAAAATCAACAAACTGTGTTTTATACTGTACGCCGTACTGCACATTGTCAATATTGCAGGCTTTTGTGGTCGGTGAAAATGCCCAGTCCGTATCAAGGGTTATCCCCGCTTCCTTTGCGGCGGCGTCAAGGTCTGCCCACGCATTTTTCTGCGCACCGAGCAGCGCGTTTGTGAACCAGACAACTTCTATATTTCCGCTGTTATTGCCTGAAAGGCTTTCCGTGATAAAAGATGCTCCGTTTTCCTTATTAGTGAAAAATTCCTCTTTGATCGTCACGCCAAGCTCCTTTGAAACGCGGTTGACCGTCATCTGCCACTCATCATCTATTGGGCTTTGACCAGGATTTCTCATTTTATCCGGATATGCTATTGTTATGCTCATTCCGTTAAGAGAATCGAGAAATTCTTGGCTTACTCTGGCGGTATCGCCTCCACTATTATTGCTTTCGGCTTTATCGCTGGATGTCTCCTTCCCAGAGCAGGCACCAACGGCAAGAGCTGTCGCGAGAGCGAGCAGCATACACGCGGTTTTTTTCAGTGTTTTTTTCATTGCAATACTCCCTTTTTCTGAATTTTATAACGGATATGTTTACCCGATTTCAAACCTTTATATTTTTACAGGTGCGTTCCGACATATGTAAGCAGCTTCTCCTGCTCCGGCTCAAAGCTGCCGTCCCTGTAAAGGACAATATCAACCGTAACAGGGGCGCCGGCGGCATTGACCTTTTTTATATAATCAAGCATATATTCCCTGTCCCGCTTCGTACCCGGAAACGCCCACGCTCCGCCTCCGTACCCTTCCGGCAAAACACCGAGAGGGGCGAAAACGTGTGCCTGCGCGCCGCCTATATACCGATCCTGCGGTATACAGATAAAATCATTGCGCTCACCCGCGACATATTCCTCCGGATACGGAGAACGAACCAGCGGACCCTCAGCCGCGCCGGCATAGTTGTATGCTACAAGAGCGTCCGGATTTCCTGATTTTATCGCGTGGTCATAATACGCAAGATTTTTTTCATTGTAGCCGAGCCATCCGTAACAACCATCTATCCACCAGCCCTTCACTTTATCGCCATACCTTTCGGAATACTCCCTTAAAACCTCAGACCAGTTGGTAAGAAATTTTTCCGTAACCGGTATGCACGGATCCGGCATACCCATAAGCTCGTTTATGACGGGTGTAAGATGTGGACCGTCACCGGTATAATAAAGAAACAAATCAATATCATATTTTGAAAGCGCATCGTATAAATCCGCCGGAAGATCACGTGTTGAGCAGGCTTCACCCGGCTTTGTACCGCATATCCGGTCGAATGCCGAATTCGGGGCGCAAAGCTGCGCAGTACCCTGCATAAGGGTTATGAAAAAATATCCCGCTCCCATTTTGTTAAGCGAAAAAGCCAGCTTCTCGGCGTCCAGCTCATTCACAAGCTCATTCCATCCGGTTCGCTTTCCGCTCGGATTTCGGCGGATGTCTCCTCCGTTCTGTATTCCATCCAGATAATGTGAGAAAACGCCGAATTTTTTTGCAAGAAATCTGTCCGTCGCTTCAGACATCGGTATCCTCCCCTTTCAAAGTAAAAATATATTCTTCACCTATATCAGTTTCCAGCAAAAGTATGCCGTTTTTTACACTATATTGAGGCTGACGCCCGCCATCCGTCGTATTTATTCCGGTTATTTTGAAATTTTCTGTTTTGAGCCGCAGCGTTTTCCCGGCTTCTGAAAAAACCGATATTTCTTCAGGCCTGCATTCCTTCCACCTTACACTGAAGATGAAACCGCCTCTCGCGCATAATCCGCTGAATGCTCCTTCACTCCATTCCTCCGGAATCGCCGGCAGCAGCTCGGTACTGTCCCCATGAGACTGTACCAGCATTTCGTAAACTCCGGCGCAGTAGCCGAAATTCCCGTCAATCTGAAACGGCGGATGCGTATCCCACAAGTTCGGCAAAATGCAGTTATTTATAAATGTCTTTAAGAGTTCATAGGTACGCCGTCTGTCCCCTGTCCGTGCCCAAGCGCATATTCTGTGTGCCGTTGCCCAGCCGGTACTGCGGTCACCGCGAAGATTCAGCGTTTTTTTGACTGCCGATATAAGCCGGCTGTCCTCTTTGTTGTAGAATACACCCGGGTAAAATCCGACAAGCTGTGAAATATGTCTGTGGTGATATTCGCCTATGCTGCCGTATTCCTTTTCCTCGCGGTATTCCTTTACCTGACCGCTCTCACCGTACAAAAACGGCTCGAGCTTATCTATTCTCTCCCGCAGCGTTTTTATCAGACTGTCATTCTCAAGTCCAAGTATTTCAGCCGCTTTTACCGCTGCGCAGAAAACCTCATAGCATGTCTGCTGGTCAAAGGCGCAGCCCTTTGTACGGTAGCATTTGCCGTCCTGCCACTGTTCTGGCGACGCGGAATACTTAATAAGCCACACTCCGTTTTCACAGACCATAATTTTAGAGAGAAAGAGCGCCGCGCCGTAAAGAGCCGGATAGCATATTTTTGAAAGCAGCTCTTTGTCCGCGGTGAAATCGTAATAATCCCAGAAAAGCATAGCGGTCATAGCGCCGGTTCCGGGGCCCGAATGATTATACTCATCTGCGTTAATCGGCTGTATTTCATACGGCCAGCCTCCGGTCGCTATTGACCAGCCGTTTTTTCCGGCTCCCGAATAGTTTTCGGGGAAAAGCTCCATTACATAGCTGTCCGCCCCGTTTTCCGCCGCTTTTCTGTACGCTGAAAAATAATCCGCGTAAGGCTCGAACAGCTCTGCAAGTCCGCATCCGAAGCAAAACCAGTAATTCATCTGTATATTTATGTTGTGCCAGTATCCGGCTGTCCACGGAGCGTCCGCGTAACAGTTCCAGATACCCTGAAGGTTTGCCGGAAGTCCGCCTTTCCTCGAAGAGGCGATAAGCAAATACCGCCCGTACTGAAACAGCAGCTCCTGCAAATACCTGCCGTCTCCGCCGTTTCTGAAATCTTCAAGCAGCCTGTCAGTGGTACATTCAGGCACATCGCCTCCAAGGTCAATTGAAGCTGTGCCGAACAGACTTCTATAATCCTTCAAATGGTCTTCTTTTATTTTTTCAGCGCCCTTTTCAGCCGCCTTTTTCACCGTATTTTTTACACGCTCCGCTGGATAGCTTTTATCTTTGAGCTTTTTCTTTGGGTCGGGCTCGGTGAATATTTCACTGCAAAGCCTGTAATTTGTGGCGCAGGATATGTAAATCACGGCGCTGTCCGCACCGGAGATATGAAGCGCTCCGCCGTCAGCGGTTATCTTACCGTTACTTTCGGCAAGCACGCACACCGCGCCGTATACATCGTACGCTTCAAGACGTGTTGTAAGCAGTATGAAATTATCGTAAACAGAAACCTCGCCGGTTTTTCCCATTCCGTCCTGCGGCTTTACGCAATAATCCCTCACAAACGGGGCTTCCGCCCTTAATCTGAACGAAAGAGCGTTTTTTGTGCCGGCGGTCAGCTTTACGACCATTACCCTGTCAGGATAAGAAGCAAAATATTCCCGTCTGTACTTTACACCCGCATAATCATATTCAACATACGCCTCGGCATTTTCTATGTCAAGTCCGCGCCCGTATTTTTCCGGATTTTTATGAAAGATATCAATATATATTTCCGCTATATTATTAAGGCCCGCTCCGCAGTTTTCCGCGTTCATAGGATTTGCGAAGCTGTTTTCGGTAAGCTGGATACGCTCGGTTTCCGTTCTTCCGAAAATATTAGCGCCGAAAAAGCCGTTTCCGACAGGCAGCGACCATTTTTCCCAGCCGTCGTTTTCCGGATTTGAGGTATTGAATCCATTGGCTTCCTCGTTTCCGAACGGAGCCGGAGAACTGTATTTGAGAATATACTGCTTATTTTTCATATCCGTTTATATTTTCAGATAAAACGATCGGTTCCTTTTTTGCCGCGCTTATGACCTTCATCACCGACAAAACCTCACTGTCGGTTACCGGAAAAGGCTTTCCGTGTCTTATGCTTTCGTAAAGATGATCCCATATCACGCTGAGGTCCTCAGTGTCAATCGTTTTTTCGGTTTCGACCCATTCCGGAGCTACCGCCGCTTCAAATGTGCCGCTGCTGCCAAAGCTCTGTCCCGGCGTTCCCGGATCAGACACCACATCAGGAAGAATCTGCTCCGGATTTATATATCTGGCTTTTATCAGGTTATTTTCGCATATCATGGCGCCCCTGTCACCGTAGGCCTCATATTTTCTCCCCTGCCCGAGCGCCGCCGCCCCGCTTATGCAGAGTGAAACGCTTCTGCCGTTTTCCCCGCGCAGGTAAACGGAAAAATGATCCTCGCAGTCTCCGCCGGCAGCCGCCTGTTTTAAGTCTGAAGACATACTTTTTACCTGCGAGCCTAACAGCACCAACGCCTGATCAATTATATGCGGTCCCCAGTTAAGCAGCTGCCCGCCGCCGAAACGGCTTAAAGTCTGCCAGTCGTCCCGCCGCTGATAACCCATCTGGCTTATGCGTATATCAAAAACATTTCCGAGCAGTCCCGAACGCACGGTATTCAGGAAATAATTGAATATTGCCTCAAATCTTCTGTTCTGCCTTACATACAGTCTTGTTTCTCCCGGCTTGTTGGCGTATTCCACAAGTTTTGAAAACTCATCGTACGAACAGCAGGCTGGTTTTTCAAGAAAAACCTTTTTCCCTTCCTCAAGCGCCGCAAGCGCGTGTTTGTAATGATCGACGGTTCTTGTCGCGATGTCGGCAAGTTCAACATTACTGTCTTTAAGCATATCTTCTATACTGAAATATGCCCTGCATGATAATTCACGCGCCGCGCGCTCCGCCCTTTCGGGAATAATATCGCATACGGCGGCGACACGGAATTTGTCCGTTTTATTTTTGATCTCATTCAGGTGCATTCCGTTTCCGGCGCGGCCGAGACCTACGATTCCTATATTTATCGGTTTATCCATTATATCAGAGCACACCCGCCTTTTCAATGAATTTAATACTCACCGCAAGATCCTCCGCGGGATTTCTTAAATGCGTATCGTGTTCAACGAATATCCAACCGCAGTAGCCCGCGTTTTTAAGCGTTTTGAGAATTTCCGTATTAAGCTCGCCCATTACCCCGGCAGAAAGCTCACAGAACCTTATACGGTCCCACCAGTACTGTCCGTCCGGATCCTTGATCACATAATCCTTGATATGTACCGCTGAAATACGGTCAGCGTATTTTTTTATAATATAAATAGGATCTCCTCCTGCGGCATGGAGATGCCCGACATCAAGTATCACTCCGCACTGCGGGCACAGCCTGAGAAATTCCTCTAACTGCTCTGAGCGTTCGACCGCGAGACCTAAATGGTTATGCACAGAGACCTTCAGTCCGTATTTCGCGGCAGCATCTGCCTGAATACGTGTCTGCTCGCAAAAAACCGGCAGCTCGCCGCTTTTTGATTCAGCCCATACATAATCATATCCGAGCGCAGCCGACCATTTTATTGTTTCCGCGGCTGTGCCGCCCCGGCATGTAGCAAAACCCATACCGAGGCGCCTCGCTGCGGCGGCCGTTTCAACAAGCTCCGCTTCGGTGCGCACTTCAAGACGCTCTATTCCCGAATATCCGTGGCTTTTAAGCAGAGCCAGCCGGTCGCTGTAATCATACAGCGCGCCGTCCCAGCAGTTAAGCCCGTAATCCGCCACGCCTAATTTAATCATTTTCTTTCAACCCTTTTTCTTCTTATTAGCATAACCGTTATTAAAACGATACCTGCCGCGAGAACAGCCGCTTCGGCAATTATTATAACAGTGCGCAGCACACCTCCGTTTTCAGTGCTCTCATTCTTTACGCTGACATCGGTTGCCGTATCTGTCTGCGATGACGCCATATTCTCTGCGCCTTCACTCTCTTCGCTTTCGGCTTCGGTGCTTTCGCTTCTGTTATCCACAATATTATCAAGCGTTATTTCCGGCATTGAGGAAACATACTCGTTAAGGCGGGCAAGCTGCGCATACTGGTCGGCTTCGATTGTGCCGTCGCCGGAAACCCGCACATCAAGCGTAAGCGCGGCTCCCTTGCTGAGAATATTCTCATAGCAGTGTTTCACTAATTTTTCGGTTTCGTATATTGTTCCGCCTGTACCCCAGTTGCTTCCGAGGAAGGTGAGAAAATGCTTCTGGTAACCGAGCTCTGTCCATCTGCCCTCCGCCGAATAATCGAAAATATCGGTTTCCGCAATGGAATTGGGATGACATATTTCGCCTGCCGAATAATCTTCAAACTCAAAACGGCAGTCTCCCGCCTTAGTTCCGTTATTAAATGCTACAACCGCGTTTTTGTTCCCGCTTTTAAGAGCCTCCGCCTCCTGCTCGGCAACCCGCTCGTTAAATCCGGTTGAATCATAGCATCCATCTATCCACCAGCCGGATATTTTTTCTCCGTAGCGTTCAGAAACGGCGCTCATAAGCGACGACTGATTTTTTACAACCGTCCAGTTAAGCATATAATCGGAGTTGCTCTGACCGCCAGCCAGCTCTCCGGATACACGTCGCTCCGCGCCGAGCGCCTTGGCTACCGCCGTGTTGGCGGTTGTCGCTCCGGGTATCCAGTAAAGCATCAGCTTTATACCGTAAGGCTCAAGCGAATTATAAAGGTCAAGCACCAGATCCCGGTCGGTCGACAGCTTTGAGCCGCCTATCATATTTTCAAGCTCAGGCATCGGAATGCAGTAAAGTCCGTCAGACTGTGTAAGAGTAATGCAAACCCATGAAGCTCCCACGTCGTCAGCACTTTTCGCAAACGCATCGGTATCAAAGGAATTTACAAGCTCGTTCCAGCTGCTTAAGGGGGCGCTGCCGCCGAGCTGCATTGAAGCGAGATAATGTAAAAATATGCCGTATTTGCCCGCCATAAAATCAGTTGATTCCGAGTATCTTTCCGCCGACACTCCGAACGGAGCGCCGCAGCAAACGGAAACCGCTGTGACCACAGCCGCGCAGGCGGTAATAATCCTTGTCAAAAATTTTTTCATACAGCAACCCTTCCTTTCTTTTTGCCGGAAATGACTGTAACCGCGAGAACGGCAAGACAAATTATATCCGCGACACCCAGAGTTACGGACAAAATAAGGAACACTCGGCTAACGGATTTTCCGGGCGCCACTTTATTGCCGCCGGAGGTATCAGTTCCGCCCGCACCCAGCATAAGTTTTTCCTCATCGGTCAGAGCGTCATATCTGCTCATTTCGTCCATATCTATTTCCCAGTACGAAACATTGCTGATATGCATTTCAGAGCTTTGCGCATTAAGGTCGCCGTTTACTTCTCCCGTAACAGTCTGCGCAAGCTCTATATAGGTGCCTCCGCGCGCAAAATCATTTTCAACCACACGCACGAGCTCTCCGTCAACATAGAAGCGTAGGTAATCATAGGTATAAAGCAGTCCGTAGGTGTGCGAAACACCGGCAAAATCATCGTTAATTTCAGCTATCGCGCCGCCGTCTATTACCTTTCCGCCCTGCTCAAGCGGAGTATGATTCTCCATATAGCGGTATCCGGTCTTAAGCTCATAAAGCTCATTAAGATAGGCTATATCTATCTCAAACGCGGTTCCTCCGGCTCTGTAATCACCGTCTGTAACCAATCTGAAAAGACTGTCTATTCCGGATATCTCGGGCAGAGTTATAACTGCCTCGTAATAGCCGTAGGAATACTTTGCCGCAGAGCGTACGCCGCCGGTGGTATACGAATCTCCGCTCTTTGACGAGCCTATGATAAGCGAGTTGTTTCCAAGTCTTACATTTGACGCAGCAAACGAGCTTTTGCCGCCATAGTCTTCCCCGTTAAGCACTGTCCAGTTAGTAAGCTCATCAAGAGTAGCCGCGTCAAACACCTCATTAAGCCTGATGTTATAGAAAAATTTATCCGCGGCGGTTCCATATATATCACGCCAGTATATTGCCGATTCGGTTTTTATCTCATATCCTAACGATTCTATAAGTCCCACATAATTCGTATCAGAATACTCTCCGAAATAATCCACTGTAAAAGTAGCGCCCTGCCATTGCTCTTCGCCGTGGAATATAAGCTGCATAAGCCGCTGCTTATTGCTGAATTTCCAGCCGTCCACCGCAGAGCAGTTTGCGCTTCTCTTTTCAATAAAGCCTCGCTCATACGGAATAAATATAAAGCCGTCAAAATCCGCGGGTAGTCCTATTCCGAGCCAGTTGTATTTTTCACGCGGCTGGTCTACGATATTACCCTTTGTATCGTAAAGTACCGCTCCGGAACCGAAAACAGTAGAATCGTCTGTAAGCCAGTCGGTCATTATCCCGAATGTGGCCGACTCCTTGCAGTCGGTCTTTACCCGCAGCACAAAGCCCTTCATATTATCAGCGCCCTGAACAAGCGCCTTTGATGTATAAACGCTGTACGCGTCAGTAAGGTTATCGGCAAATTTTATTTTCATGGCTTTGCGGTTCTGTATATCCGACAATTCATAGGTCAGTGTTCCGCCGGTGCCGTATTCGCCATTGTTCTGAACATATAGTCCTCCGTCAAGCGGCTCCTTGAATGGGGTCATACCGCCCGCAAAGTCAAACGGAAGCGTGTAATAATCCGGCTGCTGTACGGTGATTATTCCATCATACAGCTCTTTGAGGATATTTATATGCTTGTTACCGCTGTAAATGCGCATATCGTCGATATAAACCGACGTATTTCCCCATACGTCTCCGTTGAACATAATCTGGAGTGTGTAATCCTTTGAGAAGTCCGCCATATTTCCAGGATAGGTCTGATAGCTGTCGTAATATCCGGGCACCGTAACGACCTCGCTGCGCGCGTCCTCAAAAGGCAGGAAAAGATATCCGTCAAAATTACCCGTAAGTACAACCTCCAAATTCGCGTTCCTTAGCTGCAGCGGATTTCCCTCAAGGTCGTACGCTGAGGCATTGTTGCCGAGCCATGTGCGCTTTTCAAGTCCCTCCTGATTTATCGCAAAGGCAATGTTTTTTGTGACCGAGCTGTCGCCTCCGATGATTTTAACGCGCAGCATAAGTCCGCTCACCTTGCTGAAATCCGATTTGCTGAATCCCGGTATCGCCGCCATATCAACCACATTTAGTTCTGTTCGCTGATTACCGGCAGCTATTTTTCCTACCATCAGGGAAGTACTGCCGACAAGCGCCGAGGAACCGGTCACAGTCTGTACTCCTTCGTTTTTCCAGTGCGAGGCGTTGTCGTAAACATCATTTACAGAGGTAAACGGCATAAGACCGTCATCGAATATAATCGGGAAAGAATAACGAGATGGCTGTATTACCGCAGATGTATTGTATCCAAGTGAATTTAAAAGTTCGATATGCTCTTTGTGTGTGCTTCCGCCGTAAAAACTTATATCATCAATATATACCGTCGAACCGTTCCATGTCTCGTCATGGAAGTATATCTGCATATTATAGTCTTTTGAAAGGTCAACCATATTTTCGGGATATGTCTGATAATTGTCATAATATCCCGGCACGGTGACCTGCTCGCTCCTCGCCGATTCAAGCGGCAGGAAAAGGAACCCGTCAAAGCCCTCAGGCAATACCGCCGCGAGCTGCTCCGAGGTTATATCAACCTTTTCGCCCTTGAGGTCATACGCAACAGCACCATAGCCCAGCCATGTAGGCTTGCCGACACCGTCCTGCCTTAATGCGACCGTAAATCGGTGATTTCCGTTTTTACCGCCGCCAGTAATTTTAATTCTCAGCATTATACCTGTTATCTTGCTGAAATCCGAAACGCTGAAATTACTCTCAGCCGCCATTTTCGCGTTTGTTAAAAGAGTGCGCTGATTGCCATCTCTTATCGGACCTACTTTAAGGGAATAAACGCCGTTAAGCATTTCCGTACCGCCTACAAGACCTATTCCACCCTTCGCCGGATGCTCGGCATTGTCGTACACGTCGGTCACGGTAATGAAAGGGTTGTATTCCTCATCAAAGCTCAGCGGCAGAGAATATCTCTCAGGCTGAGCGACGGCGGTTATAACATAGCCGAGCTTTTCAAGATATTCATAATGCGAAGCGGCGTCCGTTCCGCTGTAAATACCGATATCGTCCATATAAACCGTCATACCGTTCCATGTCTCGTCATGGAAATATATCTGCATATTAAATTCTTTTGAAAGGTCGACCATATTTTCCGGATACGACTGGTATGTATCGTAATATCCGGGCTCGGTCACCTGCTCGCTGCGCGCGCTTTCAAGGGGAATAAACACAAACCCGTCAAAGCCGGCCGGCAGGTTGAGCGCCAGTTGCTCGGTTTTTATTTCGATTATTTCTCCGCTCAGATCGTATGCCGCAGCTCCATAGCCGAGCCATGTCGGTTTCTGCACTCCGTCCTGTCTTAATGCAACGGTAAATTTATGCGTTCCGCTGCTGTCACCCGTGAGCTTTATCCGTAAGGCTATTCCGGTAACCTTACTGAAATCGGTCTTGCTGAAGCCATCAACAGCAGTCATTGGAACATTTGTAAGGATTGTACGCTGGTTTCCCTCCCTTATAGGGCCGACCTTTACCGACGCCGTTCCGTTAAGCGCCTCTGAACCGCTTACAAGCGCAACGCCCTCGCTGCTGACGTGCTCTGCGTCATCGTACACGTTGCTCACCGAGGTGAACGGCATAAGTCCGTTGTCAAACGGAAGCGGGAACGAGTACCTTGACGGCTGCACTACCGCGGTTGTGGCGTATCCGAGCGATTTTATAAACTCAAGATGCTCTCCATGGGTATGACCGCTGTAATAGTTTATATCGTCTATATATACCGTGGTCCCATTATAGGTTTCGTCATTGAGATAGATCTGGAAGCTGTAATCCTTTGAAAGATCGACCATACTTTCGGGATGCGTCTGATAATTATCATAATAACCGGGCTCGGTAACCTGCTCGCTGCGCGCGTATTCAAGCGGCATAAACACAAATCCGTCAAATCCGGAGGGCAGGCTTAATCCGAGGTTCTCGGTAGTGATTTCTATTTTATTGCCGGCAAGGTCATAAGCCGATGACCCGTATCCGAGCCATGTAGCTTTGGCGACGCCGTCCTGTCTTAAAGCGACGGTAAAACGATGTGAAGCGGTTCCGGTATATCCGCTTATTTTTATTCGCAGCATTATTCCGCTTATTTTGCTGAAATCGGTTTTGCTGAAATCCGGCTCTGCCTTCATCGCGGCGTTGGTCAGCATAGTCCTCTGATTGCCCTCTCTTATCGGTCCGACCTTAAGCGAGAAAATACCGTTTAGCGCTTCATTGCCGCTGACAAGCGCAATGCCCTCTCCGCTTATATGCTCAGCGTTATCGTAAATATTATTTACATTGACAAAAGGATTGTACTGCTCCTCAAAGCTCAGCGGCAGAGAATATCTCGACGGCTGCGCCACCGCCGAAATACTGTATCCGAGACTTCTGAGCAGCTCGTAATGATCGGCCGTCTCTTCGCCGGAGTATACGCATATATCGTCGATATATACATCAGAGCCGTTCCAAGAGCTGTCACCGAGATACATCTGAAGCGTATAATTTTCAGAAAGGTCTACCATACTGTCAGGGTAGGTCTGATATGTGTCATACGAACCGGGCACCGTGACCTGTTCGCTCCTTGCGTCCCTGAAAGGCAGAAAAACAAACCCGTCAAAGCCTGCCGGCAGATAAAGTCCGAGATTTTCGGTGCTTATCTCGACACGGCTGCCGTCTGTATCATAAGCGACAGACTGCTTCCCGAGCCATGTGGCTTTTGCCACGCCGCTCTGACGCAGAGCAATCATGATCTTATGCCGTAAGCTGCCCTCACCGTCGGCTATTTTAATTCTGAAAGCAATGCCCGAAGCCTCAGAAAAATCGGTTTTGCTGAATTCCGGCATTCCGGGAGCATCGATTATTTTAAGCCTTGTCTCGGAATTTTTATCCGAAATATCAGATATTTTAAGCGAGGAACTTCCGTTCAGCGCTTCCGCTCCCGAAACGGTGCCGATGCCGTCCGACGTCCAGTGCTCCGCGCCGTTGTAAACATTGCTTATGCTGTCAAACGGATTGCTGTCCTCAAACGAAAGCAAAAAGCCCTTCCAGAAAGTTTCCGCCGAAGCAACATAAACATTCGCTATCAAACCGAAAACGATGCTCAATACAGTGCATACCGCGACGGCTGACGATAGGATTCGCTTCATAATATATTACCTCCCGTTTTTTAGCTTCCGGTAAGTCCGGAGCTTTCAATGCCCTGAATAAATGATTTCTGACATACTACATACACGATCAGCACCGGCAGAAGTATAAGTACAATACCCGCGTTTCTTAAGAGAGAAAGACTGAGTCCTCCTGTAGAGTCGCTTCCCGATGTCAGCATATATGTCATATTAACCAGAATATCGGAATTTGTAAGCACCGGAGCAACAGTCATATCTGTCCAGAGCCATACAAAAGAAAAAAGAAATACCGTGACCATCATCGCCCGTGCTCCCGGAAGCATTATCGTTACAAATGCCCTGAATGAGTTGCATCCGTCAACATATGCCGCTTCTTCAAGCGAACGCGGAAGACCCTTGAAATACTGTCTGAGAATAAATATGAACAGACCGTTTTTAAGCCCCATACACAGTATCCCGAGTATAATAAGAGGCGCAAATGAATTTGTAAGGTTAAGAGTTCCCGCTCCTATAAGCCTGAACAGCCCAAACAGGTCAAAATATCTGAACTGTATATATCTTGTAAGCATTAAAGTATCAGGCGGTATAAGAAGCTGGATTATCACACACGCAAAGATTGCCGCATTTCCTTTGAACCTGAATCTCGCAAGACCGTAGCCCACCATTGTGCAGGACATTGTCTGCACGGCGGATGTGAGCGTGAAAATAATCAGAGATGTAATCATTGTGTGCGGTATGTTGAGAGCGTCTGCCGCTGCCGAATAATTTTCAAGCGTGAAATGCTTCGGAAAATATTTAACCGTTATATCAACAAGATCGTCAAGCGACATAAACGAACCGCATATAACAGACACTATCGGATAAATTATTACAAAACTGATTCCGATAAGAAGAACAAGTCTCAGAACCGTTACCGCAATATGCGAAGCAGTCTTTTTTATCCTGTAAAAACCGGTGCTTTCCCTGTAAGCACGCAGTCTGCCCGCTAAATCAGTCATAGTAATACACCAGCCTTTTAACCAGCGTATAAATTATCATTATGATAATTCCCGCCAGCACAAGATAGAAAAGCGCCATTGCCGAGCCGAGTCCGTACTGCGCGTTTGAGAAAAGCGCCACGTGTATCTCGGCTATTGCTTTGTTAGACGAGCTTGTAAAGGAATCTACTATACAGTAAATTATGTTTACCAGAATAAGCGGACTGACCATAGGAAAACTTATTTTCCAGAAAACGTCCCACGCGGATGCCCCCTCGATATATGATGCCTCATATATGCTCGGCGATATCGACTGCATTCCCGACAGGAATATAACCGACGGCACCGCCGCCATGGTGGTGATATCTGATATTCTGTCTACAAGTCCGTCGATAAAATCAACAAAGGATTTACCGATATTCATTTCGGTAAGTAACTGTGTAAGCCCGCCCGAAAAAACCGAGCCTGAATTTTCAGAAAGACTGCCTATATTCTGCATATTGCTGCTTATAAAATCTCCTGCGGTCAGGTAATCAACCATGCCAGAGGCAAGTATTACCGGCAAAAACAGGATAGTTCTGAAAACCGTCCGCCCGACAAATTTCTGATTGAGTATGCTTGCTATAAAAAAGGAAAAAAGTACAACCACCGGAACATTTATAACCATATCGCGTATTGATGAAAGTACGGTTTTTCTGAAATCCGGATCCACAAAAAATATTCTGTTGTAATGCGTCAGTCCAACCCATGAGGTCTCATAGGTTTTAGCTCCGACCGTAAGCTCGTTGAAACTGAAAACCACGACCTTGAAAAGCGGATAAGCTACAAAAACCAGAAAGCCTATTATAAAGGGCATACAGTACAGATATCCGTTGCGGTTCTGTTTTTTCTCAAACGAGACCGCTTTGCGCTTTTGTGACATCTACTCTACTCCCCTCACATAATTTTCCGCCGGCACTTCGGTTCCGCCGACTGTAACGCCGTAGGCGTTGTAATTCACAATGACATAATTTCCGTTTTCAAAAACGGTTTTATAGACATTGTCCGCCATTCTTTCATGCTTTTTCACCGTAAGACCGTAATTCCCCTCAAGCGCCTGTTTTACCTCTTTGTAAACGGATAGCACGCTATCTTTGATATCATCGTACTGAATAGAATACCATTTGCTGAAATAGGAATCCTTCAGATTATCATCGCTGCTGCCTGCGGTTATGAAGTATACTCCCGAATTACATTCTATCAGCTTCAGAATATCGCTTCTTGATGTTCCGGAAAGATTTACCGCTCCTGCGGCATAGTCGATGCGTCCGCTGTAAACCATCGCGGTAAAGGGAACCTCATACATACAATTATTATTCCGTGTGCTTATGAGAGGAAGCTCCACTATGTCGCTCATATTGGACCCGAAAGGCACGTTTCCTGTTCTTGAAAGCAGCCTGCTTCCGTTTTCGCTGTGCTGCGCGACTGCCCAGCTCAGCATTTTTTTGGTCTCTTCCCGGTCGGTCACGTCATTTTCACTGTAATCGGGTATTATGTATTCCGCGAGGCTGCGGAGCGAAAGCGAGCTTATCCCGAGTTCCGAAAACTCCCGTATTGCAGTGTCGAGCGACTCTGCCGTATATTCAGGTGTCATGGCGTAAGCCAGCAGGTCAGCTTTTTGATAGTCCGAAAGATTGTACTCATATACTCTTGAAAGCTGCTGAACAAGTGTGCGGCTCACAAGCTCCTTTTTCACTCCTGAACCTATCGCCGACTGATATACGAACTGCAAATCAACATCGGGGAAAAATTCTATTCCGTTTTTGTCAGCAAGCTCCTTAAGCTTTAAAAGGCCGTCCTCTCCGCCCGCTTCAGAGGAAATTTTCAGCTTGTCGGCATAGCCCGAACGCCAGCCTGTATCCTGCCAGCCCGAAAGTATCAGTTTTTCTCTTCCGCCTGATTCTTCAGCGGCATCAACCGCTATTTCGCCCGCCTTACTGAAATCCGTGAGAACCTTTATAACATTATAAGTAAAGCCGGCGCTGGTTTTCTTATAGTCAACCGAGGAAACTATCTCCGTATACAGCGGAGGTATGCTTTCGCCTGTTCTGCTGTCCCCGAAAAGATAATTGCCGTACCATACCGCCATTCCGGAATAATCCGCGTCCTCGCCGGTCATAAAATGATATCTTAATTTTATATCACCCGAATACGGCTCGCTTTGTTCTCTTGTATACGAAGCGTTTTCGTAATATCCGCTGTCTGACAGCGACTTGGGATAAACCTGCTGGGTATCCTTTATGCTGAAATCCGGCCATATGCGCGCCGAAAGGGTATTTGTTCCCGAAACGGCGTTTATGCTCGCTATGGCGTCCCCTTCCTCAATTACGGCGAAGCAGGCACCGTTCTGCTTTTTTATGCCGAAAACCGGCATAATCGCCTGATTTAGCGAGTAAATGCTTTCATTTTGTGTAATTGAATGATTTTCACCGTAAAGAGCCGTATTGACGGTCTGTCCCGCCGTCTCCTTACCGTTGTAAAAATCCATCAGCGAGCCTGACCCGTCAGGAATGAGAAAATATCCCTCATCCTCTGCCGACGGCGAGCCGAAATACTGAAGTACCGAGAGCTTTTCTATTCCGTCCGCCGCGTCGTTCCAGTACAATCCTTCCGCCGGAAGCGTCACAACGAGGTCATCGCCCTCAAGCAGATATTCCACCGTGACATTGAACTGATAGCTGTTGTTTGTGGTGACCGAAGCCGGTATATCAAATTCCTCGCAGTCACGCTCAAGCTCTTCAGCGTTATATCCGGCTTCCTCAAAAGCGGCGGAAAGCTGCTTTCTGGCGTTCAAAAGCATATCCTCGTTTCGGAGTATATATACGTCTTTGTCTCTGGCCTTGGGATATGTCTGCAAAAATTCCTCATACATTTCATCAGTGTATAAATCCGGCGCAAGGTGCCTGTACAGCGATGTGACCGTCGCTTTTGAGTAAGAGGACATTTTTCCGGTAAACTCCTCAAACCTTTCGGCAGATATGTAAACCGGATAAATAAGGTCATTTGCTATATCGCCGAACGAATACGTGACCGTCGCTCCGCTTTCGTTTTTCTCAACACTGTACTGACCCTTTTCAACGCTGTCCGCCATAGAATTCATTGTTGCCGTCATACCTGACGCGTCGAGATAAGTGAACGAAAACAGCGCGCCTCTGCCCTCTTCCGATATGCCGCCTGAAGAGCTCCACACCTCTCCTGTGCTTTTGATTATGATTTCAAAGTCGGTAGTGTCGGGATTTATGCGCATTTCGAGTTTTTCGTTTTCCGCAGCCGTTTCATAATCCGTACCGGAGATGTCATTTCCGGCAAATCCCGATTCGATAAACTCTCCGACTGGTTTTTTCTCTGCCTTTTCACCGGAGCAGCCGGAAAGAATCACGAGCAGAACCGGCAGCACCGTACAAATCAGTTTCTTCATCAGCCTTTACCTTTCCCTGTTAAAAACGGAGATAAATTTCATTTGCCATATCGCTGCCCACGCCTATTATCTGGCTCACAAGCGCGAAGACAAGCATTACAAGAAACACGACTACAACCATTATAAGCAGTGTTATCAGAAGCACCAGAACCGTCTTTGACATGGTGTAGGAGTGGACCTGCATATTCGAGCATACGATAAGCGCGAATGTCCAGATAAGCATAACCGACATCAGCAGAATATAAATGCTTTTTTCGTCGGCCGTCATGATATGCGAGCAGATAAGCAGCACCGGAAGAAATATCAGCATAGGCGTAAGCGAATAGGCTGTTCCCATAAATATATATTTGAAGTTGCCCTCGCCGCTCATTAGGCTTGACACGCACCAGTTGCATATCACAAAAAGGAAAAACGGGGCTATAACCGTAAAAAGGCTCATTACAAAGCTGTCTGTCCCTATACCTGTTGTAAAGATGAAACCCCTCGTACAGTTGAATACCGCAAAGAACAGCGTTGCCGCCGCAAGTATAGTTACCGCGGCAGATGTCCTTCCGTATCCTTCCTTTTTCATATTCCAGAATGAGCTTATCGGTCTCGATATGATTTTAAGGCTGTATTTAAGCGCCGAAGAGTATGTAAACGGGTCATGCTCCTTTTTCGGTCGTCTCCTATTTACTGCCGCAATGATTATAACCGCCGCGGCGGCAAGGATAACACCGGTAAAAATAAGCGTGAAATGCTCGCCCGTAAAAATCTGGCGCTGGGCGCTGTAAGCCTTTGAATAAGACTCGCGGTCGTTAGCCAGCTTGAAATAGTGCATAGCCTCCGAATAATTTCCCTCGCGGTAATTGACCCGCCCGAAATTTCTTATTGTGCATATACTGTTGTTGTTAAGCGCGTATATCTCTTTCCATACCTTGTTTTCGGATTCGTAATCGCCGGACGAATGATATTCCGCCGCCTGAATATATTTCATTGCGTAATCAGTCAGATTGAAAACCGAAACAAAATCGCTGCGTGAATCCGCCACATAAAATCTTCCGGAATGATAGTCAAGAGCCGATACGGTTTCAAAGGTTCCGGCGTAGCTTCCCTTTCCCCCGAACTCAAAGAGCATATCCCCGTCATCATTGTAGACAAATACTCTGCCGCGCGTATTGTCAAGCAGCGCGTATATCTCGTTGCCCAAAGAGCAGACGTCCACATATGTTTCCGGTCCTCCGTATTTTCCCTTTGAATACTGATTAACATTCAGGGTAGTTATCTCGTCAAGTATGTTTTTGCCGAGCGCGTTGAGTTTTTTTACCGAGCTTAACGAATCAGTAGAGTCAAAATAAGCTGAGCAGGCATATATAAAATTCTTTTCATCAACACAAACGCTGCTGTATTCGTTAGGCACAAGCGCAACCGAACGTTCTTTCTGAGCCTTTGTGGAAATCATTCTCCAGAATATATCTGACAGTGAAAATTCCACCTCGACCGCGCCGAAAATCTGGTTGAACGCGCCTTTTTTATCAAGCTCGATTATTCCGGAATTGAAATTTCTTGAAACAACGTACATTCTGCCGAGCGAATCCACGGTTATCCTCACCGGCGTAAAGGCGAAATCCTCTCCCAAAGCCGCTGCGGCAGGCGCTGAAATTATCCTTTCAAACGAAAAGTCGGCGGCAAGCTGTACTATGCGCCTGTTTCCGGTATCGCATATGTAAATATCGCCCTCACCGGTCACAAAAATACCCTCGGGCTGGTTGAATGTATCGGTTTTTTCGCCGTTTTCAAATTCTTTTATAACCTCTGCGGTATGGCAGTCGGGCTCGGTCTTGACTATTCGACTGTTGCCCTTCTCAACTATATATATATTGCCGTCCGAATCACAGCACACATCGGTAGGCTCCGTAAAAGCGCCGATACCGAGACGCTCGCCGGTAATATTTATATAAAACTCTGCCGCGTCCGGAGCGGGAACCGCATTATTTTCAAGGTCATATGTAAAGCTCCTCGTCGGAGATTCGGCGGCGGCGGAAAAAAGCGGTATCTGTATCAGCAGCAGAAGCGCCAGAACCGAGCGGCGCCATTTTCTTATTTTCAAAATTTTCACCCCAAACAAAAGAAACTATTCCTTTATGCCCGATGACGCCATAGTATTTAAAATATTGCTTTGCGATACTATGAAAACAACCAGCGGCGGCAGCAGCATTATAAACGCTACGGCCGCGGCGGAGCCGGTGCGCGATACTCCTCCGGAAACCACCTGACTGAGCGCGTAATTAAGCGGCTTGAGAGTTTCGGTATAAATATAGCCGTTACCGGTAGTGCTCCATATAGACTGGAAAGAAAATATGATTAGTGTAAGCCACGCGGGTTTTACAAGCGGCATGACTATCCGCCAGAATATCCGCATCTCGCTTGCGCCGTCTACCCGTGCCGCTTCAAGAATAACCGTCGGTACGCTTGTCGCGATAAACTGCTTCATAAGATAAAGTCCCATTGAGGAAGCGGCTGCCGGGAGAATCAGCGCGAAATACGTATTTACCATTTTTAGCGAATTCATAATAATATAGTTCGGTATCGCGGTTACGGTCGCGGTGAACATAAGGGAAATAACCACTGTGCCGAAAAATATCCTCTTTCCCGGAAACTCACGCTTTTCAAGCACGTACGCCGCCATGGAAGCAAATATTATCTGCAAAAAGGTTGAAACCGCCGTGACAAACACCGAGTTGAATATGTATCTTGAAAAAGGTATCCACGACTGCGACATAAGCGAGCTTAAATTCTTGAAATTGCTCACCGTCGGGTTAATTACATACAGTCTTGGCGGATACACAAAGATTTCGTCCAGCGGCTTGAAGGCATTGCTTATCACATACAGCAGCGGAAGCGCCATAAATGCCGCTATTATGCAAAGAAATATGAAATTTACCGCATTTCCGCCGACCGACCTTGCAAGTCCCGCCCGCGAAATGCGCTTTACTTTCTTTTCGGTAGTTTTTTTCATTATCAGGTGCCCACCCTATTCAAAAGCCTTTTAATAAGTTCGTTGCATATTATCATCAGCGCAAAAAGCACCGTAGCAATCGCACAGGCATAGCCCATTTCAAAGCGCGTGTTGCCGTAATCCTCAAGATGGTTTATTATGGTATGCGCGGCGTAATCCGTGCTCGGAGAGCCGAAAAGCTGCGTTCCTACGGCGCCTGCCGAAAATGTTGCCGTAATGCTCATTACCGCTCCGAACATCAGCTGCGGCTTCATAGTTGGAAGGGTTATAAACCACAGCTCCTGCCAGCGGCTTTTTATGCCCTCAATATATCCGGCCTCATAAAAACTTTTGTCTATTGTTTTAAGTCCTGCGACGAACGACAGGAATCCCGCGCCGAGGCTCATCCATATCATGACAATGATAACAATAGGCAGCATCCACTCCGTATCGGAGAGGAACTGCACCGGCTTTTTTATCGCGCCGAGGCTTATCAGCACGCTGTTTATATAGCCGTAAGAATCGTTGCTGAAAATATACTGCCATATCGTATAGGCACCGCCGGATATTGACGGAGCGTACATTATCGTTACCATTACCGCCCTCAGGACATTATTCAGCTCATTTATCTGCCATGCTATCAGCAAAGACGCTAGATAACCTATCGGACCCACTACAAGCGCTATTATTATGGTGTTTCTGAACGCGATAGTGAAAATCTCATCATCTACAAACAGCTTCTGATAATTTTTCAGTCCCACAAGTTCAGGCATTTCGAGCAGATTGAAATCCGTAAATCCAAAAAATATGGAAATTGCCACCGGCATTACCACAAACGCCGCGAAAAGTATCCCGAACGGCAGCAGGAAAAGATAGCAGTCATAATTTTTCTTTGCAAGCCTCAGATTGTAACGTATTTTTTCACCGAGTGATATTTTATTCATATTCTGACCTCTTATTCAAGTCCGAACTCGCTGCGTTTGTCCGAAAGCTCTTTGTTGATATCTGCGGTATACTTATCAAGCGTGTCCTTTATGTCCTCGTCTTTAATAAGCACCGCCCTTAAAGCATTATTGAAATGCCGGCTGAGATAATAGCTGCCGGGGACCTCCTCGACCGCCCTTGAAACCGAAATCTGGCTGTCTATTACCTTGATTTCGCTTTCTGTCCAGGGCAGGGTTTCAAACGCATCCCTGTTGGCGGTAAGGTATCTTGATGACGGCCCTAATATGCTTTCAATCTCTTTTCCGAACTGAGACTGAACATCCGCAGAGCTCCACCAGTCAAGAAACTCAAACGCTTTTTCCGGCTGCTTTGAGCCTTTAAGCAGTATACTTGCCGTCGCGCTTATGCAGCCGCTTCTGTTTATCGTACCGTCCTCGTTCTTTATTCCGGGCAGCAGGGCTATGCCCCACAGTCCGTCAATTTCAGGAGCTGATACCTTTAAATTGTTATACGAGCCTATTTCGGCTATTGCCGCCGGCATTTCACCGGTTCTGAAACGGTTTACAAAATCATATTGCAGGTCAAGCGAATAATTGCTGTAAAAATTCACCATAAGCTCAAAAGCGTCGGCGTTCTTCTGTGACGAAAGAAGAGCTTCCCGTCCGTTTCCGGCATACATTTCTCCGCCGAACTGGAACATAAAACTCGAATATGTATTAAGCGACGACGGAAGCCCGAAGGTCATATTGTTTTTCTGAAGAACCAATATAAGCTCAATAACATCGTCCCATGTCTCAGGCAGCGGCTGCTCAAGCTCTCCGAGTATGTCCGCCCTGTAAAACAGAAGCGGAAAAGTAACCGTTTCAGGCAGAGCGTACAGCGAGCCTCCGAAACTCAGGAGAACAAGCGTCTCCGGATAAAAGCGTTCCCGTATCTCATCAATTCCGTCAAATGTATTAAGGTCGTACACGGCTCCCCGCAGCGCGTAGTTTACCGGGTCGGTAGCCGCAGCACCTAAAAGCACGTCAGGCCCGTTTCCTGCGAATACTGCCTTCAGAACCGAAGCCGTGTCAACATTTTCAAGCTGAACATTTATTCCGCTTTCCTGAACAAATGAATTCTGTATCATTGTTTTGAGAACCTGCATCTGGTCTCTTCCCGATGTCATCCAGACCTTTATCGGCTTGCCTGAATTGTCTGACATATTGCCGATATTATTGTAATCGACAATAAAAGATGAGATAAAGGAAATGATGCCGTCCGCAATCTTTCTGAATATATTTGCCTCCGCTTCAGGTATTTCGTTGTTTTTGCCGCTTATTATAAATGAGTCCATAGAAAGAGGCTGTGACAGTGCCGAGGTGTACCATGTGCCGAGAGAGCCTATATTTGTTTTGAAATAGCTGAATGCCGGCGGAATATTGTCCGGATCATCCTCAAAGCTGTCGAGCTGCTTTATAAGAGTGTCGAAAACCGAAAGGTCGCCGCCCTTTTTGCCGGTGACCGCCTCAAAGCTGTCCCTTACCTCTTCAAGCCTTTTCCTCTGAACCGAAATACCTTCAAGTGCCTTGGGCACCAGCTTATCAAGACTGTAATCCCTGTAAGAGTCAGGCGAAGCTCCTGTCACCGCAAGTATTTCACGGTATATTGCGTTGAGGTTTTCAACTATATCGTTTACCTCACGGAGCGCGCCGCCCATTTCACCGAGCACCGCCTCGAGTTTTATTTCGTTTTCACCCTCTTCAAAATAAAACAGCCAGTCTCCGTTCTGCTCATCGCCGAGGGTCATATTGACCCAGCCTCCGGTATATGTGAATCTTACGGCGCCTGCTTCGGCAAAAGGTATTTTACCGTTTATATAAAGCCGTCTCGTTGAGTAAAGACCTTCCCTGAAATCCTGTTTTACCTTAAGCGTGATCCTGTAAAGCCCCGCCTGCTTTACGTTTATCTTCCATATTATGAACTGTCCGGCGGTTTTCCAGTTAGAGCCGCTTACCGTATTGAGCTTCAGCAGAAAATTGTCGTGCGGGGTTACCGATGAACTGCTGTCGCTCACGGGGACAACCGTGGGGTCGGATTTTAAGTAATAATTTTCCGCTTCGTATAAATCGAAGCTGTCGCTTATCTCTGTGTATCCGAGAGCGGAATATTCTTTTAATTTTTCGGCGTAGTCCGCGGCGCCGCTGTAAGGCACAAGCTCAAGAAATGAAACCGAAAAGCTGCCGGTGACCGAACAGACCGAAAACTCATCTGTGTTTTCAAGGTAAAAGCAGAGCGGACTGTTCTCATAGCGCTCTGTATCATATAAAAATGTTGTTTCCCAGCGTGGTGAAAGGCTTTGAGACGAACGGATATCATTTCCGTAATAATCCTGCCTGATACCGTCCTTGTCGGCATATATACAGCTTAAATTTATTCCGTCGGCTTCGGCAAAAGGTATTTCCCCGTTTACTCTTACGGCGACCGAAGCATATGACGAACGGCATTCGCCAGGATAGTAATTTATCCTGACGCTGTACCAACCAGGCTCACCCGTCATTTTCCAGGACGCGCTGCCGCCTTCGGCGATATCAAGACAGTTGCCGTCGTTCTCCTCCCTCGGGACAAGCTCCGCATTTTTAAGCGCAAAGGCATTTTCGGGCAGAAGCCTTATTGTATCAGCCGCTCTTTCCTCCGCGCCGGAAAAGTATTCGCTGTAATCCTCATACTCATCGGCTCCGCTTAACGGTATGCTCATTTCCTGCGCAGATATTCCCGAATAGGCGCAAAGCGAAAGAACCGCGGCTGTGACGGCCGCAACCGTTCTTAATATTTTTTTACTTAATTTAGCTGTGCCCAAAACAATCACCCGAATTTGTTATATCTCTTGAGTCCATCTGATTTTTCCGTTTACCGCCAGAAGCGCCACTACATCCATTATATCGTATGCCATTCTGGTAATACCGGTAGTAGGCTTTCCCGTGTAAGGATTAAGCACCTCATAAAAAATATTTCCCTTTCCCGAACAAATGGCTTTCTTTAAAATTTCCCCGGCTTTTTCCGAATATCCGGCCTTATCAAGTCCCAATGCCAGATAAGACATCTCTCTCGGCCAGTGCCCACCGCTCCAGTAGCCGTCGGGCGAGAATCCCTCGCAGTCGGCGCTTTGCATGGGCGTGAAATATAGTCCGAACTCGTCAGGATTTTCAAGATGAGCGTATATTCGCTTTTTTCTCTGCTCATCGGTCTCATAATAAAGGAAATAAAACGAATCGGCGCTTTTGGCGTTTATAATCTTTTCGGCGTTTACTTCAATATCGTGATAGAATCCGTCTTTACCACTCCAGCATTCAGAGCGTACAGCCGCTATGACCTTATTATATTTATCCGCACACTGCTTTTCAAACTCAGCGTCCTTTTTACTGCGCGCCATCGCCGTCATTTCAGAAAGTGCCCTCAAATAGTAAACCTGCTCAACCACGGTAGTGACGGGCGAACGGTTCTTTTCAAGAAAAGCCTGATATTCCGCTTCATTCATACTTTCCGCCGCCTTCCACCATTCTCCGATAGGGGCGTTTTTAAAAAAGCATCCCAGCTTGTCGTCCCAGCCGCTCTCCCAAAGCTGAGCCCATTCAATAAGCGAATCTGAATTGATATCGCGGTCTTTTTCAATATGCCGCATATAAAGACAGAGCTTCTCATACACGGTCATACCCGAAGGAAGCACATATTCAAGAATTTCTTTATCACCGGTATTCCTTATGTAAAATCCGACGGTATGAACTATTATAGCCGCTCCGTTCGAAAGACGTCCCGAATCACCTTTTCTGCCGTAGCAGCTTTCACCGTCAGAATGGAGATACCAGCCATGCCGCCCCTCAGAATTTATAGCGGCATCAATATATGAGCATATAAGTCTTTTTGCCGTATTCTTCATACAGGTAAGTGAGAGAGCCGCCATACATTCCGGCCCGTCGTTGCTCCATGTCCCGAGCCAGCCCGGCCTGTCCGGAGCCATATAAACCGGGAAACGGTTAAACTCAACCTCGCTTACATTTACAAGCAGGCACCACCACGCCCAGTACTGTCTGACAAGAAGCTTATCATCACCCGAATCATATACAGGACAGGAATCAAAATAGCCGTTCCAGAACTTTCTGCTTTTATCCGCGAACACAATTTTGTCGGAAAAAAGGCTGTTTGCGCTTTCCCTTACCGAAAAGTCATCTATCCCGAACGAAACCGCCGCGGCGAACTCCCCGCCGTTTTTTCCGGACATTATAATTTTTCTGCCGCTCACCGAAATGTCCGCGTCGGTTACAAACGACAGTGTGTAAACCCCGTCCTTGACAGTAACGCTCTGTATGTCATTACCGGTTTTCTGCTCCCCGATTTCTCCGTTTTCCAAAAGTATTTCAACCGAAGCATACGATTTTATTATAGCGCCGTAGCTTCCAAAAGGAAAATCTATCTGTATCTTACTGTTTTTCACACCGTCAGGATAATATATAAACGCGTCAGGCTCTCCCGAAGCAAGACTGAAAAATGTCTTATTCAGAACTTTGCCTGCCAGAGTGCTGTCCCCCTCCTCTCTTGAAACGGGTGCCGCGCAGAAAACAAAGCTGCCTTTCGCTTCATCGATTTTAGCATACCACCTATTATTTCCAATCCATGTTTTTATGGGATTTTCACTTTTATAAATAAGCTTGCCGTATATATCCATTCTGTCCCCCGAAATCTATTTTTTCTCACCTGAGTAGTAAGGAGATTCGCCGCAGAATGCGGAAAATCTGTAACTGCAGCTATGCGATTCTCCGCCGCCTAAAATATCGCAGTCATCAGACCGTACCGCTTCGTCTATTCCGAAACACCCGCTGTTTATCGGAAGAACTGAAATCACATACGCGCCTCCGTGACGGTGATGCCCGTTTGAATATCCGGAATTTATCCATATTCCGCAATGGCTGAAAACGCCGGCGTCCCACGAAAGCGCAAAGCCGGTTTTGCTGACTGTATCTTTTACGCATGCAACCCCGCCGCCCGCGCAATCATATATCCGAAGCGACTGCTTCATCGTGCCCTCGCAGGGGACGGGTACGGTACCCGAAAACGGCGTTTCTATAACACACCGGTCAGAAAGAAATGTCCCGCCTATATTCGGATGCAGCGCCCACTGGTATTTAAGCGGTATATTTCCTAAATTTTTCACCGTTTCCTCAAATATTACTTCAGAGCTGCCGTCTTGTACCGTCATTATCTTTTTTATGTAAAAAGGATATTTTGAAAGCTTGGTGCAAAACTGAAATACCATTTTTTCTTCAGTATCCTCTATAACCTGATAATCCCATGGCAGATATGCTGTTTCCGAATTGTCGCAGAAGTGCATCGACTCTAATTTGCAGCTTCCTCCCACATTCGGCATTATTTCAAAAAAACCGCCCACGTAATTGTCGCTTTCGGAATATTTGTCCATTTTTGAAATTCTGCTTTTCTCAATGCAGGATAGTCCCATGGGATTTGTCCATATAAACTCTGTATCCGTCTGCTTGAGTATGTATGAAATAATGTTCATTCCCTTGTCAAGCAGAATCATCATACGCATGGCGGAATTTTCAATTATCAGGCTCTTGCAGCCGTGGAAAACAACCTCTATAAACCTGCAGCCTTTTTGTCTCTCACCGTAATACATATCAAACCCCTGAACTGTTTTATTTGCTAAAAATGATGCAGTTGTAATATTTGTTTTGTAAAATATCATCAAATATATTATACTATCACACCCGCATTTTTCCCATTGCATAATGTCACCATTATATGTTATAATGTAACTAATTAAAAGAGGTGTTTGTATGGAAAAATATAACATTATTATGGATAACAAACAGCTTCGCGATTTTAATCCTGTTATGTTCGGATGTGAAACATGTCCTCCGGGATACCAGTATATTACCATAAGAGACTATTATCTGATACACTATGTAGCCGACGGAGAAGGCGAGTTCCATATAGGTGAAAACACATATCAGGTGAGGGCCGGACAGATTTTCATAATCAAAAAAGGTCAATTTTGCAGCTACAAGGCGTCAGACAGCAACCCGTGGACATACATATGGCTCGGATTTGTGGGAGAGCTTGCGTCAAGGTTCGAAGAGCTTCCGCCTGTAATGGATTACAGTTCCGGTCTTTTTATAGATATGCTTGCGGTTAAAAATATGAATTCATTTCAGGAAGAATATCTTACCAGTAAGCTGTTTCAGCTTTACATAGATTTATTTCAGAAAGAATCCGTATCTAAATACACACAAAGGGTACGGAATTTTATCGACTACAACTATATGGGTAATATTTCGGTTGAAGAGCTTGCGAAATCCTTTAATCTTAACAGGCGTTATCTTTCCCGCATTTTCAAAGAACAGACCGGCTTTTCCATACAGGAATACCTTGTCAGAACCCGTATCACAAAAGCGACAGAATTGCTAAAAAAAGGCTTTTCCGTACAGCAGACAGCAAATATGGTCGGATATACAGACCAGTTTGCCTTTTCAAAGATATACAAAAAATACACCGGCATAACTCCGCTTAAAATCAAAACCGAACTTCAGGAAAAGCCTGTTTTCCGGTGAAATGTTTGTATTGCTTTCCTCAAATCAGACAGTTTTTTCTTCTGCATTCTTCATATTCCGATATACGGCCGGTCTGAATACCGGTTATTCACGGTAATTATTCTGTTGTACTGTTTTTTTGCAGTATTTATATTCAGCTAACTCAATTTTTCTGAACATAAAATCATAACCACCCGTCAAACGGGTGGTTTGCACAAGGGCTAAAAGCCCATAATGCCGACCCGCGTCTCAAGGCG
>CALWIZ010000025.1 GCA_944380885.1 uncultured Clostridia bacterium | reverse complement strand
ATGCCGTTCGCTCGAAAATCAAAGATTTTCGGACTGCACTCTATCCCCGCCAATACCACCTCAGTGTTCTTGAAAAGCCGCTTATTAAGCGGCTTTTCGCTTACAAGGTGTTTTTTCGACGCACCTGTCGCCGAAAAAACAAAATCCGGCTGACCGCCGCTGAAAAATTAAATTTGAGGTTTATCGACAGACTGGGACCTCCGATTATTCGGAGGTCCTCAATTTTATATACTGCTTATCAGAGTATTTCTACTGTTCCGTCCTCATATACCTTTATGCGGTCGCCGGTTTTTACGGTTTTGATAAATTCCTCTCCCAGACAATCGACAGTAGGCAGTCTGCGGTCGGTCCAGACGTCCGCGAGTATCGCCCCCGCCGCGGCGAGCGAATCAATATGGTTCGAGAAAAGCAGGCAGGCGGGGC
Organism: uncultured Clostridia bacterium; assembly: GCA_944380885.1. Classification (GTDB taxonomy): domain Bacteria; phylum Bacillota; class Clostridia; order Oscillospirales; family Acutalibacteraceae; genus UBA737. The sequence goes on along the minus strand of CALWIZ010000025.1, from coordinate 38,347 downwards.
TTCTCTCCATCGCGTGGGCGCAGTAAAGCACCATTCCGCCGGTGGTCGAGCCTATTGTCTGCGGCAGGCAAAGCGCCGTTCCCGCCATAGGCTTGCCGAACAGGTCGGGGTTGTTCTGGTCGCCGCATTTTCCGGTTTTATCCCCGAACATAAGGCTTTTCTGATAAGAGGCAAGCGTATTGAAGCCGCCGTGCGACACAAGCGCCGTGGCCTCTGCCGTTCCGGGCACTACCGCCCGTCCTTTAAAGGTTTTCATTTTGCCGCACCTCCCGTGATTATTCCGAGTATTTCGTCTGAAGTGTAGTACCTCGCCGTTGTGTATGTACGCAGCTTGTTTGAGTTTGTTATGACCGGCATTTTACCGGCAAGCGGATTATTCATATACATAAGCGGGCATATATAGCTCAGTACCGCTCCCGTAGCTTTAAGGCGCGCGGCGTCAGGCAGCTTTGAGAATTTATCGATGACATCAGGCGCGGCGGTAAGCACCGAAGGCACCTTTATCTTTTTAAGACCGTTCGCTGCAAGTCCGGCGCTTATTTTTTCTGTCCATTCCTTAAGCTGCGCCAGAGTCAAATGCGGACAGCCTATAAAGCATAACTTCGGAGCCGCGTTTTTGTTCTTCCACATAACCGGATAGCCGTTTTTTACCCTTTCAAGCTCGGCATCGTCTATAACATATGTCTTGGCGTTTTCGGCTATAAGCGACTCTCCCTGCTCCTTCGCTTCAGGAGTAAGCCCGGCTATATGGTAAAGTCCGACCGCGCCGTTTGAGGCGGTGGCGGCGCCGAAATCCTTTAAATAAGCACGGTTATCGTCGTCAAGCTCGGTGCCTATCATTTCTGAAAGTCCCTTTACATAAGGAACCTCTTCCATAACCTTCATACCGATTGCGCTGCCGAGCACCTGCGCCTCAGGCGTTTTTGAAGTTTTTACCTCAACTACCCATGTAGCTTTTCTGCCCTCGTCGGTAAGCAGACCGAAATACGGCACATACCCGACAATAGAGCCGAATAGCTCTATTATTCCGGAATTACGGTTGCAGCGAGCGCCCAGCACCGAATTGGCGTAAACCACCGCGCTCGATTCCGCCCAGCTTAAAACCTCGCCCTTTGCCGGGGTGTTGCCTATTTCTTCAAGATAGCAGGTGCAGGTATATGCGTTTTTGTTAAGCAGTCCCAGCTTTTCAAGCTGTTTGTCATATGAATCCTGCGCGCTGTACATAAACTTTTTGAAAACCAGATTTTTTATCGGGTCGGACGGCACATTTTTATCAAGCGGTTTAGGGTCTACCGAGAATTTCTGCGATGATACCGCTCCGTCGGCTATCAGCTTATCCATAAGCTCGTACACCGGCTTCATTACGCCCAGTCCGAAGCTGGTCACAAGATGTCCCATTTTGCTTGTGACAGGCACCATTTTCTCGGCTCCGAAGGTTTCGCCGTACATAACAAGTGTCTTCATTATTTTAGCTAATGTATCGCCCTTTTCGCCGTCAAGTATCTGCTGCTGTTCCTTTGTAAGTTCCATTTATCTCACCTCTAAATCTTCATTGCAACGTCCCACGCGCGCCATATCACCGTGCGCAGGTTGCCGACCGTCTCGCAGTCACCCACAAGATGCGTTCTGCCTGATTTTTTCGCCGCCGGAGCCGGAATATACCCGACCGACAGAATAACACTGTCGCCCTTGATGTCAAAGACCTTTCCGTTTTTATCCTCCGCCTTTATTCCGGTATCGGTTATTTCCTTAACCGCGGTCTCAAGATGCACCTCAACCTTATTAAGTTCAAAGAAATCACGCAGATACGATGAATTGGCAAGACATACGCCTTTGGCCGCTATAAGGTCGTTTTTCATTTCGACTATTACCGGAGTTTTGCCCTTATTGTAAAGGTCAAGCGCTATTTCACAGCCGGTAAGTCCGCCGCCTATTACTATGACTTTGTCTCCTACATCGGTTTTATCAAGCAGGTAATCGCACGCCTCGACCGCTTTTTTGGCTCCGGGCACACCGAGCTTTCTCGGTTTGCTTCCCGTGGCTATTATAATCTCGTCGGCGTTAAGCGACGAAAAATCCTTTACCTCGGTGTTCAGCCTTATATCGATTTCAAGGTCCTTCATCTGCTTTTCATACCATTTTATAAGTTCTTTGTCCTTTTCCTTAAAAGATGGCGCCGCCGCGGCTATGAATACGCCGCCGAGCGTTCCGCTCTTTTCGTAAAGAGTGACATTATGACCGCGCAGCTTGAGTACCCGCGCCGCCTCCATACCGCCTATTCCGCCGCCTATGACCGTAACGTTCTTTTTGCGCTTTGCCGGAACGATTTTATATTTCTTGGACTGCATTGTTTCGGGATTGAGAGCGCAGCGTGACATTCCGGCATTGTCCGAAAGCGACTGGTCGTTCGGCACGCCCTTGTAATGCGCCATATTGAAGCATGCGTTATGACAGCAGATACAAGGACGTATATCGTCCTCCCTGCCGTCTATCATTTTGGTTATCCATTCAGGGTCGCAGAGGAACTGGCGTGCCACGCCCATGGCGTCGATATCTCCCGACTCTATCGCCTTTGCCGCGGTCTTAGCGTCCATTCTTCCGGCGCAGACAACCGGTATATCAACAAACTTCTTTATATGCGCAACATCTTCAAGATTGCAGTTTTCCGGCATATACGGTGCCGGATGCGCCCAGTACCATGCGTCATATGTACCGTTGTCGCAGTTGAGCATATCGTAGCCGGCGTCCTGCAGATACCTCGCCGCGCGCTCGCTTTCCTCCATGTCTCTTCCGACCTCGGTGTATTCCTCACCCGGGAGCGCTCCCTTGCCGAATCCTTTTGTCTTTGAAACGACCGAGTATCTGAGAGTTACCGGAAAATCCTTCCCACAGGCGGCTTTTATCGCTTTTACTATCTCTACCGGGAAACGGTAGCGGTTCTCAAATGAGCCGCCGTACTCATCGGTACGCAAATTCGTATATTTCATTGTAAACTGGTCGAGCAGATAACCCTCGTGTACCGCGTGCACTTCTATACCGTCAACCCCGGCGTCCATACACAGCTTTGCCGTTTTCGCGAAGGCGTCCACCATCTGTTTTATTTCCTTAACCGTAAGGGGACGGGAAATACAGCTTTCGTCCCAGCGGTTAGGAGTCGCGCTTGCGCTTGCGGTCAGATAATCGGCGTTAAGCACAGGCTTCATTACGGCGCCCAGCGCCTTATTATGAAGAGCCTTTACAAGAATATCGGTTACGGCGAGCGACCTGCCGAAACCCGCCGTCAGCTGTATAAACATTTTACAGCCGGTCTTGTGGAACTCGTCCATAAAATCCTTTAACTTATCAAACTTTCCGGTTCCCTGATAAAGCCACCTGCCCATCAGCATATCGCGTATAGGAGCTATTCCCGGCAGAATAAGACCTACATTGTTTTTTGCCCTTTCAAGCAGGAATTTAGCTGCTTCCTCGTCAAAATGATTCGGTTCCATCCAGCCGAAAATAGAGGTGCCTCCCATGGAGGTCATAACTATGCGGTTTTTTATTTCCACATTTCCTATCTTCCACGGAGTAAACAACGGCTCATAAACACTGTTCACAGTATCCCCTCTTCCTTGATAGTTCTTTAATAATACTCGGCTCATTTTCTTTGCTGCCGTAATTCAATTATACAACCCTGAGATTGTTTCGTCAAGAACGCAGAGCGTTTTGAAATCATTGTCACAACCTCAAAATTCCGCCATTTTAAGAGACGAAAGCATAAATTGTTTTTTTGAATTTTTGTATACATTTTTCTTGACAAAACTGCATCAAAGGTTTATAATATTTTTTAATGAGCAAAGGCGTTCATTTCTAAACAGAGTTATTCTGTTCTGAAATGAGCGCCTTTTTTATTTTTTCTGAAAGGAACGAGCTGAAATGAAAAAGGAAGGTCAGATAAGAATCCCCTCGGGCTGCGCCATCGCCGCGGTTATATCAAGAAACGGCGAAAGAATGTCCGGAGAGAAGATTACCGAAGCCATGAAACCGATGCACGATCGCTCCAACGGACTCGGCGGAGGATTTGCGGGCTACGGTATCTACCCCGAATACAGGGATTTTTACGCGCTGCATATGTTTTTTGACCAGCGCGCTACGCGCAAGGAATGTGAAGTATTATTAAAAGAACGGTTTGAAATTGTAAAATCAGAAATAATCCCGACAAGAAAAATACCCGCCATTACAGACGAACCGATAATATGGCGGTACTTTGTCGCGCCGCTTAAATCGGTGCTTTTATCTATGCAGCTTGACGAAAAGGAGTTTGTCGCGCGCACCGTGATGAAGATAAACACTGAAATGCCCGGCGCTTATGTCTTCTCAAGCGGAAAGAATATGGGCACCTTCAAAGCTGTGGGCTTTCCCGAAGACGTGGGTGTTTTTTACAGGCTTGAAGAATACGAAGGCTACTCATGGACAGCCCACGGCAGATACCCCACAAACACACCCGGCTGGTGGGGCGGCGCGCACCCGTTTTCACTGCTTGACTGGTCGATAGTCCACAACGGCGAAATATCGTCTTATGACGCCAACCGCCGTTTTATTGAGATGTTCGGATATAAATGCAACCTTCAGACCGATACCGAGGTCATTACATATATAATAGATTACCTTGTCCGCGTTCAGGGACTTACGATCGAGGAGGCGGCGAATGTCATAGCCGCACCGTTCTGGAGCACCATTGAAGCTATGGAGCCGGAAAAGAGGAAGAAATACACATATCTCCGCACGCTTTTCCCAAGTTTGCTCGTAACCGGTCCGTTTTCGATAGTATTAGGCTTCAGCGGCGGACTTATGGCGCTTAACGACAGACTTAAATTACGCTCTATGGTTGTGGGCGAAAAGGATGACAGGGTATTTATAGCAAGCGAGGAAGCCGCAATACGTGTTATAGAGCCTGACGCCGAAAACATCTGGGCGCCTGCGGGCGGCGAGCCGGTTATTATTACTACAAAGGAGGGTGCGGACATATGAGCATAGAATATATACACCCCGAATTCGAGGTTATCAGAAACAGTGACCGTTGCATAGCCTGCCGTGTTTGTGAGCGACAGTGCGCCAACGAGGTGCATTACTTCAACACTGTAAAGGGCGTAATGATGAGCGATGAGAGCAAATGCGTCGATTGTCAGCGCTGTGTCTCACTCTGTCCGACAAGGGCGCTTAAAATAGTAAAGAGCGACTGCACATTAAGGGAAAACGCCAACTGGCAGAATGACACCATAAAAGAAATTTACAAGCAGGCGAACAGCGGCGGCGTGCTGCTTTCCTCAATGGGAAATCCCAAACCTATGCCTGTTTACTGGGATAAAATACTTATAAACGCGTCACAGGTTACGAATCCGCCTATCGACCCGTTAAGAGAGCCTATGGAGACCCGCGTTTTCCTCGGCAAGAAGCCTGAAAAGGCAGAACGCGGACCGGACGGAGAGCTTGTTTGCGAGCTGCCGCCGCAGATAGAGCTTTCGGTGCCGATTATGTTTTCCGCGATGAGCTACGGCTCTATAAGCTACAACGCCCACGCATCTCTCGCGAGGGCTGCGAAGCAGCTCGGAATACTTTACAATACCGGCGAGGGCGGACTGCACGAGGATTTTTACTGCTATGGTGAAAACACGATAGTTCAGGTAGCGTCGGGACGTTTCGGCGTTCATGAGGACTATTTAAAGGCGGGCGCCGCGATAGAAATTAAAATGGGTCAGGGCGCAAAGCCGGGCATAGGAGGACACCTGCCCGGAACCAAGATAGTCGGCGATGTCTCGCGCACCAGAATGATTCCCGAGGGCTCTGACGCTATTTCCCCCGCTCCTCACCATGATATTTACTCAATAGAAGACCTGCGTCAGCTTGTTTTTTCACTTAAAGAAGCTACCGAATACAAAAAACCGGTCATTGTAAAAGTCGCGGCGGTTCACAACATAGCCGCCATAGCAAGCGGAATTGCGAGAAGCGGCGCCGATATAATCGCCATTGACGGCTTCCGCGGCGGTACCGGAGCCGCTCCCACAAGGATACGCGACAATGTCGGTATCCCGATAGAGCTTGCTCTTGCAGCGGTGGACCAGAGACTGCGTGACGAAGGTATAAGAAATAACGTTTCTCTTGTTGTAGGCGGCTCAATACGCAGCGCGGCAGACGTGGTTAAGGCAATAGCGCTCGGTGCTGACGCCTGCTATATTGCAACAGCGGCTGTGTTAGCTCTCGGATGCCACCTATGCCGCACCTGCCAGACCGGAAAATGCAACTGGGGCATAGCAACGCAAAGACCTGAACTTGTAAAACGCCTAAATCCGGATATCGGCAGCGAACGTCTTGTAAATCTTATAACCGCCTGGAAGCATGAAATAAAAGAGCTTATGGGCGGAATGGGTATAAACTCAGTCGAGGCATTAAGAGGCAACCGTCTTATGCTGCGCGGAATAGGCATGACCGAAAAAGAGCTTGAGATACTCGGTATCTCACACGCCGGGGAGTGATAAAATGAAAAGAGTATATGTAAACGAAGAATGGTGTCTCGGCTGTCACCTTTGCGAATATAACTGCGCTTTTGCCAATTCAGGAATGAGCGATATGGCAACGGCGCTTAAAGGCAAAACCATTTATCCGCGCATACATGTAGAGGGCGACGATAAAATCACCTATGCTGTTTCCTGCCGTCACTGCACCGACCCGATATGCGTAAAAAGCTGTATTGCCGGAGCCATAACAAAAGAAGACGGCGTTATTAAAATCAACAAGGACAAATGCGTGGGCTGTCTTACCTGCGTGCTTGTCTGCCCTTACGGCGCGCTGGCGCCCGGAGAAAACGGCATTATGCAGAAATGTGAGCTTTGCCTTAACAATTCCTGTGGGGAACCTGCCTGCGTTGCCGGATGTCCTAACAGGGCGATAGTATATGAGGAGCGGGGTGAGGATAAATGAAGCAGTACGTCATAATCGGAAACGGCGTTGCCGCCGCCGGCTGTATAGAGGGAATACGCAGCACTGACGGCAAGACCCCTATAACCGTAATATCAGAGGAAAAATATCCGGTTTACTGCCGTCCGCTGATTTCCTATTATCTTGAGCACAAAACCGACACAAAAAAAATGAACTACCGTTCCGATGATTTTTATGAAAAGAACGGCTGTAAGGTAATATACGGGAGGAAAGCTGTACGTTTAGATACCGAAAACAAAAAAGTTATTCTTGACGACGGCGGCGAATTACCGTATACTTCTGTATGTGTAGCAGCCGGATCTTCGCCTTTTGTCCCGCCGTTTGAAGGTCTTGAAACCGTAGAAAAAAAATTTGCCTTTATGACGCTTGACGACACATTTGCGCTTGAAGCGGCGGTAAACGAAAACTCTGACATACTCATTGTCGGCGCCGGACTTATAGGTCTTAAATGCGCCGAGGGACTTTACGGAAGAGTAAAAAGTATTACGGTGTGCGACCTTGCCGACCGTGTGCTTTCAAGTATTCTTGATGCTGACTGCGCCGCTGTGATGCAAAAACGTCTTGAGGAAAACGGAATTAAATTTCTGCTTGAAGATACGGTAACAAAATTCGAGCATAACACGGCGCATATGAAAAGCGGCGCCGACGTAAAATTTGACGCGGTGGTTCTGGCTGTCGGCGTGCGCGCCAACACAGCCCTTGTAAAGGACGCCGGCGGAGAAACAGGCAGGGGCATAACAGTTGACGACAGTATGCGCACAAGCATAGAAAATGTTTATGCAGCGGGAGACTGCACTGAGGGCAACGATATATCATCGGGACAGAAAAAGGTACTTGCGCTGCTTCCCAACGCATATATGCAGGGTTATACCGCAGGTGTAAATATGGCGGGCGGCGAGAGCCTGTTTGACAAAGCTGTACCGATGAACTCGGTAGGCTTTTTCGGACTTCACGCGATGACTGCCGGAAGCTATGACGGCGAGCTGACCGACTGTTCGGAAAACGGAAATATAAAGCGGTTTTTTATACGCGACGGTCTTCTTTGCGGATACATACTGATAGGCGAGACCGCACGTGCGGGAATTTACACCTCGCTTATCCGTGAAAAAACGCCGCTTAATACAGTTAATTTTGATCTTCTTACGAAAACTGCCACTTCCGCCGCTTTTACAGAAGAAAACCGTAGAAAAAAATTCGGAGGTGTGGTATAATGGCTGTTGTGATAGACTCAAAACAGCTCGGATACAAAGAGCTTAACTGCCGTTTAAGAGAAGCGGACGGAGATATAACCATATCGGGCTGCTGCGGGCAGCGTTTTATAGCAGCCGGTATGTCGGATAAGAGAATAACAATAAACGGTGTTCCGGGCAACGCGCTGGGCGCGTATTTAAACGGTGCCGAAATCACCGTAAACGCCAACGCCCAGGATGCTGTGGGTGACACCATGAATGCCGGAAAAATAGTAATAAACGGAAGCATTGGAGATGCCGCCGGTTACGCAATGCGAGGCGGCAGGATATATGTAAAAGGTAATGCAGGATACCGCGCCGGAATTCACATGAAAGCATATAAGGAAAAAGTTCCCGTAATAGTAATAGGCGGCTGCGCGGGCAGCTTTCTCGGCGAGTATCAGGCCGGAGGCGTTATTGTTGTACTCGGTCTTGAGTCAAATAGTAAAAAAATTGTAGGCTATTTCCCCTGCACCGGTATGCACGGTGGTAAAATGTTTCTGCGTTCAGACTGCAAGGATATTAAATTCCCGGGTCAGGTAACGGCACGTCCGGCAGATGATAATGACCTTGAGGAGCTTGAGGAATATGTAAAGGAATACTGCCGTCTTTTCGGATATGACGAGAAAAGCGTTATGGATTCACCTTTTACGGTGGTAACGCCGGACAGCAGGAACCCTTACAAGCAGATGTATGTGGCAAATTAGAGGAAAGCGGGATTAGTATATGAAGTACTCAAAAGAAGAGGTAATGCAGTATGTCCGTGAGGACGACGTCAAGTTTATCCGGCTTGCTTTCTGTGATGTTTTCGGTAATCAGAAAAACATCTCTATAATGCCGGAAGAACTGCAGCGTGCTTTTGAATACGGCATTGCGTTTGACGCGTCTGCAATAGCAGGCTTCGGCGACGAAACCTATTCCGACCTGCTGCTGCATCCCGACCCGTCGACGCTGGCGCAGCTTCCGTGGAGACCCGAGCATGGCAAAGTAGTGCGTATGTTTTCAAGCGTAACATATCCGGACGGCACACCGTTTGAATGTGATACACGCAGTATACTCAAAAAGGCAGTAGAGGACGCCGCACGCGCCGGATATACATTCTCATTTGGCTCAGAGCAGGAATTTTATCTTTTTGAGCTTGACGAAAACGCCAGACCCACAAAAATTCCGTACGACCGTGCCGGATATATGGATATCGCACCGGAGGACAGAGGCGAGAATATAAGACGCGAGATATGCCTTACGCTTGAGCAGATGGGAATACGCCCCGAAAGTTCTCACCATGAGGAGGGACCGGGACAGAACGAGATAGACTTCCGGTATTCCGACGCGCTTACGGCCGCCGACAATGCCCTTACCTTCCAGACGGTTGTAAAAACGGTAGCACGGCGAAACGGTCTTTATGCCGATTTTTCGCCCAAGCCGCTTCCCGGTGAGCCCGGCAGCGGATTTCATATCAATATTTCGGTAAAGCCCTGCCCTAATTCTGAAAATTTGTGCTACGTGATAGCCGGAATACTTGACAAAGCATGTGAAATGACCGCTTTCCTCAACACTAAAGAGGATTCATACAAGCGCTTTAATTCCAAAAAGGCGCCGGGATATGTATCTTGGTCAAGCGAGAACCGTTCGCAGCTTGTGAGGATACCGGCGGCGATAGGCGAATACCGCAGAGCGGAGCTGCGCTCGCCTGATTCGACCGCCAATCCTTACCTTGCCTTCGCGCTTATGATATACGCCGGTCTTTACGGTCTTGAGAACCGCCTTGAGCTTCCGAAGGCAGCAAACATAAACCTTTACAAGGCGGACGCCGAAACCCTTTCCGCCTTCAGAAAGCTGCCCGAAAGCCTTTCCGCCGCAAAAGCGGCAGCCGCTGCAAGCAATTTTATAAAACAGCATATCCCCGCCGGAATTTCGGCAGTCTACTGCGATAAATAAAAATACCGCATTAAGGAGGAGAGAAATATGAGCCTTAAAGAGCGTGCTTACAGCGTTCTGCTTGTCTCATCGTCGGAAAAATTCAACGAATCCGTCGTTTCTCTTCTCCGCGAGTCAGGCTGCTCCCCTTTGCTGACCGTTTCAAGCATCAGCTCCGCGAAGCGCGTAATTTCAGAGCGTGCGTTTGACTGCGTTATAATAAATTCTCCCCTGCCTGACAATACCGGCGAGCGCTTTGCCATTGATATATGCGAATGCCGCGGCACCGTTGTGCTTATCATAGTACGCTCGGAGCTGCACGCCGAGGTATACGGTAAGGTAGCGCCCTACGGCGTTTTTACTCTTTCAAAGCCGGTTTCAAGGCCACTCTTTTTAACGGCTGTCGGCTGGCTGGGCTCAGCGCGTGAGCGACTGCGCCGTTCTGAGGCAAAAAATCTGTCCATTCAGGATAAAATGGAGGAAATCCGTATTGTGAACCGCGCGAAATGGCTGCTTATAAGCCATCTTAAAATGGACGAGGAGCAGGCGCACAGATATATAGAGCGGCAAGCGATGGACCGCTGCGTTACCAAACGCACAGTGGCGGAGGATATTATTAAAACCTATACCTGATTTTTTTTAAGTTTTTCTTGACAAATCGTATACATGATGATACAATACTTAAAAATTAAATTCAAACCGTTGACGCGGAGATAACGGCAATCATGCCTTTACAGAGAGCCTGTGCTGCTGGAAATCAGGTAAGAAACAAGTTGTCAAATGGACCGCTGAGGGTGCAGTCAAATGCGGCGTAAGCCGCAGAGTATTCTGCAACGCGTGGGTATGCGTAAGTTACCGGGGATATGCTTGTATCCTGCTTAAGTGCACGGGGTTCCGTGAATTCAAGGTGGCACCGCGGATAATTTGATTTATTCGTCCTTGACAGAAAGAATTTTTCTGTCAGGGGCGTTTTTTTATGCTCCGGCAGAAATTGATAAATTTCGGCGGGGAGGAAAAGGCCGTGCTTATGACAAAACGATGGCGTATTTCTGAATTACTGATTTTTTGAATTTATAAACCTTTAAAGCATTAAAATACACAATAAAAAGATAAATCAGGAGGAAATTAAAATGATTTTCAACGGAACAGATTTTACCACATATTTCAAGAATTATCCCGACGCAAACGGCTACTTCGGCAAATACGGCGGATCGTATATCCCGCCGGAGCTTCAGGAAGCGATGGACGAAATCACAGAGGCCTACTTTACGATATGCAAATCAAGCAAATTCGTAAGCGAGCTGCGCCGGATACGCAGAGAGTTTCAGGGAAGACCCACGCCTGTATCCTATCTTGAACGGCTGTCATCAACCCTCGGAAACGTACAGCTTTACGTAAAGCGCGAGGACCTCAACCACACCGGCGCGCACAAGCTGAACCACTGCATGGGCGAGGCACTGCTGGCCAAATATATGGGCAAGAAAAAGGTTATCGCCGAGACCGGAGCGGGTCAGCACGGCGTGGCGCTTGCCACCGCGGCGGCTTATTTCGGTCTTGAATGCGACATATATATGGGAGCGGTTGACATTAAAAAGCAGGCTCCTAATGTCGCGAGAATGAAGATACTCGGCGCAAATGTCGTTGAGGTGACAGACGGTCTTATGACCCTTAAAGAAGCTGTGGACGCCGCCTTTGAGGCGTACATGAGGGAATATAAGGACGCGATTTACTGCATAGGCTCTGTGGTAGGCCCTCACCCGTTCCCGATGATGGTGCGCGATTTCCAGAGCGTTGTCGGAATTGAAGCGAGGGAGCAGTTCCTTAATATGACCGGCGAGCTTCCCGACGCTGTTGTAGCCTGCGTCGGAGGCGGCTCGAACGCTATGGGATTGTTCTCGGGATTTCTTAACGACCCTGTTGATATCTACGGTGTTGAGCCTCTCGGACGCGGTCCGGCGCTCGGTGACCACGCAGCAAGCCTCCAGTACGGCTCAGAGGGAGTTATGCACGGCTTCAACAGCATTATGCTCAAGGACGAAAACGGAGACCCGGCGCCTGTTTATTCGGTAGCAAGCGGTCTTGATTATCCGTCTTCAGGTCCGGAGCACGCGTTCCTGCACGATATAGGCAGGGTAAAATACGATGTTGTGGACGATGAGGAAACAATAGACGCTTTCTTCAAGCTCTCAAGGCTTGAGGGTATTATCCCCGCGATAGAAAGCTCCCACGCGGTTGCCTATGGCATGAAGCTCGCCAAAAAGATGAAGAGGGGCTCCATTCTTATAAACCTTTCTGGCAGGGGCGACAAGGATATGGACTACATTATTGAAAAGTACGGCATAAGATAAAATATTCGCGAAACAAAAAAACAGAGCATATCGTTTTCCTTAACCTGCAATTACAGGAAAGTGAAGGTATGCTCTGTTATTATTTTAGGTAAATTTATTAAATTTTGAACGTACACAAGTTATTGGAAAAATAAAAAACAGGTAAAAAAATACCGCGCCGTAAAGCGCGGTACTCAAGAATTTATCAGTTGCAGATTGTAAGCTCGGTATCCTTATCAAACAGGTGGATCTTCGCCGTCTCAAAAGCGATAGAAATCTTATCGCCGGGGCGCGCGGTATTGGTCGGGCTTACGCGGGCGTTGATCGCCTGACCCTCACAGTTCATGTAGAGGTAAGTCTCAGCACCCATAAGCTCGGTAACCTCAACGTCAGCTTCAACTACACCGTCCTTATGCAGGGCAACAAGGTCTTCCTCGTTGTGTACGTTTTCAGGACGGATACCCATTATTATTTCCTTGCCGGCATAAGGCTCAAGGCAGTTATCCTTGTTCTTTGAAGCCGGCAGCTTAATCTTATACTTAACGCCTGCGCGGGTCTTGGTATCCTCAGAGCCGAACTCTACAAGATAATCCTCGCCCTCTTTAAGCAGTTTCGCCTCGATAAAGTTCATCTGAGGAGAACCGATAAATCCGGCAACAAACAGGTTGCAGGGATAGAGGTAAAGATTGTTAGGAGTATCAACCTGCTGGATAAGACCGCTCTTCATAACGACGATGCGGGTACCCATGGTCATAGCCTCTGTCTGGTCGTGGGTAACGTAAATGAATGTGGTACCGAGACGCTGATGGAGCTTTGAAATTTCGGTACGCATCTGCGCACGGAGCTTAGCGTCCAAGTTGGAAAGCGGCTCGTCAAGAAGGAATACCTTAGGCTCACGAACGATAGCACGACCGAGCGCAACACGCTGACGCTGACCGCCGGACAAAGCCTTCGGCTTACGCTCAAGCAGGTGTGATATATCAAGAATACGGGCAGCCTCTTCAACACGGCGCTTGATCTCGTCCTTCGGGGTCTTGCGGAGCTTAAGACCGAAAGCCATATTGTCGAAAACTGTCATATGCGGATAAAGAGCGTAGTTCTGGAAAACCATCGCTATATCACGGTCTTTAGGAGCAACGTCATTTACGAGCTTGTCGCCGATGTAAATTTCACCATCGGAAATTTCTTCGAGACCCGCGACCATACGCAGAGTGGTGGACTTACCGCATCCGGAAGGTCCTACGAGAATGATAAATTCCTTATCCTTGATTTCAAGATTGAAATCCGAAACAGCGGTAACGCCGCCCGGATATCTTTTATAAACATTGCGCAAAGATAAACTTGCCATAAATGAAGCCTCCTAAAATAATAGCCTTGAATTTAATGTTATTATACCAAATAGCGAAAAAGATTGCTATACAAAATATATCCAATGTTGAAATAGATATTTTGTTTAATATGCGTCAAGAGGATTTGTGTTCCCGGAAAATATTGGTTCAAGCTCATTTTTATGGAATTCGGCGCATTCTCCGGGCTTTAGGTTGTCCGGCAGACGGAAATCTCCTATGGCGAGCCGTTCAAGACGGCAGACTCCTAAACCCGCCACTCCGAACATACGCTTTATCTGATGATACCTCCCCTCACATATTTTTATCTCTGCGGTACGCTTGTCCAGCCTTTTAAGATATGCTCTGCGGCAGACCGTACCGTCGGCGAGGGTGATTTCCCGGGAAAATATACCGAGGGTTTCTTCCGTGATATCCCCGTCAAGCACGGCGCGGTAGGTTTTATATATGCTTTTTGACGGTGCCAGCACACGGTGGGCAAAATCACCGTCATCGGTTATAATTAAAAGACCGGTAGTATCCCTGTCAAGCCTTCCGACCGGAAAAAGCCCCTTGCGCTTAAGACCGTCCGGCACAAGGTCTGTTACTGTCTGTCTGTTTTTATCCTCCGTTGACGAAAGCACGCCCGCCGGCTTGTTCATAACGATATAAACATATTCCTTATATTTTACTTTTTCTCCACTGTATTCAATAATATCATCTCCGGGTTTTACCTGAAAATCCGCGCTTTTTACCGTTTCGCCGTTTACCTTTGCAATTCCGCGGCGTATTCCGGCGCGCGCGTCTTTTCTTGATATATTGAGCTGTGAGGCTATGATTTTGTCAAGTCTTTCAGACGGCATACTCTTTTCCTTTCATCTGACTTTAAGCGGCCGCATTTCCCCGTCTATTCTCACAGAGGAGATATCTCCCCCTATTATTTTTCCGTCTGCCACTATCAGGTTTATCACCGTATCCTCTGCGTCTTTCACACGGTAGGTGTAAACCGTGGCTTTTTTGCCTTTGTACGGCATAAGGTCATACCCTGCTGTCCTCTGGAGTTCATTGTATTTCATATATACATCTGAAAACTCTTCCGGTATCACTATTTCCTTTACCGAAACCGCGGTCTCGTCGGGAGTGACCCCCAGCCCGCGCGCGAAATCGCAGCGCAGAGCGTTTGTCGAGCCGTCGGCGCCGCCGGCGCGTATAGTGAATACCTCGCCTAATATTATGATACCCGCCGCAAGCGCGGCAAGCACTATCAAAAGAGTTCTTTTTGAAAAAGTGATAAAAAGCCTCATATTATTCTCCCCATACTTTCTTTATATATAAATATGAGGGAAAAAAGCGGCTTATTACTCTATAAGGCAGACCGCGTGGGCGGCTATTCCTTCCGCCTTTCCCGTGAAGCCGAGACCCTCCTCGGTGGTTGCCTTTATGTTTACCGCGTCGGTTCCTATCCCGCAGTCGGAAGCTATATTTCCGCGCATTTTTTCTATAAAACCGGCGAGCTTCGGGCGCTGGGCTATTATTGTAGCGTCTATATTCACTATACGGTATCCCTTACCGCCCAGAAGCTCAGACGTTTTCCTCAGCAGAATCCGGCTGTCTATCCCCTCAAAACTCGGGTCGCTGTCCGGAAAATGCTTTCCTATATCTCCGAGGGCGGCGGCTCCGAGCAGCGCGTCGCATACCGCGTGCAGGAGCACGTCGGCATCGGAATGGCCGAGAAGCCCCATTTCAAACGGTATATTCTCCCCGCCTATTATCAGCTCTCTCCCGCTCACCAGCCGGTGAACGTCGTATCCGTGCCCTATTCTCATTCGCCGCTCTCCTCTCCCAAAAGAAATTCCGCGAGCCTTAAATCCTCAGGCGTCGTTATCTTTATATTAGTGTAGCTGCCTTCAACTGTCCGCACAGGAAAACCCGCCGATTCCATTACCGACATATCGTCCGTAAAAGCCGACACGTCCCCCGCCTTTCCGGCTGCTTCAAGATATTCCTTTACCCATACGCCCTGCGGCGTCTGCACTGCCACAAGGCGTGAGCGGTCGGGAGTGGATATCACTGTTCCGCTGCCGTCAGTCTCCTTTATAGTGTCCTTTACCTTTACGGCGCAGGTAACAGCCGGATATTCTCTCAATGCCGCGGCAACAGATTCTATTATCCTTCCGCTTACAAGCGGACGCGCCCCGTCGTGTATCAGCACCTTTTCAGCGCTTTTTCCGAGTCTTTCAAATCCTTTAAGAACTGATTCCTGTCTGGAATTTCCGCCGCAGACTATATCGGTCAGCTTGGTTACGGAATACCTTTCCGCCGTAAGCTGCATATTGAAAAGCTCGTCGGGTCTGACTACAAGTATTATCTCAGAAACAGCACGGGAACACTCAAATGCCATAAGCGTGCGCGCTATTACCGGAACTCCGCCGATGAGCGCCGTCTGCTTGTCGGTTCCGCCCATACGGGACGACATTCCCGCCGCGACTATTATAGCCGGTATTCCGCCGTTTTCCTCTCCGCAGACCTCGTATTCGAGCTTTATTTCAGTAACTTCCATTTTTCCGCTCCATAAAATACGGCGTTAATAAAAGCCGCGCTTATGCCTTAAGGCGTCAGCGCGGCCAAAACACCGATGTTGTTTATTATTCCTTTTCTTCCTTGCCGCAGCCGCAGTCATCGCTGTCGCAGCAGTCACAGTCAAAGTCAAACTCGAGCTCGGTGCCGCAGTTCGGGCAGGTCATGCCTTCCTCTTCAAGCATATCCTCGTCAAGATATATCGTATCGTGGCAGTTCGGACACTCGATTTCGTAAACCTCATCGTCGCCGCAGCAGTCACACTCGTCATCGTCATCATCGCCGTATATGATATCTTCTACGTTTGACAGATCCTCATCAACTGCGTCGATCTGCTCCATAAGCTCGTCGCAGCCGTCCTCAATCTCGCATATCTCTTCGGTTATATCGCTTAAAAGGTCAATCATAGCCTTTATGAGCTTGTACTCCTTTTTGCTTTCGTCAAGCTCAAGGCCCTCAGCCAGACCCTTTATATAAGCTGCCTTTTCACAAATATCCATCTGAATTACCTCCATTGCAGTAAAGAATTACGCGCGCTCCATATATTCGCCGGTGCGTGTGTCGATCCTTATCATATCGCCCTCGTTTATAAAGAGCGGAACGCGAATTTCAGCGCCGGTCTCAAGCGTGGCGGGCTTGGTCGCGTTTGTAGCGGTATCGCCCTTGAAGCCGGGGTCTGTCGCGGAAACCTGAAGCTCCACGAATGTGGGCGGCTCAACGCCGAATACCTTTCCCTTATAGGAAAGTATCTTGCATATCATATTTTCCTTTACGAACTTGAAGTTGTCTCCGAGCTCGCTCGCATTGATAGGAACAAGCTCATAGCTTTCCTGATCCATAAAGTAATAAAGATCACCGTCGGAATAAGAATATTCCATATCCTTTCTTTCCACATAAGCGGTAGGAAATTTAGCGGTGGGGTTGTAGCTTTTCTCAACAACCGAACCCGTAATAACGTTTTTGACCTTTGTTCTTACGAAAGCCGCTCCCTTTCCGGGCTTTACGTGCTGAAATTCAATAACCTGAAGAACATTGCCGTCCTCTTCAAAGGTTACTCCGTTTCTGAAATCGCCGGCACTAATCATAGTTTATAATTCCTCCAAAAGCTGTTTTTACATATTGAATTATACGGCATACCGCACCGTTTGTCAAGATTTAGTATTTATCAGACCTCCGGCGGTACGCGATTTCTGCCTGTCACGGCATAAGATTGTTGTTTACATCATAGGTGAAAGTTTCGCAGTATATAAATTCCACATCTTTGCCGAAAATATACTGTTCGAGTATAACGCTGTCCGCCGCGTTTTCGGTGCCGTCACCGTTTATATCGGGCGCCGCCGAATATTCCGGAAGCGCGTCGCCCGCGAGAATACGCTTCATTCTCACAAAATCCCTTATATCTATCTGACCGTCCCCGTTCGTATCGCCCTTATCGTTGTAAACTATGCTTATCACATTGTTTTCATCGTCATAAGCAAGCGTTTTTGTGCCGCCTGCGGCGTACTCATACCTTACCGGCATATTTGTCGCGCCGTAAAGCACAATGTCGCGTTTTCCGTCCGGATAAGCGGTTAGGGTGAGATTGAGGTTCTCGTCGTACTCATAGCCTGTTTTTCCGCTTCCGTCCTCATATTCCGCAATAAGACCGTTCCCACCGAACAGGGCTTTCACTGTTGCGCCGCCCGCGGTGACACTTACCGAAACGCCGCTGTTTTCATTTGTGTATGACAGCTTTGTTTCTTTTCCGCCGTCATTGAGGAGAATAATTCTTCCGTCCGTGTCATATGCGGCCGTCAGCGTTTCCGCGCCGATTTCAAAAAGCTCCAGCGCTCCGTTGTCCGCGTATGTGAAGTTCGCCGATATACCGGCGCCCGAAACGGATAAAAGATAACCGTTTGTATAGGTAAACGAAACCGTCTGCCCCGCCGCGGTAACCTTTGTGACAAGTCCGCCCGTAAATGTAAGCGTTACGCTGCCGCCGTCCGGATATGTGACGGTCATGCTTCCCTGTCCGTAGGAAATGGTTGTTGTCTTTCGGTTTTTGCTCTCAGAAGCGGTAAGCCTGCCTGCCGCGTCAAAATACAGCTTTCCGTTTTTATTGCAGTCAAGCACATAGCCGCTCTCCCGTTCTGTGAGGATATAGTTTTCCCTGCCGTGCTCAGTGGCGGTGTATACGCCGTCCGACACCTTACCGTAAACACAGTAAACCGATGGGTTTTCGTATACTTTTATGTTTTCGCCCTCTTTTTCGAGACGCTTTTCAAAGCTGTGGTACCACCCTGCGCCGAACGAACCGCTTACACGCCTTGATGAATCGTAATATAACGAAAATCCGTTTCCGGCGGTTATAACAGACAGCTCTTCTGTAAAGGCGCCGCGGCCCAAATCAATATTTCCCGAAAAAGCCTCCGGCGCGGTATTTTCCTTTGCGTACTCATTGGGCAGCGCCGACGACGGCGTGTCCGGACAGGGCAGTTCCTTTTTGAGAATGACAATCGCCTGCTTGCCGAGAGCCTGATATGCCGCCTCGACATCTGCCCTTATATAATGATATTCCGCAGACTGCTGCGGGTCGTTGAAAATATAGCACCTGTCGTCATAGCCTACAAGCAGCAGACAGTGCTCGGGCGCTATCCACTGCATCGTCGCGAGCTGTTTTCCGGGGTAAGCCTGCTTCATATCGGTCGTTGCCCATGTAATAACAGGGATACCGTTATCTATATATTCGGAGCAAAGTTCTGAAAGCGACGCTCCGGTTACATTCTCTCCGTACAGATTGCTGCCGGCAAGTATTTTATCAAGCGCCTTTTTTATCACCGGCGCGTAACAGCCTATTCCCGAAGACGAGCGCGGGTCGCCGCCGAAGCATACGTTGGGGTCAAAATTGTATGTATCGTTTTTCTTATCAAGATAATCGTCTATAAACGTATCCACCGAAATATCCGCTCCGGCGTAATTGAGCGCCATAACCGTGCTTACGCTCTCGCAGCCTGTAGGATATTCAGGAAGCTGGCTTATGTAAGGCGCGTCTATAACCGTTTCGTTCTGATGTCCGCAGTCGGTCATAAGCGACTTTTCCTCGAAAAGCCTTATCTCGACCGCTTTGATATTATGACCGTCTATTCCGGCATAACCATCGTCGGTTTTGTCAAGGTCTCCGGCGATATTATATTTCAGCTTTACGCTTTCCATCCATTCGGGATCCGCATTGCTCACCCACGGAAGCCATTTATCCTCCGCGGTGTATGCGCGGTACATAACGACAATATTTTCCGTCACCTTCGTGCCGTAGTTTGTGTAAACCTCTATCTGCAAGCGCTGTATCGGCTTACTGAAGGAGCCGGCATAATCCTCACTGCCGTAATGCGTACTGTTTATAGCGCTGTAATAACCGCTTTGTCCCTGAGCCTTTACCTTATAGGAAATATAATATTTTTTTGAAGTGCTCGTGTTTATTTTAAGGGTATTGACCGTTCCCGAAAGAATCGGGGTTGCCTTGCTGAACGAAATAAACGAACTTGCACCGCCGGTCGTGTAGGATAAAGAGGGCGATTCCTCCTTGCCTGACAAAGAGTTTACCACGTCTCCCCACGGGTCAGACGAGCCCCGCTCGTCAAACAGCCTTATTTCAACACCTTCAATATTTCTGCCCGGTATGCCGGCGTAATCGTCTCCGCCCGCAGGTTCAAGATTGCCTGAAAGCCCGTATTTTTTCATAAGCGACGAACTGTAATTATAATCCCCGCTGCTGACCCACGAAAGCCAGTTCCCGTTTGTTCTTACGCGGTATATCACCACAACTCCGGTGTTCATCGCCGTACCGTTCGGGTTTTTAACGTTTATGCGCAGGCATTGTACGGCTCGCTGATATGATTGTTCGTCTCCGGTTCCGGCATAAGCGTCTGAAGCAGTCGAATTGCTTTTTACCGAAGGATAAAATTCGGTTTTTCCGCTGTTCCATGTCTGATATTCAAGATAATATCCGGCATTTGACGGAGTTGTAAGCCATATTCCCTTAATGCCGGAAGCCGTCGCCAATTTTGAAAACGCCGTCCAGCTTCCGCCGCCGGAATTGCTGTTATAATATTCCATAGTTATCCCCGACGTACCGGACACTTCAGCCGCGCCGGCGGTAAAAGAGCCGAGGACCGTACAGATAGCCGCAGCCGCTGTTATAACCGCGATTACGAAAACTTTCCTTATTTTATTCATATATGTACCCCGTTTTAAATTTTCTGACTGATGCGTCCGGACGTTTTTAATACGTCCGGACAATTCTCAACCACATTATACCGCTTAACGTCTTTTTCCGCAACCCTTGTTTTGCTTTTCCGCCGATTTGTTTTCCCGGTCGGTTTTTACCGCCTTTTTGTTAAAGCCCTGCGCTATTGCCGGATATGTGTTGTCGGTATCGGCGGTCGGCTGTATATTATAGGTGCCGAAGGCGTTTACCGTATCAAACGCCGTTTCGGGATTTCCTCCCGGCGCGTAAACCGATATTTCGCTGTCTGTTCCGGCGTTTTTCTTTGATTTTTCTGACATTTTTTCACCCCTTTGTTATTATACGCCGTAATATCGCTTCTAACCGTTTGACAGAAGCGGCGGTGTATGATATACTGAAATTTATGATTTAAAGGCTTGACCGGAGGAATTAGAATGCTTGATATTAAATTTATTTGCGAAAATCCAGAACTTGTAAAGGAAAATATAAAAAAGAAATTTGAGGACGGAAAGCTCCCGCTTGTAGACGAAATAATAAAGCTCTACGGCGAGAAATGCGCCGCAAATAACCGCGCCAACGACCTGCGCGCCAACCGTAACCGTGTAAGCAAGCAGATAGGCATGCTTATGGGACAGGGCAAAAAGGAAGAAGCCGAGCAGATGAAGCAGCTTGTAAACGAGCAGGCGGCGGAGCTTAAGGAGCTTGAGGAAAAAGAGGACAGGCTCTCGGCGAAAGTGCTTGAGATTCAGATGAAGATACCGAACATCGTGGACGCAAGCGTGCCGGTCGGAAAGGACGACAGCGAGAACGTAGAGGTGGAAAAATTCGGAGATCAGACCCACCCTGATTTTGAGATACCCTACCATACCGACATAATGCAGCTTTTCGACGGAATAGACAAGGACACCGCCGGCCGCGTCGCGGGAGAGGGCTTTTACTATCTCATGGGCGATATAGCGCGGCTCCATTCGGCGGTGCTTGCCTACGCGCGCGATTTTATGATAGACAAGGGCTTTACCTACTGCATTCCGCCTTATATGATAAGAAGCAAGGTAGTAACCGGAGTTATGAGCTTTGAGGAAATGGACGCCATGATGTATAAGATAGAGGGCGAGGACCTTTATCTCATCGGCACATCGGAACATTCCATGATAGGCAAGTTTATAGACAGTATGACCCCCGAAGAAAAGCTGCCGCTCACACTTACAAGCTATTCTCCCTGCTTCCGCAAGGAAAAAGGAGCCCACGGTATTGAAGAGCGCGGAATTTACAGGATACACCAGTTTGAAAAGCAGGAAATGATAGTTATCTGCCGTCCCGAGGACAGCATGGACTGGTTCAATAAAATGTGGAGCTATTCGGTGGAGCTGTTCCGCAGCATGGACATTCCGGTACGCACGCTTGAGTGCTGCACCGGCGACCTTGCCGACTTAAAGGTAAAGTCCTATGATGTTGAGGCGTGGTCACCGAAGCAGCAGAAATACTTTGAGGTCTGCTCCTGCTCGAACTTGGGCGACGCGCAGGCAAGAAGGCTCGGCATAAAAGTAAAAGGAGCGGACGGTAAAAAATATCTCGCTCACACCCTTAACAATACAGTCGTGGCGCCTCCGAGAATGCTTATCGCTTTTCTTGAGAACAATCTGCGTTTTGACGGTGAGCATTACAGCGTGCTTATCCCTAAGGCGCTTCAACCTTATATGGGCGGCAAGACCGTGCTTACAACTGATAAAACGCTTTAATCGGTAAATCCGAGCAAAGTGTCAAAGGGGATAATAATGGAAAACTTTATTGAAAAGCTGACCGAAATAAACAGTGCCGTAAACAGCTTTGTATGGGAAAAGACCGGTCTTTTTCTTCTGCTCGGCACGGGTGTACTGCTCACCTGCCTTACAAAGTTTTTTCAGATAACCCATCTGCGTCACTGGTGGCGAAACACAATAGGAAGTGTTTTCAGAAAAGATACCGATGCCACAAAAAAGACCGACAAAAAAAGTATTTCCCAGTTTCAGGCGCTTTGCACAGCGCTTGCCGCCACGATTGGTACGGGAAATATTGCCGGAGTTGCCGCCGCTATCGTGGTAGGCGGTCCGGGAGCGGTATTCTGGATGTGGCTTGCGGCGTTCTTCGGAATGATGACAAACTACTCTGAAAACGTGCTCGGCATTTACTTCCGCCGCAAAAATTCCGCCGGAGAATGGGCGGGAGGACCGATGTATTATTTAAGGGACGGTCTCGGCGGAAAGAAGCACTGCAAAACAATCGGCGCCGTGCTTGCGGTTCTGTTCTCGATTTTCGCTATTCTCGCCTCCTTCGGCATAGGCAATATGGGACAGATAAACAAGATAACCATAAATCTTCAGTCGGCGTTCTTCTCGGGCGTTTCCGCTCCCGAAATAGGCGGAATCTCGCTTATTTCCATAATAATCGGCATATGCCTTATGATTGTCGCAGGACTAATAATAATAGGCGGTCTTCAGAGAATAGCGGCGGTTGCCGAAAAAATAGTGCCCTTTATGTCGGTGCTTTACATAATCGGCGCGCTCGCCATTTTCTTCAGCAACATCTCGCGCGTAGGCGATATGTTCGCGGCGATATTCCGATTTGCCTTCGGCGTTGAGGCTGTCGGGGGAGCGGCGACAGGCATACTTATAAAAACCGTCGTTACGCAGGGCTTCAAGAAAGGTGTTTTCTCGAACGAGGCGGGGCTCGGCTCTTCGGTAATGGTACATTCCTCCTCAAACGTGAAAGAGCCCGTCGTACAGGGCATGTGGGGAATTTTTGAAGTTTTTTTTGATACATTTATAGTTTGCACAATGACAGCAATAGTTGTGCTTTCCTCTGGGTACATAGACCTTGAAACCGGTCTTGCGGTCGATGGAGTGAACGACGCTACGCTGGTAGCGCAGGCGTTCGGCAACGTTTTCGGCAAGGCTGGCGAGATTTTCGTAGCTCTTGCGGTGCTGCTGTTTGCCTTTACAACCGTGCTCGGCTGGTCGCAGTACGGCACGCGCGCGGTCGAATACCTTTTCGGCGAGAAAAGCGTTAAAATTTATCAGGTCGTTTTCGTGCTTATGATAATCACGGGTGCGGTTATGACTTCCTCCTTAGCGTGGGATATTTCGGATACCTTCAACGGACTTATGATGATGCCGAACCTTGTCGGAGTGCTTGTGCTTTGTCCTCTCGTAATGAAAATAACCAAAAACTATGTTGACAGGCATCTCAAAGGCAAAGACCACTCACCGCTGCTGAGCCATCATCAGCACAAAAACTGATTACGGAAAGGCGTGTCGGTTATACCTGATTTTAAATATATACTTTTCGACCTTGACGGCACTCTTACAGACTCGGCTCCCGGCATTACCGCCTCGGTGAAATACGCGCTCAAAAAAAGCGGAGAGCCGGTGCCGGATTATACGGTGCTCTGTAAATTCATAGGTCCTCCGCTTTTGTACGGATTTATGAGCTTCTGCGGTATGAGCGAGGAGCGCGCCGAAAAAGCGGTTGAGTATTACAGGGAGTATTACAGCGTAAACGGAATTTTTGAAAGCGAGCTTTACCCCGGCATAAAAGAGCTGCTGTCGCAGCTCTTTTCTTCAAACAAAAAAGTTATTCTCGCCACCTCAAAGCCGGAGGTTTTCGCGGTTAAAATACTTGAGCATTTCGGTATTTCTGATTACTTTTATTTTACCGCCGGAGCAACGCTTGACAAAACAAGGAACGAAAAAGACCAAGTAATAGCGTACGCGCTCAAAAGCACCGGAATTACAAATCTTTCCGAAGCCGTAATGGTAGGCGACCGGTTTCATGATATCAAGGGCGCGAAGTCGAACGGAATACGCTCTGTCGGAGTGCTTTACGGCTTTGGCAGCCGTAAAGAGCTTGAAAACTCCGGAGCGGACTTTATCGCCAAGGATACAAAACAGCTTTGCCGGATACTGCTATGCTCTGCCGGCACCAAAAAAGCGCAAGTAAACTCCATTACAAGCGCTTTTTACGATACGGATATCGGTATTATAGAAATAGGCGTGACAGACGGCGCCGTAAGCCTTATAAGAACCGCCGGTCAAAAAGGCGAAAGCGTATTTACAGAGCTTTCGGACGAGGCTTTCAGGCAGATAACCGAATATCTTTCGGGTAAGCGCAAAAAATTTGATCTGCCGATTAAAATAACCGGCACGGATTTTCAGAAAAAGGTTTACTCGGCGCTTCTTGATATACCCTACGGGGAGACAGCCTCATACGGCGAAATAGCGGCGAGGACCGGAAACCCGAAAGCCGCCAGAGCCGTAGGCGGCGCCTGTAATAAAAATCCTCTGCTGCTTGTAGTCCCCTGCCACAGGGTAGTAGGAGCGTCCGGCAGCCTTACCGGCTTTGCCGCCGGTATAGAAACAAAGAAAAAACTTCTCGCGCTTGAAAAGCGCAATAAATAAACAAATTTATAAACAGCGTTCAGCTTACTCTGACAGCAGGAAAAAACTCTTGCTGTCTTTTTTAAATCAAAAAACGAATATTTCTGCGTTTTTCCTGTCTATATAAGTGAAAGGCCTTTTAAATAACGGGAAACGGGGGGTTATGTGTGGAAGATTCCGAAATAGTAAAGCTGTATTTTGACAAAAACGAGGCGGCGATCACCGAGAGTGACGCGAAATACGGCGGAATGCTTATGAATATATCATATAATATTCTGTCAGACCGTGAGGACAGCCGCGAATGCGTAAACGACACATATCAAAAAGCGTGGGACTCGATTCCGCCGAATAAGCCCTTTTCCCTCGCCGCTTTTTTAGGCAGAATAATCCGCAATCTGTCGATAAACCGCTGGTATGAGAACCGCGCGCGCAAAAGAGGCGGCGGCGCGACACTGCTGTCGGAGCTATCGGAATGCATACCGTCCCCCTGCGGAGTTGAGGCAGAAACCGACGGCAGGGAGCTTACTCGCATTATAGAGCAATGGCTTATATCGCTGCCCGATGAGGACCGCATTCTCTTTATGCGCCGCTACTGGTACGGCGACAGCATAAAAAGTCTTGCTGCTGCATATTCGTCGTCACCGAATAAAACCGCCGGCAGGCTTTTGCCGGGTGTGCATAAGGCAGTATTCGAAAAACACGCAGCAACCGGCATTGCAGGAAGGAAACGAGAGTACGAATCGAAGGGTTCGTACTCTTTTTCTGTATATACCATTAAAACTACAATCGGCACATTGGTTTTTCCTGAAAATCTTCTGTAGAATAAAAGCACCATAAAACACAGGAGGTTTTCACTATGAAAAGCATTTATGAAGAAGCAGGCGGCACATATACCCGGCAAGGCGATTATGAACTTCCCGATTTGAAAGTACCGCCCAAAAGTGAAGTTGAAATCGGAGTTTGGGGACAGCGATACCGGCGATATTTGAAGCAGCACCACCGGATTCGGTATTACAATCTGCTGACCGCCGGAAAGCTAAACGAGCAATTGACAGAGGTAGACCGGCAGGCGGAGCAGATGTTTCGGTCGCTTGTATCCGCATTTTCTAAACAGGAAAATATCACGGAAAGACTGAAAGCCAATCGCCCTATGGAGTGGGTACAAAAGACGAACAGTATCCGAAACCGGGCTGCTGAAATCGTGAACAACGAGTGGATTTACATATGAGAGGGCGGAAATATCATCTCTATCTTTCGGAAAATGAGCGCAGATTTCTCATTCAAAATCTCCTTTGGTTTCAGAACAAGCTGTGGCAGGAAGGGCGTTATACCGACGCTGTGGATGGTGCGGATGTTCATAACGGATTTGATAAAAACACACGGAAATACAGTCAGGACACATATTGTCTGTGATTTGCACATTGGTTCTCTATTAACATAAAAACGATAAATAACGCAACGGCAAATAAATTTTCTCCGAAAGTCCGTTTTATTTGTATTTTCAGAAACTGCCTGTTATACTCAAGAAAACATGATAAAGGCGTCTTAAAAAATAACATGTTGTATCATTATCGTTTAAAAGAAACCGAAAATCATTTGGAGGAATGAGTATGAGCGCATTTGATAAGGTTATAGGTTATGAAACAATTAAAAACGAACTGCTGCAAATTTGCGATATGGTGCATAATAAGGAGTGTTATGAGGCTCTTGGGGCCAAGCTGCCGCAGGGTATTTTGTTATACGGTGATCCGGGACTCGGCAAAACCCTTATTGCAAAGTGCTTTATAGAAGAAAGCGGTCTTAAATCTTATGTCGTTCGGAGAAATAAGGGCAATGACGACTTTATAAGTAATATTACGGAAACTTTCCAAAAGGCAAAAGAAAACGCCGCCCCCTGCATCGTTTTTCTTGATGACATGGACAAGTTTGCCAACGAGGACAGCGATCACCGTGACGCAGAAGAATATGTAGCAGTTCAGTCAGGTATTGACGAGGTAAAGAACTGCGATGTGTTTGTCCTTGCAACAGCAAATGAAATGCGGAAACTCCCCGAATCTCTTGTGCGCTCAGGACGCTTTGACAGAAAAATCGAAGTAAAGTGTCCCACTGACAAGGATGCCAATAAAATCATTGCGCATTATCTTTCCGACAAGAAAGTTTCGAAAAATGTTAATATGGAAGATCTTTCAAAGATGATCAGCTATAGCTCCTGTGCCGAGCTTGAAACAATTCTTAATGAGGCGGCAATCAGCGCCGCCTATAAAAGAAAGACCGATATTGAAATGGAAGACCTTGTAAAATCCGTTTTAAGAATGATTTATGACTCACCGGACAACTATACGAAGACTTCCTCAGAAGACATAAAAAAAACCGCACTTCACGAAGCCGGTCATCTTGTCGTTTCGGAAGTTCTTTGCCCGGGAAGTGTAGGACTTGCCTCTCTGCGTTCTACCGGCAGGGATTCTACGGGAGGATTTATTCACCGGTGCAAGGAGCTTTCCAGAAGACCTTATTATGTTCTTGTATCTCTTGCGGGAAAGGCCGCTGTTGAACTCTACTATTGTGATACCGTCGCAAGCGGCTGCCGGAGCGATATCAATCGGGCTTGCAATTATATCAGGGACGGTATTTCAGAGAACGCTACCCTTGGCTTTGGAATGATTGATGTTTCCACACGAAGTTTTCCCGAAACTTCCGAGAATATGAACTCTCGCAGCGAGGCTGTGACTCATGCGGAACTCGAGCGGTATATGCGGATTGCCAAAGACATTCTTCTGAAAAACAGAGAATTTCTTGAGAGGGTTACTGCGGCTCTGATTGAAAAAGAAACGCTTCTCTATTCCGATATCCGCACTTTGACGGAAGGCACAACCATTACCGAGGTGGCGGTATAAATCACTATAAACTCGTCGGCGTGAAAGAAAACAGCCCATTGGATTTCCGGACAGGAATTCCGATGGGCCGTTCATAATAAGTAAAACGATTTCGTTTTTTAGATAGCCGATTACCGCCTTCTGCTGGCGCCATAAATGAGACGAATGGCCTGCAAAACCGCTTTCTCCGGTTTTCTGTATCCGTACAGCGAGCAGACTGTTTGTACTCCCACAGTCGTAAAACAGTATTTCCCGTTAGGGCCTGCCCTAATACCCGTATATATCGGGCCGCTGCGTTTGGCTGTAAGCTCGGTACACAATGACTCAGTCCGCCAGCACCAACCGAATTTCAGAATCCGTGCGCGTGTCCAAACGGCGCAGCCTTTCCCAAAGAAGCCTGCCGCGTTTCTCGTCGCCTGCGATAAAATCCTGTATATTTTGAAGCAGGCAGTCGCTTTCCGGCAGAGGTTTCGGGCATACTTCCAAACGGTAAAGAGGCGAAAGAAAGCAGGTTGCGTTTGAAAACAGGTTCCCGTGCTTGAGCGCGCCTAGCATCCAAGTGCCGTTTTGGCCGCGGCAAAGTGCCTGCACACAGCAGCAGTCCGTATTGTCCCCGACTTCCAGCAGCACGGCGAGGTGCTCCGGCTGAAACGGCCGGCAGTCCACGCATACAATATCACCGGCGCAAAACGGGACGGGCAGATTCAGATGCTGTCCGTCTTCGGAATACCGCCGGGATTCCGGCAGAAACAGATATGGTTCCCGTGTTTCTTCAAGCTTTTCAAAAAAGCACGCGCGGTCTTTGAGAAAATAATAAGTGTAGCCGTGGACGTAGGAGGCTTTTCCGCTCACCGGGTCTGTTGACGGCTTCCATTTTTGAAGCTCGTACCAGCAAAGATTACTGTAATCATCACCGGCGCTGTCCATATCATACCGGATATATTTCAAGGCGTCGTCCGCATTGAAAAACGGCGTGCCCGCAGAAATTTTCCGGTCGTCGAGCTCCTCATCGTGCCAGGCCTCAATCAGCAGAAAAACTGCTTCGGCGCCCGTTTCCAGTTCCTCTAAAGCCAGTTTTATCTGCTTCGCCTGATACGAAAAGGAAGCCTCAACCGTCTGCCGCGCCGCCGGGCCGGCGGCTGACTGCTCCCGCAGAGACAGACTCTCTGACGGACGATCGGGAAACAGGTTTTCCTTTGCGGCCAAATATTTCATCCAATGCAGCTTATCCGTCAGCGGGACGGGTGCGCCGCAAATAAGCCCGGAAATTTGCTTTTTTGTGAGCGACACACCGGCAAGGTGTCGCCGCATAGCATCAGAGGGCAGAAAGGCCCGCAATACATCGGATTTTTCCTGCCCGGTCAGCCATCCGTCGGTATCATTCGCTCCGTTGATTTTAGGTTCACCGAGAAATTGCTTCATCCTTCTTTTTCCCTCCTTGCCGGCCAGTATCGGTCGATTTCTCTCTGCATATTTTCCCGCCCGACCGGATTCATCGTGTGCAGTTCGATACGGTAAAAGGTACCCCGCTCTGCAAGCCAGTCGATTAACCTAATCCCATCGCCGCCGTCCTTGGCATAGTCGCCGAGGTCATGGTCACAGTCGATAAGCTCGATAGGACATCCGGCCTTTTCGCACAGCTCAATACAGCGGATCGCCGCATTGACGCTTGTGCACCATTTGTACCCGGGAGGAGCTTTTCGCAAATCGTCCAGCCAGAGCCGGACCGGCTCCGGTTCACGGAGCGCGGCCAGCGTCATACCCTCTTTGGTAATGTCGCGCGGCACAAGGCTTCCGGCATATTCCTCGGTCAAAATCGCGTGATAGGCACGTGCGAACAACCCTTCGTCAATTTCACCCTTCAGGCAGTTTCCGAGCGCACGCAGAACGCGCCGTTTGCCGGTGAGCGGCCCGCGGTAATATTCCAGATTCATGTAATTCCACATGGTCTCATGGTAAATATTCCCGCTTTCATCCTGAAAATACCCCCATGCGGTCATATCCGAATTATCGCCGCCCCGCCGGTGGCCGGGCGCCTCTGCCTCGCCGGAAACCCCGGTCAGGACAAACGGCCCCTTGCAGTAGCCCTGCGTGTTCGGCTCCCAGACGATATCGCCCTTTTGAAACGGCGTGGGGAAAACGAAAAACAGTCCCTCGAAAGGGTCGGGTCCGGCTTGGCTCTCCCGGACGGAGAGGAGCTCCCCCTCGGCGGAAAGCTTCGATTGCATGCAGGGCTCCTCTGCGTCGGGATATGTTTTGGTGACAAGATAGTCTGCGATCTCCCCGTCCTCGTTGTCGCCGATCTCCCGGCTGATCCGGTTGCGGCATTTCGCATAGTCGGAATAGATACCCGGGTGCTCGAACCGCTCGCCGTCCTCCTGACACTCCGTCCAACGGTAAACACCGCCGTCGTTTTCGCAAAAGGCATGCAGCAGCTTTGTCTCCCGCTCCATATACTCGGCAAGAAAGCGGTGCAGGCTGTCGTGCGCCTCGATGTTGGGGCGTTCCTCGATTGCGCAGTCGGGCATCGTCCGAATAAGCTCCCGCCATGCGGCGTGCTTTTCTTCAAGCGATGCAAAGCGGCATTGGTAGATAATCCACGCCGCCTCCAACGAGCCGAACGGATATTTTATGGATTCAAGATGCTCCCGAATATCCTTTGAGTTGATAAAGCGGTACACATTCATAGCGTTTCCTCCTTTTTGCCGGCTTCCTTTCCTGCATTTTCTGCCGAAATATAAGACATATCCTTATGGTACAGCAGGTTTTCCCGAATCCCGGCCGTATTTTTTGTTTCTTCGTCCGCCCGCAGTACGCGCAGGGCGTCCAGAAACATATCCGGCCGGATCTTTCCGTTCAGCAAATCGCGCAGCGGATACAGCGCCCGCTGTGCCCCGGTGAGCGTACCGTTGAACCGTTCCAGGGACAGATACCAGCCCACATTGTCAAAAATGATTTGTCCGTCTTCCACGCTGTACGCCGAAAAGGACATGTCCGTTACATCGCCGTCTTTCAAAAGTATTTGGTGCAGGCGATCCATATCCTGCGTATCAGAACGATTCCCCAAAAATCCGTTTTCCTGCATTTCCCTGTTTGTCCAGGCGGCAATGGAATCCAGTACATAACAGGCGTTTTGCGGAAAGCGCCACGCTTTCAGACTGTGCTTTTGGCATACAAGGTCGCCACGCTTAAAGGGCGTCGGGAAGGCAAACCACATCCCCTCAAAAGCTCCGAGCAGCTCCTGCTCACGCTCCGTGAGCGGACTGTGAAAGGCGTCAATATCCATAACCTCCAGCCTGTTGTTCAGGCAGACCGTCATAAAGCGGTTCGGTTCGGAAAGAAGCTGCCTTTTCATGTAGATATGCAGGATATCCTCCGCGCCATTATCGCACATATCCTTTTCTACTGCGGCAAGGCAGTCTGAAAGGGTCGGGAAAGCGCGCTCATATTTTTCGCTTTCCGAAAAGCCGTCGGGAAAATGTTCGTCCTTTAGCAATACAGAATAAAAATATACGGCGTCCGATTCCCGATGAAAATCCCGCAGCTGCTTTTCTTCCAGCTCTATATACTCCTGCAGGAAGCCGTGCATGCTTTGTATTTCACACATATTGCGCCGCCGTTCCATCCGGCAGTCGGGCATGGTCTTGATTAACTCCCGCCATGCAGCGTGCTTTTCCGAAAGCGGCGCAGTCGCGCACTGCCAGACAAGGAATGCCGCCTCCGGCAGCGTAAAACCGTACCGCAGGCTTTGCAGGTGCGCGCGGATGTCGTTGGAATCCAGAAAACGGTAGATGTCCATGTGTTTGTCCTCTGTAATTTTGTTGATTTTGCAACTATATATTGCTTTTTCACATATTATATGGTATAAAAAATTAGATTATTTTGTAGAAAGAGGGAAAGTCGTATGTCAGGCTATATTGAATTTAAAGAAATTGTAGACACCATGGAAGCGCAGAATTATGACTGGCGCAAAGAAATTCGAGATATAGAACGGGTTCAGGAGAAGCGAAAAAATAAGGTTGACTTTTCATTAACTGAGCATGTAAAAGCGATGGTATACGCTATGTTAT
Source organism: uncultured Clostridia bacterium (assembly GCA_944380885.1). Taxonomy (GTDB): domain Bacteria; phylum Bacillota; class Clostridia; order Oscillospirales; family Acutalibacteraceae; genus UBA737. Next base: position 6,420 of record CALWIZ010000025.1, on the reverse strand, counting down.
CCAATAATCGCCCGTGGGATGGAATCGCAAAAAATTCAGAAAAAATAGATGCTATTTTCCAAAATTTTAATATTGATTATTTATTGACAGCATCTCCGGAAGAACTGGAGCAAAAATTGAAAGAAATAAAGTGTGGAAACCGGCAAATAAAAAATCAAATGCTAAATTTAAGCGGTAATATAAAAACATTGCAGAGGATTGCTTCTGATTTTGGCACGATAGACAACTACTATAATTCTACTGACGTCAATACTTTAATAAAAAGCCTCAGTGATTCCCGAAAAAAATACAAATTAAAATGGATGGGTGTGGCGCTGGTTTGCGAATATTTAAAAGGCGTCGGAATCGACATCATTAAACCCGATCAACATGTTTGCCGGATCATTGGACGACTTGGGTACTCAAAGCATAACCCTGCAACGGTTCAAGAAGCATTGGATGTCTGTAAAACCATTGCAGATGAATATGATCTCTCCCAAGCAGCTGTCGATACAGTTTTTTGGCAATATTGCGCAAAAGACAAATTGGAAATTTGCAGTGATGCCCCTAAATGTAATCGCTGCGGAGCCAAAAATTGTCCTAGTAAAAATCTATAATGCTTAAAGCGACGTTGGTTATTCAGCGCCGCTTTGTTGTGCCGTATGTTCCTCCAGCAGCGCTTTTACCAGCCTTACCTCTCTTTGAAAGCAGTATGCATAGCGCGCATGCTCCGCCTGATCGATCGCCCGCTTCAGCTTCTCCTCTTTTTCGTCCCGGCGGGCTTCCCGCTCTGCCCGAAAACGCTCCCATTCCGCATTCCGGTCAAAATCATCGTCCTCGTCTTCTTCCAGTTCGCTCTCTCTGTCAATAAATGACTGAAATAAACCACGTATATCTTTCTCAAATTGCATCTCTAGTTCAGAAATGGGCTCTACCTCTTCGTCTTCTTCGTCATCCGGCTCGTAAGCATCATTTTCAAGACCGTCATAATAGCGCCTGCGCTCCTCGTCGGTCTCGCCGAACCAGGTGAGGTCCCAGAGAATATGCGCCAGGACTTCGCTTCGGTTTTCCGCCGTCAAAAGCGTTTCGGCAAACAGCGAATCGGCAATGGCGGCGTCGGTTTGGTCCATCCAGCTATAAGATTCGGGATTCGGCTCGTCCTGCAAAATCTCGCTTTGCTCGCACATTGCCGCCTCAATCTCGCCGTAGCCAAACCACCAGGAGCCGTCCACCGCCGCAGGAACGGCGAAAAATACAAAGGACGAGCCCTCTTTCTGCGGCGCGGCGTTCAGAATATTGGAGATTATCCGTTTTGTCCATTTGCCGACAAGCCGCCTGATATCGGCAACCGTATCCTCCGGCTCGGCCTGCTCAAACAGCGTGTTCAGATGCAGCCGCAGCAGAATATCGGCGATCTCCTGCGGATTGGATTCTTTTAGGATTTCCCTTACGGTTCTCATTGTTTACACCTCCTGTTCCGGCTTTCGGAATTTATATAACCGCATAGTCCTTGAGCGCCATGCAGCCGATGAGGCAGCGCGCTTCATGCTCGATAATAATCTTCGGTGCACCGATACTCATCAGCTCGCAAAGGCGCAGTGCGTGAATATGCACATCATAGGCAAAGCAGTTGCCACCGAGATTTTTTACGCTTTCGAGCAGCTCTTCGCTATGGTATTTTTCAAGCAACCTTTCCTCCTCTGCGGATAATTCCTCTGCCTGCGCCTCCTTTTTAAGCGCCGCGTCCAGTATGCGATCCTCTTCTCCATACCACTGCGGGCGCTGAAGATAGAGCTGCCAGGTGTCGAAGAGGATGGGATTATCAAGCGTATCGCGGACAAGCTCCGGATTGTTATCCAGTTTATCATATACCTTGGCGATTTCCGAAAGCCCTGCATACAGCTCTTGAAATTCCGAAAGCAGCATGTTCAGATCATCCCTGTTCCAGGACATTTTGAAGGTGTCAAATTCGTCGTCCTGTTCCTCGTCCGTGCCGAAATTTTTGGGCATGCGAAGCGCGCCGTCACGGCCGGTGGCGGCAAACAGAGAAGTGACATAGTCAATGGAGGCACGGTATGTGTTTTTGGCAAAGTTCATGTTCATCATCAAACTCCTTTATCATATTTTTCTAAAGGATAACACGGCATTTTTGAAATCACAAATAAAATGCAAAAATTTTTTCTAATTCCAAAGGTCGTCAAAATACTTGTCCAAAAGCGCCATTGCCCGTTTCCGTTCGGCAATCGCTTTCTCAGTCGGGCAAATAACGAAATCCACACAGTTTTTATCGGCGGCGCGGAATGCATCGGCCATTTCCTTTAGGATACCTTTCCACTCGGCAAGGCGGCCGTCATCCTCCAAAGAGATGCTTTGAACGCCGCAGGATGCCCCGCCGTTTTCCGAGACTTGTTTGTCCGGCAGATTTGAGGGATAAGAATCCACTTGCTCCCGCAGACAGTCCAGCACACCCGGAACGACCTCCAGAAACCAACGGTCCATATCCCATGCGTCCTTTTCGCAGTATCCCTTGCGTATACGGTCGCGGCAGCATTTCAAATCAAACAGGAAATGCTTGATATTTTTGATCGGTGTTTTGATACTATAGACTGAAAAATCAAAAACAGGGTACAACATCAAAATTCCTCCTCCGTGAAAAACCGATAATGCGCCGAACCGTCCGCGCAGAACCGAACCTTGCCTTGCGCTGTGGCTTGAGCCAACCGAAATGTCTGTATAATAAACAGCCGAATGTCTTCCCGCAAAAGTACGGGGTTGGCATAGACCGTGACTTTTCCATTTTTAATCTCAACACGCCCGCGCGGATAAGCGTTGTAGGCGCGTCCTTTTGTGACGCTGCGGTCCAGCTTTTTCCATTCCGCTTTGTGATTGAAATTATCGCCGGATTTGGATGTATAACAAACCGGACACAGCGCCGATCCGTTTTCGTCGCAGGGTGTCTTCACCGTGAGCAGCTCAATTTTTCCGTCCGCGTCCCTGCGCGCCCAAAAGATTCCCTTTTCCATAAAAACCGCTTCCCCAAGCATACAAAATTTAAACAGATATTTTGATAAGCATCAGCCCCTGCCTTTTGCGTATTCCATTGTTTTTGCCGTGCCGCTGCGCGGGTGGCTTTCCATGTATACGGCAATCAGAAAATCGCTGTGGTCGACCATATATCGATTGCGCTCGGAAAAGGCTGCTTTCCTGTACTTGGACTTACCGACGACATGCACAAGATCGGCTTGCCTTTGCACCGCCTGACAAGCAGGCTCATCGGCGTTGTGCCCGGCGAAGGGCAGGGCGATTTCCAGAAAAATTTCCGGATGCGCTTTTTTCTTTTGCAGCACCATTTCCGCCGCCCAGGTATCCACGCCCGCGGCATTTCCGCAGATAAAATGCGTGACACCTTCGACAAGCGCCCAATCAACCGCATTTTCCAACCCGGCTAACAAATCTTTCCGATGCGGAGATTCGGTATCATCTCCCCACGGGAAATGCCGGTGTCCGGTAAAACAGCAGGTCATGCTTCAGCCCTCCGTTCAAATGTATTGATGAAAATCGTCATGCGGCTTGAAACCGAACTTCCGCCGCATCGGATAAAGTTTTTACGCCTTTCTTTGTATCATGCTTGTAAAAAACGCCTTATACCTTTCGGGATAACCGATAACAAATAACACTTCAAACAAACCGAAACGCTGTACACAAACATGGAAATTTTGCGCAAAGAAAAGCGACGGAAAGCGCTTAAATATCGATCCTGAATTTTTCGCTGTTGTTGACGGCGTCCAACGCCGTTTGCAGACGGGACAGCTCGTCAAACGCCGCGTCATAATCCTTTGCGGCTTCAAAACGGTCATAGTTTATATGGCGGTAATCGACAAGATTGCCGTAACCGTCGTAACGGTCGTGATTTTCACGCGCCTTTGGCAGACGTGCTTTCATTTCACCCAGCTTTTTGACTCGCGCCGACAGAAACGGCAGATAGACCAGCGCCCGGTCGATTGTCATAGAAAAGCCGGGCACGGTGTGTGTCGTATTGAAAAGATTGATCGCGTGCTTTACCGTCATGATTTTTTCTTCCAGCTCACGCAGCTTTTCCTGCGCGGCGGTATAATCATATTCCGGGCGCAGCGATTCCGGCTCCTCGCCCATAGCGGCAAGAAATGTGCTGCACTGCTCTTCTTCATAAAGCCGTGCCTGATGCGCATCGTTCAGTTTCTTTAAAAGCTTGTTTGCTTCTGCAGAGGTGTATTCCATTTGCTTTACGACCTTTCTATTTTTTTATATATTGATTATATCCTGTTCTGTGCGGCAAAAACGGTGCATTACAGCAGAGAAAGCAGATTTTTCAGTTCCTTGGAGCACAGTGGACTTCGCAGAGTCCGAAGCGCGAGCGCTCCCATCTGCCCGGCTTCCTTTTGCGGAATAGCGAGATACAGGGCGGTTTCCTCCGGCGTATGTGCGTTCCCATCTGTAAAACCATATTGATATAAAATCATCAGCCGCTGCTTTTCCGAGAGCCGCATCAGCGCCTTTTGAATAGAAGCCTCCGTTCTTCTTCGGTTGCTTTCCAGGCTTTTTATTACCGCCTTGTTCCCGAATATATCGCCGAGAAGCCGAATCTGCGCTTCATGAACATATATGTAGTCTTTCATTTCAATCACCGCTTTTCAAAATATATTGAAACCTGCGTGTTGATACGCTTTTTGCATTTTTCTGCCGCCCGCTCTTTTGTCATCGTTCTCGCCCCCCTCTTCGGCAATTGTATATTGCAAAATCTAAAAAGACAAATAAATTGTTTATTCTTTTAGTAAAGACCTCCCGCATTTTTGCAAGAGGTCTTTTATAACTATTTTTCTTTAATGGAACAAATCTCTAATTTGGGATACCTCTTATTCGCCAATTTTTCCGCTTCGAATTCATTCTCAGCCTGCACAATAAAACTAATGTGCGGCAATTTTCCGGGATCACCCATATGGACCTCATATCGTTTTTTCATGCTTAATCCTCCTCTCATTTTTCTGCGTTCAAAAGCATTGCCAGTTGATCGCCGGACGCAACAACACGACCGTAAAAATCGGTGGTCACATCCCTGCTTTTCTTGTAGTACCCAAGCGGTCTGCCGTAGAAGTCCTTGATGGTCTTATCGCCGTTGCTTTCTTCAACGACCGTTCCGATCACACGACCGTAAAAATCCTTGATATCCACTTTGTTCGCCATTTTGCTTCCTCCTTTCGTTCGTTTTCTGCATTGTAACACGGCTTTTTTGAAAACTTAAGTAAAATGGCGATGAATTTGAAATTTTTTTATTTATCGTTTTACAGGCAGGAACTCAGCGGCTTTGCTGCTGAGTTCCTGCCTGTTTTTTGCTTTTTGAGATTGACGTCCCCAAATGCCCTCTGCCAGTGGGAACAAGTGAGGGGATGTTTTTGAGGCAAACCGTCTTTTCAAAAAAATTTTTTGCCATTTTTCGTGAAAACAGGGTGCGTTTTGACCTCTCAATTCCAAATAAGTGAAGGGATAAAAAATTTTTTGCGATTCAGGGTGTGCATTTGGCTGTTCTCAGTGGGAATAAGTGAGAAGGCTTTTTCGGGGCAAGCAAAATAAAGCGCCCACAACCGGATAAAAAATATTTTCTCATTTTTTCTGTGAAATAGGGTGTCATTTGGCTTTGCAATTCCAAATAAGTGAGAGGGCTTTTTGCCGAATAATAATTTTTCTTAGAAAACCTCAAAAATGGGTGTGCATTTGGATACCCTTTGTGCAAATAAGTGAGAGGGATTTTCAAATTCGAAAATATTTTTCCGTTTAGGGTTGGAATTTGAGTTCACCCAGTGGGAATAAGTGAAAGGCCTTTTCGTTGTACCTTGAAAATTGAATAACGATCCGAATGGGATATGACTTTGCGACACCGCCTGACGGGGGCAGGAACAGCATTTGGAGAAAACAGCAGGCTTTGTAAATCAATGGATCATCAAATCGTGAGGAGGTGAAAATCATGGTCATAAAAATCACGCCAAAGCAGTCAAAGAAGATTAACGCCCTCATCAAAAAGCTCTGCTGCAACTATGTAGATGGCAGCTGCCTGCTGCTGGACAACGGCGAGGAACATTCCTGTGTCCAGTGCATCAGCCGGTACGGGATCTACTGCAACTATTTCAAAAACGCAGTCCTTCCTGCAGACAGGGAGCTGTTTGCCGAGATCATGCAGCCAAGCCATCAAAAGAGATGCAAAATCTGCAAGTCATTCTTCGTACCAAAGGCAAAGAACCAGCGCTACTGCCCAAACTGTGCCGCCGTCCAAAAGCGTAAGAAAGCCGCCGAGCGCCAGCGCAGGAAACGGGCGGTGCTTCCCTAATCAGGTTTCAGGGTGCGGGTCTCCGGTGGAGACCTCTGCGCAAAGCGCAGAAGCACCGACCGAGGCGGTAGCCGAGACCGCAG
>CALWIZ010000024.1 GCA_944380885.1 uncultured Clostridia bacterium | reverse complement strand
CGTTTTTTCGGCTCCGCCTCCAGAAAATACAAGAGCAGCTGGATCTGGATGCCGTTCAGATTTTCAGACATAAAAAAATCCCTTCCTCCTGTTCTAACGTATACAAAACAAAGCCTGTACGCTTTCTCGCAGCGAACCGGCGTTTGTCTTGCATATACACGTTCAGGCTTTAGGGAATTTTTGAGTTAGCTTTCGCTAACCGTTAATAATATATCATAATTCTGCCGGTTTGTCAAGTGAAATATTTTTCGTGATTGACAAATGGGGAAATATGGAGTATACTTTGGTTAGTCAGTGCTAACTGCTTTTATTTGAAAGGAAGCGCTTGTATGGCAGAGAAAATACCGGAACACCGGCCGGAAACGGCGGAAAAAGCCGATTTGGAGCATATCGAACAGATGGCGGCAGACCTGGGGCTTGGCTGCTGCGGGAAGCACGCCGGGCATCCATGCTGCGGCAAGCATCACCACCATACGCCCCATCAGGCATCTGCTGAAGAAACCGCAGATTAAAAGGACAGCCTGCGGAAACCACAGGCAGCCGGCTGCGGGCTATGAAAAACAGAAGGATATTGCAAGGAGGCTTTACTGTGAAACAGCATCGGTTTTGGGCATGGGGCGCTGTGATCTGCATGGTTATGGTACTCATTACAGGCTACAGGCACAAGTAAAGAAAAGAAAGGATGGATTCATATGCGTATTTATTCAAAACTGGCCTGCTTTATCGGCGGCGTGTTGTTCGGTTCCGTGGGGATCAAGCTGCTTTCCAGCAAGGATGCCAAAAAGGCGTATACCCATATAACTGCCGCAGGGCTGCGCATGAAAGATTCGGCGATGAAGACCGTCGCCACAGTGCAGGAAAACGCCGGGGATATCCTGGCCTCCGCCAAGGATATTAATGAAAAGCGGGCTGCAAAAGAAGCGGAGGAAAAAGCCGCGGCTGAGATCGCTGACGAAAACGATGAGGAAAACAAAGAGCCGGAAGAATGAATCATCCGCAGCAAAGGGAGCCGTGACTGCGGCTCCCTTTTTCATGGAGGTTTTTCAATGAATGCAGTAATCATACACGAGAGCCGAGGACGGATGCGGCTGCAATGCAGGCTGAAGCAGAAGGAAATGAGCCTGCGCCAGGCGGATCTTCTGGAAGCATGGTTCCAGAAGCAGAGCTGGATCAGCCGGGTAACGGTGCATGAACGCACCGGATGCGTCATCCTATACTATACCGGTGCAAGGGAGACGGTTTTGCAGGCTGTGCGGCAGTTTTCATGGAAGCAGGCGGAGCAGAGCGTATCCCTGCCGGCGCACAGCAGCCGTATGCTCAACCGCCAGTTCGAGGAAAAGCTGGTGGGAAAAGCGGCATTGAAACTTGTAAGCACCCTGTTTCTGCCCGCACCTGTGAGAATCGCCCGGGTGCTGTGGCACGCTGTCCCTTTTCTGCGCAAAGGCCTGCATTGCTTGAGGCAGAATAAAATCAAAGTGGAGCTGCTGGACGCCGTTTCCATCGGTCTGTCCATTGCCCGCCGGGATTTTGCTACGGCTGGTTCGGTGATGTTTCTGCTGGAGCTGGGTGAGCTTCTGGAGGAATGGACCAGGAAAAAATCGTTGCAGGATTTGGCGCAGTGTATGTCCTTAAATGTGGACAGGGTATGGCTGAACACGCCGGAAGGCGAAGTCCTGACGCCGGTATCCCAAATCCGGCCGGGGGATCGGATTGTAGTCCGTATCGGCGGCGTCATACCGGTGGACGGCATGGTGACAGACGGCGAAGCGATGGTCAACCAGGCTTCGCTGACAGGGGAATCCCTGCCGGCAGCCAAGCGGCCGGGCAGCCTTGTCTACGCGGGAACCACCATCGCGGAGGGAGCCTGCACGATAGAAGTCCGGCAGAGTTCCGGCCAGAGCCGCTACGACCAGATCGTGGCCATGATCGAGCGCTCGGAGCAGATGAAATCGGCGGCGGAAAGCAAGGCGGCCAATCTGGCGGATAAGCTGGTCCCCTATACCTTTGCGGGCAGCCTGCTCAGTCTTATCCTGACGCGGAACGTCACCCGCGCCTTGTCGGTGCTGATGGTGGATTTCTCCTGCGCCTTAAAGCTTGCCATGCCGCTTGCCGTACTGTCTGCCATGCGCGAGGCCGGTCGGGAGCATATCACGGTAAAGGGCGGGAAGTTTCTGGAAACCATCGCCCGGGCGGATACCATTGTGTTTGATAAGACCGGCACCCTCACCCGCGCCTGCCCCAAGGTGGTGCGGATAATCCCATTCGGCGGGCACAGGGAAACGGAGATGCTGCGGCTGGCGGCCTGCCTGGAGGAACATTTTCCCCACTCTATAGCCAACGCCGTTGTGGAAGAGGCAAAGCGCCGGGGGCTCAGGCACGAGGAACTCCACTCCAAGGTCGATTATCTGGTGGCGCACGGGATTTCCAGCTCCGTCGGGCAGGAGCGTGTACTCATCGGCAGCGCCCACTTTATTTTTGAGGACGAAGGCTGTACGGTTTCAGCCGGAGAGCAGGAACAATTCGACGCCCTGCCTTTGGAATACTCCCATCTGTATCTGGCAATCGACGGGCAGCTGGCGGCCGTCATCTGCATCGCCGATCCTCTGCGGGAGGAAGCGCCGGACGTTCTTGCCGCCCTGCGCAGGCTTGGGATACAAAAGGCCGTTATGCTGACCGGCGACAGCCGGCGCACGGCCGAAGCGGTTGCTTCCCATATCGGGGTCGATGATTTCTGTGCTGAGGTGCTGCCGGAGGATAAGGCAAATTATGTAGCGGCGCTGCGGGCGCAGGGGCATACCGTCATCATGGTGGGAGACGGCATCAACGATTCCCCGGCCCTGTCCGAGGCGGACGCCGGGATCGCCGTCAGCGACGGTGCCGCCATTGCGCAGGAGATTGCCGACGTCACCATTGCGGCGGAAAGCCTGTGGGAGCTGGTGCGGCTGCGGCAGCTTGCTATGGCGTTAAACAGCCGTATCCGCAATATTTACCGCTTTGTCCTCGGATTCAACGGAGGCTTGATCGCCCTGGGGGTTGCCGGGCTGCTGCCGCCCTCCACGTCGGCGACCCTGCACAACCTTTCCACGCTGGGGATCAGCCTGCACAGCATGACCTCTCTTCCATGCAAAGAAATAGAAACAAAACCGGAAAAACGTTCATAATCTGAAAAGGCGGGAAGCTGTAGAATATGCGGCTTCCCGTCTTTGCTTTATGTGCCGCAGACAGGCGAGCCGCATATATTTCCCCATCCTCATAATTTCCTCTTGACAAAGCCCTCTGCACGATGTATCATAACATTGTTACATAGCACTGTTATATGGAGGCCGCCATGGAAGAAAAGTCATCCGATACCTTAGAGAAAATACAGCAGGCCGCTTTGGAGGAATTTTCCGAGAAGGGGTTCCTCGGCGCTTCCCTGCGGCAGATTGTCAAGAACGCCGGGGTGACCACCGGAGCGTTCTACGGCTACTTTTCCAGCAAGGAGGCGCTGTTCGCCTCTCTGGTAGAGCCTCACGCCGCCGCCCTGATGGGCCGGTTCATGGAAGCCCAGACCGGCTTTGCCGAGCTGCCGGAAAAGGAGCAACCGGCGCACATGGGCGAAGCCTCCGGCGATTACGTGGACTGGATGGTGGACTACATCTGCGAGCACCGGGAGCCGGTCAAGCTGCTGCTCTGCCGGGCGGAGGGAACCTCCTACGAGCATTTTGTCCACAACATGGTGGAGGTAGAAGTGGAATATACCCTGAAATACATGGAGGTGCTGCGCCGGCTGGGGAAAGAAATCCCGCAGCTGGATCAATCCCTCTGCCATATTATCGCCAGCGGCATGTTCAACGGACTGTTTGAAATTGTAATCCACGATATGCCCCGGGAGCAGGCGCACCGGGATGTGACACAGTTCCGCGCTTTCTATACAGCCGGATGGCTGGAATTGATGGGACAATAGTCCCGTCTTTTTTCGCGTATTGGTTAGTTATTGCTAACTTTCAATAAGGAGGTTGTTTTTGTGGAAAAACGAAAAAAGAACGATGTGGCGGCTCTGCTCCGTTATGCGGGCGGCCACAAGGGGCTGACCTTCCTTGGTTTGGCCCTGTCGGGGATCGCCATGCTGCTGAGCATGGCACCCTACATCTGCATCTGGCTGGCCGCCCGGGATCTGATCGCCGTGGCGCCGGACTGGACGCAGGCGGAGTCTGTCGCGCAGTACGGCTGGCTGGCCTTCGCCTTTGCGGTGGGCGGCATTGTGATCTACTTTCTGGGGTTGATGTGTACCCATCTGGCAGCCTTCCGCACAGCGTCCAACATCCGCAAGCAAGGCGTCGCCCGTGTGATGAAAGCTCCGTTAGGCTATTTTGACGCCAACGCCTCCGGCCTTATCCGGGGACGGCTGGACGCGGCGGCGGCCGATACGGAAACTCTGCTGGCCCACAACTTAGCGGACATCGTCGGCACAGTCATCATGTTCCTTGCGATGCTGGTGCTGATGTTCGTCTTTGACTGGCGGATGGGCGCTGCCTGCCTGCTGGCGGCGGTGATTTCCGTCATCGCCATGTTCTCCATGATGGGCGGCAAAAACGCTGCGCTGATGGCAGAATATCAGGCGGCCCAGGACCGGATGACCAAGGCGGGCACCGAGTATGTCCGCGGTATCCCGGTGGTAAAGATCTTCCAGCAGACGGTCTATTCCTTCAAGGCGTTCAAAGAGGCCATTGAGGATTACAGCAGCAAGGCCGGATACTATCAGGACAAGGTGTGCCGGGTGCCGCAGTCTGTCAATCTGACCTTTACGGAGGGGGCCTTTGTCTTCCTGGTGCCGGTCGTTTTGTTCCTTGCTCCCGGCGCGCTGGCCGGCGGGGATTTCGCCGGGTTCATCACAAATTTTGTTTTCTACGCGGTATTCTCCGCCATCATCTCCACGGCGCTGGCCCGCATCATGTTTGCTTCCGCCGGGACAATGCTGGCGCATACCGCTTTGGGGCGCATCGAACAGGTGATGGACGCCCCGGTTTTAAAAGCGCCTGCCCACCCGAAGAAGCCCCGTGACAACCGGGTGGAGTTCAGGGATGTAAGCTTTACCTATGACGGTTCGGACGTTCCCGCCCTCTCCCACGTTTCCTTCACAGCGGAGCCGGGGCGGACGGTGGCGCTGGTCGGGCCCTCCGGCGGCGGCAAGACCACCGCCGCCAGCCTGATCCCTCGGTTCTGGGACGCCACCTCCGGCACGGTGGAGGTCGGCGGCGTGGACGTGAAACAGATCGATCCCCATGTGCTGATGGATCAGGTAGCCTTTGTATTTCAGAACAGCCGGCTGTTTAAGGCTTCCATTCTGGAAAATGTCCAGGCTGCCCGTCCGGATGCTACAAGGGAGCAGGTGCTGGAGGCGCTGCAAGCCGCCCAGTGCGGGGATATTCTCGAAAAACTGCCGGACGGCGTCGACACGCAGATCGGCACAGAGGGCACCTACCTCTCCGGCGGCGAGCAGCAGCGCATTGCTTTAGCCAGAGCTATTTTGAAGGACGCGCCCATCGTGGTGCTGGACGAGGCCACAGCCTTTGCCGATCCGGAAAACGAGGTCTTAATTCAGAAGGCCTTCGCCGTGCTGACCCGCGGCCGCACCGTCATCATGATCGCCCACCGCCTGTCTACCGTGGTCGGGGCGGATAAGATCATCGTTCTGGAGGAAGGCCGCGTTGCCGAGCAGGGGACGCACAAGGAGCTCACCGCTGCGGGCGGCCTGTACGCCCGGATGTGGGCGGATTACAACCGGGCGGTGCAGTGGAAGCTGACAGGCGGTTCCACCGGCGAAAAGGAGGCGGAGTAAATGTTCAGCAAAAAGTTTCAGCGCAAATATGCCCTGACCGATCAGGGCCTGAAAAACACCAAAAAAGGCGCTTTCTGGACGGTGATCGTCAATTTAGTTGTCATGGGCGGCGTCAGCATCCTGTATCTGATGATGTCCGGCTTCATGGGGACGCTGACCGGCGGCAGCCCGCTGCCCGGCGTCTGGCTTCCCATCGGCCTGACCATTTTATTTGTCCTGCTGTCCTTTATTACCCATTTGCAGCAGTACAAGGCCACCTACGGGCTGGTGTACGGCGAGGTCAAAACGACCCGCTTGCGTCTGGCGGAACGGCTCCGCAAGCTGCCGCTGGGCTACTTCGGCAAGCGGGATCTGGCCGACCTGACCGAAACCCTCATGGGGGACGTCAACCGCATGGAGCACGTCTGGAGCCATGTGCTGGGGTATCTGTACGGCGCATACATCTCTACGGCAATCATCGCCGTCTGCCTGCTCATTTACGACTGGCGTCTGGCGATTGCCTGCCTGTGGGGCGTGCCGGTGGCCTTTGGGCTGCTGTTCGGCAGCCGAAGGATGGCTGCCCGCGCCTCCGAGCGGACGAAAAAAGCCGCTGTCCGGGTTTCCGACGGCATCCAGGAGGCGCTGGAAAATGTGCGGGAGATCCGCGCCACCAATCAGGAGGAACGGTATCTGGAAGGACTCAACAGAAAAATTGACGACCATGAAAAGGTCATGATCAAAGGCGAGCTTTCTACCGGCTTGTTTGTCAACGCTGCCAGTGTCATCATGCGCCTGGGCGTGGCGACGACCATTCTTGTGGGCGCAAGCCTGATCCTCTCCGGGCAGATCGATTTCATGCTTTTGTTCCTGTTCCTACTGGTTATTACACGCATCTACGCTCCCTTCGACCAGAGCCTGGCCCTGATTGCTGAGATGTTCGTCTCCCAAGTATCGGCCGACCGCATGAACGAGATCTACGATACGCCTGCGGCGGAGGGGTCGGAAACCTTCAAGCCCAAAGGCCACGATATCGTATTCGACCATGTGGGCTTTGCCTATGACAAAAAGGACGTCCTGCAAGACGTCAGCTTCACCGCCAAAGAGGGGGAAATCACGGCGCTGGTCGGCCCCTCCGGCTCCGGCAAAAGCACCTGCGCCCGGCTTGCCGCCAGATTGTGGGACGTCACCAGAGGTTCTATTCAGGTGGGCGGCGTGGATATTTCCACCGTGGATCCGGAAGTGCTGCTCAGTGATTACTCGATGGTGTTTCAAGACGTGTTGCTGTTTGACGACACGGTGATGGAAAACATCCGTCTCGGCAAACACGGGGCCACCGACGAGGAAGTGCTTGCCGCCGCTAAAGCCGCCAACTGCGACGAGTTTGTCCGCAGGCTGCCCAAGGGCTACGACACCCCCATCGGGGAAAACGGAGCCAAGCTCTCCGGCGGGGAACGCCAGCGCATCTCCATCGCCCGGGCACTGCTGAAAGATGCGCCTATTGTCCTGCTGGACGAGGCAACAGCAAGTCTTGACGTAGAAAACGAAACCAAGGTACAGGGGGCGCTCTCCAGTTTGCTGGCCGGCAAGACGGTGCTGGTCATCGCCCATCGGATGCGCACCGTGGAGGCGGCGGACAAGATCGTTGTCCTGACCGACGGCAAAGTGGCGGAGCAGGGCTCCCCCTCGGAGCTGATGGAAAAGGGCGGCCTGTTCCGCCGCATGGTGGAACTGCAGCGGCAGAGCGCCAACTGGAAGCTGGGGTAAGCAGTTCCTTTATACAGCGGCGTTATTGCAGGGCATATAAAGGAAGCCCGCAGGAAACGAGGAAAAACCTCTTTCCTGCGGGCTTTATTTTTCTCGATTGTCTATTGTATAAATCACACAGGCAATCCCGGCGATCATTGAAAACAAAAACGCCCCGCCCAGCGCGTTATCCAAAGCCGCACCGATAAAGAAACCAGCTGTTCCGGCAATAACCATTGTGATAACAGAGGCAGCGGTTCTAAACTTTTTCATATGCGATCCACCTCTCCAATATCCTGCGGGTTTTGTACCGGGTAGATTTTTCGGAATTCTGCCAAAGTCATAGGACACCCTACTGCTCCCTTTTTATTTTCGTCCCACCAGCAGCCGGGAATCCCCCAGCATCATCATGGCCGCCCGGCGGCGGGAACCAAAAACTTCCATGGCCGTATCGACCAGCCGCACCTCCTGATAGCCTATGTCCCGAAGCTTTTGCGCAAACGCCTCCATATCTCCGTACATCCGGGGTTTCATCTCGTCATTCAGAGCAAAGACGCCGCCCTTTTTCAGCACCCGCAGACTTTCCAGAAGAAGGGCCTGCTTATCCGCGCCGGTGATATTGTGGTAGACATAGTTGCTTACCACGGCGTCAAAGCTTTCATCGGGGAAATCCAGTTTGTTGGCGTCGCCGTGCTGAAAGGTACACCGGGAACCTACACCTTCGCCGGCGGCGTTTTTTTCGCACATGGCCTGGCCATAGCCGTAGGCCGCGCCCCAGTAGTCGATGCCCGTGACTTTTGTCTCCGGCCATGTGAGGGCTGCACGGATGGACAATGCCCCGGAGCCACAGCCTACATCCAGCAGCTTCCCTTTCCCGTCATAATCCAGATGGGAAAGCACGGCCTGATGCACCCGTTCCATCATACCGCCCCCGCCGAAAGCGTACTGCCGCCGGATCCATGTGATCCAGAAAAGCAGTACAAGCAATATGATTGCGGCGATTACGAATATTACACCCAGCGCAGTGATACGGAACACGGTAAAAAAAGTACAGCCAGCGCTACTGCCAGAGCCAGAAGCCCGCCAACCATATAAAGCACAGGGGCAGACATCCAGTTTCCGTACTTTTCGCCATGCGTTCCGAGATGAATACCGCTTTGCTCAATTCCACTTATTTTCATCCTGTTCACTCTTTTTGGATATTCATCCTTATTTCGTGTCGGAATACTTTCTGACCGCCTTTCGATTTGCCCGGGCGGGTACGCCATTACCGTGGTGTACGACGGTTATTCAACTTTCCAAAAACTTAACGCTATTAGTTTAAGTGCGTATCATTATTATACTAAGCAAATTCCGTAAAGTTAAGTGGTTTTCGAGAAAATATTAAACTTTTTTGTTTTTGTAGTCTTGACATACACTAAGCGTATTTATATAATATGTATTATCAACAGATCGTTAGGAGGAAGCGCAATGGCAATCGGCGAAAGAATCCGTTTCTTTAGAAATTTAAGAGGTATGACCCAAAAATGGCTCGGTCAGGCTGTGGGCTTTCCGCAAAAAACTGCCGACATTCGTATGGCACAGTATGAATCAGGATCAAGAACACCGAAAGAAGATTTGGTAAAGTCTCTTGCAGGTGTACTTGAGGTTTCGCCTTTGGCACTCAGAATTCCCGATATTGACAGTAAGCTTGGCTTTATACATACTCTTTTTGTCATTGAGGATTTGCACGGCGTAAGAGTGGAAAAGAACGAAAACGAAGTACATATCGTCTTTGACGGTAACAAGCCGAATGTTGACCACTCTGTTTTCCAAATGCTTACTGCTTGGGCAGAACAGGCTGAAAAATACAGAAACGGCGAGATTTCTAAAGAACAATACGATGAGTGGCGCTATACTTATCCCAAAAAAGATACAACACAGACTTGGGCGAAAGTACCGTCACAGGAACTCAGCGATGCCCTTGTAGAAGCATTTAAGGATAAACTGAAATAACCCTGCAAACGACAAAAACCCCGTACTGACTTGATTCCGTCAGTACGGGGTTTAGTGTTAATATGGTATTTTTTGTGAGCCTTCAGAAATTACTCTTTACCCACAAACCACTTGATACATCCGATAAAGGGGTTCAAGTGCAATCTTATCAAAATCTTATCAGCGAGGGTTTTGAAATCCTGCAAACCCGCATTATTACTGGGTTTTCAGAGTTTTTCAATTTATTCCCACTCCTAAGTACAAAACAGACTTTAACTGATTTTGCTTAGGAATTTTGACTTGAAATGATTTAATATGGTACAGATTATCTCAATTATATGAGGTATTTCCGCTTTTGCTATCAAATAGCTATCACTTGGATGCTATCATTCTATACAGCTTACTAAAACTATTTTATATGACACATTATGTATTAGTCAATTTTTCTATTGCCTCTTCTAACGCCACAACATATATAACAGCAATGTCATAAAATTTTTGTATATCATTAAATGTGTCCGACAAGCCATTGACATAATTATGTGCGACTTGATTTCTACGAAGTTTTAATGATAAAAATGCCTTTTCAGCATCTTTAAAAGAACATTTCACATAGGCATTTTTTAAATCACATTGCTTTGCATACTCAAAAGCAAACTGTTCATTTGTATCTAAAAGTGGAGCAAGATTCTTTATCTGTTCTTCGACTTCTTGTATCTGTGCTCTTAATTTTACATCAAAAATAGCTTCTACCATTAACCTAAATTTATCTCCATTAAACAACTCATAAAAATCATCTGCGCTCAAATGTTCAACTCCATTATCATTATACGCCTTCATTCTGTTATACATTTGATCAACAATAGGCTTTCGCTTACGCTTAATTGCATTTATCTTAGGGTAATTTGGTACAATAGACAATTTAGGGTTATCATAAAAGTCCTGACATCTATTTTTGATATTATACTCAAAAGAACTAGCAACGCTCATAGTCAAAACTTTAGGATAATTCTTCATAACCATTCTCTCAGAACGAATAGTTCTAGAATCTTCCTCATATTCTTTTATAAGTTTATCTAATTCTACGTAGTGAGAATTACGCATTGCAATTCTCCTCGTGCAATCTCAAAACTTCTTTTGCTCGTTTAATTCTACCTTTAATATTATCTCTTGATGAAGAACCGGATAGTAAATATGAAACAAATTCTTCATCATTCTTAAGATGTTCAAATGAAGTTGGATCAATTTTACTTGTTATTAATTCTTTGTCAGTAAAGCTAGGTGTAGCAGCTGCAACAAATACGGATTCGAAAAGTGTTTTTGAAAATCGGTTGTTTCTAAAGAATGCTTTATCTCCAAGTGTCGAACAAGCTCCAATAAATGAATCAAATAAATGCTCTATATAATCAATATATTCATCATTAAATTTTTTTGTTTTTTGCGAAAAATCATTGAGAAATTTTACCATTTTGGGCGTATATGTTTCACTTTCGTGTAACAATGCAATAGAACGCAAAATTAATTCAATATCATTGCTATGCAAATCTTGAGTAGGCTTTCCCAATAATGCTCGCCAATTATCTTGGTTATTTAGCCTAACCAACATTTTATAAAAATCACAATAATATAAGCTAGCTCTAATTTCTTGAGCATTAAGTGGTGTACCACCTGTATTCAATCGATTAAATATTTCAAACATAGATGAACTATTATCATCCGGTTTGTTTTGTCGAACAACAACTGTTCTTAAAAATCTACGCAACCTAAATTTGATTTGCGTATCTTTGTCAAGTGTAAGAAATTTTTCGCCGTGATATCTACTTGAATTTGCCGAATCATCACTCAGATTAAGTGTAAAATCTTGAAAAATTCTATTATCTGGCAAGAGTTCCTCAAGAGCAGCGCCCTCATTAATTCCTTTTCTAATCATAAAACGAGAGGAAGTATTCTTAGGAAAACGACCTTTAACAAAAAAATAAATTGACAAAAATCTTTGTTGACCATCAATAATCTTATAGGTATTATTATCGTCACCTTCCGTATAAAAAAATAGCTCTGGAACCGGAAGCCCTAAAATCAACGATTCAACTAACTTTGAAGCCTTTTTTATATCCCATACATAATTACGTTGGAACAAAGGTATTTCAATAATTCCAGAGTCAATCATATCTACAATATTTGCAGGTGTCAAATCACGAGGGCTAGTTGTTATATCGTACTCCACAATTGCCTCCTCACCGATATCTTGTTCTTCTTCAAAAAACTCCAATGTTTTGCTATCTTCCATATTATTTTCTCCTTATAGTATATTCATTCTTTACAATTAAAATTCATAAAATCACTTATGACATTCTTTACCAGGAAACAATTACTTTCTATACACAAACAAATACTCATGTGCTATTAGTAATAATTTATCTTTCACACTATTCGTTTTCCAATAACCTATTGCTTTACAATTATGTTGTTTCTTAATAATCAGTTCTTTTTAGTTTGAAGCTTGCAGCTTCAAAGATGCATATACCATCAAACAGCTTTGGTGCCGTTTCTATAAGTTGCTTAATCTTATTACCCTACAAGTTGAGCTTCCCAAGAGCAAAGTTCATTGGCTATATAGTCAATCCAAGTGCTTGAATTGCTGACATTCTTAATATCAGTACATCTTTCATATAAGTTCTGCATATCAATATGGTTAAATTTCTTGCCTTGTATTGATAGCTGTTTAATTGTTTGAAGAATACTTTCCAACTGCACTATCGTAATTGGAAGTATTTTTTGTGATTTTCCTTCATACTCATATTTGACTGACATATAGAAAGTATTTATTGTATCAACGTGCAAAGATGGAGCGATAAATAAGCAGTAATTCTGTTTGTCCGCATTATTTATCTCAAACTGTCTCAAATGCCTCATTACTGGCTGTCCCTCATTATACCATTGATCCCTGCTTGTCAACATAGTCACTTCACAAATTGCACCGAACGTATCATAATAACACTCGATATCAGGAACTCCATTAGGTGCAGTATAGATTGGCTCATTATCGTCGCCAACGGGAGAATTTGGTTTTATTAAATCTGCATCGTTAATTATATTAAGCGCAACATTAGACCACTTTTCAAGTTCAATTGAAAACTTTTTGCTAAGACTTGCCTTATTTCTTTTCCTAATATCTTCTAATGCAGCAATCGCTTCATCAATCTTCGTAGTATCTGTGTGATAATCCTGTTTAATTTCAAGATTCTGGAGTTTAGTTCTATATAGGCGTAACTCTTCAATTTGAAGTTTGATATCGTCCTTTGTTTTATTTACCGAAAGATTTGTTGTTTTAATTCCCAACTTAGATTCTATAGTGTTTATTTCTAATAAAATATTATTTGTGATTTCAGTTAGTTTTTCAATCGTTTCAAAAGGTAATTGGTAAGTACCGTATACGCCCATATATGTACGCCATTCATCTTTTGTAAACGATTTTGCGGCACCTGAATCGTTCTCAAGAATAGAATTGATTTCAGTTGCTCTTCTCGGTTCTAAATCTATGTATGTATTAGAATATTTACCTCTAATATAAATATATCTTGTTAATCTTAGATATCTAATCATATTGTCTGTATATTCTTTTACATTCTTTTCCGGGTTTTGAAAATTTGTAAGATATTCATTAATGTAATTTTTTACATACTCATCCTTGATCGTCTCGTCATCTATGGCATCATAGTCATTTCTGAATTCCAAGATTTTATCTGCTACTTCCTCTACGTCAGTGTAAGATCTCAAGGATAATGCAAAAATACCAAACTCTAATCTCGAAATTCCTTTTTCTTTAATTCCTTTATCTTTACATTTTTCATTTACTGTTTTAATTAACCTCAGAGTATTTATAAAAGGCTTCGTGTTCCAGTCTTGAAATCCTTTTTCATATGGATTTGGATATTGAAACTTTAACAAGGCATCTAACATAAAATTGTCAAAAGCTATTTCACCATTTGCTAATTTGTAACCAACATCTGTTACTGTAACTCTCTTTTCATCACCTACAATGTAGACAAGCCCTAACTTAGTTAAAGGGGCCATTGACTGCCTACCACGCATCGGTGGATCATTATACTCTTTAGCATCGAAAATTTCTCGTGCTTGCTCATACGTCATATCAATAGCTTTATCCTTTAATATTCGAATTTGTTCTTTTGATAATTTATTAAACGATTGTGTATTATCAGGGTCATTCAAATATTGTCTATTTTTGATTAGTAGAACTTGAAAGCGCTCTTGATTAAGCTTGTCCCAAATTTCGCCATCCAACTCTATGGCTGTTTTTAAAAAGCCGATAATCCTTTCAGCTTCCCTAACAGTTGTACTCATACTCCATAATGTATCCATAATGCACCTCTAATAATTAGTAATTAGCACCTCTTCACTTTTAGCTTCCCTGTTTTTAGTTTGATAATTTGAATTTGAATAGCTGTAATTAAGTCGTACAGTCTTGTATCTGTCAGCATTTCTTTTAAGCCATTCAATTAATATGTCGTTTTCCTTACCTTTGCTTCTCAGTACATTGGATAACGCAAATCGGATATTTCTCCCATTCAGGTCATCTAAAAAGGCAAGTAAATCTTTTTCGGCAGTTTCATCCCAGCCGCCTTGCTCGTTATATGTAGCACAAGTAATTAAATATGGGGGATCAACATATACGAAATCTTGTGGTGTTAATGCAGATGTATCAAACTCTCTAAAATCACGGCAGGTAAAAATGCAATTTTGTTCTTGGATTCTATCAATAAAGTCAATGAGCTTTTGCTCCATTTTCTTATTGAAATCCCTTTTACCGACCGGCAAATTGAATTCGCCGTTTGAATTAAAACGAATTTGATTATTAAAAGCATATACGATTATTACATAAAGCATAACATAGTAATAATAATCGAAATTCCCATTTGCGTGTTTCTGATTAAAATCCGCACGCAATTTCAAATAGCCTTCTCTGTTATAATCTCCAAGTCCTTTGCTGCTTTCACAACCGTAATAATCATAGCCGTTTTTACTTACAAGGGATAAGCCATATTTATCTATAATTTCATAAATCCATTCCAAAACAGATTCTTTATCAAGGTTTTTGAAAGTATTATATAAATACAGCAAGTTTTCATTCAAGTCATTATATATAACTCGGTTGCAATCAATATTGATACCGACATTACAGCCACCGCAGAACAAGTCAACAAATACATCTATATCTTTAGGGAACAGCGGCAATATTTGAGGTAACAACTTATACTTGCCACCGGTATAATTAAGCGGTGATTGTATCATATTGATTTACTCCTCATCAAAGCAAATACACAAAAATAATCTTTCGGCGTTTTCCGGTATGTCTGATTTTCCGGTTGTAAACGCTTTGTAGCTTTCCTCAAAAACCTTTACAGTGCCTTTTCGACTAAGTATTCTCATAATGTCCTCATCGGAAATTTTGGCATTAGAACGGCAGTTGCCTTTTTCAGCCATGTTGTTATACGAAAGCAAAATGTATTTAGCTTTTATGTCATTTATAAGTGTTTCAAATGCTTTTGTTGCTCCGATTGTACAATATTTACTCTTCATACCGCTTCTATCCATCTTTTTTGCTACACCGAAAACCTCGGGCTTTTCCCAGCGTGCAACATTTTCAAGCAAATGATACGAGTCACAATATTGTCTTGAATTATACGGAGGGTCAATATAAATGAGGTCAGCCTCAATTCTCTTAACAAGGTTATTAGCATCCTCATTAAAGCATTGATTTTTCGGATTATTTTTACCCTCTGCCAGAGGAACATAAAGTTCTAATGAGCTCTCAAATTTTGCGCCTTTTCTGTATGCATCATAATGTCCGCAGGTTACAGCAATTTTATCCATTGCATATAGCAATGATGTAATTAAAATTGCTCTTTCTCGCTTGTTTAAATTTCCTTTTTTATAATTTCTTTCTATATCCTCACGAACGTATCCTATTTTTGCACAATCTTTTTTACTAAAATAGGTATCGGCAAAATTGCGTGTCATATAATTTTCACCGCAATTTGTTTTTGCATTGTACCTAACAACATAATCAATTATTTTTTGTTGGTCATAACTTTCAGCTCCAAACCACGCATAATTGCAAATATAATTACTATACATCAAGTCATTAGTAATAAGTACCTTATCTGCAAAAGCAGAGGAAACAGCACCGGTTCCTGCAAAAATATCCGCAACTGTTTCGATGTCAGCACATTCTTCGTTTACAACACCGGTAATAAATGAAAGCAGCTTATATTTATTACCTAAGTAACGTCTATTATTAATCAATGAGGTTTTATATGTCTTTTCAGATACACTCATTGCAACTCCTCCGACAATCATTCTAACTTTACTATACAAAACATTCCGTCCGGTAAACCGGACTCAGATTAAATATCTTTAAACAACTCAGAAAGCGATATTTCCAAACCGTTCGCTATTTTTTCGATGTTAACAATAGAAATGTTTCGTTTTCCAAGCTCAACACTTGCAAAATACGTTCTGTCCATACCTATTTTTTGAGCAAATTTTTCTTGACTTAATCCTGTTTGGGTTCTCAGTTCACGTATTCTATTACCGATTTTAGCCGTAATCATGTTGCAACCTCTATTAAAGTAAAAATATCGCAGTTTACAATTTCACATTTTAAGTATATATTAAATCCGTAAATAAGTCAACTGTTTTTAAGCAACAACCAGCAAATAGCGGCAGAGATTTCTCCCTGCCGCCGTTGTGCTTATACCGTGTAAATCAGTTCTGCATTTACAATTTCCGTTGCACGATTACGGATATTGTTCATTTTCTGAACCCACAGCATTTGATCGGTTGCTTTGAGTTCTTCGGTTACATTTTCTTTTTCGGCAAGTTCTTTTACCAGCCGGAGAAACATAGCGGTTGCCTGTCGCTCGATATCATCAAGATATGCAACAAGCTTTCCCGAAGTCATCAGGTTAGCATATAATACACGATGTTTTTCTTTCAAAAACCGTTTATGCCTCATACCCCATACGCCGATATTAGCTTGTGTTTCTTCTTCGGGCAGTTTCAAGTCAGGGAGAAGATAATCTCCAACCTGTGTGTAAGTACCGCCCATTTGTTCAAAAATTGTCTTTGCCATTTTGTTTTCCTCCTAAAAATTTATTTATCTTGAGCGTGTATTGTCACGCTTTTGACCTTTGATATTTCTTGCCTTTTCAAGCAAGTCATCAATTTGTTTATGACCAAACACTTTGCGGAGAAGTTTGTAATCCCTGTTTTCCGCACGCAGATTCTCATTTTCTTGTGATAATTTATCGTTTACCTTTTCAAGCTTTTCGTTAGCACGGTACAGATTTGCATTCGTAATATTTAACCTATTATAACTATCTATCGCCTTGAAATATCGTGCAAATAAGGTGCTGATTAAAGACTTAAATCGAGCTATAAGCGGCTCAATAAACTTTGATTTATAACTTCTCGCCGACATCATTGCAGGCGGTTCAGGCAGTTGATATTCAGGCTCATTCATTATACTTTCATCAAGTTTCTGCAAGGATTTTTCTCCGTTATCAAAGTTCTCAATGCGGTCAGCCATAACACGAAACTCGTCTTTTTTCTCGGCAAGTTTATCTTCAAGAGCGTTGATTTCTTTCTCTCGTTCCTGCTTCTTATAATCAAGAACAGACAAATGTTTTTCGTGCGTACCTTTATGCTCCCACTCGATTCCGTGCCGTTCCATAACAAATGCAAGAGCGGATTTTTCTGCGCTTACCCATTGATTCCACTCGGTATCTCCACGTGTTCCGCCCTTAAATCCTTGTGCGGCAAGCGCCTGTTTGAGTGACACTCTTGTATCAAGTCCACGCTTACTACCCGTGGTGAACGGAACAAAATCAATATGCAAATGTGGTGTTGCTTCGTCCATATGAAGATGAGCAGAGAACACCTTTAACCGAGGATTGCGCTCCTGAAAACCACGATAGTATTCATCTAAAATTTCTCTTGCAAGTGCTCCGTTTTCGCTTTCTGCGCTCATATTTCCCTTATCACCTATCTGCAAAATGAGTTCGTGAAACGGTTTTTCTTGCCTGGAATTTCTGATTTTTTCATAATAGTTCTCTATCTTGCGGTCGGCTCTTGTCTGCTTTGAATTATATCTTTCGAGAGCTTTGTCAAACAATTCGTGATAGACTTTCTTGATGTTTTCATTGCAGTAGTCGATATTGAGATGTGTTCGACTGCCGTCTACATTTTCAGCTTTGAACTTGCGGCTGTTATGATTGACAGAGCCTTTACCTACCATTGCACTTATCGTTCTTTTCATAAAATCTCACATCCTTTCCTTATCCGGCGTCAGCCGGGGTTCTGTTACTCTTGTCAAGAGTAACGCAAAAGCACTTTTGACAGGCGAGCCTATCAAAAATGCAACCTACAAGCAGGTTTTGCGCTCTCCGAGGGGCAGGGGCGGCTTTTTGAAAAAAGCCACCTGCACCCTGCAAAAACTTTATCCGTGTCGGTATGTGTCGATGGTGACGATGTTTTAAGTACCGCCTAAAACACCGACACGACCGTCACGCATCGTCACGCTGTTCAAATGCAAGACTTACCCTGCGCCCATCGTGACAGCGTTTGTTCTGATAACGGATTCCATACTCATTGAACAAACGCCCTGCATTGATATTCAGCTTCATCGTCAAAGCGTTTGCTTTCATTTCAACGCCGATAAATTCTACAAGTTCAGTGGGTGTGCCTTGCCATTCTGAATTTTCTTTTGTAATTTTATCAGAGATTTTTTCAAGCAACGGATCAGGCGGTTGTTTCCACAGTTCCGTTTCTGTTTTCTCAAGTTCCCATACAAGCGTTTCGGGATTGCGGTTCAGATAAATCTTTTGGTCGGGCTGGTCTCTTCCTGATACTTCAAGCGTAGCAGAATTGCTTGTGCGCTTTTCTTTCCGAAGAATAAAACCTCCGTCAGCGGCGCCGAGCAATCCGTTAGTGCCTGAAATCATATCAAATTTATCATCGGCATTCTGCTTGCGTGTGTGGTGAACAAGCAGCAGACATATCCCGCAGCTGTCCGCAAACTTTTTGAGCCTTGTGATAATTTCATAATCGTTTGCATAGCTGTAACCATCTCCGCCGACCTCTCGCACCTTTTGAAGCGTGTCTATGATGATCAGTTTTGTATCAGGGTGTTCAGCCATAAACCTTGTAAGCTGTTCATCGAGACCGTTTCCAAGCTGACCAGCCGAAACAGAAAAATACAAATCTTCTGTACTTTCCGTTCCAAACATTCGATAGAGCCTTTCCTGCAATCTGTGATAATCATCTTCAAGAGCAAGGTATAGCACGGTTCCTTTTCGAACGGTATAATTCCAAAGCGGCGTACCCGTGCTGATATGGTAAGCAAGCTGTGCCATAAGAAAACTCTTGCCTAGCTTCGGCGCTCCCGCAAATATATATGTGCCGGGGTAGAGTAAGCCGTCAATCAGCGGCGGTTTGCTCTGGTACACGGTGTCGTATAGCTCGCTCATTGAAATTGTTTTGAGATATGACGGGTCTAAGCTTAACATCAACTCTCTTTGCATTTCTTCAAAACACTTGATATTTTCATCGTTATCGTTTATACTAATGTTAGTACATTTTTGGATTGACTGCTCCGTATCTGCGCCAACAGATACATTCGGAGCGGTCTTTTCTTTTTTATCTATCATTCTGATTCCTCCTTTAATCCGCCGAGAATATCGGCAATCAGTTCAATAATATTAAGTAATTCATCATCCACATCGCTACCGGATTCAATTCTCTGTAACTCTTGAAGCACGGCGGCAAGTTCATTTTTGAGTGCTTTATACACTCTCGGATTTCCCTGAACAATGACATCTCTGTTCATACATCTTCGGTAGCAGTATTCTTGCTTTGGTAAACCAGATAAGGCTACAGCCCTGTTCAGTAGTTCGTTTTCTTCGGGTGATACTCGAAAACCTACGGTTATATTTCTCCATCGGTTATGTTCGTCTCTGCTTTTTGCTGACATCCTAAAAATCTCCTTTTCCCAAATCATCTAATTTATTTGCCATTTCGGTTTGCTTTGAGGGAAACAAGTGCGCATATCTGTAAGTAACTTCAATGCTTTCGTGTCCGAGCCTGTCCGCAATGGCTAATGCTGTAAATCCCATTTCTATTAAAAGCGAAACGTGCGAATGTCTTAAATCGTGTATTCTTATACGCTTGACGCCCGCTTGCTTTGCACCTCTGTCCATTTCGTGGTGCATATAGCTTTTTGAGACAGGAAAGATTCGGTCATTTTCTCCGGCGCCGTAAAACATACCGATATATTCCTGCATTTCTTCACAAAGGAATTTCGGCATTTTAATTGTGCGGTTGCTTTTCTTTGTCTTAGGCGTAGTGATAACATCTCTGCCTTTTAAACGCTGATACGATTTGTTAATCGTCACCGTTTCCGCTTTGAAGTCAAAATCTTTAGGCGTTAAGGCAAGCATTTCGCCCTCGCGAATACCGCACCAATAAAGCATTTCAAAAGCGTAAAAAGAAATGGTTTTGTCCATCATTGCTTCTGAAAATTTCTTGTATTCCTCCAAAGTCCAGAACTGCATTTCCTTACGTTCCTCAGTCCCCATATTTCCTGCGATTGCGGCAGGGTTAGACTTCAAACCGTAATAGCGTACAGCGTGGTTAAACAGTGCGCTTAACTGATTGTGAACAGTTTTCAGATAAGTTTGCGAATATTTTCTGCCGCTTTTATCGGTAAGTTTTCTGATTTCATTCTGCCATTCGATAACATCCTTTGCCGTAATATCGCACAGTCTGCGCTTTGCAAAATACGGCAGAATTTTCTTTTGTATAATGCTTTCCTTTGTAAGCCATGTGTTTTCTTTGAGCCTTGGCTTTACATCCTTCTCATAAAGTTCTGCAAAGCTTTCAAAGCTCATCGTTACATCAGCCTGCTTTTGCATCAAAAACTCTCGTTCCCATTCCTGCGCTTCTCGTTTAGTTGCGAACCCTCGCTTGAATTTCTGCTGTCGTTCGCCTTTCCAGTCTGTGTAACGAAACTGCACATACCAAGTTCCGTTCTTTTCATTCTTAAATGCCGCCATTTTTAATCGCTCCTTTCGGTTGTTTTAGTTGAATAGAATTTTTCGTGAAAGAATTTTCGGTCAATTCTACCGGGTATTGTTATACATCCGGTTGCCTTTAATTCTTTATTTAACTTGCGTATAAGTTTGTAGGCATAAGATATGGAAACTCCCATTTCTTCCGCAACATCTTCAACACGCAAAAACATTTTGTCTGCCATTTTCATCATCCTTTCTTTCATTTTTTACAATTATTTAGTGTCGGAGAACTTTCTGACCGCATTCCGATTTGCCCGAGCGGATATGCCATTACCGTGACATATGACGGTTATTCTGTTGTCAAACAATAACTTAACGCTATTTGCTTAACTATTATACTAAACAAATTCCGTAAAGTCAAGTGGTTTTCGAGAAAATATTTACTTTTTTTGCTTTGGTTGTCTTGACAACACTTAACTTATTATGCTATACTCTATTTTAGAATATCGAGAGGAGCATTTTTATGGCTATCGGTGAAAGAATTCGCTTTTTCAGAAATTTAAGAGGTATGACTCAAAAATATCTTGGTATGCAGGTTGGTTTTCCGGAGAAAACTGCGGATATTCGTATGGCGCAGTATGAATCCGGCTCAAGAACGCCGAAAGCAGACCTTACTAACAGCCTTGCTGAAGTATTCGGTATATCCGCAAGCGCTTTAACTGTGCCTGATATCGACAGCTATAACGGCTTAATGCACACTTTATTTGCCCTTGAAGATTTATACGGTCTTAAAATCACAGAGTTAGACGGTGAGGTTTGTCTGCATTTGGACAAGGGAATGGGTTCAAATTACATTACTATGTTTGAAATGTTCACTGCTTGGAAAAAGCAGTCTGAAAAGCTGAAAAACGGTGAGATTTCCAAAGAGGAATACGATAATTGGCGTTATAACTATCCTAAAGGTGTAATTAATAACTTTCACGAGGATGAATAACTATGGATGATATTGAGTACCTTTACCATTACACAAGCATTGAAGTACTTGCTCTTATTTTAAAAAATCGAACTATCCGCTTTAATTCACTTGATAAAATGGATGATCTTCAAGAGCAACAAACAGCAGATATAAAAAATATCGGCCAGTTTTGTTATATAAGTTCTTGGACTGACGATTCTACCGAAAGTATCCCTATGTGGAATATGTACGCTTCGTTAAATCTTGGTGTGCGAATTAAACTTCGTAAAAATCCTTTCAAAATATATAACAATACTGCTGAAAACCTTTCTAAAGTGATAAATGCTCCGATTACTGATAATTCAGGAGGAAAACCATTGCAAAGCATTATTCCTTTATCAGAGATGTTTTCTAAAGGCTTTTTCACTGTGCAAGCAATGAACCGGCAACTACTTTGTAAGGTTGAATATACAGATGATACAGAAATGCTTTATCCGCATATATTAAAGGAAGATGGGGATCGTTTCACACTTGCATTAGGTGAACTTGGAAAATATAAAAATTTACACTGGAGTTTCCAAAACGAATGGCGATACATATTAAATATACTTCCATTTGATATAAACCAACCCGTAGAAAAGTCAATGCTTGATTTCCAGATCATTGCAAACAAAATGAAACTGGGTTTAGAAAAACAACCTTTTTCACATTACGATATGTATATATCTGATGAAGCGTTTGCAGATATGGAAATCACTTTAAGTCCTCGTATTAGCGCTGGAAGCAGAATTATTGTTGAAAATCTCATTGAAAAGTTCAACCCATCTGCAACATTAAGAGAAAGTAACCTGGTTGGTCTAATATAAACACAAAAAGGCATTACCGACTGCAAAAGTCAGTAATGCCTTTTTAGAATTTATCAAGATAATTGTACCCACAAACCGCAGGGAACGTACAATAAATGCGTTTTGCAGTCTGCTATCATTTTGCTATCAAATCGGGAATTTTTAAGCTGAAAATCCTTTGTTCATGCGGGTTTTCAAACCTTACGATTTATTCCCACTCGATCGTGGCGGGGGGTTTTGAGGTAATGTCGTAAACTATACGGTTCACGCCTTTGACCTCATTTACTATGCGGCGGGAGGCGTTGTCAAGTACCTCATAGGGCAGGCGAGACCAGTCCGCCGTCATAAAATCGCCGGTATCCACTGCGCGGAGCGCAACGGTGTAATCGTATGTCCTGAAGTCGCCCATAACGCCCACCGAACGCATATCCGTAAGCACGGCGAAATACTGGCCTATGCTGCGGTCAAGTCCGGCGTTGGCTACTTCCTCGCGAAAAATCGCGTCGGCGTCCTGCAAAATTGCTATCTTTTCCCTTGTCAGCTCGCCTATTATGCGCACTCCGAGTCCGGGGCCGGGGAAGGGCTGACGGTATACCATATTTTCCGGCATACCAAGCTCCAGTCCCACCTTGCGCACCTCGTCCTTGAAGAGGTCACGCAGCGGCTCGATTATCTCATCAAAATCAACATGGTCGGGAAGACCTCCTACGTTATGATGGCTCTTTATAAGCGCCGCGTCACCCACGCCCGACTCAATACAGTCGGGATATATCGTCCCCTGAACGAGATAATCAACCTTGCCTATTTTTTTCGCTTCCGCCTCGAAAACGCGGATAAACTCTCTGCCTATTATCTTGCGCTTCTGCTCGGGATCGGTTATACCTCTTAACTGACCTAAGAACTGTTCCGACGCGTCAACCGAAATCAGATTTATATTGTACGTGCCGCGAAACAGATCATTTACCTGCTTTGCCTCGTCTTTCCTTAAAAGACCGTGATCAACAAAAATGCAGGTAAGGTTGTCCCCGACGGCTCTATGCAGAAGCAGCGCGGCAACCGATGAATCAACACCGCCCGAAAGCGCGCAAAGCACCTTTTTACCGCCTATTTTCGCTTTGAGCTGTTCTATCGTACGGGTAGTGAAGGATGACATCGTCCATTCGCCCTTGCAGCCGCAGACGTTATAAATAAAATTCCTTATCATCTGAGAGCCTAAAGGTGTGTGCATTACCTCGGGGTGGAACTGCACCGCATACAGCTTTTTAGCTGAGTCCTCCATAGCCGCCACCGGGCAGACATCGGTTTTGCCCACTATCTTGAAACCAACCGGAACCTGCTTTATGTAATCCGTATGGCTCATCCAGCAGATGGTTTTAGCCGGTATACCGTCAAACAGACGGCTTGCCGTATCTACCTTTACCTCCACCTTGCCATATTCGCTGGCGCCGGCTTCGACTGTGCCGCCGGTCATATGCGCCATAAGCTGGGCGCCGTAGCAAATACCCATTACCGGAATACCGAGCTCAAAAAGCTCTTTTTCGCAGAGAACGGCGTTATCGCCGTAAACGCTGTTGGGTCCGCCGGTAAGGATTATTCCGCTGTAACCTGCAGCCTTTATTTCCTTAACCGGAACGGTGTAAGGTCTTATTTCCGAATAAACGTTATTTTCTCTCACTCTTCTGGCGATAAGCTGATTGTACTGACCGCCAAAATCAAGAACCAGAATTTTCTCCATATTTCCCTCCGCTGATAATCGTAACATACACAGACTATTATATAATAAACCGCCTCTTTTGTCTATCCGAAAAAGGCGGTTTTTTAAATTTTTTATTCAACTGTGACCGATTTCGCGAGATTTCTCGGCTTATCTATGTCGCAGCCTTTGTAAAGTGCCACATAATAAGCGTAAATCTGGAAAGGAACGACCTCAAGCGAGGCGAGCAGCAGCGGGTCGGTTCTCGGCACATAAATGACCTGCGACGCCTCGGAGGCAACCTCGGTATGTCCCTCAACCGCGCAGGCAATTACGTTGGCTCCGCGCGCTTTTACTTCCTTGATGTTGCTAAGCAGCTTTTCAAACAGCTGCTCATAACACGCAAGGGCGATTACGGTTCTGCCCTCCTCGATAAGCGAGATAGTGCCGTGCTTGAGCTCGCCTGCGGCGTAGGCTTCCGAATGTATATAAGATATTTCCTTTAGCTTGAGCGACGCTTCAAGCGACACGGCGTAATCAATGTTCCTGCCTATAAAGAACAATGACTTCGGGTCGCCGCACTGTTTTGCCATTTCCTTTATTTTGGGTTCGTTCATTATAACCCTTTCTATAAGCTCAGGGAGTTTTGTCATCTCGTCAAACAGCCGCTCGATACGCTCGCTGTCCGCGCTTTTAAGCTGCCTTGCCGCCCATACAGCCAGCAAATAAAGCACCGAAAGCTGTGTAGAATATCCCTTTGTGGTGGCAACGGCTATTTCAGGCCCCGCCCAGGTGTAAATAACATCGTCCGCCGCTTTGGCGATAGAGCTGCCTACCACATTCACTATCGCGAGGGTGTGAGAGCCACGGCGCTTTGCTTCTTTAAGTGCCGCCAAGGTGTCCGCCGTCTCGCCCGATTGACTTATTATCACGGTAAGCGTTTTGTTGTTTATTATCGGGTTGCGGTAACGGAACTCGCTGGCGTAATCAACGTTTGTCGGTATCCGCAGCAGCTCCTCAAATACATATTTGCCAACCATTCCGGCGTGGTAAGCCGAGCCGCAGGCGACTATTTCTATACGGTCGGTGTTTTTGAGCTTTTCCCCGTCGAGCTTTAATCCCTCAAAAACTATATCTCTGCCTTTTATCCTGCTGTCTATTGTTTGAGAGACGGCAGCGGGCTGCTCCATTATCTCTTTCATCATAAAATGGTCGTAACCGCTTTTCTCGGCGGCGGCTATGTCCCAATTTATTACAGAGGTTTCTCTTTTGACCTCGCTTTTATCCGCCGCGTAAAGCTTTACACTGTCCGGAGTTATAACCGCTGTCTCGCCGTCTTCTATATAGAGAATATCCTTTGTATGCGAAACTATCGCGGTAACATCAGAAGCGATAAAATTAGCGTTCTTCGCAAGCCCGATTATAAGCGGACTGAATTTTTTAGCGGCGATAAGCATGCCCGGACAGTCGGTACAGAGTATTCCGAGAGCGTATGACCCCTCAAGCCTTGCGACCGCCTTCTGAACCGCGTCCGGAAAATCGCCTTTGTAATATTTCTCAATAAGCTGAGGTATTACCTCTGTATCGGTTTCGCTCTTAAAGGTTACTCCGTCCGCCATCAGTTCCTCTTTAAGCTGAATGTAATTTTCAATTATTCCGTTATGCACAACCGCGAATTTCCCAGACGATGATGTATGCGGGTGGGCGTTTTCATATGACGGGGCACCGTGGGTTGCCCATCTTGTGTGACCGATGCCGTCCGTACCGGGCAGTTTTCTGCCCCCGTCAGTCTTTTCAATAAGATTTTTAATTCTTTTTGTGGTTTTTTCAATACCGAAGACTCCGCCGTTAAGCACGGCTATTCCGGCAGAATCGTAGCCTCTGTATTCGAGTCTTTCAAGACCGTCGAGCAGAAAGCCCGCTGCCTGTGCTTTTCCTGTAAATCCAACTATTCCGCACATAAAAAATACACCTTTCCGCGGTATGGGGAAAGGTGTTTGAATTGGTTTTGAGTGCGCTGAAAACAAACCGAAGCAGGCGGATATAAAAATCCGTCTTTCTCCGGCGACCTTCCGTACATACCGTTTATAATATTTATGACATAGCAAGACGTCTCTGTTCCGGAATTGCTTCCGGGTTTTAAACGCTTGTTCACGACATGCCTGCCGCGGGACATCCGCCGAATCTTTCGATGCTCCCCGTCCTCGTCAACCGCTATGCCATATGTACGGTCCCGGCGCTTCAGTTTACATTAAAAATAACGGATTTCCTTTCCTTATTATTTTATGGCACATATATCCGTATACTATATTGTAAGCAAAAATACCGGATATGTCAAACATTTTTGCTTTTTTTAATGAAATAGGGGTCAGATACTTGACAAATACTCAAGTTTGTGTTAAAGTCTAAACGATAAGATAGAGGCGCGGTTCGCTATCAGTAGCTTTTGAATGTCAAATCCGGCAGGATAATGTCATAAGCGAAAGGAGCTGCCGCCGAAGAGGGGCTGCCGGCGGGCGGCCGCTCTGGTAAAACGGAATAACATCCGGTTTACTGTCGCATTTGCGGAGAGCTATCGGAAAGAGGAATAAGGCGCGTTATTTTTATGTTGCGCGTTTTCTGATTTTTGATAGCCGGGCAATCGGCTATTTTTTATTGCAATTTTTTAAGAAAAGGAATGTGTTAAAATGAAAACTCCGATTTTTGAGGGTATAGCAACCGCGCTTATTACTCCTATTACCGAAAGCGGTATCGATTATGAGGCTTTCGGCAGGCTTATCGACTGGCAGATAGACGAGGGCGTAAACGCGCTTGTTATCTGCGGCACCACCGGCGAGTCCTCCACTCTTACCGACGGGGAGCACAGGGAAGCGATAGCCTATGCGGTAAAAAGAGCCGCTCACCGTGTGCCGATAATTGCCGGAACCGGCTCGAACGATACGGCGTACGCGCTTTCGCTCACCGAGTTTTCCTGCAAGGCAGGGGTTGACGGCGTGCTCGTGGTAACGCCTTACTACAACAAGGCAACCCAAAACGGTCTTATTCAGATGTTCACAAAAATTGCCGATGTTTCGTCGGTACCGCTCATACTTTACAATGTGCCGTCGAGAACAGGCGTGAACATCGCCCCCGCCACGGTAAAGGAGCTTTCAAAGCACCCGAATATTTCGGGAATCAAGGAAGCGGGCGGCAATATTTCCGCCGTGGCTGAGATAGCGGCGCTGTGCGGAGACGATATAAATATTTACTCCGGAAACGACGACCAGACGGTTCCGATAATGTCGCTCGGCGGCAAGGGCTGTATTTCAGTGCTTTCTAATGTTCTGCCGAAGAAGGCGTCGGAGATGTGTGCCAAAATGCTGAGCGGAGACGTAAAGGGCGCCGCAAAAATGCAGCTTGAGTATCTGCCGCTTATAAACGCCTTGTTCAGCGAAGTAAACCCCATTCCGGTAAAAGCGGCCATGGCGGCTATGGGCTGGTGCGAGGATTATCTGCGCCTGCCGCTTACACCTATGGAGCCGGCTCACCGTGAGGCGCTGGTTGCCGAGATGCGCAAAGCCGGAATAAACATTTAAGGTGAGCAGCATGAAAAAAATAGAATTTACAAAAATGCACGGCATAGGCAACGACTATATATATATTGACTGCTTTAAGCAGGATATAGACGACCCCGCGCGCCTTGCCAGAATAATGTCTCCCCGCAGAACGAGCGTGGGGAGCGACGGAGTGATACTCATCTGCCCGTCTGACGTTGCCGACGCCAAAATGCGTATGTTCAACCTTGACGGCAGCGAGGGAAAGATGTGCGGCAACGGCATACGCTGTGTGGGAAAATACATTTATGATACAGGCATAGCCCATAAGGACACTCTGACGGTAGAGACCTTAAGCGGCATAAAAACGCTTAAAGTAACCGCTGAAAACGGCAAGGCGGTAAGCCTTACGGTCGATATGGGCGAGCCGATACTCAACCCCCGCGATATCCCGGTGATTTTTGACGGAGACAGAATGATAAACGAGCCGGTGGACGTAAAGGGAAAAACTTACAATATGACCGCCGTTTCAATGGGCAACCCCCATGCCGTTATTTTTTGTGATGATGTGCAAAAGCTTGACCTTGAAAAAATCGGTCCTGATTTTGAATACAATCCCATTTTCCCCGAGCAGGTAAACACCGAGTTTATAAGGGTGTTAGACCGGAAGACCCTTGAAATGCGGGTCTGGGAGCGGGGCAGCGGCGAGACCTTCGCCTGCGGCACCGGCGCCTGCGCGGCGGCGGTGGCGGCAATACTCAACGGTTACTGCGATAAGGGCTGCGAGATAACAGTTCACCTTAAATGCGGCGATTTGATGATAACATATGCCGAAAATTCTCATATATATATGAGGGGCGCGGCGGAAAAAGTTTATGACGGAGTGTATGAATATGAGCCTTAATATCAAAATCAACGAAAATTACTTCAATGTGAAAAAGAACTATCTTTTTTCAGAAATAGCAAAGCGTGTAAACGCCTACAAGGAGGCCAATCCGGACGCAGACGTTATTCGGCTCGGAATAGGCGATGTGACCCTGCCGCTTTCACCTGTCGTTGTGGAGGCGATGAAAAAAGCGTCGGACGAGATGGGCGACGCCGCTACTTTCAGAGGCTACGCTCCGGAATACGGCTACGATTTCCTGCGTGAGAAAATAGCGGAATACTATAAGAAATTTCCGGTTGATTTAAGCTCTGAGGAAATTTTCGTGTCGGACGGTGCCAAAAGTGACGTCGGCAATATTGTGGATATTTTAGGCGACAATGAGATACTTATCCCCGATCCGGTATATCCGGTGTATCTTGACAGCAATATCATGAGCGGTCATAAGGTGAAATTCATAGCCGGAAACCGTGAGAACGGTTTTCTTCCCATGCCCGACGGCATAGAGCGCAGGCCGTATGTTATATACCTCTGCTCGCCAAACAACCCGACCGGCGCTGTTTACGGACGCGACGCGCTTAAAAAGTGGATAGATTTCGCTAATGAGACCGGTTCTCTTATAATTTTCGACTCTGCTTACGAGGCGTTTATAAGCGGCGATTATCCGCACTCTGTATATGAGATAGAGGGCGCAAAAACCTGTGCGGTAGAAATTTGCAGCTTTTCAAAAACTGCCGGATTTACCGGTACCCGCTGCGCGTGGTCGGTATTCCCCGACGAGCTTACGGTAGGCGAAAACAAGCTGTCCTTCCTCTGGTCGAGAAGACAGGCGACAAAATTCAACGGCGTTCCCTATGTGGTTCAGCGCGCCGCCGAGGCAGCCCTTTCGGACGAGGGTCAGAAGCAGTGCCGCGAGTCGATAGCGTATTATATGGAAAACGCCCGCATTATAGCCGAGGTTTTAAAGGAAAAGGGAATTTATTTCACCGGCGGCGAAAATTCGCCATATCTGTGGCTTGAGTGCCCGAACGGCATGACTTCTTGGGAATTTTTCGATTTCCTGCTTGAAAAGGCACAGATAGTGGGCACCCCCGGCGCCGGATTCGGCGACGCCGGCGAAGGCTACTTCCGCCTGACCTCATTCGGCAGCCGCGAATCAACTTTAAAGGCGGCTCAGCGTCTTAAAAAACTTCTTTGAGGGGACATAAATGATCTGCGATAACATTTCAGTAAACGAAAAGGGACATCTTACATTTGCCGGCTACGATACCGTGGAGCTGGCAGAAAAGTACGGTACGCCCCTTTACCTTATGGACGAGAATAAAATAAGAGAGCACGTGCGCTGCTATAAAAACGCAATGCAGAAATATTTTCCGGCCGGTTCTCTGCCGGAATTTGCGAGCAAGGCGTTTTCCTGCCGTCAGATATACCGCATTATGGCGGAAGAGGGGATAGACATTGACGTGGTCTCACCCGGCGAGATATACACCGCCGCGAGCGCCGGCTTCCCGATGGAAAACAGCTTTTTCCACGGCAACAACAAGAGCGACGGGGACCTTAAATTCGCGATAGAAAATAAAGTCGGATATATTGTGGTGGACAGTGAAGACGAGCTTTTTGCTCTTGACCGAATAGCCGGAGAATACGGGATAAATCAGAAAATACTTCTGCGGCTTACCCCCGGAATAGACCCGCACACACACAAAAAAATATCCACCGGAGCGGTGGATTCTAAATTCGGCGTTTCTATTGAGACAGGACAGGCGCTCGAACTTGTCAAAAAGGCACTCGCGCTTAATAATGTAACGCTTATCGGCTTTCACTGCCATGTCGGCTCTCAGGTGTTTGAGTCGAAACCGTTTACCGACGCGTCGGAAATTATGCTGAAATTTATAGCCGATGTGAAAAATGAGACCGGATTTGCCGCTGATATACTCAATCTCGGCGGCGGATTCGGCGTGCGCTACACCGAAAAGGACCCGGTCATTAGCTATGCGGACAAGATAGCCGAGGTTGCGGACATTATAAACAAACAGTGCGCCGCTTTGGGTATCGCCGTGCCGAGAATAATGATGGAGCCGGGCAGGAGCCTTGTGGGCGACGCCGGAATGACCCTTTATACCGTAGGCAGCGTAAAAGAGATAACCGGATACAAAAATTATGTCTCGATAGACGGCGGAATGACCGACAACCCGAGATATACGCTTTACGAATCGCCCTATACCGTGATTTTAGCCTCACGCGCCGAGGACAAAAAGGACTTTACCGCCACTGTTGCCGGCCGCTGCTGTGAATCAGGCGACCTTATTCAGGAAAACGTGGCGATGCCGAGGCCGAAACGCGGCGAGATATTAGCCGTCCTTACTACGGGAGCCTACAACTACTCAATGGCATCAAACTACAACCGTGTGGGCAGACCTCCGGTAGTTATGCTTAACAGCGAGCGTGACTATGTGGCGGTGCGGCGCGAGTCGTATGAGCATTTATGCGCGCTTGACGAATAAGCAGCCGAATATGCCGATAAAAACAGCAGGGTTCTGACAAAAATCTGTAAATAAAAGCTCCGGACCGGAAAAATCCGGTCCGGAGCTTTTTGCGTCTGAAAGCAAAAAAATCCCTTTGCGGAGACCGCAAAGGGGAAAAATAAAACGACAAGATTATTACCCTGCCGCTTTGTAAGCAAATCTGTGTCGAATACTGTAACTATATTGTAACATCTTTTTTTGAATTGTCAAGGAGATTGTAATAAATTTATGAATTTTTCGTGAATTTTTACTTTTTGCATAAAAAAACGAAAATTCCGTTATTGAAAATGTCGGTCAAGCTCTGCTTGCCTGTGAGCTGATGATATAATATAATAATTGTAACAAGTAAAAGCGGAGAGCGTTATGCAGAAAAACGAAGAAATAATTATTGATATAACCGATATAACCGATGAGGGCAGCGGGGTCGGAAGATACGAGGGCATGGCGGTTTTTGTGCCGATGACCGCCGTCGGAGACCGCGTAAGGGCGAAGCTGCTTAAGGTAAAAAAGAGCTGCGCCTATGCCAAGGCGGAAGAAATACTTGTCGCCTCGCCTGACAGGGAGGAAAACACCTGTCCTTATTTCAGGCAGTGCGGCGGCTGCGTTCTGCGGCATATAAGCTATGAGGCGGAGTGCCGGATAAAGCAGAAGCGGGTTTATGAGGCGGTAAAGCGCATAGGCGGCGCTGATATGCCGCCGAAACCGATCATACCATCTGACAGCCCCGACCGTTACCGCAACAAGGCGCAGTATCCGGTGGCGCAGGACGGCTCGGTCGGATTTTACGCCTTTCGTTCCCATAGGATAGTAAAGTGCGGCGACTGCGCCCTCCAGCCGGAGATTTTCGGGAAAATTGCGGAAATTTTTTCAGGCTGGGCGGCGGAAAACAAAATCAGCGTATACGATGAACTAAGCCACAAAGGACTTCTGCGTCACCTTTATATCCGTCTTGCGGAGAAAACCGGCGAAATAATGGTATGTATCGTTATAAACGGCGGTTCGCTTCCGGCTGCGGATATTCTTGTAAGCCGTTTTTCTGCTCTTTGCGGCGAGAGTCTTAAAAGCGTGCAGCTCAACATCAACCGAGAAAAGACAAATGTCATACTCGGAAAAGAATGTAAGGTAATATACGGCGAAAAATATATAACCGATGTACTGTGCGGAGTTAAAGTGCGGCTGTCGCCGCTGTCGTTCTATCAGGTAAACCGAAGCACTGCCGAAAAGCTGTACAGAAAGGCGGCTGAGTACGCGGAGCCTGACGGAAAGGTAATACTTGACCTTTACTGCGGCGCCGGAACGATAGGACTTTCGATGGCGGGAAGGGCAAAAAAAATAATAGGCGCCGAAATAGTGCCGGAGGCTGTTGAGGACGCGCGATTTAATGCAAATCTTAACGGTACGGAAAACGCGGAGTTTATATGCGCCGACGCCGCCGACGCCGCGGCAGAGCTTGCCGCAAGAGGAATACAGCCGTCCGCGGTAATAGTCGACCCGCCGAGAAAAGGCTGTTCTGCCGAGCTGATAGATATAATAACGCAGAAATTCCGCCCCGAAAGGGTCGTGTATGTCTCCTGCGACCCGGCGACTTTAGCAAGGGATATAAAGCTGTTTTCAGAAAAAGGCTACCGTCTTTGCGAATACACGCCGGTCGATATGTTCCCGAGAACAGGACATGTGGAGACGGTAGCGTTATTATTAAGTTCCAAAATATAGCTGCGCATGGTATTTCAACCGAAAGTTGAGAGAAAAATCAGCGTTTGGTTGAGCTGTTTTTGCTGTTTTCAACTTACGCGCCATTTATTTCGTTGTGTTTAAAGGGTATACTTAAAACACAAAACGAAAGGAGAAAACGCTATGGATATTACGTTAGGCGAAAGAATTTCAACACTTCGCATACAAAAGGAAATGGCGCAGTCGGTAAAATTTGTAAAAACGGTAAACCGTTTTCGCAGGAGACACAAAAACTGGAAGCTGGTCGAAGTAAACAGCGCGGACGGCGAACATATAGAAATCAGGCTGTAAATTCAGTGCCTTTTAAATGTTTTATTATTCAAAAGCGAAATATAATATAAATAAATAAACGAAACGGAGCGAATATGAAACTGATACTCAGCGACACACCTTTAAATATTTCCTCTGAAATATCAAATGGGATAAAGTATATTGATTTGTCAGAACTTAAAATAGCTAACTGTGTCGGCTGTTTCGGCTGCTGGACAAAAACGCCCGGCAAGTGCGTTATACGCGACGACGCCGTAAAGGTATATCCGCTGATAGCCGCAAGCGACGCAGTAATTTATGTCAGCCGTATAAAATACGGCGGCTACGATACCGTGATGAAAACCATGCTTGAACGGGCGATACCGATACAAATGGCTTTTATCCGCCTGCTTGACGGCGAAACTCATCATGTACAGAGGGCAGTTGCACTCAAAAAAGCAGTGATAATAGCTTACGGCGATACAGGCGAGGAAGAGCGCGAGGTCTTCCGCCGTCTTGTAGAGCGCAACGCGAAAAATATGTCGTTTAAAAGCTGGCGTATTGTATTCGTAAATGAAAACGAGACCGAAAGCGCGGTAAGGGAGGCTGTTAAGGAATGGCGGAAATAATTATACTGAACGCGAGTCCCCGTGCGCCTAAATCAAATTCAAAACTGTACGCGGATATTTTTATAAAAAACTGTAAGGAAAAAACAGAGTATTATAATATTTCAAAAAACAATCACACAGAGCTTTGCGGCAAAATAAACGGTTTTACGGATTTACTGTTCGTTTTCCCGCTTTATGCCGACGGGATACCTTCTACTCTGCTGGGATTTTTGAAGACTCTTGAAAAAAATCCGCCCGAAAAGAAACCGACCGTTTCGGTTATTGTGAACTGCGGCTTTTTTGAGCCGGCGCAGAACGACACGGCGGTGGATATGGTAAAATTGTTTTGCGCTCAGAACGGTTTTCCTTTCGGATCGGCGCTTCAAATAGGAAGCGGCGAGGCTATACTCGATACCCCGTTCAGGTCTTTTGCGGAGCGCAAAATTAAAATGCTTGCCGGCTGCATATCGGACGGAAAACAGCGTGTGTTAAAAACTACCATGCCGCTGCCCAAAAGGATTTTTATAAGAGCATCTACTTCATATTGGCTTGAATACGGCAGAAAGAACGGCGTTACGGAAGAAGAAATGAGAACCATGAGTATAGAAAAATTTTAAGCGCGGCAGCCGGCGCAAGCAATTCGGAATTTTTTTAATTGTTATGGTTGGCTGATTTCAAAATTTGTAAGGGGAAACAAAAATGCGGTATTTAAGAAGAATAACATACTCTTTGCTGACAGTTTACTGCTCCTGTACGGTAATGCTTTTTACATTACTTGCCGGAGGAGGAATAGTTTTGCCGGCGGCGGTCTGTGCTGCGGCTGTAATTATTCCCTCGCTGCTGTTTGCCGCGGTGCTGTTCAGG
The DNA here is from genome assembly GCA_944380885.1 of uncultured Clostridia bacterium. Classification (GTDB taxonomy): domain Bacteria; phylum Bacillota; class Clostridia; order Oscillospirales; family Acutalibacteraceae; genus UBA737. The sequence goes on along the minus strand of CALWIZ010000024.1, from coordinate 4,366 downwards.
CCTCAGCGGCACAGGCTCGATATCAAAAGGCTTCAAACACTGTCAGACGGTTATGAGCTGCTGTTTGTTTTTCTGATAAGCGTTACTGTAACGGTAATTCTCCAGATTTATTTTATTTATGTATCTTTTAAAAATATTATTCCGTGGAACGATATCAGTTCGGTTAAAGCGATCGGTACGATGCTGGGCTCGGTTGTCGTTGCCGTGATATTTGAGTCGCTTATATTCTGGGCAGGCATGGGTAGACTATATTTAAGGTCGGTACAGCTTGGCATAAAGCACCGTGTGCTCGGCGCGCTTTTCGGCTGGATACCGGGGCTTAATATTTATTATCTTATTAAAATAATGCGTATCGTAAACGCCGAGATAATAACCGAATCGGAGAAAAACCTGCTCAATGAAGTAAGAAAGGAACGCTCGGACTGCGCCGCAAGGTATCCGCTGCTGCTTGTGCACGGCGTGTTTTTCCGTGATTTCCGGTATCTTAACTACTGGGGCAGGATAAGCGGAGAGCTTAAAAGAAACGGCGCTGAGATTTTTTACGGAAAACAGCAGTCCGCGGCGTCGGTCGAAGACTGCGGCAGAGAGCTCGCGGAGCGTATTTCAGATATAGTAAAACAGACCGGATGTGAAAAGGTCAATATAATCGCTCATTCAAAGGGCGGACTTGACAGCCGGGCGGCGATAACGCATTTCGGCGCGGCGCCGTACGTGGCGAGCCTCACAACCGTCAACACGCCTCACCGGGGCTGCCTGTTCGCGGATTTTCTGCTTGAAAAAACTCCTGAAAAAGTCCGTAACTCAATAGCGAATACATATAATAAAACTTTAAAAAAGCTCGGAGACAGCGACCCCGATTTCCTCGCGGCTGTTTCCGATCTTACCGCCGCCTCCTGTGAGAGGTTCAACGCCGAAACTCCGGATTCCGGCGAAGTGTTTTATCAAAGCGTTATGTCTTACTGCAAAAAGGCAAGGAGCGGCAAATTTCCGCTTAATTTAAGCTATCCTCTTGTAAAGCACTTTGACGGCAGAAACGACGGGCTGGTATCGGTTGATTCGGCTGAATGGGGAGAAAAATTCACTCTCATAGAGCCTGCCGGCTCAAGAGGGATTTCCCACGGCGACGTAATAGACCTGAATAGGGAAAACATACCCGGCTTTGACGTAAGGGAATTTTATGTAGGCTTGGTGTCTGACCTTAAAAAACGCGGGTTTTAAATGCCGGAAAAAGCGCGCTTTGCCGGTCTGGGTTAAACAGAACTGTAAAATTAAAGATAAAATATTGAAAAATACGGAAAGCTGTGCGAAAATGTATATTCGTGGATATGAGGAAAAAGACTGCAAAGAAATAACGGAGCTTTTTTACAATACTGTCCATACGGTAAATATTAAAGATTATACCGAGGAAGAACTTAACGCTTGGACGGGCGAAAGTGTCGACTGTGATAAATGGAACCGGTCGCTTAAGGAGCATTTTACACTTGTCGCGGTTGAAGGCGGTATTATAATTGGATTCGGGGATATCGACTGTACAGGGTATCTTGACCGTCTGTATGTTCACAGGGATTATCAGGGGCGCGGAACGGCGACGGCGCTTTGCGGCAGACTTGAAGAACATATAAACGGCGACATAACGGTTCATTCCTCGATAACCGCAAAACCGTTTTTCGAGCACCGTGACTATGCGGTAATAAAAGAACAGCGGGTACTGAAAAACGGAGTGCCGCTCACGAATTTTGTAATGCTGAAAAAATACGGCGGTTAAGCGGGATACGGCGTTTTATTGAACTATGGCGCCTGAATCCGCAAAAAGCATGATATGCAAAAGGGGCTTAAGAATGAAAAAAGAAAGAATTCTGACGTTGGATATAATACGGGTAATCGCGGTAATATCGGTTATTTCGGTGCATTTTTTCCTGAATACCGGCTTTTACGGTACTGAAATAAGGGGAGAGACGATGTTCGCGGCCATAACCGCACGAACGATGTTTATGGTCTGTGTTCCGCTGTTTCTGCTGCTCACGGGGTATCTGATGAAAAACAAAAAAGTAAGTCTCAGGTATTATACCGGAATAGGCAAGGTAATATTTGTCTATCTTTTATCGACTGCCGCGATGCTTTTGTTCAGAAAGTTCGGACTGAACGAACCGGTAACACTCTTTTCGGCTTTTGAGAATATATTTACATTTCAGCAGTACTCATGGTATGTCGAAATGTATATCGGTCTGTTTGCGCTTATTCCTTTCTTTAATGTTTTATACGGCAATCTCGACCGGCGCGGGAAAAAACTGCTTATATCCGTTATGATTTTTGTGACGGTTCTGCCTACTACGTTCAATTCGTTCGACTGGTACGCGAGACTGATTGCGCCTGCCGCCTCGCCGCAGCCCTTCGCGTTTAAAATATTTCCGGATTTCTGGACTAAGCTCTATCCCGTTACATATTATTTTATAGGCGCCTATATCAGCGAAAATAAGGAAGCGATAAGAAATAAAAAAATTTTCAATATCGGTGTATTTCTGGCGGCGGTAATTCTTTTCGGCGCATATGATTATTACCTATGCCACGGCCGCACCTTTATATGGAACGGAATATCGGACTGGGGAGGAGTTCAGGACACTGTGCTGTCGGTTCTGCTTTTCTGCACCGTTTTGAAAACGGACTTTGTTTCAAAAGCGGCGTTTTCCTCTTCCGCGGCAAACGGGAGCGGCCGCCCAGAAAGAACAGTTGTCATGCCGCGCTTTGCGGCGTGGCTGATAAGCCGGCTTTCCGAAATTTCTTTCGGGACATATCTTCTTTCGTGGATAGCGGATAATATTACATATCCGGTTCTGTGCACGAACATAGAGGGGTTTCATGAAAGATTCCCGTATTTTTTTGTTATGGTTCCGCTTAATTTCTGTATCGCGTCGGTTATGTCGGCGGTTGTCTTCGCGGTGTACCGCGCGTTTTCCGCGGTGATTAAAATTATCAAAAGTAAGCGCAAGGTTCCATGGAGCGGCTCGGGCACCGTCTCACCGGCCAAGTAACGTCGTTTTTACAAATACTGTTATAAAACCGCGGAAAAGTATAATATGTGTTTGACAATACCACATAGGTTTGGTTATTATAAGTATATAGGATAAAACCTGAAATTTGTTATTAAAATTTTGAAAAAAGGGGTTATAAATGGCAGAAAACTGTCCTTCCTGCGGAGCGCCGATGAACGGAGATGTCTGCGAATACTGCGGTCATAAAAACGAGCAGCCTCAGGATCAGAAAAAAGCAACAATCAATATAAATATCAGCAGTACTGTTACGAATAATTCAAGCTCTGCGACCACAAGAGTGGTAAACAGCACAAACGGAATACCGAATGTCAACGCGGCAACTTTCATCACGAATGCAGTACCTGCCAGAAAGAGCAAAATAGTAACTCTGCTTCTTTGCATTTTTCTCGGATACTTAGGTGTGCACAGATTCTACACCGGAAAAATCGGCACCGGTATTCTTTATTTGCTTACCGGCGGAATTTTTTATATAGGCTGGATAGTTGATATTATAAAAATCGCAACCGGCTCTTACAGGGACAGTATGAACCGTCCGTTAGTTTGACAGTCTGCCGGCACATGAAAGATACCCGGTAATGATATTTATTCGTTTCTGTCAAGAATTTCAGGCTGTATACTTTTTTCTTTCTCAAGATAAGTTTTGGGAATAGAAATATAAATGCAGCATTCACACATTCCGGACGAAGATAATTTTATTTTTTCCAAAGTACAGCAATTCTGAAAGTTATATATACAAAAATTACATTCACAGTACATATTGGATAACCTCACGGGCTTTGTAACTTATATTGAGTTAAAAGCTAATTTGAGAGTAGATTGTTTTTTAAAATGTGCTTGAGGTGAGCACAGTGAAGTATAATGAAATAATAAGAGAGCTCAGGGAGGACAGGGATCTGACGCAAAAGCAGGTTGCGGACATTCTCGGCATAGCGCAGACTACCTATTCCCAGTATGAGCTGAATAAAAGGCAGCTCCCGACCGAGTGCCTTATAACACTGTGCAGATATTACGGCGTGTCGGCGGATTATGTCCTCGGTCTGCCGAAAAATCTAAAATACCCCGAAAGATAAAAGAGCCGTTTTTGTACGGCTCTTTTCAGCTTGTAGAAAAATTCATCTTTAATTGGAAAATTGCACAAATAAAGAGTCAGTTAAAGGGAACCCCCGACGAGGGTTTCCCACAGGAACAGTCCACCGGACTGTTTTTTCACCCTTTCCTGCGTTTTATGATGCAAAAGGATTCCGCTTTCTGCGGAAAGCGGCTAAAGGCTCTGCCTTTAGAAACCGCAAACCTTTAAAAAGGTTTGACCGAAACTT